>SXSU01000011.1 GCA_005793345.1 Bdellovibrionales bacterium
CTCTGCTAATGATTAAGTCTGATCGCTTCGCGATTATATGCGAGACATAATCACGCGCCGTTTTTCTTTTTTTTCTTTTTCCTCTGCTAATGATTAAGTCTGATCGCTTCGCGATTATATGCGAGACATAATCACGCGCCGTTTTTCTTTTTTTTCTTTTTCCTCTGCTAATGATTAAGTCTGATCGCTTCGCGATTATATCAGACTTATTGGTTTTGCTCCGATAACTATATTTTTTGGAAAATAAATCTCAAAACAAGTATTAGGGTGTTCAGAATTATAGACTAGAGATCCTTCGTTGTATTCAACTATTGATTTTGCAATTGTTAACCCAAGTCCAGAAGCTTTTGAATTTCTTTTAGTCGTGTAGAAAGAGTTAAATAATTTTTCTTGCTCATCCTTTGAAATTCCTTTCCCTGAATCAATTATCTGAAGACACAAATGCATTTCATTTTCTACAGCATTAATTTTTATCCAACGGGGCTCACTAATTGGAATTTCTTTTAAAACTTCAATACAATTTGAAATCAAAACCAAAATTGCTTCTGTAAAATGTACAGATTTAAGTTCTAAAGTTAAAGACTCACTTATATTTGAAATTTCTAAATTAATACCCTCATTTCGAATTTTTTCACCTAATTTATTTTTTACTTCATTGATAATAGATTTAACGGGTGTTGTTTGCTTAATATCTTTTCCTCGAGATAAATCTAATCGATCTATCGATCGCATTATCGATCCAATTTTATCTACTCCCTTTTGTAATTTGTCTTTGATTCCACTAAATGTTTTTTCATCTTTTTCATCAACTTTTATTTGATTCAGTTTCTTTACTTGACTGAGAAATATCGTTAAAGGGCTATTTATTTCATGGACAATTAAACCAGTAATATCCCCTAGTGCTGCAAGTTTTGATATGTGTGAATTTCGTTCCAATTCAAATTCAAGTTTTTTCTGTAATTCTTTATATTTACTTTTATTAGAAATTGAGCCAAATAAATATGGTTCTTTATTATGAATCCAATAAACTATTGAAAATTGAACTTCTAAATATAAATTTTTATTGGAATTTAAACACTCAGTTATTGATAAGCTTTCACCACTTTTAAAAAGTGAATTAATTTGATCTTTAATATTATGAATTGAGTTATACCTCCATGCAAACAGATCCAAAAACTCTGATAATGAGAGATCTTTATTTATACTCAACATTTCTCTGACATATTTTGAACAGTGAACAATAAATTTTGTACCATTAGAATTTACTTTAAACCATCCACACTTTTGTTGAGAATTTAAAATAAATTCTGAAAACTCAATATTGTGATATTTTTCTTCATATTTTTTTTTCCAATAAATAAAAGAACCAAAAAAAACAATTGTAGTGGTAGCAATAAATATTAAAATTAATAAAATCATTTTTTAAATCCTTAAACAACTACTAATGATTGAGTCTGAACGCTTCCCGAATATATGCGAGACTAAATCACGCACCGTTATTCTCTTGTTTGTTACAATTGTAAACTTGCATTCATAAGTAATGAAACATTTTTACCTTCAATAGCTTGCTGAATTGTCGTATCACCTATGATTTGTCCATTTCCTGCTCCTGTAGAATATTGGCAACCAAGTGTAAACGTTGAGCCCGGCGTTAAAAATGAATAAGTAATTGAGCCCCCTGCATAATCAACATGGTCCAATTGATTTGTTTTGGAATTTGATAAAATTGGTGTATTTGCATTATTTGTAAAAATTCCAGTTCTAAAAACTTGCTGTTCAGAAAAATAATACTCTAAACCTAAAGATATATTCATCACTGGAACAGTTGTGAATGATTTAAACTCAGGATCGTCAGTATAATATTTTACATCAGCTGAAAACAAAGTTGTCTTATCTGGAAAGTAAGCAACTCCCCCACTTATTTCTAGAGGACTTAACATATTTGGAGAACCAGGATAATAATTTATAATTACATCATTATCTGCATTTATTGTTGGAGTTGCTGGCAAGCCATTTATATCTGTGGCCGTACGAATAGATTGCCGATCCCTTTTAGAATAAAAAGTCAATTTTTTCCCAATGACACCACCTATAGACCAATTAGGGATTGGCATATATTGAAAACCAATTTTGGGATATGTAAAATATGTAATTTGATCATAAAAATCATTTGAGAAAAAATATTTTTTATTATTGCTCGTATTAGTATTAAAAACTATATACTGAGTATTAATTGTTTTATGTGTAAGAAATCCACTAAAAAAAGTTACACCTACAGTAAAATCCTTTGAAACCTCCGAGGCTGCGGCAAGCCCAATCAAACCTTCGGTATATTGATCAAGTAAACGACGACTTAATGACTTAGCGGTTTCTTTTCCTGCGACTGTTGGCGGATTATTTAAATTATCAAATGAATCATTTTGATCTGCTTTAGTATCTTCTGGAAAAACCAATGCAAAACCCCATTTAATTTTACCATAATTTTGCGTGAAGCCGAAAAAATTAGAACTAGGATTGCTAGTTTTAATGGTATAGTCCCTATTGCCTAATGCATTTTTATATTTTACCTCTGATAAATTATAAACATATGCCACTAAACTAAAATAATTTTCATAGTTAAAAATAATTCCAGCTGGATTATGAAAAATTCCACTAGGGTCATCAGATAAGGCTGTGTATGCTCCACCTAAACCAATAGCTCGCTCTCCAATATTATGAGTATTATAATGAAATTGATCTGCATTACAAAAGTGAATAAAAATAATGTTAAAAATAAAAAAACATATAAATGTTTTATAAACTTTAGAAATTAAAATACTTGAAAATTTGACCATTAAAAAACTCCAATAAAAAAATTTTATCTTAACACATTTACAATTTTACCTTGTTGTATTTATTTAATGATATAAATTTATAAAAGAAAACAAATGAGTCTAATTTATAAATATTATTTAATATAATGATGCATAATGGAACAAAAAATAAATTATAATCATACTGTGATTTTTACTCCATATTTCTCATTGCTTTGTTTTTTAATTTTAGGCATTCTTTTAAATATATGGCAACTTTCACACCTTCAGTTATTTCAAAAGATTCATACAATGTTTGCTTGGTCTCCCATAAGTTTCCAATTCTTGGTCGTGCAACTGATCATGGATTTTTGTGGCCTATTGCTAAAGGACTCGCCCAAAAAGGACATCATGTCACAGTTCTAGCTGGTAAAAGTAATGTTGGTCGCTCTGAAATAATTCGAGATGGAGTCCAAGTTTATTTCTTACAAGAAGATAAACCTCAAGAAAGAAGTTTATTCGCCAAACAGGCGCTTGAAAAGTTTGAAGAACTTCATAAAAAAAATCCTTTTCACCTTGTCCATAGCATTGATGCTTCTGGTATCGAGATTGGTTTTTTAAAAAATAAATTTAGAGTTGCTGTAGCTTATGATGCTGATGCAACACAAATGTTTCAAATCGTTTCAATAATGGGTATGGTTCAAGATTCCATTGGGGCAATACTTACAACTGCAATTGCGGTTGTATATAAATTTATTACAACTTTTTATGGTGGAGATCGACAACTTCTCAGTACTGCAAATGGTATATTTGTATCAAGCCCTCAACAACGATTAATGCTTGAACGATATTATTTATACCCAGACTATCATATGTATACAGTTCCCTATGGAATTGAAATAGGAAATTTATCACCAAGGACGGAATCTAAAGATTTGCGATTAACTTTAGGAATTCCATTATCTGCTCAAGTTGCTGTGACTATTTCAGACATGAGTGAAACTGATGAAATGAAAAATTTACTTCTGGCCTTTGAAAAGGTGGCAATAAAAAAACCAAATGCCTATCTTATATTAATCGGTAATGGTCCTCGATGGAAAGAAATTGAATTTGATATTCTAAGCCATGCTCTTGGAAAAAGAGTTTTAATGGTCGGAGCTATCAAAGATCACGATATTACAGATTATATTTCAATTGCTGATGTCTTTGTAAATATGAGTGCAAGAACAACTGGTTTTGAACCAACGATGATTGAGGCCATGGCACAAAAAAAAGTTGTCATAGGTTCTGAAGTTAGCGCCATTGCAAATATTATTGAAGACACAGTCGATGGATTCTTACTGCGTCCAGCAGATATTGAAAGTTTAGCAAAACTATTAATTGCCATTTTTTCTAAACCTGAAGAAGGTATCCCAATTGGTGAAAGAGCAAGAACAAAGGTTACAAATTTATTCGATACAAAAAAAATGGTAGATACAATTATATATGCTTATGGGAGAATACTAAAAAATTCTGGTTTTTTTCATTTTAAGATTAAAGATGATGCTCTAGCAAATGACACAAAGAGTAAAGAGATTTCTCCATCATAATTTTCTAGTCACTGGTCTTTCATTTTGTATAATGATTTTATAGGGTAAACAAAATTGCCCATTAGCAACAGTTCAAGGAGAGATACTGATGACTAAAGCCGATTTAATCAATTTGATATCTGAAAAAGCTGGAATAACTCGCGTAAAAGCCGAGGCCGTTGTTAATACAATTTTTGATAGCATGAATGAAGCTCTTATGAAAAACGACCGAATTGAGATCAGAGGGTTTGGTTCTTTTGTAAATAGAGAGTACGGGGCTTATAAAGGTAGAAACCCACGCACGGGTGAAATCATCGAAGTGGAACCAAAAAAACTTCCTTTTTTCAAAGTGGGAAAAGAACTTAAGGAAGAAATCAACAAGCTTGATAAGAAAAAATAACTACCTATTCTTTACATGTCTGTATGGCAATCTAACTATAGCAAAAGTGATACGAGCTTTAATTTACTTTTTCAATTTTACCGCTTTTTTATATATAACATGTCTTTAACATCCACATCAAAATGATCTATTCAAAATTCCATGATAGCATCATTAAAAGTTATCAATGTGAAACGCTATAAATAATATGTGATTTAAGGTTAATTTATCTAAGTCTTAATAAGATACACCTATTGAAAAATCAGATTTATTTTTATGGAATGTGAAATTAATATGTTATTCTAAATTATGGGAAAAAATAAGGAGAAATTTAATTATGAATTTGTTCCATTCAAAAAGATTTTTTTTAAAAACTTTCGCATTAGGTGTATTTATATCAATTATTTTATTTTTTCAAAATTGCAGCCAACAAAATAAAACTAATGTTCCAATAACTGATATTAATTCTTTTACTAAAAATAGCTTAATTCAATTTGATAAAGAATCAATTAACTTTTACGAAAATCAGAACTCTATAACTGTTAGTTTATCAGAAGCTGCAGCAAACATGTCCATCCAAGTGAACTATCAACTGATCCAATTAAATAGTAATAATATTTCAACTGAAACTTCGATTGGTAAATTTTCAGGGCAAGTCTTACTTAGCCCTTTTATGAAATCTTCAGAAATTGTTATCCTTGGAAATTCATCTCAATCAATAAATTCAGATTACTCATCTATTTTTTTAGAAGTTACATATTTTCATGAAAGTCAACAGGTTGTTAAAATTCCTTTAATTTTTAAAAATCAGTCCGTATTAAGTAATGCGAATTTAACTACTTCTACAATTGATAATATATTAAGTAATGCGAATTTAACTACTTCTACAGTTGATAATATATTAAGTAATGCGAATTTAACTACTTCTACAGTTGATAATATATTAACTAATACTTCAAGTTTATTGCCAATTCCAAATACTCAGAATTTAGAAAACACTAAGCCTTATAACAAGCTTGTACGTCCAATGAAGATTCGTTTTTTATCTAATTATTTTAATAAGCAACAAATATATTCTCAGAAAGAGAATTCTTATCCACAAGGTTACTTTGAGTTTGAAGTTTTGAGAAATCAAAATTTTGAAGTTGCTGAAAATTTAACTTATGAAATTCGCCCTATTAACAATTCTAATGTAAATCAAAAATTTGTTGTAAATAATGTAGGAACTATTGATTTTCAAATTGGTGAGCAAAAGAAAATAATATCACTACAATATCCTTCTTTACAAGAACTTGCCAACCGCACGACCAACTCTCCCTATAGTCAGAATAACTTGGTGTATTTATTAAAGATAACAAAAGGAGATCAGGTTGTTGCGGATCGTTTGATTTCTTTAATTTCATTTTATGGGATTCAACTTGGTAAGTTGGATAATACTACTAACTATATGACTGAATTAATTTTTTCATATAATCCAGTTAGATTTTATAGTGTTCAAATAGATAATAAAAATGAAGAGCAAACTTGTCAGTTATGCCCTGACTTCAAATATTCAATGGATGGATCAAAGGCAAATAACGTTCCTTTTTTAGCTTATGACTATCAACTTTATCAACTGAGCAATCCTGTTAGCGAAGGGTCACATATTAGACTCAAGGGTGAACTTGAACTTGATGCTCTTACCCTAAATTTAGTGACACTCAGAGACGGTAATACATTTAAAAGTAATAACATAAGAATTTTTTATAATGACACTTCGGGCGTTATTATAAATCAGTTAACAAATGAAGTTTTGATTGAGTTAACAACTATAGATCCACTTATAAATACTTCCATTCAAAATTATCCATTAACAGTTTTTAATTTTTGGTGTACTGGGATTACTAGTAAAAATTGCGGTATATATGACGGTTATCTACCAAAAGTTTCACAAACTGCTATTTTACCATTTAAATCTAAATATTAATTGATTTCGATGTATTATACTTGAGGAAAAATTTAATCTCCGAACTCAAGTTAATAATAATTAATAAACCTTTCGATTGTTATGGGACAATACTGATTGAAATATTTGTTTTTACTCTTTCAAAAACATCTTCTTTTTCTGAAGTACCTCGAACGGTCAAAGTGCCTGAGCCACTGACTTCCAAGTCGTTTTTATCTTTTAGTGTGACTGGACACGCAATTTTACAACCAGAATACGAAGTAACTGTCCCTGCAGATGTAAAACCCTCAGCATCATATACTATTTTATTTGCAGCTATTTTTGTTTGTTCAGTTGTTAAAGCTGTACCAGTAGTTACAAGAGATGAAAATAAAAACAGTGATGCTAATTCATTTGTTGGTATCGAACAATTTATTGTGAATTTATCATTATCAAATTGAAGGTTTACTTCTTGAATAAATAAACGGTAATTTTTTTTCCAAGTTAAAGATAGTTTTAAAAAATAAACGATGGGACCTGTGACATATTTTCGAGTGGGATTTATTGCATCTGAATTTTGTTCTAATGAATTACAAGTTTCCATATCATAATTTATGATAGTTCCCTCTGAAGGAGTAATGGACACTTCTAAGTCTTCTTCATCCTTATCTCCAGCACAGGATGAAAGTATTATTAATAGTGAACAAAGAAATAATTTTAAAATTTTAATTGATATACTCATACTTATAGTTTGATCAAAAAAAATTACAAAAACAACTTATTTTCTTACTCATATTGTGTTCCAGAATTTGTATTATCTTCAGAAATTTTTTGATCTTCAGCTGATTTTAAAACTCTAGGTGTTAAAAATAACAATAACTCAGTTTTATTTTTACTTTGGTTTTCATTGCGAAATAAAAAACCAAGAACAGGTATATCTTTTAACCAAGGCACTCCTCCCTCTCCTGAGCGAGCATCATTTTGATAAATTCCACCTATTACTGCCGTTTGACCACTTTGCACCATAACTGTTGTTTGCGCTTCTCTTGAAAAAATTGGTGCAGCTCCACTTTCATCATCACTAACTGCCCCAGGAAAATCTCGTTTCATTTCAACATTCATAATGACATTTCCATTATTAGCCACTTGAGGAGTTACATTGAGATGCATTTGTAAAGTTTTATAAACTACATCTCTCGTTCTTGTATTTAGATTTGCATTATTGGTGACTGCTCCACCAACGATAATTGGGATTTGACTCCCCTGTACAATTGAAGCTTTCACATTATGTAGAGTCATAATTCTTGGCGAAGAAATCACTTTCACATTATCTTCACGTTCTTCAAGTGCAATCAGTGAATTTAAATCACCCAGTAAATTTAAATTTCCAATTTTTAATCCTATTCCCATAGACGCACTGGTTTTTATTCCCGGCTTCATAGATAAAGTTGGAGTTAAATTAATTGGTCCTTTATTACCTTTAGCTAAAAACTTATCCTGCCCTGATGTTCCCCATTGTATACCCACTGATTTTTCAAAACTTTCATTAGCTTCAACAATTTTTCCTTCAATAAGAATTTGCGCTGGAGGAATATCTAAGCCTGATATCATTTTTTTGACTCGATCTAAAACTTCTTCGGTATCTGTGATTATCATAGCGCTAGTTCTAGAATCTGCTACAACTTTTCCTCGCTCACTTAAGACAGTACTTACTTGAGTTTTAAGTTCATCAATTTTAGCATAGTTAATGGGAATCATTTGAACAATCAATGGATCAATTTTTCTTTTACTTTCAGCAAATTTATAAGCATCGTCTTCTTCTTGTTTTATCTCACTGATGTCTGTAATTCGTAATACGTTTCCTTGGCGTGTATAACCTAATTTTTTAGCTCGTAAAACCATAACAAGAGCTTGATCCCATGGCACTTTTCTTAACTTGAGAGATAAATTTCCATTCACACTATCGGTCATTACTAAGTTTGCACCACTCTCTTCAGCAATTAAATTAATAGCATCACGAACTGAAATGTCTTTAACTTCAAGGCTAATTTTTTTTCCATAAAATTTCATATTGCTAGATAAAAACTCTTGCAAATTAGCGCTAGATAAAATTCCTTTTCCACTCTCTAGAGATTCAGCACCAGAGTCAGAAGCATCTGCTTCATTACTATTTGATAAATCATAATCATTTGCACTTAGCTCTTCAGTTTCTGAATTTATGTTTCCACCTGCTATCACTAAAATTTTATTACCCTCTTGTTGAATCGTAGGTTCTTGCGCCCCTTCTCTAAGTTGAACTACAATTTTAACTACATCGCTCCCTGGATTTTGGTATGCATCAATTGAGCCCACATCACTTTTAAAATCTTTTGTTGTATAGGGTCGTTTTAATGAATCTGGCAATGTCACTCCTGAGAGTTCAATAATATATTGCTGAGTTTGATTATTAAAGCGTGATGTATAAGTAACAGGTTGAGTACTTTCAATCACAACAGTCCCTGCACCATCAGCCCCTTCAAATCTTATGTTTTGAATTTTTGTTGATCCAGTAACTCCAACAGCTGGCAAAGTATTTTGTTCACTTTCTGTATCTGTAGGGGGTTCTGCTTGTGCCATTTCAAGTTTGTCTTCTGCTGGAGATGATATTTCAGGTTGAGCATCTGATGGTGGTTGTTCTGTTTGTTCTAAATTATTTTGTTGTGCAGCCACATCTTCTTCTAACAAAGGGTCTGAACCTAATTCCTTATTTTTTTCAATTGGAGCTGATGATTCTTCTTGTGTTAATAAATCTTCAGGTGGTGGCTCTTCACTTTTCGCTTTTGAATCAGACATAATTTCTTCTTCACCTTGTGCAAAGTCATCGGCTGAAGAGTTGGTATCTGAATTATCTGAGTTATCTGAATTATCTAAATTTTCAGAATTACTATCTTGTTGTTCGGTTACCGTTTCTTCTTCTTCAGAAAAAGGATCTTCTTCTTGGCTAGTGGCACATCCAATATAAGCACATAAACTTAGTAATATAAGCAGAAGCTGAATTTGTTTTTTCATTTGGCTTTCCTGTCCTTATTTATTTTTTAATTGGCAAAACAAAAGATTCTTTAGTTGCTTTACCATTGTAATCAAATACTTCTACAACAACGACTTCGCCTTCTCTAATTTCAGCAACAACACCGTCATTTTTTCCTATTCTCATTCCTTTAAAAACAGTATGAACTTTTTTTTCTGGATCTTGAACTAATGCTTTTGGTTTTTTTATTCCCCACACTATCGCAACAACTTGAAGTGATTTAACATCAAATAATTCAAGAGGCTCAAGTGTTCGACCTTTACTATATCCAACTAAAGAACCAATACCAATTTTAGCATCTCGGAAAGGTCGAAAGGGATCACGTTTTCCAACTGGATCATAAACATATCCTGGTGTACTATTTATCACTTGTGTTGCATCGGGACCAATTAATGCATTAGTAGGAACTGTGGAAATTCCTTGTGTAGACTCTTGCTGTACTTCGGGAGGTAATGAAGATAAGTCTGCTGGTCCTGGAATATTTTCTGCACCAGCAACTCCCTCAAGAGTTTTCAAAACTAAAAAAGTTAATGCAGTTACTATTAATTTAAACTTCAAGTTGACTCCACTTTACCCTTAGGTTTGCTTTTAGTTTTAGATTTAACTTTTGATTTATTTTGAATTTTAAAATTATCTGATTCTTTTATTTCTGGAGGTCTATATTTAAAACTCACAATTGTTGTACTCATTTTTAAATTACCAGTATAATTTTGAGCTTCATTCATTAACTGCAAGCCATCTAAATCGGTCACTCTTTCAAGACTTGCGATATAATACATAAACATTACTAAACTAGAGAACTGACCATTTAATTCAACTCGAATTGGAATTTCTTCATACAGCTCTTTTATCTCAGTACGTTCAGGTTTTATTGATACCACTCGACAACCAGAATTCTTTGCAAGTTTATTAATAGTATCTATTACTTCTTGAGTTTTTAATGACAATGGAAGTTGTGAAGAAATATCTTTAAATTGACCAGCCAATAAACCAACTTCTTGCTTAAGAACTTCTTGCTCTGCTAGTAATTTTTCAGTTTCTTTTTTTTTCTTTTGCTCTTGATTTTCTAATTTAGAAGTTTCTTTGATTTGTTTTTCAATGAGTGTGCCATCATTATATATGTTAGAATAGTAATAACCAGTTAAAAGGGCATTTAAAATAAATGCAACGGGAAAAGATATCTGAGAT
This sequence comes from Bdellovibrionales bacterium, assembly GCA_005793345.1. Taxonomy (GTDB): domain Bacteria; phylum Bdellovibrionota; class Bdellovibrionia; order Bdellovibrionales; family Bdellovibrionaceae; genus SXSU01. The sequence continues at coordinate 10,919 of SXSU01000011.1, forward strand.
AAGAAAGAACCAACAATTGATTGACTTGAACTCATTTTATTCTTTCTCCAATTTTGCATTAATTCGAAATTTACGCAATCTTTTACCTTGGGAATCTTCTCGCAAATCATCAGTAGACTCTAATAATAATACATCCGCAAAATGAACACTTTTTCCTATAAGATCTATATAAGTAGAAATTTCTGCTTCTGAAAATGCTATACCATCAATAATTAAACCAATTTGATCGGTTTTAATTCCAGTGAACCACATTTTCTCTGGAATATTTTGCTGTAAAATATCCATCGCTTTTATATATCTCATTCTTAGTTTTGAGAGGCCTCCTATTGATTCAATTTGCTTTTCTATTGAAATTTTATTATCTTTCATTTTTTTTATTTCTGCGACAATTTCTTCTGATTGACCATTAAAAGATTTTAACTCTTGTAAGTTTTTTTGATGGGTATGAAGCTTATCCTCTAATTGAGGGATACGTTCTTGTTCATAATAGTAAAGACCAACAAGTCCAGAAACTATTATTATAAATTTTAAAAACACCTCAACATTACTTACTGGTTCCTCAAAACTATTTTCACTTTCATCATCGTTTTTATTTTTCAAATTACTTAGAAAAGAATTAATTTTATCTTTTAAAGGAGCATCTTTATTATCTGACTTAACTGAATTTTTTTCTTGGCTGACTTTAAGTAGATTAATCTTAATCATGGTTTCACCTTACCTCTTGAAGCCAATCCAATTGCAATCGGTGAAAACGTAGAAATTTGTGAAGCATAGTTTAAATTTATTTTTTTTGAGTCTACTTTTATCTTTTTAAATGGATCAAATTTTTCAAATGGTGTTTGTAAATTTTGTGCTATTTTTTCTATGAGTTGTAAATTAAGCGAAGTCCCACCTGAAAAATAAAATCGATCTACTTTTCGTTCTGGATTCGATGCAATAAAAAAATCGTGACTGTTTTTTAATTCTTCGACAAATCTTTCATTCTCAGAACTCATGATAGAATGAACTTCATCGGGAACTGCCATTCCTGAAACAGCACTAATTTTAAAAGACTCAGCCTCTGATTGAGTAATTCCCATAGAACGTGAGATTTCAGAAGTAAAATTTAATCCTCCAAGACTCAAATCTCTGCTAAAAATAACTTCACCATCATATATCACTACAAAATTAGTAACTTCATGACCAAAGTTTAAGAGTCCAATAGCTTCACCTTTTAAAATTCCGTAATTGAGTTCAAAACAATTAGCTAAAGCAAAACTATTCACATCCATAATTGAACATTGCATACCTGAAGACGCAACTGCTTCCATATATTGCAGTATCACTTCATTTTGTGCGGCAACAATTAATACATCCATTGTTTCATTGGATGAGTTTACATTAAGAGGAACAAAAGATAATGCTACTGAATTGAGATCAAAGGGAATATACTGTTCGGCTTCAAATCTTATTGTTTCTTGTAAAACTTTATTTTCCACTCGTGGAATAGTTATTTTTTTAATGATTACAGAACTTGCTGCCATCCCAGTAACAGTAGATTTTGTTTTAGTATTTAAATCGGTTAATATATTTCTTAATGATTCAGAAACTGAACTCACATTTGATAAATATCCATTTGATACTGATTCATAAGGTGTTGGAACAGTAGCAAATCCTTCTAACACCATTCCTTTTTTGGATATACTAAGCTCCGCAATTTTAATTGTGTTAGATCCAATATCCAGTCCTAATACTTTTGTGGTGTTAGAAAACATATATTCCTCTTCTTATATAATTAAAATGAATGAAGATTACCGAGTCAAATGTCCAACACATCTGAAGTCGATATCTCGATCTTTTTAGGACTTAAAACTAGGAAATACTTTTTAAAGGGAGATTGGAAATCACCAATAATTATTCTTCAGATTTTGATTCATCAGTTTTTGAACTCTCAGGTAAACCATTTTTAATTGATTTATTATAATCTATGGTCCATGTGTCTGTTCCTGATGAATCAGAAGGATTTAATCCACTTGCAAGAGCAGCTGCCACAAAAGTTGATTGTTCCGTGGTTGAATTTGCAACAAGAGCTTCCGCAGGAAGCTCTGTAACACCGTCAGCACTAGACATTACTCGACAAGGAGAAGGATTTACAGTCGCACAATAACTGTTAGTATCAATGAGTTTATTAATTTCCTCAGTAGGTGCTGCTCCTCCGCCATTTTTGTAGTTCGTTGAAGTTGTAGTATCACTTATATCACCAGAAAATCCTAAACGATAATATAAATTTCCTTCTGGACGATAACCAATAACTTCAAATCTTACATCGTATTGAGACCATTCTCCAAAAAATGCTTTTTCAGCACTATATATTGAACTCAATCCGGCTTTAGCTTCAGTTTGTCGAGCTTTGAAAATAAATTTTTGAAATTGAGGGACAGCAATTGACGCCAAAATACCTATGATAGATACAACAATCATTAATTCAACTAAAGAAAAACCTTTTTGATTATTATTAATTTTTAAATAAAGACAGATTTTATTATACATGTTAAATCCTATTGTTTTTTTTAAAGAATAATTTTCTTAGTTTTAATAATAAAGGGTGATTCATAAATCACTCCAAACAAACAAATAAAAACTGCGTATGATTATCACTGATTTACTCGCAAAAAAACCAGACTTAATCATATGCAGTTATTATTTTATTAATTTTTTAATAATGATTGCAATAAATTAAATCACAAACTAGACCTCACATTCATAACTCATCGAGTATAGACCAGAACAATTCTATTCCCTATCCTAAACCTAGATATGTCTTATTCTCCACAGTCAGATACTGAAATACTCCACAAAGTGGAAGTTCCAAAAAAGTATAAAGTCATCTTACTAAATGATGATTTTACTCCTATGGATTTTGTCCTCTTTGTATTAGAGAGTTTTTTTCAAAAATCTCCTGAGGAAGCACAACATATTATGATGAACGTACACACCCAAGGATCGGGTGTTGCAGGTGTATATACTTTTGAGATAGCCGAGATGAAGGTTCATCAGGTCAATCAACTCTCTCAAAAAAATCAATACCCCTTAAAAACTATCATGGAGGCTGAATGATGTTATCAAGAGAACTAGAGCGATTTCTTGCTGAAGCCGCAGAACTTGCGAAACAAAATCGACACGAATATGTCACTTGCGAGCACATTCTTTTAACTTTCACTAAGTCTCCTGTTATCGTTGAAATTCTTGAAGCCTGTGGTGGAAATGTTCAACGCATGAAAAAAACACTTGAAGCTGAAATTAAAAAATCTCCTAAAATTAAAAAAGCTCAATTAGATCAAGTTGGCAGACAAGAACAATGGATGCCTGAATTTACTTTAGCTACTCATCGCATACTTCAGCGTGCTGCCATGCAAGTTCAAAGTTCTGGCAAAAAAGAAGTGACCGAAGCCCATGTGCTCATTGCACTTTTTCATGAGAGCCAATCCCCTGCTGTTTATATTTTATCACAAGAAGGTATTCGCCAATTTGATGTCATTCAATATTTTTCCCATGGTCGCGGGTTCTCTACTGAAGGTATTCAAAACTCTTCAACATCTCCATCCTCAGTTTCGGGTCAACAACCAGGTAGCGCTAGTGAAGAATCCTCTGCAGGTGCAAAAATTTTAGAAGAATGTTGTATTAACCTTAACGAGAAAGTTTCAAAGGGAATTACCGACCCTGTCATTGGCAGGATAGATGTTATCGAAAGAGCTTTACAAGTTTTATCACGAAGACAAAAAAATAATCCTTTATTTGTGGGCGAACCTGGAGTTGGCAAAACAGCAATTGCTGAAGGTATTGCTCAACGAATTGTAAGTGGCGAAGTACCTGATAATTTAAAAAATGCAGAAATATTTTCTCTTGACATGGGAAGCCTACTTGCCGGAACTAAGTTTCGTGGAGACTTTGAAGCAAAACTTAAAAATCTATTAAAAGAACTTGAGAAAAAAAATCATCCTGTTTTGATGATTGATGAAATACATACTTTAATTGGTGCAGGAGCAACTCAAGGTGGCACTATGGATGCCGCAAATTTATTAAAGCCATTACTATCTGATGGAAGATTAAGTTGTATGGGCACTACAACTCATAAAGAATACCGTCAACATTTTGAAAAAGACCACGCACTTAATCGTAGATTTCAACGCATCGATGTGAGTGAACCTTCAATTGCAGATACTATAGAAATTTTAAAGGGCTTAAGACCTCATTATGAAAAATTTCACAATGTAAAATTTAGTGATGAAGCCCTCGATGCTGCCGCACAACTTTCTGCTAAATATATTCATGGCAAACAACTTCCAGATAAAGCTATTGATCTTTTAGATGAATCAGGGGCACGAATTCAGTTGCATCCAGAACTTTCTCCTCAACGTTTGATTGATGAGAAAATCATTGAAAAAGTAATTGCTAGCATCACACAAATTCCGGTGGGCACAATTTCTTTGGGTGATTTAGATCAACTTAAAGATTTAGATAAACAAATGAAGGCCGTTATATTTGGACAAGAAGAAGCTATTGATACATTAGTCAGTGCTATTAAACTTTCTCGGTCAGGTCTAGCTCGTGAAAACAAACCCATTGGAAGTTTTTTATTTAGTGGTCCAACAGGTGTAGGTAAAACCGAAGTTTCTAAACAATTGTCAAACTTATTGGGAATCGCCCTTCATAGATTTGATATGAGTGAGTATATGGAAAAGCACGCCATTGCAAGGCTCATTGGCGCACCTCCAGGGTATGTGGGATTTGAAGAAGGTGGTCTACTCACTGAAGCTGTAAATAAATCTCCCCACGCTGTTTTATTAATAGATGAAATCGAAAAAGCACATCCAGACATCTGGCCTATATTATTACAAGTCATGGATGGCGGAAGACTAACGGATTCCCACGGTCGCACTTCTGATATGAGACATGTTATTTTAATTATGACCACCAACGCTGGAGCCATGGATATGGCCAAAGGAAGAATTGGTCTTGCGCAAGAAGACCGCTCAGGAATAAGTTTACAGGCTATCAAAAATGTTTTTTCTCCCGAGTTTCTAAATCGCTTAGATGCAATAATTGCTTTCAAAGATTTAAATCAACCTATCATACTTCAAGTGGTAGAAAAGTTTTTACATGAATTGAGTTTATTACTCATTCCGAAAAATATTACTTTAGTTGTTAGCGAGTCAGCAAAAAATTGGTTAGTGAAAAAAGGTTATGACAAAGCTTATGGTGCACGTCCCATGGGACGGGCGATTGAAGACTTTATTAAAAAACCCTTGGTAGATGAAATACTATTTGGTCAACTTAAATTAGGAGGCGAAGTTTTTGTTGATTATGTAAATGGTGAACAAAAATTAAGTTTTAAAATTGTTCCACCAAAACCACAACTCACACCACTTCCCCCACCCAATGAAAGACCCTTACTTGGCACTGTAACATCAAAATCTTGAAAAATAAAATTATGGGAAAAAATTTTTTTTACTGCATTAATATTATTTTAATTACATTCATTACTTTGTGTTTAACTAGTTGCCAGGAGCAATCCTTGCGAGGAGGTCAAAGAGCAGCTCAACCTGATAATTACTCTGAAGTACCTTATGATCCAAAACAACCTTACTTAATCGATACAAAATGCGGACTTTTTTGTTACGAAAAAAATCCTGCAATTTATTTAAGTGGTCAAGAAATTAGCTTTAATGATCCCAAAACGATATCGACTGGGCCATTTAGTTATTCGATTACTCCTGCTTTACCTGATGGATTATTTTTTGATACTACAATAGGTAGAATTTCTGGAACTCCTCAAAATATACTTTCAGCAACAAACTACACTATTACCCAGAATAGTCCAAGTGGATCTATAGATACAATTTTACAAATTACAGTTTTAAATTCAATGCAATTCAAAAATATAAAATTTAATGAGAGGTATTCAAAGGATTTTGGCCAATCAGTATTAGTTCAACCAGATGGAAAAATTGTAATCTTAGCTAAATCTTGCCGAGACGCTTGGCAATGTGCAATTAGTGCTTTTTCTCTCATCCGATTAAACTCAGATTCAACACTAGATACAACATTCAATTCAACAGGAAAAGTATATACAAAATTTACAACAGGACTAGATTTACCAATTGCAATGGCACTACAAAGCGATGGAAAAATTGTTGTTGCGGGAAAGATTAGTCATGATATTGATGGCTCTCATATAGTTATTGTACGTTACAATACAAATGGAACTCTAGATGGTTCTTTTAATAAGATTGGATATACTACAATTGGTATGGGCTATAAAAGTGATATCATCGTCGCAAATTTAGTATTACAAAATGATGGGAAAATTTTAATAGCAGGTTCTTCAACTGGAAAATCTCCTGAATTTTACGATTATGATTTTTTGTTGCTTCGATTAAAATCAAATGGGATCTTAGATGAAAATTTTAATAAGACAGGAACTATTCCTGGAATAATTAGAACTCATTTAGGTTCAAATTTTGATATTACAAAAAATATAACAATTCAAAATTTAGATGGAAAAATAATACTAGTAGGAAATGTTGATGGAATAAATGGAAATAAAAATTTTGCAATTATCCGTTTTAATAGCAATGGAACAATTGATTCATCATTTAATCCAAGTGGACAATTACCTGGTTCAGCAATTGTAGACTTAAACAATTATGATGACAGTTCAAGTGTTGTATTACAAGAAACTGATAAAATAATTCTTGCTGGTACTACCTTAGTATCGTCATTACAAAAAATTACAATGATTAGATTTAATCCTGATGGCAGTTTGGATTCGTCATTTGGAATAAATGGAATTCAAATACAAAGTGTTGGTAGTAATCCTACTTCCGGTAAAGTTTATTTGAAAACTGATGAAAATCTTTTATGGGCAGGACAGGATTATTTTAATAATACAGGTAAAAGTAATTTTTTTCTCGCTCAGTTTAATAAAGTAACAGGCTCTCTTGATTCAAATTTTAATTCTTCTGGATTTGTAAGTATTAATATTGATAATAGAAGTGGCGCATCAGGACTAGTTTTACAACCTGATGGAAAATTTATATTAACAGGATATGCTCAGCCAATTAATAATTTGAACCCTAATTTTACTTATGATGTCCCAACAAATATTGCAACCATTCGATTAAATACAAATGGTAGTCTTGACACTTCCTTTGGCACAAATGGTAAAGTTCTTACAAATATTGGAGGTGTTGATTCAAATGATGTACCTTATGGTAATCTGACACAAACAAATGGAAAACTTATAATATTTGGTAGTACAAATCAATCTGGTAATGAAGACTTTGCAATTGCAAGATTTAACCCCGATGGTAACCTTGATGAAACATTTAACTCAAATGGAAAAGTAGTTTTAGACCTAGGAACGAATTCATTTGATATTGCAACTTCAAGTGCTCAACAAAATGATGAAAAATTATTGGTAGCAGGTCTTACAAAGGTAAAAATGTATCAAGATGTTTTAAGCCTTGTCCGTCTTAATCCAGATGGGAACCTTGATTTAAGTTTTAACTCAACTGGAAAAATTTTAACAAATTTTATAAGTTCGACATCACATATTTCTGTTCAAAAGGATGATAAAATTATTTTAGCAGGAAGCTATGGACCAAAATTTTTGATCTATAGATACTATTCAAATGGTATTTTAGATAATAGCTTTAACTCAACAGGCATTGTGGAATTACAATTTGATGGAAATGAAAAAAATGTTACTTTACAACATATTATGATTCAAAATGATGGAAAAATTCTTTTAGCAGGTATAACCCCATCTTCAACTGGATTATCAAATATAATACTTGCTAGATTAAATTCTGATGGTCATCTTGATTTATCTTTTAATTCAATTGGATATATTACAACCCAGCTCTCATCCAATTCTAATGATATTGTAAAATCAGTACACGTACAAACTGATGGAAAAATAGTATTAATTGGGGATTCTAATTATGGAAACAATAATGGATTCATAATTATTCGTTATAACCAAGATGGAAGCAGGGATACTAGTTTTAATGATACTGGATTAAAAATAATTGATTTAGGATTGTCATCAGTGACTTACAAAGCAGTGTATTCAACTGAAGAAAATAGTAAAATTTTATTTAGTGGAATTGTAAGCAAAAACAATAGTAGTACTTCTCCTCCATTAGGAATATTTATTCGTTTAAATTCTGATGGAACTTATGATAATACTTTTTATAATACAGGAAAATTTCAAGCCAATTTTGGCTTATTTTTTAACAATGAAAATATTATCTTTATGGATCATCAAGACAATGGAACTTTTTTAGTTTTCGGAGCAAGTGGACAAGCTGGAAATTCTGATTTTTCATTTTTAAGTTTTAAATAAACAGTTTTACAAAACCTTGTTTAAATTATTTAAAATTATTTTTTTATACTTAAAAAAAAACTTAAAAGGATTTTGAAAATTGAAATTAAATATAAAACTTAAATTCATTCTTATTTTTAAATTAATTTTTGTTACTCTTATCTCTGCGGCTCAAACAAAGTTGCAAGATTCCAATTCAAAAATAATTATACATCAAGTTACCTTAGGGATAGGATTAACTTATTTTTATTATAATCAAAGCCAAAGCTCAATTTCACCTTTAAATTTTAAATCCTTTAGAGGTCCTTCTACTTTTTTGGAGTATAAATATAAATGGAATTCAGATTTCTTTCTACTTTTCAATTTTAAGCAAGCACCTGGATATATAAATTCAGGTGAAACACTAAAAGTTAAAAATCATAACTTTAATTGGAAAACATATTCATTAGACTTTAAATCCAAGTTATCATCTAATAATAAAGTATTTTTGGGACGTAAAATTGAATATGGAATAGCCTCAGGGTTCTTATATCATCAAGCACCAATCCTTTCATTAACTGAAATGAATACTGCTGAAATTGAATATACTAATATTTCAGTCTTAAACTTAGGTGGTTTTTTAGATTATCAATTAAACAATAAAATAAATACTGAAGTTTTCTTTAGATACGGTCATGTCTTTGCAACTCGTAATATTACTCTTACTCAACCTCTTTTATTTGATGGCTCTTTGGGATTGCAGTATCATTTTAACTCTAATTTAGCATATGGATGGTATTGGTATGGTCAATATCAAACTTATAAATACAGCCATAATGATTCAAATTCAAATACAAAAAATATTGGAAAACAAACTTTGCTTTATTCAAATATGGATTTACGTCTAATTTTAAAGTTTTAAATTAATTGTTTAATGATTTAATTGCGAAGCAATCAGAATTAATCATTAGTAGTAATTATGAAAATACAAACTTTAGTTTGGATTTTCATAATACGGGGTGATTCATAAATCACCCCCAGCAAACAAGAAAATAACTGCTCGTGATTATGTCTGATATAATCGCGCAAGCGATCAGACTTAATCATGAGTAGTTATTTCAAAATTTGACACATCTTTTGAATTGCTTTCTTTATGCCAAGTTCAATACTATAGCAAATTAGAGAGTGACCAATATTTAATTCTTGCAGATAAGGAAGTGTTTTAATTATAGCTGCGTGTTCATAATCAAGACCATGCCCAGCATGCACATTCAATTTTAATTCGTTTGCTAAAATTGCTCCATTGTATAGTTCTTTCCAAAATTTTTGTTTTTTTATTTTAGAAACTTCACTTACCCAATGTCCAGTATGAAATTCAACTGCATCAGCATTTAAAGTTTTAGTCAGCTCAATCATTTCTGCTTGAGGTGCAATAAAAAGTGATACTTTTATATTTTTCTTATGTAATCGAGGAATCCATTTTTGCAATTGCGATTCTACTGTGGATACATTTAAGCCTCCCTCAGTTGTAAGCTCTTGGCGCTTTTCAGGAACCAGACAAACCCAAGCTGGTTTATATTTTAACGCAAGTTCAAACATCTCGTCCGTCGCTGCCATTTCTAAATTAATTTTAACTTTTTTATCTTTTGATAACATTATTAAATCTTTTAATTGGATATGACGACGATCTTCTCTTAAGTGTATTGTAATTTGTTCGGCTCCAGATTTCATAGCCAGAATTGCAAATTTATGAATATTAGGATACGGTGTTGTATCCCCTCTTACTTGACGAAGTGTTGCTATATGATCAATGTTAACGCCTAAACGAATTTTTTGAAATTTTTTATATTTAATCATAATATTGATGTTTACTGAGTCAATTCTTCAAAGTCTATTGTTATGAAGGATTATTCTTTCGCGCATCGCTTCTTTTAATTGTTTTAACTGTTGAACATTTCACAAACTTGCTTCAGAATTTTCAAATGCTATTACCTTTATGGTCAGAGTTTTTTGAAGAATTACAAAATATCCGCGGCAGATCTTTAAATACAGTTCTTGCTTATCGTCATGATTTAGAACTATATTCTGAGTTTATTCAAACTGAACAAAAAACTTCTCAGTTATTTGATTTTTTAAAAAAGAAAAAACTTTCTCCTAGATCTCAAGCAAGACTCATTAGTAGTGTTAGAACTTATATGAAGTTTTGCGAAAACCATGATGTCAAATGTCCTGAGCTAAAAGAATTGAAACAACCACGAGTAAAAACAAGCCTTCCAAAACCAATTTCAATTGAGCAGTTCAAAGCACTCTATGCCTCTTGCACAGATAAAGATAATTACTTTACTAAACGAAATCAGTTAACTTTAGCACTCTTGTATGGATTAGGCTGCCGTGTAACTGAATTAATTCAATTAAATTTATCCGATATTTATGAAATTGAAAAATATATAAAGGTTCTCGGAAAGGGTGGAAAAGAAAGACTTGTGCCACTTAATGATTTTTTAGTTGATTCGTTAAAGGATTACATTACAAATGTTCGAGCTTTAATTTATAAACCAAATTCTCATTCTCCAACTGATACAAATTATTTAATCGTAAATGATCGAGGCCATCGTCCATCACGTGTTGATATTTGGAGATGGTTGGTTGATTGGTCAAAATCAGCTGGTTTTGAAAAAGCAATTTCACCCCATCAATTTAGACATGGCTGCGCAACAGCCTTGCTTGATGGTGGCGCTGACTTAAGGTCAATCCAATTACTTTTGGGACATACAAGTATTAAAACCACACAGATTTATACTTCTGTATCTGCTTCACATTTAAAATCAACCGTTGACCAATGCCATCCTTTATCTCCAACTTTTAATGATAAAATCTAATTGCATCTCAACTATAACAAACAAAATCTTGCACTGTAATTTTCTTTTTTATTATTTAATAAAGTTCGATCGGTAAAGCTGTAGATCCTAAACACACTTGTCCATTCAAAGAATCAATACGAATAGATCCTATAAGTCTATTCACTTCACCTCTCATCACACCATTTAAACTTGTGGGATTATTTATTACTCCTTGAATAAAAGTCAGCAAGAGCAATTGCCCAGTTTGTAAAGAATGAGCTTGTAATCTTAAACCAGACATAATTCCTCCCTGCCAAGTTCCAGCCGTAACAGTAGAAACAATATAATCACCGGGCATAATATTACATAAATACGTTTCTGCATATTGAACTTTTAAAACTCCCTTTGCCTGAACAATACCAGAATATATTAAAGGAATTTTTGGGTCATTAAAATTCGCTCTCGCAACATCGCCATATAAATCTAAACCCAAGTAAAAACTTTTACTCCCATTATTAGAATCTGTAGTTGCAATAAAGCCAATCTGCCCCTGATTCATAAGACATCCTTGACAACCGGCAGCCACGCTCAGTGGAAGAACTGGTGCGACGACACGGTTCCCTTTTTTATTACTTGAAGAATTTCCACATGCTGCAACAACAAAAATAAAAAATAATGACATGAACATTGTCATTATCTGCGACATGTTTTTGTTTAAAAAAATTTTCTTAGCAATATTCATAATTCCTCCTCTCATATCATTAATCTAACAGCTATTCTGTCAGAAGATTGAGAGCTTTAATTCTGTTTACATTTGAGAATGTACCTAACTTTCGATATCCATTTGAATCAGGTACAATTCCAGTTTTATTCATCACAATATTATTTCTACAATCATAGGGGCCTATTGTTCGAAACCAACAAGGGAGCACAACAGACCAACCTGCTCCAGCATCATAGGTTGCCATAGCTTTAGTATAATTTTTATACCAAACAGATCCACTCAGTTGAGAAGGTCCTGCTCCATCTCCTAAATCTACTGTGTTATCAAATACAAGTGCAATAGCACCAACTGTATCTTCAAATAAACCTGTAAAAACTTTTTTCCCATTATGAGTAAAAAATTTATTATACATAAAATAATCTTTTCCATCATATGATTTAGTTCCTGATTTTAATTGAGCTTCATAATCCTTACCGCTGCTTTGATAATGAATTTTTACTGTTCCCGCAAAAGCTCCACGAGTGGGAACTTCTTTAAGATCGATATTAATTACTACATTTTCTGGCTCAACTGGATGAGTTGCTACAAAAATATTAAACTCATCATCGTTCACGATATGAAAATCTGTAGTTGCTCCTTTTGAATAAGTTGCACCACTATAAACACTATCAACAGAACCAGGTGCTCCAGGAATTGTCGCATCTACATAAGGAGAGTCAGTGGGAATAGGTGTTGCCGCTACAACAGGATTTTTATTCGATGATTTTTTTGCACAACCTACACCTATAAATAAAAGTAATAAACTTGTTAAAACAAGTGGAAAACTTAATATAATTTTTCTATATGTTTTATTCAAATTCATAGTATCTCCTACAAGATTTACTATCAATTCTCATACCAGCTATTGAGTTTACTTTTAATTATGCGAAAATATTACTAAAAGATTTAAAAATATATTTTACGACATTAAATAATGAGTGTCTAAAAGTCTTGTAAGATACAATTAATGGCATCACTGTCTCAATTCAAAACATATTTTAAATTTATAGAAAATCACCCCCATCAAACAAGAGAATAACTGCTCGTGATTATGTCTGATACAATCAGCGCAAGCTGATCAGATTTAATCATGAGCAGTTAGTTAGTTTTACATATTTCATTTTGAAACACTTGATTCAATCACGATTATATTACTTATAAACGTAACTTTTTGAGAATGAGTTGTGGTGTTATATTTGCACTACACATTTAATATATGAATATAGAAAGGTGGTTTGCATGAAAACCCATTATTCTAAAAAATTAAGTTCACTATTGTTTGCTGCGAGTTTAGGATTAACAGGATGTTCAAATAATTTACTGACAAAAACAATTTCTTCACCGAGTCTTAGCTCTGGTTCATCAAACTCTAATGATGGAAATACTGAATCTGGAACTACAGATAGCTCAAGTCGAGTAACAGCTCCAACCACAGCAACAACGTATTCAAAAGAAGTAGCTATTTGCAATTCTAAAAATTTAACCTACTTAAAAACACAATTAATGGTTTATTATGAAAATAGCTCAACTCCACTTAAAAATGTCATTCGCATGTGGATTCCAAGAATTGCTTATGATTTTAATGTTAGTAATTATCAAGTAAAATTTTTTAAATTTAAAACCAATGAAAAAGGAGAAGTATGGACTGATCCTGATCCTTTGAAATTAAAAATAGAGAAAAAAGTTGGATTTGTTTCAATAACAGATAATTTTGATTCTCTTAATTGGAAATTAATGAAAACTGCACTTGCAGCAAAAAGTATAACTATTGATACTCTTGAAAAAACTTTTGCAAACTACTCATTTGTTTTAGATTTGCGTGATAAAGCTGGTGATTACGAAGGACTTCAGATTGCTGTTTATAACGGAATTGGAAATAAAGTAGAAGAAGGTAATATGTTATTACCACCTTTTTATGCTCACCCAGTTTCTTATTCAGCATATAATTCTTACTTAAAATCACTTCACCCCTTTATAGACATGATAGGTTCTGCATGGACAGTAGATTTGTTTAAAGAGCAGCTTAATAAAAATTGTTTTTATTAAACTAAGGCCATATTACAAGCCAGACTTTAGTTTGTTGATTTACGAATTATTATTTAACAATACTATAAATCTAACTTAAGATACTAATTATGGTTTTAAAATTAGTTTTAATTTTTAATATTACAATTATCGCACAACTGGCATTCGGTGCATGTCCAACTGAAAGTTTTATTGAAATTCAAAATAATGATCTTTTCCCAATTTACAAAAAGGGACAGACTCTAAAAATTCAAAAAAATTTCACCGAATGTAAATTAAAAATTCATAAGTCAGATTTTGTGGTACTAAAAAATAAAAACCCAAAGGACCCAATTCAAATTTTAAAAGTGTATGGTAGAGACGGTGATCGTCTGAAACTTAAAAATAATAATTTTCTTATCAATGAGCTTTATTGTCAATATAGAGATGACAAATTTATTGCAAATGTGAATCCGCTATTTGCTAAATTAACTAAAAATAAAAAAGGAGTTACAATAATTCCAAAAGATAAGTTACTTTTGTTTAATGAATTAAAAAAACCACCCTTTAAGGATTCTAGAAGTTTTGGGTATTATGACGAATCAATGGTTGATGCCATTGTTCTCCCACCAAAAAATAAAAAAAATAATATTATACTTCCAACAGTTCCATTACCAAAAGCATCAAAACAAAACGCACAAAAATATTTCAAAAAGTAATCTCCAAAAAAATTGTCGAACTCATTTACTTTTTATCACACAATAATTTTTTATCGATTCTTTTTTTTATTAATAAATTTAAAAAATTGAATTTTTCACCTTAGACTAAAGTAATTAGACTTTTATCCGATAAAATCATCGTATGAATATATTAGAAAAAATAATTATATTTTTGATGCCCAATCTTTTTTTAAAAAGAACAAATTGGGAATCTATTTGGGAGCAAAACCAAAAAAATGATTTTATTTTAGGAATAAAAGTATTTTTTAGTCTAACGTTCATATCATATGTTTTACATTATTATACAGTAGATCGAATCGAGGGTCTTTCCCCTTCAACGCTTTGGTTTAATTATCGATTTGGTATGGCAGCTGTGTCAGCTATTGGTTATTTAATTTATTCTAAAGAGTTTTTGATTCATAAAAAATACTATAAAGTTCCTGCTTTAATCGCTTGCATAATTTTTTGCTACTTCCAAACTAAAACAATTATCTGGTATCCCAAAGTTCCTTATTTATATTCGTTTGCTTTTATTCTTATATCAGTGATGATATTGCGACTGCAAGTTTTGGCTTCAATATTATTTTCTACTTTTATTTTATATTTAGATTGGCCATTATTTATTGAAGCTGGATTAAGTCCAGCAATGATGGGAAGCGCGAGTGCCGTTATGATTATTTTTATTTTGCTTCTTAAAACAAAAACAGTTTCAGAAGTAAAATTATTTTTAGCTAATCAAAGAAATTTAGAATCCCAACGAAGAATCATTGAAACGAATCTTGAATTTACATCTCAAATAAAATCATTTTTACCAAAAGAAATTTGTAATCGATTAACCTATTGCATACAAGAGCAAAGAATGACCGTACCCCACTCTGTTGAAGTCATTCTTCGTCCTCGAAAACAACAAATTACTTGTCTATTTTCTGATATTCGTGGTTTTACAAAAAATGTTGGAGATCTAGATGGATATGTCTCACAATCATTGTTGCCAAATTTAAAATCTTCTACTGCAGCAGTTGAAAGATTTCATGGCATTCCGAGAAAAATTGGAGATCTATTACTCTCATACTACGATCAAGACAACCAGCCTGAAAACTTGGTAAATGTTGTAAGAAGTGCTGTGGAGATTAGTTTTATCAATAAAGAAATGAATGATGATTTACCCCAAGATATAAAAATTAAAAGATATATATTGATTTCATCGGGTGAAGCAATTGTAGGAAATTTAAGTGGATATGATTCTAATATTGAAATTTCTGCAATAGGTAAACCAATTAATTTATTATCTCGAATAGATGAGCTTACAAAAAACAAAACTTTACAAGATAATTTAAGTGATGCAGAAATCATCCTGACTCCTGAAATGGTAGAACCACTTAAAAATATATTTCCTGGAATTGAAATTATTACTCTACCAATTGAATCCTTAAATTTAAAAATTCGTGATTTTGAAAGTATTGGTGATCTTTATATATTACCAGTTAGTAAAAAGAATAATAAAATAATTTTTAAAGATAACTTTACCTTAAATTTTGAAAAGTTGGAGGCCGGATGACCCACTCTCGCCAATTTAATTCTGAGCAATACAATGAAAACCTTGTACATGATAAAATTACTCCCATCGATATTCGTGATGGTCATTTGAATTATGCAATTGTTAAATCAACAAGCAATGGTCTTAAATTAAATTTAAAATTAAGAATTTGGAGAATGAGCCCACTTGGAGTAGAATTAGTTGAAGAAAATTCAGAAATAATTCCAAAAGGTATTGATGTTGATCTAGAAATTCATAATGGCCATCATAAAATTTATTTGTCAGGGTTAATTGTTGATGAAGTTACAAATAAAAAAGGTCTTCGACTCTTACATATAAGACTTACTCCTCGACCTAAAGAGAGAATGGAATCAGTGGACCGTAGAACTTCAACTCGTTGGATATGCTCTGAAGATTACTTTCCTACTGCAGTAGCATCTAATCCGGCTCAGTTTAATGACTTTATTTACTTTCGTGTAAAAGATATTTCAAATGAAGGCTTAAAATTATATACAAGTTTAAGAAATAGATTTTTAGTTCCTTCAATGAGTATTGACTGCCTGATGGATTTTCCTATGATCACTCAGGTAAAAATTAAACTTGAGATAAAATCAATCCGAATTGAATTAGAAAATGGAAAAGAAGTCTTAGCCGTTGGTGTCCAATACAATAAAAATGATCGCATAGTAAAAAATGCGATAAAACAATACCTAATACAATTTAGTTCTGTAAAAAATTTAGAAGAACTTCGACAACAGGGAATTGAAATTAATGAAATCTCTACTGTCATTCAATATTCATTTGTTAAGTCTAAAGAAGATTATGAAAAGGTTTTACAATTGAGACTTGACGCTTACAAAGCTGCAAATAAAGTTAAAGAAGATACATCAATTCATCAGATGGGTGATTCCTATGACGCTCGTTCTCGGATTGTCATGGCTAAATTTAAAGGAGAGGTTATAGCAAGTGCAAGATTAATTTTTAATAAATTTGAAGATCAAATGGAGCAAGAAAAATTTATTACCTGGCCTACAACATTACCTCGAAGAGATGAAATGGTCGAAGTTATGAGAGCTTGTACTCATAATGATTTTAGACGAAGTGATTTATTTTTTTCACTATTACAGTTTATTGCTGTTACAGTTGCTCAAACTAAAAAGAATTGGATCGTTATCTGCGCTACAGATGATATTATGCCACTCTATAAAAAAATAGGTTTTCAAGAAGTAGGTCTAAGTTACAATCATACAGGACTCAATGGACTTAAACATAATATCTTACTTGCAAATGTCAAAGAAGCAATGGAAGGAAAGACTGTAGGGCCTATTGTTTGGAATGTAATATGGAGTGAAGTTTCTAAATACTTAGAAGATTATGGAGTGATGGAAGTCGATCCAGTCACCCAAATTCGATTATTCTGCTACCGACTTTTTAGACCGGCAGCTCTATTTATTTATAATTTAGGAAAATTTTATCGATCCCATTTTAAAGGTAATAAACCTGGAGGTAAAAAAAACACACCCGTTTGAAATTGATTTCCTATTATTTTTCCTGAAACTGTCTTCAAATTTTTCCCCCTTGGAGCTCCATTATCAACAATCCAAGCTCCATTATCTCCTGCGGCAATATAAGTATGACCAGGACTAATTCCAGAACCATTCATTAATAATGCCCCAACTGGTGGTATATAAATTGATCCGTCCCATGGAATCCATCCTGCTATTGCCAAAGCTTTTGAAAATCCAACAACTGAAGCTGTTTGATTCCAAATTAGTTTATTTCCTTTTGCAGAATTAAAATCTTCAAAAAGATCATAACCTGAACGAGCATAAGCCTGTCTTAAAACTTCGGACATAAATTCGGCACAAGGAACGTTTGCAAAATCATGCCTTACAGCTGTTGCTTTAACTGCAATTGAAAATGCTCCAAATAGACTAATGATATTATTTTTTTCATACGCAAGTGAGTATTTATTTGCTAAATTTTGCTCAATAAAAAGTAATTTATATTCAGACTCCTTTGAGCGATCAGCAAAACGATGGAGTTCATTATAAATTCGTTCAGACTTTTCTCGGACCTCTTCTTTTAAATCATCCCATAAAATAATTTTATTTAATTGTGAACCAAATCTTTTTGTAATTGATTTTGTATAATTAAATTTAGGCTTACCTTCTAAATTATAATATTGAAGATAACCACTCCCTGGAGAAGAATCTTTTAATGGGGCTATAGGTTCTCCAACTAAAGAATCTGAAACGTCCACTGAAGAAATAAACAATCCACCATACGTTTTATTTATGAGGTTAATTTTATCTGATGTCCAATTTTTTTTAACTGATTCAGGAATTTGAAACAAGTAAATAGAAGTATTAAATCCACTGCTGTTACGTTTTACAACACCTGTTGAATCTTTATAATCTAAATAAGACATTGGATCTTCTTTTAAAATCCGAATCCCAGAAGATTTAGGCAAGGTTGCAATATACACTAACAAATTACCTTCTAATTTATAAATTTCTGAATTTTTATTTAAAAATATTTCATATTCACTTGGATCAACTGGCCTTGGTATAAAGTCCGAACTAGTTGTACTCAATGGTTGCTGACTCATACTAAAGCTCAAACTTGACGAAAGTGACAATCCTAAAATAAGAAGCACAATTTTAAATTTAAATTTCTTTTCCATTTTAATCTCCCTTTTTAAACACACGAAAGCCTCATGGATACTAGTATCGGAAGTTTTTTTAGAAACTAAAGTTTATAAGAAGTCCTGCTGGACTATGTGAATCAACCCTACAGATGTTATGATAAAGAAATATTTAAGTTAGAAAGTATGAGATAATTTTATGAGAATTTTAATTTTTGGTGGCTTAGGAATGTTAGGTCATCAAGTTTATAAAACATTATCAAAACATTTCACACATGTATTTGTGAGTGTGCGTAAACCTGTTCGCGAAATTATAAAATACAATATCTATAATCCACAATATGTTATTGATAATTTAGACTTGTTAAATCATAGATCCCTTGAAATGGTTTTCAAAAATACAAACCCAGATATTGTCATTAACTGCGTAAGTGCACGTAAAGAAAAAAATCAATTCATGTCTAATGCAGACTTAGCGGAAATCAATGGAACTTTACCTGTAAGAATATCTGATTGGTGTAAAAGGCGATCAGCACAATTTATCCATTTTAGCTCTGATGATATTTTTAAAGGAAGAAATCAGCCCTACTCTGAGAGCTCTTCGCCTGATTCAAGCGAAATAATTGGAAGAGCAAAAGCTTTAGGTGAAACTCTAAACAAAAAAGATTTAATTTTTCGAAGTCATTTTATTGGACAAGAATTAGAATTAAGTAATAATATTTTTTCAAAGCTTGTAAATTTAAACTCAGAAATAGAAAATCATATAATCTTTTCGCCAGAAAAAATTTATTCAGGAGTTACAACTTTTTACATGAGCAATTTATTAACCGAAATTATTTTAAAACAAATTCCATTAAACGGTTTATTTCATGTTGGAGCATTACATCCAATCAATGAAATGAAATTAGTAGAATTAATTATTTCAAATTTTAAGCTCAATATCGATATTAAAAAACTAGTGAAAAACCAAAACGACTCAAGTTCTAAACCTGTAATTCTGAGTTCAAATAAATTAATTAAAGCATGGCCTCATAACCCTCCGCTTTGGTCTAATATGATTAATGATCTTTCATTCTTCTATAATTTAAATAAAGAGAAAATGAAAATTCAAAAAGCTAGCTAGTCTATAAGCCCAATTTTTTAAGAAGGTCATCAATTTCTGTCTGACTCATTTTTTTATCTTTTGAGTTTTGCGGAGTGGATACCGTTGCTCGAACTTCTTCACCAAATTGATTAGAAACCCATTTTAAACGATCTAAAAATGTTTTACTTAATAGTCCACTCACTGAAAGAACATTAGTAGAGCCTAATTGAGTCAACATCTTATCAAGCATATCACTTGCATCCATTAATAAAGCTACACAAATATTATAAAATTGTTCATTATTTTTAATTTGTGATGCTTTATAACCAACGGCCTTACAAAGAGCTGCATAATCTCCAAGTTGATGAATAAAATGCTCTGCTGGAAACTCTTCAGCAAAGTTGGTAGCTAGACTTTTGGCCCCACCCATTATTCGATCAACTGTTTGACCATATTGTTCAAGTTCAAGTACTTTTTCAAAATCACCTTCAATGGAATCTAAAATACCTTTCATTTCATTCAATAAATTTTTTGATTCTTTTTTAAAATCTTCTAAAATTTCTTTATCCATATATGTAAACTCGGTGTTAAATATTTTTCTGTTTTAATATATATTATATTTATATAAACTGCTTATGATTCAGTCTGATTGCTTCGCAATAGTATAAGACAAAATCATGCGCGTTTAATTAATTGTTTGGGGTGATTTTCAATCACTCCGTATTTTGATAATACAAACTAAAGTTTGTATTATTCAAAATTACATTGTTTTATTTTTAAATTATAAACATATTATAAAAACAAACAAGTAAATAACTACTAGAGAATAAATATGAACATACCAAAACAAGATCTTATTGAATATATTCCATTTCGTGTCAGTACCTTACGAGGAGATCAAAAAATTGATTTTAATGCCTATGTCAGAGTTAATGAAAAATACATTCTATATGTTCGCCAAGGTGATTCATTTGAAGGAGCAAGAATAAAACGACTCAAAGAAAAAAAATTAAAACAATTATTTTTAAAATCTGATGATGAGTCAAATTACCGAATTTATTTAGAACGAAATATTGAAATGGCATATGATAAAAAATCAGGTAAAACAATTGAAAATAGAGCTGAAATTATTCAAGGATCTCAACAAAGTAAAGCTGAAGAGGTTTTTGAAAACCCAACATCATTGGCAGCCTATAATGATGCTAAAAACTCAGCTGAAAAATTCACTCAATTTTTGCAATCTGAAGATGAAGCCTTTCAAGCTCTTATGAATATAGATAATGTTGATCAAAATATTGCACACCATGGAGTAACAGTTGCTACTCTTTCGACAATGCTTGGCAAAAAAGTTGGAGGATTTGATCCTAAACAAATCAATTTAATTACTCTGGGCTGCTTGCTACACGATTTTGATCATTATCATAATGGACTTACTCTTAACAAACCCCTTTCTCAATTTTCTCAAACAGAAATGGAAAAATATAAAAACCACCCGAGAGCAGGCGCACAAGCTGTTCAAGATAAAAAACATTTTGATGATCAAGTAATTAAAATAATCATGCAACATGAAGAGAGAATTGATGGTTCCGGTTTTCCAATGGGACTTCGTGAAAAAGACATTGATCCAGGAGCAAAGTTGGTATCAGTGTGCAATGCCTTAGATCGATTAATTACATTTGAAGGTGTTAACAAAACTGCCGCCTATAAAGAATTAATGATTAATAAAATTGGACTGTATCCATTAAATTATATGCAAGCACTTGGTGATTTGATGATGAAAGTCAAATAACTGCTTATGATTAAGTCTGATCGCTTCGCGATTATATCAGAC
>SXSU01000086.1 GCA_005793345.1 Bdellovibrionales bacterium
AATAATAAAAATAAATAAAAAAAGTTCTTAAATTCTAATTATATAGAAATTAAAAAAGCCAACTATTTATAGTTGGCTTTTTTTGTTAATTTTCTATTTGTTGAAAAATGCAAAAGATTATGTCTGATATAATCGCGAAGCGATCAGATTTAATCTTACGCACTCACAAAGGGAAGATCGCAGATCATCCCGAAACAACAGGAAAATAAGTGCGAAAGATTATGTCTGATATAATCGCGAAGCGATCAGACTTAATCTTACGCACTTATTTGCGGAGTTGATTTTTACGCTGCTGCCATTGATCTAAAGCATATTGACGAAGATCTGTGACAGAATCGAACTCATCAACAATCTCAACTCCTAGTAGAGTTTCAACTGCATCTTCTAAAGAAACTAATCCAGTAATTATTCCATATTCATCTACAGCCAGAGCAATATGTTCTTTTTGTTTGATAAAAAAATCAATAACCTGTGCAACTGACATTTTTTCTGAAACGGTTTGAATTGGAAGTGTGAGTTCACCAATTGTGATTTTATCCTGATCATGCATAAGAGCTTCTAAAATTTTATACCTATGGGTCATTCCTATGATATGATCTAGTCCACCTAAATGAACTGGAATACGGGAAAATCGTAGGGGTTTATATTTTACTCCCACTTCTTCAACGGTCATTGTGCTTTCTAAGGCAAACATTACACTTCTTGGAGTCATAATATCTGATACATATATATTATCGAGCATTAAAAGATTTTTTATAACAGTGCTTTCGTTTCTTAAAATTGCACCTTCTTGAACTCCAATTTCGGCTTGCATAATCATTTCTTCTCTGGTCACTGAAGGTTGTTCCTCTTCGGAGCGGATCACTTTGCCAATTTTTTCTGAAATTAAAACTATTGGGTAGAGGGACCAAATCATTAATTGAATTCCATATGCAGAAATTGGAGCAAATAATTTCCAATTAGAAGAGCCAAGTGTTTTTGGTAAGATTTCGGTGAAAAGTAATATCATGATAGTAAAAATAACAGAAAAAACGGTGATGTAAGCTTCGCCGTACATTTCATGAATTTTAGAACCAATAATAGATGCACCCATTGTATGGGAAAAAGTATTAACAGTTAAAATACCACTAATAGCTTTATTCATATTGTCTTTATGTTTTTGTAACAAGACGGCGTAACTTCGACCTTGTTGAAGTTTAACAGCAATCCATGCAGGTTGAACTGTTAAAAGTACAGCTTCAAAAAGTGAACACATAAAAGAAGTGAATAATACAAATATAATTAAAATTGCTAAACTAAACATTATATATATTTTAATCAATTTTTTGCAAAAAGGTAGGCAAAAAAAAACTCCCACGTGGTTTGTCGTGGGAGTTTTGAATTAATGCTATACGTTAAGATCTAAAATTTACTAGCTATTTTCTTTAGCACGTTTTTCTTGGTATTTTTTAGCTAACTCTTCTTGAACATTTCGAGGAGCAACAGAGTATCTTGAGAATTCCATTGAGAACTCACCTTTACCTTTAGTTGCTGAGCGAAGGTCAGTGGAGTAGCCAAACATTTCAGAAAGTGGAACTTCTGCAGTAATAATCGCATAACCTTCGTTTGAATCAGTACCTAAGATGATACCACGACGTTGGTTGATTTGACCAGTAGCTGGACCTTGGTACTCTTCTGGTACAGAGGTTTCAAGTTTCATAAGAGGTTCTAGAACAGAAGGTTTTGCTCTTTCATAGGCTTGTCTCATTGCTGCCATCGCGCAAATTTTGAAGGCCATATAAGATGAATCCACATCGTGGTAAGAACCGTCATCCAAGTACACTTTAATACCTACAATTGGGAAACCTATTAATGGGCCCTTAGCACATTGTTCACGGAAACCTTCTTCAACAGCAGGAATAAACTCTCTTGGGATACGTCCACCCACAACTCTGTTTTCAAATACAAAAGTTTCAGTAGCATCAGATGGAAGAGGTTCAACTTTACCAATTGTTTTCGCAAATTGACCCGAACCTCCAGTTTGTTTTTTATGAGTATAATCGTACTCAGCTTCTTGACCAATTGTTTCTCTATATGCAACTTGAGGTTGACCCGCAATAACTTCACAATTGAATTCACGTTTCATTCGCTCAATATATACTTCTAAGTGAAGTTCGCCCATACCAGAGATAATTGTTTCAGCAGACTCTTCATCTCTGTGAACTCTAAAAGTTGGATCTTCTTTTCTAAATTTTTGTAGAGCTTTAGAAAAATTATTTGCTCCAGCTTTATCTTTTGGAGAAACCGCTAAAGAAATAACTGCATCTGGGACGTGCATAGATTGCATTGATACATTGTAATCATCTTTAGTGAAAGTATCACCAGAAGCGCAGTCAATACCAAATACGGCTACGATATCACCTGAAAAAGAAGTTTCAATATCTTCCATTTTATCTGAATGCATTCTAACGAGTCTTGGTACTTTTACAGCTTTACCGGTAGAAGTATTGGTGATGAAATCACCTTTGCTCATTTTACCTTGGTAAACTCTCATGTAAGTTAATTGTCCAAATTGAGTTTCTTGAAGTTTAAATGCTAAAGCGCAAAGTGGTTTATTTGAATCAGGAACCAATTCTAATTTTTCTTCGTTTTTATTTAAATCAAGAGCAAATTCTTTTTTCTCAGCTGGAGTTGGTAAGTATTTTAAAACTGCGTCTAACAAAAGTTGAACGCCTTTATTTTTGAAAGCTGATCCACAGAATACTGGGCACATTTTAAGACTGATTACGCCTTTTCTGATAGCTGCATGAAGTTCATCAATAGTAGGCTCTTCTTCCATTAAGAATTTTTCAGCAATAGCATCATCAACATCTGCGCATTTTTCAATTAAGATTTTTCTGTGTTCTTGAGCTGACTCTAACAAGTCAGCTGGAACTGGGATTTCATTTATGATCTCACCATTAGCACCTTCAAAAACAAATGCTTTCATTGTGATTAAGTCGACAACGCCTTTGTGGCCATCTTCCAATCCGATTGGGATTTGTGCCATGAATGCATTTAATTTTAATTTTTCAAGTAAAGCATCTTTTACTCTGAATGGATTTGCTCCTTGACGATCTAATTTATTTACAAATGCTAAACGAGGAACGCTATAACGTTTCATTTGACGATCAACAGTAATTGATTGTGATTGAACACCCGCAACGCCGCAAAGTACTAGGATAGCACCATCAAGTACGCGAAGTGATCTTTCTACTTCGATAGTGAAATCCACGTGTCCCGGAGTATCGATAAGATTAATAGTATGATCTTTCCAAGTCACCTGAGTAGCAGCTGATTGGATAGTGATCCCTTTTTCTCTTTCAAGATCCATAGAGTCCATTGTTGCCCCGACTCCATCTTTACCTTTTACTTCATGTATGGCGTGAATTCTACCACCATAAAAAAGGATACGCTCAGAAAGTGTTGTTTTTCCTGAGTCGATGTGAGCGGAAATTCCGATATTTCTTACGGTGTTAATATCCCATTTAGCCATGAGACTTTCCTTTCCTTGTATGTTTTCATTAATGCAAAATTTATTTGTAGTAAATTTAATTTAAACCATTGGAATTATCATGAAGGACTTTAAAGTGCAAACTTCCTCCAACTTTTAATTTTGAATATTTTTGCGTATAGTCATAATAAGGAGAGATTGAAAATTGCCCCCAACAAGCAAGAAAATAACAGCTCATACTTATGACTGATATAATCGCGAAGCGATGAGACTTAATCATGAGCTGTTATTTGAGTATACCAACTTTTTTAAACTCTTCCTCAAAAATATTACAATCGTCTGCGTTAAGCTTGAAGTTAATTATTGAGTTTGGATTTTTACATTCTTTAACAAGTTGGGAAGCATATTCTTTAAAACTTGGATTTCCACTTAAGTCTGAAATTGATACTTTAAAAATTAATTGAGCAATTGATTGTACAGCATTGTATTCAGGTAAATCTAAAAATCGATTTTTAAATATTACACCTAATCGCAAAATTGATTTTGCAATAGCGATGGATGGTATGCCCGATTGAATATGAACTCCACAATTGTCATTTGATGATGTTGGTGGACAAAAGTATCCTATAAGTCGCTCAGCATCTGCTTTATTGGTGAAAATATTTACTGCACTCTGGGTTGGATTTATAAAATCACGAATGGGTGAGGTTAATTTATAACCAATACGTAGTTCATTATTTAAATTTAAATCCTTAAGTTGATTATTATCATTTTTATATGTGTTGTAAAGTCGAGCTGCAATGCCAAAAATGTCGGAAAGATGTTCTGCAATTGCTCCAGATTCATTTTCAAATACAAGTGGATTCTGAGAATCCATAATCCCATGAAAAAACTCATGAGTTAAAATGTCTGTAGATGCGAAGAGTAATTCAGTATTTTGAGATTTGCCTATTAATAATCTATTCACTGGTGACTTAACCCAAGCTGCATTTTCTTTTAGATCTTCTAAATCTAAGTTATAAATAACATTTAATGGAGAGTTTTTATTATCAAAACTTAAATAATCAAAACAATTTTTAAAATAATCTAATATAATTTGAAAGGTGTTTTCTAATAGATGCTGTTCAGAATTGGATTTAATCTTATTGGATAAAAATGGATTAAATGGAATATTTCCAACAAGTCCAGAAAGACTTCCATCTTGGATTTCTATTATTGCATTATCAGTTCTAGAATCATTCAATTTATTTATATTAGATTCTGTGCGGGTGAGTACAATTTGATGAGGAGTTGAATTTAAGTCTAAAGTTAACTCAAAAATGGAATTAATTCCAAAGGGGGCATTTAAACGAAGAACATAATTAAAACTTTCAAGAAAGGGAGGAGTGAGTGCTTTGGGGCGAGCGAGAAAATACAAGATAGGCTTGTCGCCATTTTTAAAATTTTGAAACGTATCGAAAAATTTCAATGTTGAAAAATCTGCACTTTTTTTAGAAATATTTTTATAAAATTCTAATAAACCATTTTTATTAATAAATGGAGTTAAAATTGTATTTTTTAAATTTTGAATTTCTTTTTCAATTCCAGTTTTTAATGATTCCATATTAATTTTAAATTCTTTTAAATCAATAGAAGGATATTTAAAAATTTTCACAAAGCGAACATCTTCAATTTTTGAAAACTCATTGAAATCAACAATAACTCTTGATCCTTCAACTGGGATCGAAATAATTTGTTTATTTCCATATTTAAAATCGAGAACTTGTTCTAAGTGAACTTTAATTTTAGAAGTGAGTGAGTTCATTGATGCGGGTTTAAGATCGCAATAGAAGGAACTAGGATTTTCTGGGATAATTTTTAAAACTTTGAAATGATAAGATGTTGATTGGTTATTTTGTGTAGCATTTTTTTCTAAATAAGAATTTATAAAATCAATGAGTTTGTTAATTGTTTTTTCGTTGTATTTTAAAAGATTAGGATCATTGAATTTTATTTTTGAATCTTTAGAGGGATTGCAAAAGTGAAATTGAGCTAGCCCATTTTTGATATCGTAAAAACTGAGATTCTTAATTTCATCAATTTCATTTAAGCTAATTGATGAAGCCGAAGTCTTAAAAGCTAATAACTGAATCAATAAAAATCCTGCAATTATTATTAGTTTTTTTATAGTTGTTCTAAAATCTAAATAATTATTAAAAATTATAAGCTGTATCATATTGATTTGATCTAGCAAACTTTGTACCTTTTTGAGATGATTGCATCAGAAAATAAAAAATCTAAAAAATTGAGTTTAACTTTTGAATGAATAAACAATTATTGTCACTTCGAAATGAAGTTATTGCTGTTATAGGTGTAGGTATTATTGTTGGGCTTTCAACAAGTTTTTTTCTTTGGTGTTTAAATAAAGTTACTCAATATAGAAATGGGCATTTATGGGTGACAAACTTTTTACCAATAGGTGGAATTCTTGTTGTATGGGCATATCAAAAGTGGGGTAAACAAGTTATACATGGTATTCATTTGGTATTTAGAGAAATACATCATCCAAAATTAGAAGCAATTTCAATTTTAATGTCTCCATTAATATTTTTCTCAACCTTAGTGACTCATTTATGTGGAGGTTCGGCGGGAAGAGAGGGAACGGCATTACAAATAGGAGTATCACTTTCGGATTGGTTTATTAATCACTTTAATAAATTAACTATTCCAAATTTTTTAGAGTTAAAAAGTTTTCGAAGACAAATTTTAATTTCAGCTTTAGGAGCGTCTTTTGGCTGTTCAATAGGGGCGCCTCTGGCTGGATTAATCTTTGGTTTTGAAGCAACTAAATCTTTTAATTTAAAAGATAGATTCATTTGGGTTCATCTTATTAAGGCATTTTTAATTTCTAGTTTTGCAATTCTAACTGCTAATTTATTGAATACACCCCATACTATATGGCCCAAACTCAATTTAGAATTATCCCTATTTAATTACATTAATTTATTATTAATTCTTAAAGCGATAATATTAGGTATTGTTATGGGTTTAGTTGGATATTTATTTTTAAGCTTGAATAAATTTTTTAAAAAAGGAATTCAAAATCTGAATACTTTTTTTGTTAAAATTATGAAAATACTATTTAGTGTAATTAATCCAAAAAATCTAAATTATTTTAATAATGAAATTTTTGAAAAGTTATGTCCCTATTTTATAATACTTTTTGGTTCAATGGTGTTACTTACTTTGTATCATTTAAATTCAAATTATATAGGTTTATATTCAGGATTGGGGATTGAGCAAATAAAACTTTCTTTTTTAATACCGCAAGAATTCTCGACTTCAATTTTAAAGATGATTTTTACAATTCTAACCCTGACAATTGGATTTAAAGGAGGTGAGTTTATTCCTCTTGTTTATATAGGCTCAGTATCAGCAAGTTCACTTGCCCCTTTTTTAATATATTTGATACCAATTACTGTGTTTGATTTTAATACTGAATTGGGAATTCTTACTACTTTTGGTTTTGGTGCTGTTTTTGGTGCTGTTTCCAAAACACCTTTTGCTTGTGCAATAATGGTCTGTGAACTTTTTGGGTTCAAATTAATAATTCCAGTATTAATTTCAAATTATATTGCATCCAAGGTTATTGATTCTAAGAAGGGTATTTATATGTATAATGAAATCTAACTTAATTTTAGTATCGAGCTTCACATATATATTTTTAGTTTATAAATCTAGAAATAGCATAAATTTATAAAGATTTTGGTGCGTAAGTAGTAAAATATCCTGAATCAATATTGTATTTATTGATAATTGAAATTGAAGTGACATTTGATTGATCTGTTGAATGAGTAAAGTTGCAACTGTTTGAAGATTCAATATTTTGCCCTTTAGAAATAACTTCTCCTAAGGGATGTTGACTATTTATTGATGACTCAAAACTGCAATTTTTAGGTAAGTTATTTTTAAAAATGTTATTCACAAATAAGAGTTTGCAGTTTTTAGGAATAATAATACTTCCTCCTTTTGCAATTGTATCTAAATTATCAACAAATTTATTGTTATCAAATATGAAATTATATTCATTAACTTCACTAAAGCATCCAAATTCATTAAAACCAAAATCTATTGCCGAGCCAACAGTTGATTTATTTTTTAAAAATAAATTATTTGTTATTTCTGTTTCAAACATATTTAATGATCCCATAAAATATTTAATAGTACCGCCTAAACCATTATTAAAAATATCTTTAGTACCACTTGTATTTTGCACAAAATCAGAAGATTCAACTTTTAAGCCAGCAGAAAATAGATAAATAGCAGAACCACCGTATTCCGAAATATTTTGCCTAAAAACTGAACTAGAAATATCTAATCCACATGCTTGGCAATAAATGGCTCCTCCATTATATACACTAAAGTTGTTTTCAAAATTAGTATTTTCAATTTTAATATATCCTCGTTTTGCATGGAGAGCTGCTCCGCCAACATTTGATCCTGATCCATTATTATTTTTGTTATTATAAAATCGAGAATTTTTAATAGTAAGTTGAGAACCATTAAAAAATAATGCACCCCCATTATCAGAAGGAATTGCATCTATCGTACAGTTTGAGATGGTAACATTATTTAAACTTAAGATGGAAGGCGGTAATTTCGTTGAAAATAATGCTAAAGAATTATTTTGTAGTTCTTTAATTACACTTGGCAACTTTGTGATGTCCTGTCGCAAGCAGGACCCATAAATTTCGTTATTAATAGGATCAATTACTTTTCCATTTAATAATTGTAAATCTTTAAGTGAAAAATCGTCAGTAAAAATATCAAAAATGCGAACTTTATTTTCTCCATTTAAAATAGTTTGAGAGGGATCCCCACCCCATATTTCAACGGGTTTAGTAATGATTAATGAATGTGAATTTAATTTGATTTCAAAATTCGGTAAAATAATACGACTTTTTACTAGGTTGGCATTTGTTTGTTCAATCGCCGCAGTTAATGAACAATACCCATCTTTAGTAAAACAAAGATTATCTGTATGATCAATATCTGAATCAAATATATTAGAAATTGGAGAATTGATATAATAAACTCTACCAACGGTGATTTCAATAAATTGTAGAATTTTACTTCCATTTATAAATCCACTTGTTTGGTAAACTAGTGGTGACGTTACTATTTCCCTGGGAGTTCCGTAAATTAAACCTGTTTCTGGATCAAAATGTAAACCCTCTGGTAATAAATTATTTGATATTGCATATGGAGACTCAGAGCCTATTGGTGCCACAAAAGTATTGAGTACTTCTACATTTTCAAAAAAATGAAAGCGTACGATTTTGCCATCATATGTATCTCCTCCCCCATTTTCTGATGCGCGCGACGCGGTTGGAATGTTCAAATGAGTTGAAGAATTTATTGCAAGTTCATAAGGTGAGCTACAATTTTGAAAAAGTATTAAAAGTGGAAGTGAAATAAATAATATTAAAATTAATTTAAAATATTTAAATAAAATATTATTTAAATGTAATTTCATTTATTTTTTCCTTTTAGCAAGTGAGTTATTAATTTTAAAATAACTGCTCATGATTAAGTCTGATCGCTTCGCGATTATATCAGACATAATCATAAGCAGTTATTTTCCTGTTTGTTGGGGCGATTTTCAATCACCCCTTATTATGAAAATCCAAACTATTTTGTATTTTCATAATAACTGCTCATGATTAAGTCTGATCAACTTGCGCTGATTATATCAGACATAATCATAAGCAGTTATTTTCCTGTTTGTTGGGGCGATTTTCAATCACCCCTTATTATGAAAATCCAAACTAAAGTTTGTATTTTCATTATAACTTCCTATAATTTTTCTGATATAATCGCCGTTGCGAACAAATATATTCATTTCCTGTTGTTATTTTATCTCAAGAACGAAAAAAATAGAAGCCGTTCTTATTTTAAGACATTACTTTATCAATATGAG
This sequence comes from Bdellovibrionales bacterium, assembly GCA_005793345.1. Classification (GTDB taxonomy): domain Bacteria; phylum Bdellovibrionota; class Bdellovibrionia; order Bdellovibrionales; family Bdellovibrionaceae; genus SXSU01. Next base: position 9,432 of record SXSU01000086.1, read on the forward strand.
AATGTTTTAAAGTTTTAATGGAGCTAGGTTTAATTGGTGTATGATATTGCTCAAGTTCATTGTAAGTATTAGGATTGAGTTGAACCTTTAAACCTATTTTAAAAAGAGTTTTTAATAAATTAAAATCAGAAATTGTATGAGATGGTAAAAGATCTTTAAAAATTGAAATAGAGAGATCATTTCTCAAGAAAAGTTGTTTTCTATTTTTTGGAATTCCAATTAATATTTGAAATGCAGGAAAACCAAAAGGAATAAGTTGTATCCATTGTTTATTTGTATTTTCAGGTATAGAAGAGCCCATTTCTGTTGGTGTCCAAGATGCATACATTGAATCTTTAAAGTCGTTAAAAAAATGATTTAATCCTTTTACAAGATATTCTTTCCCAAATAAATTAATATAATAATTTGCAATTTTGTCTGATTTTGGTCTAACTGGATCAAGTACGAAAATGATTCCATCTTCAGTGCTTAGCGATTCCGCTTGCTGTAGAACAGTCTTAACATCATTCAAATTCTCAAGATGATGGGCACCATTTAAAAATGTTATCAAATTGAATTTTTGTTTCAATTCTGTAGTTAAGTTTAAGATATTCATTTCTTTAAATTGAATATCAAAATGATCAGTTAAAGAACTGCAATTTGCTTTGGCTAACCCAAGCATTGTTTGTGAAAGATCAACAGCTGTAATATGATTAATTTTTGTAATTTTAGCGAGTTGCTGAGTAAAAACTCCTGGTCCACAACATAATTCTAATGCAGAATTTATTTTTTCAGTTGTACTTATTCTTTGAATATAATTTAATGCAATAGCATATGGAATCATCATATTTGTCGACTGAGATTTGGAATATTCTAATGATTTTTCAATATCATTGTAAAATGAAATTGGTTCTGGAGTTCGTTTTAGTGAATAATCACTTATTAAATGACTAAAGATTAATTTAAAAATTTGTAATGGATTAGGTTGAAAATTGCTCATTTTGCCTCCTCATTGATGTTTTTAGAATATCTCTTCAAAAGGGATAATTAAATTCACTTATATTGTTTTGCAAATCTTATATTCTTAAATAAATATAAAGTATTAAAGAAAATCTCATATTGAGAAGGTAGAAAACCAAGTTCAGCTTGCTATCAAAAACTCACCATGATTAAATTTTTACATTAGTTATTTTCTTTTTTATTGGTGGTGATTTATGAATCAACACTTTAATTATAAAAATACCCTTGTTATTTGAGGAGTTATTTATTGGATTGGAAAACTATATATTCAACATTTGATTTAAAAGTCAGACAAGGAAAATTTAAGGAAGTCACGCACGAACTTAAAAAATTGTCGTTTATAAATTTACCTCGATCGGAGGCTAATTTATATGCTGATTTATCGAGGCGATGTGGTTTATTTTTTTTAGGACTAAAGATTCTTACACCCTATGTTCGATCCCAGTTCATTGATATTAAGCCTACTGAATCTGAATTAATAACTTATTCTGCATTATTAATCAAAATTGGATCCTTTGATGAAGCTATTTCTCGCCTGCAAAAAATTCCAGCAAATAATGTTTTTGCATTACAGTTTTTGGCATTTGCATATCAATCGCAATGGAATTTTAAAAAAGCAATTCCTTTGTTTGAAGAAATTGAATTATCAAAAGAGTTATCATCTTATCAACAATGTGTAATAAAAGTAAACTTAGCATCAGCTTACCTAGAGGTGAATTATTTAAAAAAAGCAAAAATAAAACTTAATGAATTAATAAATTTGACTCGTTTAAATAAATGGGACTTGCTTCAACTCAATGTTTTAGAGCTAGTTACCCAATTATATATAGAACAAAAAAATTATGAAGTTGCTGAAAGTTATATTTATCAAACAGAAGTTTTATTACACATGCTCAAGCTTGGAAATGAGAATAATAGATATTTTTTACTTATAAATAAAAATTTTGCCCTTTTAAAGTTAAAAAGTTCTGATATTGATCTTAAAAATAATGGATTAAAATTGATGACTCAAATTCGTAATAATGCAGAAAGTGGAAATTATTGGGAGTTAGTGAGAGAATGTGATTTTCATATTGCAAGATTTACTAAAGACTTAAATTTAGCAAATCATCTTTATTATGGAAGTGCCTCATCCCATTTTATTAAAAAGATAACTGATTATTTTCCTAAATCAACTCTTTTAAAAAAGTATTGTTTAGAATTTAATGCGGAAGCAAATGTAGAAAATAATTTATTAAACCTTGTCGATGGGTATTGGAATTTGAAATCTGATTCGCTTGATTTGAATTCAGTACCCCTACTATTATTAATAATATTGGTGAATGATTTTTATAGACCTCAATCATTAGGAGCAATTTTTTCAAGCCTCTATCCTGGTGAATTTTTTAATCCCCAAACTTCTCCCAAAAGAGTTTTTCAAGCTTTGCATCGGCTTAGAGGCATTTTAAAAGAAAAAAAAATACCACTTTATTTTGATTGTAAGAATAATTTAATAAGTATTTCTAAAAAATCTAAGATTAAAATTGTGTTAAAAAAAAATAATTCAATAAAAGATTTAATAATAGATGTTGAGACTAAAAATAGCTTGAATTTAATAAATGATTTAAAAAAACAGTTTGGATTGAAGGGTTTTAAATTAGAACAAGCTGTGAAATATTTGAATAAATCTTCTGGTACTATAAAAAAAGTAATTCATTTTGGCATTAAAAATTTGAAGCTTGTTAAAGTAGGTCAATCTAGATCCACTAAATATATTTTTAAATAACTTTTTTAACTTTTAATTCGGTAAGTAAATTTGCAATTTCAATTAACTTGTTTGAAATTTCTTTGATTAATAAAGAAAACTCTTCAGGATTGTTAAAATCTTTTTTAATAATTTTATACTCGATAACTTTTGAAATTTCTTCGACAAATTTTATACCTAAATTTGCACTGCTCGACTTAAGTGTGTGAGCCTCTCTATATAATTCATTAAAAGACTTATTTTCAAGTAAAGTTGACATTTTATTTACTGTCTCGTTTAAATTCTCAATATACATATCAATAAGAGAATCTAAAAATAAACTTCCATTTTTAATTTCTAATTCTCTAAGAGTTTGAATAGTATTTCTATCTACTAAATCCATAAAACCTCCTAATGGTATCTATTAATAGTTTAATGATATGAGAAGAAAAGTAAAATTAAAATTTGATTATTGAGAAATCACATTTTTTTAACAGTAATGGCTTAATAAATTAAAGTTAACTTAACTTAAGTAAGGAGCAACTTTTAATTGGATATTATGTAAAGGAAGAGCGTATGGACATAAAAAATAAAGCACGTGTATTGGTCCTTGAAGATGATTACATATCAAAATTTATTTGGGATCAAATTCTTAAGTATACTTTTCCGAATTCTGAAGTTGATTATGTATCGAATGTTAAAGACGGTAAAGAAGTTTTAATTAAGAATTTTAGTTTAGTTTATGATTTTATCATAATTGATATCTTTTTAAGTGGTGATGAAACAGGAATTGATTTTCTTGAATTTATTGAGTTAAACAAAAATTCAATAAAGATAAATAAAATATTAATTGTTTCTGGAATTGAGGAAATTAATTTAAGAAATTATCTGCAAAATAATTCTATAAATTTACCCTATATATTTATTCCAAAACCTGTACGCTATAATGACTACATCAGCTTTTTAAAAAAAGAGAGTATTATATGAAAACAAAAACTAATTTTTCGAAGGAAGTAATATTAATTACTGGATGTAGTTCAGGAATTGGTATAGCTTTAGCAAAAAAATTATATGATTTAAATGAGTTTAAGGTTGTTATAACAGCAAGATCTAAATCAATTGAGATGTTAAAAAACCAATTTAAAGAAAACTCTTGTTTTATTATTAGAGAAATGGATTTAAATAAATCCGATCATGTTAATAATTTAGTTTCAGAAGTGTTTAATCTTTGGGGCCGAATTGATATATTAGTAAATAATGCAGGTGTTTGCTATAGATCAGTCGTTGAACAGATGGACGAAAAATCTGAGCTACAACAAATGCAAACTAATTACTTATCTGCATTTCAATTGATACGATTATTGCTTCCAAGTATGCGAGAGAGAAAATATGGAAAAATAATTAACATTTCATCAGTGAGTGGTATTTTAGGAATGCCGACGATGTCATCATATAGTGCGTCCAAACATGCATTAGAAGGAGCTTCAATTTCATTGTGGTATGAAATGCGACAATTTGGTATTTCAGTTACTATTGCACGACCTGGTTTTATTAATTCAACAGCATATAAAAGAGTGGTTTTGTCAAAAAAAGCACAGCTTGCTTCTGCACTTAATGGGCCCTACTCTGAATATTATAAATTTATCAGTCCGTTTGTCGAAAAGTTTATGAAAATTTCTTTTTGTGATTCAAACAAAGCTGCGAATAAGGTATTAAGACTTGTTAAGAAGAAAAATCCCCCAGCAATAGTATCCATTACTTTAGATGCCATTATTTTTGAAATACTTCAAAAACTTTTACCATCAACCCTGTTTCTTAAGTTTATCAGTGTTTTTCTTCCCAACGGAAGAACAAATAGAAAATCTATAACCGATTCCGCTGATAGCTCTAAGTTCAAAATCCAAACCACCTAATTTTTTTCTTAAATTACTAATATGGGAGTCTATGGTTCTTTCTGAAATATTTAAATTATTTGGCCAAACACAGTCTAATATTTGTTGTCGTGTTAAAATTAAATCGAGTCTTTCTGAAAAAAAAACTAAAAGTTTAAACTCTAAGCGAGTTAAATCTAAAAATTTATTTTCTGATAAAATGCGGGCCCTTTGTTTTTGTAAATCTATTTGCAAGTTTGATAAATTAATTTGATCAATATTTGTATTAATTGAATTTTGATTTAGTCTTGCTTTTACACGTAAATAGAGTTCTTTATGGTGAAATGGTTTTGTAATATAATCATCTGCACCAACTGTAAATCCAATTGTTTTATCTTCAATTGTATCCTTTGAAGTTACCAAAATAATAGGAGTCTTTGTTAAATGCTTTTGAGATTTTATAAAACTACAAATTTGATATCCACTTATATCTGGGAGAACAATATCAATTAAAATTAGATCATATGTTTCATTGGCAATCATAGACATTGACTCATTTGCATTTTTTGCAAAAAATAAGTCGAATTCATCTTTTAAAATGACATTTATAATAATCTGATAATCTATTGAATCTTCTATAACTAAAATTTTATTCCTCATAACAGTTTAATCGGTTATTTTAAAATATTTCTTAAGTAATTTAAATAAAAAATATTTTGATAAATGAAGATGTTATTTCATTAGAAAATGTATCAATATGAAAATATTTAGAAATCTCAATTAAAAATTAAAAGTTATTTAATATTTTTATGTTATTCTTTTAGTGTTAGTAATTATATTTTAGTGAAATAAATTAATTTCATTTTTTTCACTGTAGCAAAAAATATAATTTTAAAACAAAAGTTCTTGAATGGATTTAATATATGAAAAAGATTGAACTTCTAAAAAAGAAGATTGCACGTCACAAAGCGGCTCAACATGAAGCAGAAACTGAATTGGAAAAAAAGAGTGCTGAAATTTATGAGCTAAATCGAAGTTTAGAAGAGCAAATTGAAATTCGAACTAATGAATTAAAAATAGCAAGAGATGAGGCTATTTCTGCAAATAATTCTAAAAGTCAGTTTTTAGCAAATATGAGTCATGAAATAAGAACTCCATTAAATGGTTTAATTGGTTTTATTGGTTTACTACAGAGATCATCATTAAGTCAGACTCAAAAAGAACAAGTTGAAATAATAGCAAAATCAGGTCAACTATTACTCAATTTAGTAAATGATGTACTTGAATTTTCAAAGATTGAAGCCGGTAAACTTAAATTAAATAGATTGCCCTTTGATTTAAAAACTACTGTTGAAGAACTAGTCGATGTTATGTCTCATCAGGTTTTTGAAAAAGGTTTAGAGTTTCCAGTTTTAATTGATAAAAATATTCCAAAAATATTATTGGGTGATGAAAGTAGAATTAGACAGGTTCTTTTAAACTTAATTGGAAATGCATGTAAATTTACTCATTCTGGTGAGGTTTCAGTTCGAGTAGATTATAATGGAAGGCGTGCAATGAATGAACATAGTATTTATTTTGAAGTTCGTGATACGGGAATTGGAATTTCAGAGGGAAAGATAAACTCAATCTTTTCTGCTTTTGAGCAAGCTGACTCTAGTAATACTAGAAAATATGGTGGCACAGGTCTTGGATTAACTATTTCAAAACAAATAATAGAAGCGATGGGATCTACAATTTCTGTGGAAAGTATTGAAGGTAGCGGTACTCAGTTTTCTTTTACTCTTAATTTTACTGGAGTGCAAAATTCAACACAATCTCTTTTAGACCAAATCTTACAAGATCAAGTCAAAACACCTGAATTTGTTGCTTTAATTATTCAAAATAAAAATGTAAAATCAATATTGCGAAATATTTTATTTAATTTAAAAATAAAATTTGAAGAATTTGATTCAATAAATAATATAAAATGGGACTGTGATATTAATATGAATCGAACAGTTTTGATTGAATCCAATTTAGCATTGGTGAATACGGCAAGGGATTATTTTTTAAATGCAAAAAACGAAAAAATTCATATTATTATTATGAGTCCACAAAAAGATAAATTTAATTTGCAAAATTATTATGAGGGTTTTGATATAGATATTATTTCTAAACCTATAAAACAAGCTGAGTTGATAAATTCGATAAAAATGAAATCAACTTTTTCACAAAAAGAGCCTAATATTTGTAAACTTGATGAAATGGAAAATAAAAATGTAAATAAAAAATCTACAAGTCTTAAGTTACTTTTAGTTGAAGATAACATAATAAACCAACAAGTCGCAATAGCAATGCTTAAAGTCCATGGATTTAAAGCAGATCTTGCCATGAATGGAAAAGAAGCCATAGAAAAACATCAATTAAATTTTTATGATATAATTTTAATGGATTGTCAGATGCCAACTATGGATGGATTTGAAGCGACAACAGAAATTAGAAAATTTGATAAGCAAGTTAAAATAGTAGCTATGACTGCAAATGTTTTTTCTGAAATAAAAGAAAGATGTTTTGAAGTTGGAATGAATGAATTTGTTACAAAGCCCTTTTCAGATGAAGATCTCAATAATGTAATTCAAAAAATGACATTAGATAGTATTAAAACGAGTGTGGGATAAATTCCTAAAAAGGAATTAAATTGGAATCGGAATGTTATGTTAAAATAATTTATTAATTTTAAGAAAAATAAATAAAGTACTTGGTTGATTGTCTTAAAAATTGAGACAAATTATCTAAAAGATCAAATTTAAATAGATTCTACTGATAATCTGCTTATGATTAAGTCTGATTGCGAGAGCAATAAAATCAGATAAACTTACGAACTTAAGTTTGTTGTGATGTGAGATTTTAATTCAGATTATCACAAGAAGAAATAGGGAGGATTTATGGATTTCAGGTTATCAGAAAATGTTGCGCATAAAATTTATAGTATCTTACCAGATGCAAAGGTTTTTGAAGCATATCAAGCAATGAAGGAAAGACGGATCAGGCATTTGTTGGTCGTTGAAAAAGATAATAGAGTGGTTGGTGTCATAAGTGATAGAGATATACAAAGAGCCATTTCTACAAAAGTAGAAAAAACTGATAATCTAAAAATAATCGATGAGCATTTTAATCCGGCAGATGAAGTTCAGGATTATATGACTTGGAACATCTGTAAAGTAACCGAAGAAACTCCTTTAAAGGAAGTGGCTTATTTGTTTTTAGAAAAAAAAATATCGAGTGTTGTTGTAACAAATGGTGGTAATAAAGTTGTTGGAATTATGACAACAGATGACCTCTTGTGGGTACTCGTACAATTGTTAGATGAAAAAGATCATGACTTTATCGAAACTTTAAAATTGAAAGTAATGAATTCTCCACTTGGTATGTTAGCTAATAGTCTAAGTCAAAGCGGAATTTAATAATCGCGAAGCGGTCAGACCTAATCAGCAATCTAATATTTTAATTTGTGCTGCGGCTTTTATTGCTAATTTTTTTGCTTGTTCAATATTTTTTGAGCAAGCAAGAGCAACTGCCATTCTTCGATTAGGTCTTGTGGATGGTTTTCCAAATACTCTAACCTCTACATTTTTTAAAGAAAGTGCTTTGTCTATACCAACAAACTTTGGATTTTCATCGGAAGATTTTTTTGCTAATACAACAGCTGAAGCACTTGGTCCATAATATCTAATTTCAGGGATTGGTAAATCTAAAATAGCTCGAATGTGAAGATCAAATTCTGATAAATTTTGTGAGACTAGGGTTACCATTCCAGTGTCATGTGGGCGTGGAGATAGTTCAGAAAAATAGACATCATTTTTAGTGATAAAAAATTCTACTCCAAAAACTCCAGCACCTCCAAGGCGATCAGTGATTTTTTTTGCCATAGTATGGGCTTTTTTAAGGAGTTGGGGTTTTATTTTTGCTGGCATCCATGACTCTCTATAATCTCCATGTTCTTGTCGATGACCAATAGGTGTTATAAATATTGTTTTACCGGTTCGTTGTTTAACAGTCAGAAGTGTAATTTCAAATTCAAAGGGGATAAATTCTTCAACAATAATTTTTAATTTATCTCCTCTCATGCCATCGCAGGCGTAGTTCCAAGCTAGTTCGATTTGTTTCGGAGTTTTAACTACACTTTGGCCTTTTCCAGATGAGGACATTACTGGTTTAACGACACAAGGATAACCAATTTTATTAGCTGCATTTTTTAATTCATCGATTGAAGTTGCATAAGAGTAATTTGCAGTTTTTAATTTTAATTCCCTAGCAGCAACATCTCGGATGGCATCGCGATTCATAGTTAAGTGAGCAGCTTCTGCTGTTGGAATAATTGTTAAACCACTTTTTTCTAAGGAAATTAATTTTTCAGTCCTAATAGCTTCAATTTCTGGAACAATTATATCCGGTCGATGCTTGGTAACAATTTTTTCAATGGCATCACCATCTAACATATTTATGACTTCAAACTCATCAGCAACTTGCATTGCAGGAGCGCCTTTGTATCTATCAACCGCGATGACATATTGACCTAATCGTTTGGCTGAAATTACAAACTCTTTACCCAGTTCACCTGAACCTAAAAGCATAATTTTTTTCATGATTAACTCCTTAAGAATTATTTAATTATCTGTAGAATAGATAAAAGGAACAAACATCTTTTAGATCTGCAAGTCTACATCTTACGGAACACATTGGAAAATCGGTCTCATCGCCATTAAAAACAAATGATACTGTTTCAAGTGAATTATACATTTTTATATTTTTCAAAAATTTATTTTGAATTATTTCATTATCTGTATCGCTATACAGGCTAATTTTAATTCCTTTGGTATTCAATAGAGGAGATGCTGAAGTGAATTTATAGTTTGAAAGTTCTATATTATAACTAATAAGACATTGGGGAGATAAATATAAATTATTTTTTTTAAGAGCAACGCATTCAAATATAAGTGCTTTATCTTGGGTTAAAAATTTTCGATTTTCAAAAAGAGTCCCCTCTGGGGTTTCAGAAGTTGAAATTATAAAATGCGACATAAGAGAGAACAGATAATGTGAGTCATCTTCATTAAAAGTAAATGTCTTTATTTCGGAGGCAAAAGTAGTTGGTGTCACAAATAATATTAGAAAAATTAAATTATAAAAAAAAGTCATATGTATTCCTTTTGATAACCATTGGGAGTATTAAGTATGATCACTGGAGATTCAAGAAAAAATTTTATGATGACTGCAGTGAGTATATTTAAAATTTGCAAATCTAAAATTTAATGATGTTGCTAAGGTTATAAAGCTATGTCATATCACTTAAAAAGTAGGTGTTATATGAAGTTGTTTCTATTCAGTCTGATTATTTTATTAAGTTCCTTCTCAAATGGAAAAATAGAAAAAAAAGATTATAAATATGTTCCCAATCAATTAATTATCAAATTCAAAGTATCAAAATCTCCTCAATTAAACTATGTGCAAAGAAATTTTTTTAAAATTTATAATGCCAGTATTATTACTCAATTTTCAAGTAATGGGGCTATGTTGGTGGAGTTTCCTGATGCAGTAATAAATAAAAACAAAAATGGTTTGCTGGGATTGTTTCAAAGTATTAATGCAATTGATATGATTGAATATGCAGAACCAAATTGGATACTTCGTGCGAGAACGAATTTAAGTATGGGTCCTAATGATCCTCTCTTTGATCAATTACATGTCTATAACTCAAATCAATCAGTGAATACTAATATTTTTGCAAATGAAGCATGGAATATTACTAAGGGCTCAAAAAAAATTTTGGTGGCAGTAATTGACTCCGGTGTTGACTACAACCATGAGGATTTAGCTAAAAATTATTGGAATAATCCTGCAGAGTTGGGTATTGATTCTCATGGTATAGATAAAAGTAAAAATGGGATTGATGACGACAATAATGGTTTTATAGATGATTGGCGTGGTTGGAATTTTGTCGGAAACAACAATAATCCAATGGATGATAATAAGCATGGAACACACTGTGCGGGCACAATTGGAGCTGTGGGAAATAACGGAATCGGAATAACGGGATTAAATTGGAATAGCTCTATCGTTGGTTTAAAATTTTTAGATACAGAGGGAGCGGGGAGTCTTGCCAATGGCGTATTAGCAATTGAGTACGCAATTAAGTTAGGAGTAACTGTAATGAATAATAGCTGGGGGGGAGATGAGTACTCTCCCACTATGGCAGCTGCAATCCAAAAAGCAAGTAAAGCTGGAATTTTATTTGTTGTAGCTGCTGGTAATAATGGAAGTGATAATGATGTTAATTTAGATTATCCAGCTGCTTATCCATTTGAAAATATAATTTCAGTTGGAGCCATTAATACAGAGGGAAATCTTGCTAGCTTTTCAAATTATGGTGAGAAATCAGTCCAGCTAGTTGCCCCTGGAACTAATATATTTTCAACCACTCCAGGAAATTCATATGAACAACTTGATGGAACATCGATGGCGGCTCCATTTGTAACTGGAGCCATTGCGTTAATTAAATCAAGGTTCCCTCAGTTGACTTCGAAACAAATAAAAGCAAGGTTGCTAGGAACTGCACAACTGAATTCAAAATTAAAAGGTTATGTACATAATGGATTGTTGAACTTAGTTGATGCTCTAACGGATGATCATATTCCTCCAGCAGTACCTAAAAATTTAAAAATTATCGAAACAAATATTTCGTCCCTAAATTTGAGTTTGGAAATGGATCAAGATCTAACAACATCTATAAAGAAAATTTTTTTTGAAGTTCGCTACTCTAAAGAAAATCCAATTCAAACTCAAAATGATTGGGACCGTTCGATTCCTTTGCAAGTTGAAGTTGAAAACCGACAGGATCAAATTTATATTAGTGGATTTCCATTGAGTTCAACAGGATATATTGCAATTCGAGCAGTCGATCATTTTGGAAATGAAAGTGATGTGTCTGCCAGTTTACCCTATAAATTAAAACCAGCTTCAGTTATTTATAAAAATGATGGTAATACATTAGAGGGATTAAGTACTGATGGAACTTGGGGAATCGAAAAAATAACCAATTTAGGTCCTGTTCTTTCAGATAGTCCTGGCACAGATTATGGGTTTCATAAAGTTAATATTTTAAATTTACCTGGGATCAAAATAAAAAATGATGATTTTATAGTTTCATTTGATTCTAAATATGATTTTGAATCCGGATATGATTTTGGTTACCTGGAATATTCAATTGATGATGGTATTCAGTGGAATGAATTAGCAAAACTCAGTGGTTCTCAAGATTGGACTCAATTTAGTTTTTCGTTTTTAAGACAAAAAATTAAATTCACAGACAGGCTAATTAAGTTTAGATTCAGAGTTGAAAGTGATTCAACTACTTCGATGAATGGTTGGCTTATTAAAAATTTTAGAATTATTTCAAAAGATAATTAGTTGCTAGCTTTACACGATATAATTTAATTCAGGCAAAGTTGGATGACTGATCATTTAAAATTATTTTTTTTTAAAGCGATAATAGATATTTGGTCCTGAACCATATTTTTTAATAATGGATTTATCAATTCCCCATAAAATTAGTTTAAGTGCAGTTGGTTTTGATACATTAAGTAATTTAGATATGCTCTTAGCATTAAAATGTCGATGTTGAAATTGGTCTTTAATTTTAAAAAAAGAATTTTGTAATGATACTTGTGTGAATCTAATATTATTTCGAGATTCTGAATGAAGTTGAATATGACTTGAGTTGATTTTAATTTTGAAATCTAATGATAAACTTCGCATTGAATTATTAAATCTTTTGATAGAGTTTCGAACACGTGCAGGTGAAGAAAAGGGATTAAAATATTCTTTTGGATAAAGACTATGAAAAACAGTACCCATTCGAGGGGGCTTGTATATATCCCGGCATAGAATTTGTAATAATTTGTACGATGTTGGTCTTTGAACTAAAAGTCTGGGGATGTTTGAAAAGTCTAAATCAATTTTTTCTAAATAAGATGATTCATTTTGAAATCCTGGCTTATATATAAGTGGTATCTTAGGATCTTCAATTATGCCATATATTTTCTTAATTCTTTTTTTATATCCAGAGTAAGGTGTACCAATGAGAATGCGTTGAAGTAGTTCTTCATTATTTAAGATTCTTGCTAGATGAAAGTCACAATCCCTAACAGTTTCCCAATTTTTTAAATCCAATGCTTGGCAGCGAATTGAATTTAGTTTACTTAAATTAGATTCAGACTTTGGATTCATTTCTAGATCAAGGACAGCCTTCCACTTTTCAACATAAAGTTTATATCGGCTACCTCCTTGATCGAGATATTTTGTTGCATATGTCAGACTTAATCTTGCCTCTTTATATTGTCGATTTAATAAGTGAATTTGTGATTTAATTTCAAAACTGTTCCCAGTTAAAATGAATGCATTTGGATTTTTAAATAAATCATTTTGTAAATCGTTTAATAATAGTTCTCCCTCATTTAAATCTCCGTTAGCAATATGGGCAGCGACTAAGTTTAATCTACCAACTAAAATTTTATATTCATCCTTTTGTGATTTAATAAACTTAGTAATTAGGGGGATGGAATTTTCATAATCCCATTCTGAAAATAATAAAAAAGCATAATTTAATAGTGAATTCACATCTGCATTCAAGGTTTTAAATATTATTTTAGCTTCATTATTTGCTCCTATTCCAGCAAGGGCTGCTGCATAGGCAGAAAGAGAGTTGCTTTCGATTATAAGTTTTGAATCATAATCTTTTTCACTTCTAAAAAAACGATATAAAAATTTTAATGCTAAATAAAAATCATTATTTCGATAGGCAAGTTCAGAAAATGCAGTGGCTTGCTCAATATCTATTTGGCTTCGATTAATTTTATTTAATTCAAACAAAACTGAAGATCGAAAACCTTGTTGAGTATCCAAATGCAATTTTTGCAAAATTTTTCTAAATTCATTTTTATTCATATTTAAGTTCTTAAGTTTTATTATTTATTTTCTCATTTTGAAACATATTTTTTAACAAACTGATCTTATTGCACATTTCGGTTTAATCGAAAAAAACTTGATACTCTCAATCTTATTTAAAAATTAGTATTCTGTAAACAGTTAAGAGTTAAATATAAAAAGTAAAGACTAAATACTAATTATTAAAATGGAGATTATATGCAAAAAATAATTGAAAAAATAAAAAACAAAGAAAATTCTAACCATGTTATTGCAAATTTAGATAAATTTGAGGAGCAACAAGTTGTTCAACGTAATCAAATATTAAGTGAAATTGATTTTAAAAAAATAAATAAAGCCTATGATTCTGAACCCTGGTGGTATGATGTAAGAGGTTTTTTAATTTTAACTTTTGCATATCAAAGTACTTTGCCATCACAAGTTAGGTTATTTGGAAATAATTTTGGCAAAGAACATCTTGAAGTTGCGGTCGGATCAGGTTCACTTCTCGACTTAATTTTAAAATGGAGAGCTTTAACAAACAAACCTTATTCGAAAATTACTGCATTTGATTATGCTGAAAAAATGTTAGCAGGAGCTCTTAAAAAATTCTCCAAACGAAATGATATGCAACTCTTGCTTGCAGATGCAGCTAAGATGCCATTTAAAGAAAATAGTTTTGATACAATAAACATTGCCAATGCAATTCACTGTTTGCCGAACCTCATTCAAAGTTTAGATGAAATGTATAGAGTCCTTAAACCTAACGGAACATTAGCCGGGAATGTTTTATTAGTACCCCAGGGTGATTCTTTTTGGTCTAAATTAGCAAGTAAAATAAATTCATGGGGTATAAAAAAGGGAATACTTCATAAGGCATATTATCAGGATGAAATAATATTTTTACTAGAAATGCGTGGTTTTAAAATTACTAGCTCTAAAATAACAGGGAATTGTTTTGATTTTATTGCCACTAAAATTTAATAGTCATCAAGTTTATATACTAAAATCTCAAAACGATATGGATATAAAAGTAAATAAAAGTGTTTATATTATTTTGAGATTTTTTATTTAATTTTTATACAAAATCATATTTTAGGATATAATAATATTCATGAATCTAAAACATGTGAAGATTAAAATTCAAAGTCTTATTATTTTATTTATAAGTTCTATTTTACTTATATTTTTTCAAAACTGTAAATTTGAGGCTAAAGATTTTAGTCAATTAAATTTAAGCTCATATGAAAGTGGAAACGGAGGGGGTTATGCTGGCAAGTTATCTGCAAACTATTATTATTTTATTCCAAATTACTTATGCCAAAATAATCCTTCACCTGTAGAAAAAGCAATTTTGCACGAAGGAAAATTACAACTTCAAAGTTTTGACAATAATAATTGTTCACAAACCCCTCTTTATATAGATCTTAGTTTATTAGAGTTTTCTCCATTTCAGGACGAGTTTGTTGCAATTGATCGAAAATTATATCGAAAATATCCAGGTAATATTGATAAAATTCCAGATAATATTGCTGAAGTTATTTGTCGAGACGACTTTAAGAATCCAAAATTAGAAATTGTAGCAGAATTTAATTATGTTTCTAAAGTATCACAAAGTATTATTTATTCTAAAAATTCAAATAATGAAATTATAATTTCGAATTCAAGAATATTATCGATGAATAAAGTTTTATATCAGTCTAATGAATTCAATTTGAATTTGGATTTTTCAACTATGGGAAAAGATAAATTATTTCATACTTCGATGGAGTTAAAGGAAAATAGTAATTTAAAATTATATTCAACAGTAATTAATGAACAAAAAAAATCAATAAACGTTGAATGTATTATAGGTGGCGCATTAGATACGAGTTTGTGGAAAACAAAAAAAATATCTGATCTTAAAACTCAAACGATGTTTGTAGATAATTACTCACGATTATATTTTACTTCAAATTCAAATGAGAAAACTTATGCTACCACTCAATTAAATAAAATGCATTATTACACTTTAAACGATAATAATGAAGTCGAGGATTTTACTTTAAATATGTTTGGAGATAATTTTACATCTTATGAACGGATTTCAACACAAGAAAATATTTTTATTTTCGCTGCAGCCAAAATTGGTGATTTATTTTTAAGTTGGTATACATATAATTATATAACAAATAAATTAATTAAACTCACTCAAATAAATAAAGATCCAAAGAGTGTCTACTTGTCCTTTTCGACATTTTTAAGCCCTACATTAACCCACGACGGATTTTTAAGTTTTTTTGTTCAAGATAACTTCACAAATTATTCAATTTTAAGGTTAGTTAATTTAAGTACTGGCCAAATTTATGATAATGAATTAACGTCTTCAAACTTAAATAATAATTTTACGATTCATAAAGAATCTAATCAAGTTATTTATCTTGAAAAAAATATTCAATATCAAAGTTATCAAATTAAAATATTTAATCCAATTGATGGTAATTATCGATATATTATGACTGAAATTCCAAATGATTTCACAGTTCAATTATTAATGAAAAGTGCATCTTATCAATCTCACTCAAAGATCTCTATAATTATAAAAACACCAAGTTCTAGTATTGGTGATTTTTTTACATTAAATATAGAAAATGGGTCTATTCATAAAATAGCTTCAGCTATGTATTTATCGTGGGTTTCGCAAGATAATAATTGGTTAGCATTTAACTCAATTGATGGAAAAATAAAAAATTATATTTATTCGGTTGAGCATGATAAATTTTTAACTAATCGCCCATTTGAAGCAATGTCAAATCTAGGAAATGAGTTTTATACCAATGAAGGTTATTTTAATTATGTATATACTCAAAATAAAATATATTCATTTGACCCAAAACAGTCTAATCCAAAATTAATTTTACATGATTTAGAAGCTGATTCTGTTTCAGAACTTTGTAACTCCAAAAAAGGTAAAATTAAATTTTTAGGTTCGCTTCCAGGAGAAAAGAAATTTATTTTCAGTTTTGATAGTGTGGAGTTGGTGTATTATTTTTATGAAATCGAAGATAACCAAAAATGCACTTTGATAAATAATTTTCCTGCTAATTTTAAATATATCAGTTCATTAAAAATGACAAGTATAGGTTTTTTAGTGACTTTTAATAATGATAACTTAACTAATCCAATTGCAAATATTTTTGTACCAATAGATGGTCGTCCACCACTTAAAATTGATCCCGTTGGTATTTCAGGTTCATGGCAAACAGAAGTTGATTTTCAACATCGACGTATATTCTTATTAGGACCTATAGGGGGAGATCAGCGAGTTTATCAAATGAATCTTTTTTGATTCAAACTAAGAATTTAAATTTAATAAAATAGCTCGTAACGGGGAGGCTTCAGCACCTTTAATTTTTAAAGGCAAGGCAATCAATTGGTAAAGTCCTTGGTTTGCATTTTTTAAATCAAGTCCCTCTAAAATTGCAATTTTATTTTTATAAAAAGCAGAATGAGTGTCTAATGACTTACTTAAAGCATGATCCACTGATGGTGTATCTATACCAATTAAAGTTACATTAAAAGTGTTTGCGAGATAATTTACTAATTCAGAACTTAAAAAAGAAAAATTATTATTCCATTCATTATAATTTAGAAATGTATTAGTCTTAAAAAGGATTCTTTTAAAGTGAAGTGAAATATTTTCTTTTGGAATTATTTTTTCAAAAGATTTAAAAAGTTCAATCCAAGTTTGCAGATCAATCTCAATTTTATTATTTTTTTCATTTTTATTATTTTGCCAATGACTTGCAAAATCAATGACACAGCAAGGGCCGATATAAGGTTTTAAGGGGACTTGCTCTATAGTGACGCCCTGGTGATTGTAATGATAAGGAGCATCTGCGTGAGCTCCTAAATGCATGGTTGTTTCCATTGAACTTAAAGAAAGATGGTGACCTTGATTAAAATCCATCGAAAACTTATTTTTAAATTTTAAATCTCCAGGAAAAACTGCCAGTTCTGATGAAATCATTGGGGAGATATCAATAATTTTAAAATTACAATTATTTATTTGTGGATATGCTTTTTGGGTGTCGTTCAATTATTATCTCTTTTGTTCATGTAATTTGCTAATGAGAGGCTTAACTTGTTCCATAAAAACTTGCATACTATTTTTAATTTCTTCGTTGTTATGATTATTAAAATCAAACCACAACATTAAGCGATCATCAGGGTGATATTTTTTAACAATGGCCTGAGCAACTTCTTCGGGATTACCTGCAATTGAATTTTCAACAGCATTTTCAACTTTTTTCGGATCTAAGGTTTTCTCCATTGCAACCCAATAGTTTTTCCATGCTTTTTGAGAAAGTTCACGGGCCTTTTGGGATTGTAATTCAGGAGATAAATTTTTATCTCCATTTAAAAATATTAATGCCGTTCTTGGCATATGACTGCGAGTCCAAGCTCCTCCATCAGGGTGGAAATCTTTTTTCATTCTCTCGTGGGTCTCTTCTATAATATCTCCAGGAGTGATTGATAAATTAAAGACTCCAGTTGGTAAAATTTGATTTGCCAGTTTTTGGGTTTCTGGATCGTGGGATCCGATAGTTAGTTTTAAATATTCAAGCGGAGCTTCAAATGGAATTACACCTACTTTTTCAAATACAAAATATGGGAAGTGAAGTATTGATTCTTTATCCCAACGTCTATGATCTTCTTTTGCAAGTTTATAAACTTTGTTCCAAGTCATCTGATCTCTAAAATCTTCTTTTCGTAAATAAATAGGACCGATATCTTGGCTTGAAATATTATCACCCCTAAGAAGACGTAACATAATAATTGTTGCCTCTTGGAAAGCTTTATTTTTTACAACATCCCAAGCCGCTTCATCTACAGCATCACGTGGTTTTATACCATAGGCATGATATGAAAATGGAAAACGGCCAGCGGCAAAACCTAATTCAAGAATTCTTTTTTCATTTGGTTTTAATGCATGAAGGGATAAGAATGTTTTTACGGCTTCAGCATGGGCAATAGGTCCACCATTACAAAGAATATTTCGAATTGCAGAGCCCACATTAATATTTTTAGTTTGTGAAAAAATAAGATGGGCAAGTTGCAAAATATCAGTATTTAAACCAATTTCTCCCTTAAAGTGAGGAATAACTGAATTGGGATTTTCTTTTTGAACTTGGCAAGAAAGATGTGTTTCTGCAAGCCAAGCCGTTTTATATCCCAATTGATCTGCCCATTTAACTTGATCAAAAAAGTTTTGCCACATGGTTTTTTCACTCGGTAAATAACCATCAACTTCCGTTTGACAAATTGAAAAGAAAATATCGTAAATCATTGAAAATCCTTTTTGAATTATGCTTTAAATGCCTTGATCCAATTGCAAGACATTAAAATCAAAAACAAAAAGTTTGTCAGGTGATTATTTAGGAGTTCCATTTGCGTCAAAAAAAAAGAGAAATTAAGCATCGACTTAATTTCTCTTCTCTTAAAATATTTAAAAATTTAATTATCTAACTGTTAAATTAATTGATTGAGGTTCTTCATCCACAAGATTTCCTTCAGTTGAAGTATAAGTTGCATATAATGAAATATACCAAGGTCCTGACATAGAAAAGAATAGATTTTCAATTATTAGTTTACCTTTATTATCTTTAGTAGTTGGATCGATAACTTCAGTAACCTTTGGAGTTGGAGATCCCATATTCATGCCTACCATATCAATTTTTGCTTTCAAAAATTCTGCTGGAAGGGCGTAAGGTTCATTATTCATGTCTTTTAATTGAACCTCAAACTTATATTCTTTTCTTGGAGATATATTTTTAGGAATAGTAACTTCAGCAACGAATTGGTCTGGACCAAAATTTAAAACTTCAACTTTTTTATCTGGAGCATTTTGAGCTGATGCAGTTAATGCAGATAAAAACATTCCAAAGGCAAGTGCTAATGATGACAATGATTTCATAATTATTCCTTTCAAAGTTGTAATTAATGACAATACTGGGTTGATGTTTGTTGTTTCTTCAACCAACATGAAAGTAAGGTTAAAACTTAAATAAGTAAATCACAAATTCATATTTACTAAGAAAATAGAGATTTTTTACCATCCTGGTAACAGAAATTGACCCTGCGAACTTTAAATTCCCCAGTTTGATTTGGCCCTGTGTTTATTGACTCATTTAAAACTGTTATGCTTATACTAATAAGTATAAATAGAATTTTGAACCAATATAAGGATTTATTTGCATGTCAATAGTTACAGAGTCTTATGAAGTTAAAATTGGAATTGCAAAATTAAAAAAATCCTCTGATGAACTCAGGGGGTATCTTTGACGTTGAAAAAAAAATAAAAAGACTTCAAGAAATTGAAATGCAATCTGAAAATCCAGATTTATGGAGTAAACCTCACGAAATGCAGAAGCTTAATAAAGAAAAGGCATTTCTTGATAAAGCTGTTCAAGAGTGGACTGGATTTAACTCTAGAGTTAATGATGTTGAAGTCTTATTTGAAATGAGTGCTGATGCACAAGATGAAGCCTCCTTCTTAGAGGTAAAAACTGAAGTGAGTTCACTTCAAAAACTATCCCAAGAATTAGAAATTAAAAGAGTCTTAAGCGGAGAACTTGATGCTAACTCCTGTTACTTAACAATAAATTCCGGTGCTGGAGGAACAGAGTCTTGCGATTGGGCTTCAATGTTGTTACGAATGTACCTTCGTTATGCCGAAAAGCAAGGTTATGCCACTGAAGTTTTAGAGATGACTGATGGTGAAGGGGCGGGAATCAAATCTGTAACTTTATCTATTCAAGGTCCCTATGCCTATGGTTATTTAAAAGCAGAATCTGGAGTGCATCGCTTAGTTCGAATATCACCTTTTGATTCAAATGCTCGTCGACATACAAGTTTTGCATCTGTATTTGCTTGGGCTGAAGTTGATGACGATATAAAGATCGAAGTGAAACCTGAAGATATAAAAGTAGATACCTATCGCGCAAGTGGTGCAGGAGGACAGCATGTAAACAGAACTGATTCAGCTGTTCGTATGACCCATATTCCAACAGGAATCATTGTGCAATGTCAGGTGGAGCGAAGTCAGATTCAAAATCGAGAGAAAGCCCTTAAAATGTTAAAGGCCGCACTCTATGAAAAAGAAGTTGAAGCTCGAAATAAAGCAAAGGATAATCTTGAGTCCCAAAAAATGGCCAATGAGTGGGGAAGTCAAATCAGATCTTACGTCATGCATCCTTACCATATGGTTAAGGATCATAGAACTGATTTTGAAACTTCGCAGGTGGATGATGTTATGAATGGAAAAATCGAAGATTTTATAATGGCTTTTTTAAAACAAACATTGAATTCAGGGGATGTCGCGAAAGCAAATTAGAATTTTAATCTAATAAATATGAACAAGAGGGGGGATTGAAAATCGCCCCCAACAAACAAGAAAGAGTAAATAAATAAAAATGAAACTTCCAAACTGGTTATGGATTTCTTTAAAAACTTTACGGACTTCACAAAAAATGGCTGGAGTTACTTCTTGGTTTGCCTTTATTGGATTAGTTTTGGGAGTCGCATCAATGGTTGTTGCAATGGCCGTTGTGAGCGGTTTTGAAACAACATTAAAAACTGCAATTACTGATGTAACAGGTCACCTTCTAGTAATGAGACGTGGTCGCGAAATTGAATCACCTGATAAATTTAATCAACGCTTAAAAAATATTTCTTCAGATGTTGATGTTACAATTCCGTTTACAATGATTGAGGCAGTGGCTGCTCATAAGGGAAAATTACAAGGTGTAATTGTACAAGGTGTAGATACAAAAACAGCCCTTAATAATTTAGGTATTAAAAAACGACTTATAGCAGGTGAGTTTAATTTCACTGCTGATGGCGATACAATGGGAGTTTTGGTTGGAAAAGGGGTCGCAAATAGTTTTCAACTTAAAGTAGGAGATGATTTCAAAGTTGTTTTGCCTCTTGCAAGTGATCTGAATCCAGTTGATTTTAAAAGGCGTTTAGGAAAATTTAAAGTTATGGGTATCGTTGATTTAGGTAAGCATGCTTTTAATCAGCGATATATAATTACTGATATAAAATCTTCGCAAGAATTTGCAATGTTAAAAAATAAATACCACGGGATGATTGTAAAAATAAAACATCCAGATGAAGTGCGAGAGTTTTCCTTGAAGTTATCTTCAGCACTTGGTCAAAGTTATTGGATTAAAGATTGGAAGGATGATACATTATTTGAGGCCACAAGTATTGAGAAGAAAGTTATTTTTATTGTTCTCTTACTCATTGTAATTGTGGCCGCATTTAATATTTCTGGGAGCCTGTTTATAAACGTAGTTCAAAGATATTCTGATATTAGCGTTCTTAAGGCTATGGGGGCCACAGAAAAAATGATTCGCCAGATATTTTGTTTTCAAGGTATTTTAATAGGCGCATTTGGGGCTATTTTTGGCTTTTTTGTGGGTTTACTTTTTTGTGGTATTTTTATTGTCTTGCAAGATAGTTTTGAATTAATTGATGGAAGTGTTTATAAGTTGGATCACATTGGGGTACAGCTTAGATGGACAGATAATATCGCAATATTTTCTTTTACTTTATTAATATGCTTGATTTCAACATTAGCTCCTGCTTGGCGTGGGGCTCGATTAAAACCAGTGGAAGGTTTGCGATATGAATAATTATAATAAATCCCCATCGAAATCTTCTACAAATGCATCTTCTATGCATACTTCAAGTCTTGCTACAGATCTTCTTGTGGCAAAAAATATTCATAAAACTTATCCTCAAGGATCAGGGCGCCTTCATATCATAAAAGGAATAGATTTAACTATAAAATCTAATGAGGCATTAAGTATTGTAGGGTCTTCGGGAGCGGGTAAGAGTACATTGATTCATATTTTAGGAACGCTGGATAATCCAGATGAAGGTCAAGTGCTTTATAAGGGTAAAAACTTATTTCAAATGAACGATGAAGAAATGGCATCTTTTAGAAACAACTCGCTTGGTTTTGTTTTTCAGTTTCATCATTTACTTTCTGAATTTACAGCAATAGAAAATGTCTTACTCCCAGCACGAATAGGCGATAAGGATAATTTAAAGTCTCGTGAAAAGGCAGAAAAACTCCTTGTAACAGTGGGATTGCAAGATCGTATGAATCATTTTCCAAGCCAATTAAGTGGTGGAGAGCTTCAGAGAGTTGCAATCGCAAGGGCATTGATTAATGACCCTGAAATTTTATTTGCTGATGAACCAACAGGAAACCTGGATTCACATAATGCTGCTCGAATACAGGATTTATTTTTTGAATTAATTAAAAGTTTAAAGATCACTTTAGTAGTTGTAACCCATGATTTAAGCTTTGCACAAA
Organism: Bdellovibrionales bacterium; assembly: GCA_005793345.1. Taxonomy (GTDB): domain Bacteria; phylum Bdellovibrionota; class Bdellovibrionia; order Bdellovibrionales; family Bdellovibrionaceae; genus SXSU01. The sequence continues at coordinate 32,359 of SXSU01000086.1, forward strand.
AATTTCCTCGGACACTTCGGATGCAGGATGGAAGATGGGTTATTGGAGATAAACAAAATTTAATAGTTTAACACATTTAGTTGAAATGTGATTTTTTAACTACAACAAACTTTGAATTTGTTTTTAGATAATTTTGGTGAGTAGTATAAGTGCTTTTAAAGAATTTATAGGTTTTTGGAGACCAAACTATGAAGAATATTTTGTGTATTGAAGATAATCCTGAAATGGCTCTTTTACTAAAAGGGGCATTATCGAAGTATAATGTGACAATTGCAGGTGGTATTGGGGATGCAAAAAATTATTTAAATAATAATAAATTTGATTTAGTGACTTTAGATTTAGGATTACCAGACGGTGAAGGTATTGATATTGTGAATGATCTCAACGAGACTTCAGTTTTTATTGTCACATCAGATGGAGATTTAGAAAAAAAATTAAAAGCTTTTTCTTTTGGAGTTGAAGACTATCTAACAAAACCTATTACCCCCTTAGAAATCAGGGCGCGTGTCGATGGAAAATTTAAAAGAGACGCAAAACTTAAAAATCAACTAGAAAATATCAAAATAAATGACATACAAATTAATATTCCAAAGCAGAGAGTAGTATTATTAACTACAAATGAAATTTTAGATTTAACTTCTTTAGAACTAAGAATGTTTATTGTGTTTATAGAAAATAAAGGTGAAGTTTTAAAACGTGATTATTTATTGAGAGAAGTATGGGGTGAAAACGTATTTTTATCGGACAGAACTGTCGATACCCATGTTGGTCATTTACGAAAAAAAATTAGTAAATCACAAATTGAAATTCAAACTGTAATTGGTGAAGGATATAGGTTGACTTAATCATTAGCAAATGGGGTGATTAAAAAAATTCACCCCCCAACAAATAGGATAATAACTGCTAATGATTATGTCTGATATAATCGCGAAGCGATCAGACTTAATCATTAGCAAATGGGGTGATTAAAAAATCACCCCCCCCAACAAATAGGATAATAACTGCTAATGATTATGTCTGATATAATCGCGAAGCGATCAGACTTAATCATTAGCAGTTATAAATTAAATTTGATAATTGTTCGAGTCGTGCAGGAAATTTTTCAGTCCAAGGCTCATTGTATTTTGTTTTTTCTAAACAGATTTCACAAAAAATATTAAGATCAATTGCTCCCACCACTAGTGATGATGATTTTAAGTAATGGGCTGTCTTGGCAATTTGTAACTGATCTTGAGACTGTAACGAACTATATAAAATGGGAAGATTTTTTCGAGTTGATTCAATAAAAGACTTTAAAATTTTTTGAGTCCATTCAAGACTGATTTGTTCATTAAGATTATTAATGGTATTTAAATCAAATATATTTTTATTCTGAATGGGAATATCCCAAAAAATTAATCTCTTTATAAATTGATTTTTACTCAATTGATTAGAAAGAAAATCTAGACATGAAATTTTATCAATATGTTCGTCTTGGTTGATGTGGGTATTTTGGTTGAGTATATAAAAGTCACCACAATCATATTTAAGTTGAGATGAGCATTTACTTTTAAGATTGGCCAACGCAATATACTCATTGGCTAATCGACTTAGTTGTGGCTCTCGTGTTTCAATTATATACTCATGCTTCATTACTTTACTTCAGATTGATTTTTCAAAAATGTATATAACTTTTCAAGCATTGTGATCGAATGTCCCAATTTAACTTTTTTACCATTCACATAAATGGTTGGAGTTCCCTCAACATTGGCATTTACACCTTCCTGGCTTTGTTGAATTAATGCTTTATGGGACTCCTCTGATTGAACACAACCCATGATATCAACCTCTGAAATTTGATTTTTTGCAAGGACTGAGCTGATTTGTTCTTTATAGTCAGGACTAGAAAAGTTTTCTTGGTTTTCAAATATTTTATCATATGCAATCCAACCTTTTTGCGAAACTTTTTCTGAGCAATAAACCACTTTAGCCAATAGACAAGATACTCCGTCGCGAGCTGGGATTTGAGAATTAGCACTACAACCACCATCAAGGGGGAAAGCCTTAAAAATAAATTTTACATCATGGTGTGAAGCTGCAAAAGCTCTTAAAGAGGGTGCGGCGTGTTTACAGTGAGGGCAACGAAAATCTGCAAACTCGACAATAGTCATAAAGCTTTTATCAGGACCTTCTTTGAGTCCCTCATCATTAAATATAAATTCTTTATCCACTTGCCAACGTGCAAAATCATCATTGATGTATTGTTGGAGCTTGTCTCCTCCTAAGGAGTCTATCCACATTGAATTAAATAAAAAAGTAATTGGAACAATCGAGACTATAAAGATGATTAGTCCTCTTTGTACTGTAAAGAAATATTTAATATCCTTACTTAAATTTTCAAATGGATTTGTCGGGTGTAATTTAAAAAGTGCTCCCCATGTCACAAAGCTTAGTAGATATTCTACAATACAGAATAGACAAAAAAGCGAAAGTTTTGTCATTGAAATAGCACCCATTATAAGTGATGTGAGAGCAATAAACGTAGAAAGTAAAAAAGTCATTTTAAGCAAATGATGTAATGATTCTGATAATCTTAAAAATGCCATTGATAATAAAATAAATAAAACAGCATTTGTAGTGGCCCCCCAAAGAGCAATAGGAATACCTAAAAACTGAGAATATCCTGATGCAGCTACGGCATCACAATTGAATACTGAAGATATATTGCAAATTGCGCTACCAGATGAAATTCCCAAATTTAATTCATAATAATGGAGAGTAAGATAAATATGAACGCCAATTGCAGTTAAAGCACTTAATAGGGCTAAGTAAAAATAGGATTTATTTTTATCAAGATGGTTTTCTAACATTTTAAAAATTCCTTATTTTGTGATTTCGTTAAATCGTTAATTTATTTTAGTTTTTTTATTTGTTTGTAGTTGCTCTCAATTTAAAAAGCGACTTACAATATTACAAATGTCATTCATAATTAAAGATAAAGCAACCCGAGAGTGGGTGCAGCTACATAAAAAACTATATCTCACATCTAAAGAACAGGTTTTAAATAAACTTGGGAGTTCCCATGCTATTTTGAAGCCCCTTGAAGTGAAATATAAAAAAGAATTATCGAAAGGTTGGTCGCCTACAAAACTTGAAATTATGATTGATGAAATTCTGCAGCAAAAAACAGAATTGATTTTGCTTGGAGATTTTCATGCTTTGCAGCAGTCTCAAAGGGGGCATTTGAGAATAATTAGAGAAGTAATTAAGAAAAATCGAAATCACAGGCCTTTGATTTTGGGAGCTGAGTTTTTAAAAGCAAAAGATCAAAAGTGGATTGATTTATTTTTACAAAAAAAAATTTCAGAGAAAATATTTTTGAAAAAAATTAAATGGGAGCAAAGCTGGGGCTTTCCTTGGAGTCATTATTTACCATTATTAGAGTTTGCACGCGAAAATAATATTAAAGTTATTGGATTAAATTGGTCTTTCAAAGAGAAAAAATTGTCATCTTTGAAAAGTCGAGAAAACTATTCGGTTTTAAGATTAAAAAAAGTAAAACAAATATATCCAGATTCCCTTATTTTTATAATTTATGGTGAACTCCATTTATTAAAAGAGCAGTTGCCCCACTCTTTTGAAAAGCTTTTAAATATAAATAAGAACTCCATAGTTAGGATTTTTCAAAATTTTGAACCCATATATTTTAAACTAACGCAGCAAGGGCTTGAAAGCCAAATTGAATATCTAAAAATGTCTCGTAATAATTATTGCATACTGAATGTTCCACCGTGGGTAAAGTGGCAAAGTTATTTAATGCATCTTGAAAATAAATTAGATACAGAATGGGATGAGTTTTCATTAGATTTAACAGATCATTTAGCCAAGCAAATTCAGTTTCTTTCTTCGATTTTAAAAATTAAAGTGAGTATTGATGAAATATCTGTTTACACAGTTGGTGATGAATCATTTTTTTATAAATTAAAAGAGCTTGGAGCTAAAGAGTATCATTTTGTTAAAAAACTTATATCTTTAGAGAAAAGCTTTTTTCATTCAAAACTTCAAGCTGGTTATTTAGCACGGATGGATATAAATCAAATGTCATCATTGGCCTCTGAATATGTGCACGGTAAACTTTCGCATCGTAATTTTGATTATTTAGAAATTGAAATGCAATTCATAAAATTAATTTGGTTGCAGTCGGTAAAGTATTTTGGTTCTAAACTTATTAATCATAAACGTAAAACTTCAACACTTGAAGATATAAGATCGTCTCTTCATATGAGTAAATCTAAAAATAAACGTAAAATTTTAATGATGGTCTTAAGGCAGAAAATGTATGAAGTTGCTATTATTCGAAGTCGATTTCAGAAAACCAATCCGTTAAAATTTAAATCAAAATTGTCTGGAAGCTCAGTGGATATTTGGGAGGCGGCTCGACTATTAGGAGAAATGCTAGGAGATAAATTATTTATTTATTTTAGAAAAAATAAAATGAAACAAGAGCAACTAAAGTCAATTTTCACTCAAACTCTTTTTGATCCGGAGTTCGAAGAATATTACTATTCTTGGATTTTAAAACTCAATTAGTTAAGATAAGATTACGACTAAGATCCTGTTTGTTAACTAAAGCTAGGATAATAAATTATATCAATTTAAAATATATTTAAGACCTTAATAATTACTAAAAATATTTAAGTTGAAGCGTGAGTCAATTTGTTTGTTGGCAGGGATAAATTAGTATGTTCAAAAAAATTTGTTTAATTATTTTATTAACTATACTTGGATTTAGTTTTTATAAAAATCGAGATGTGTTTAGGGTTGAAACCATTGAGATATCAAATGCCACTGAATATGATTTAAATGAAGATAATTTAAAACTTGAATCTTATTATCAAAAACAATTTTCAGAATATAAAAAAGAGCTCAATTATTTACAAAATATTTTTATGTGGGATCTTCCTTTAAAAAAAATAACTGAACTATCAAGTAAACCAAATTGGGTTGACGATGTTAGAGTCATCAGGCATTGGCCCAATAAATTAGAATTGAAGATTAAAACAAAAATCTTAGGTTGTTTACTTGTAAATGGAAATGGTAAAATTATTCCAGTTGCTAAAGATGGGACTTTGCTTCCTCAAATCACTATGCAAGAAGCTCCCTCCCTTCCTTTTTTGAGAGGGCTCGAATTGAATAAAAATATGGAGCTTCGAAAGAAAGCTGTGGATTTTATCTCACAACTTTCAGATGAGGGTATGTTTTCAAAGCATCAGGTTGTTGAGATTTTTTATAAAGAAACAGAAGGCTTTATAGCAACACTTGATTGGAAGGGGCTCCTAGTTAAGTTGGGATACAATCCAAACTCTGTGACTATTTCAAGGTTAAAACAAGTTCTGGAGTACATTAAGAATAAAAATATCTCTGGAAAAATTGTTGATGCGAATTTTTCAAAGCGAGTATTAGTAAAATTACAAAACTAAACCTTAAATACCGCTCATTTGAAGAATATCATTATATACTTTTATTTGTTGTTCTAAAACATAATCCGAGTTGGTGGTGCCGAGTACTTTGAGGTATCTGTAATCCCATACTTGTTCAATGTGATCGAGATTAATTTGATAATCATTATGGCTTTGAACATATAAATATTGTATTGGATCCTGTGTTTGTTTATTAAGAATAGTCTGATTGAAAACAGAGGCTAAGCTCACCATTCCATCACTCACTGAATTAATTAATTTTTGAAGGGCATTAAGTGGTGGTGAAAGAAATATTGCATTCATAATTTCATTGGCCGAATAGGTTGTTGATTGTGCTCCAGCAAACGAATGTATTTCAATTTGTGGATCTAATTTTAAATTATATAGAAAAATTCTTACATTTTGTTTTTTTAATCCCCAAAGACCTTTTAAATCAATTGACCAAGCTGTCTCAATAAATTTTTGAACGAGTTCTGCAACAAATGAATTATAGGACGTTAACTTATCAATAAACTCAACACCATTAAATGGTGTTGCCATTGTGACTATCTTTTTTATGGGGAGACTTTGAAAAGCCTTATTTCTTTCATTTAAATGTGCGGCATATAGTGAGTACAATCCACCAGCGCTATGACCATAAAACCAAACTTCTGGTTTGTAATCAAGTTCTGAGATCAAGGCGTTGTACCAGCTCAGAGTTTGTTCAAAAGTATGTTCCCCATTTTTTTTAAATTCTCCAAAATAATCTAGACCTGAAATAATATGTACAGCGCAAAAATGAGATTCCATGACTTGTCGTACAGCCATACTAAAATATGGAAATTGATTTCCATTAGCAGAGATTGCATCTTCAGGTGCACCAGGGACAAGAGAATTTAATGTTCCAGGAACCATAACCATTACTCGATGGGGGGCGCCCATTTCATTGCAACGATTTTTACCTATGATTTCTAAGTTGGAATTTGCTTTAATCAAATTAGCTTTAGAGAGGGATGGGAATACCCCATTAGCACATAAGAATATAAATATTGAGCAAACACTTTTTTTCATATCAAAAACCCCCCTCTGGCTTTTTTTATGTTATTTTCTTGTTTGTTTTTTTAAGGTCATTAAACCATGTATAGATTTTAAGAAATTAATTTTTATGGATCAAGTCGCGGACAGTCGAGACGTAAGATGGGTATTGATTATTACACCATTTAATGGTCCTTTTACGATCTTCGTTGCATTCAAAAAATATACTTAGAAATATCTTAGGAGGATTAATATGTTTTTAAATCAAGCTTATGCACAATCTACAACTGTATCAACAGCTCCAACAGGAGCAGTCGCGCCAAAACAACCCGGTGCGTTTGAAATGTTTTTGCCGTTTATTTTTATTTTTGCGATTTTTTATTTTTTAATCATTCGTCCGCAAACAAAAAAACAAAAACAACACCAAGAATTTGTAACAGGTCTAAAGAGGGGTGAGGAAGTAATTACTAGTAGTGGTATATTAGGAACAATCTCAAATTTATCAGACCAGTTTGTTACTTTAGAAGTTGCAGAAGGTGTGGAAATTAAAGTTTTAAGATCCCAAGTTGCAACAACTCTTGCTGCACAAAAAGCTCAACAAAATGCTCCAGTAAACAATTCAAAAAAATAATTTTTTTTATTTGATTCATCAAAAAATCTAAGATTGAATAGTTTTAAGTTTTTAAAAAAGTTCTTAAATATGAGGTAGGTAAGCATCATGGAAAATTTTCGTCTGAGATCATTCACAGCACTTATGGGTATCATATTATCCTTAATAATGCTGACTCCCAACTTTATTAATGTCGATAAAATGTGGTGGTTTACAAAAAAGAAACTTAACTTTGGCTTAGATATCCAAGGTGGTTTACATTTAGTAATGGGTGTTGATATCAATTCGGCAATGGCTGAAAGTGTTTTGAGATTATCAAATCAGTTAAAATCTGAATTCAACGAAAAGAAAATTATTTTTCAAGATGTCAAAACTGTTAGTGGCTCACAAACGGGTGAGCTTGATATTTCTTATTTAGATCCAAGTCATAAAGCTGCAATCTCTAAATACATAGAGGACCGATATGCAACTATGTTGCAAATAACTGGTGAAGAAGGTCAAATCCTTAAATATAGATATTTTGACTCTTATCTTACAGATTATAAATCAAGAGTTTTGCAACAGGCTATTGAAACAATACGTAACCGTATTGATGAATTTGGTGTTGCAGAGCCAAGTATTTCTGCGCAAGGAACAGATCATATTATTATTCAGCTTCCAGGTGTAACAGATGCAGAGCAAGCTAAAAGCTTAATCAATACATCTGCAAAATTAGATTTTATGATGGTTGATAATTCTAAAAAGCCTGATGAGTTACAAAATATGATCACTGAGGCTGAGAAAAAGGGTAATTACGAACTAAAAGGAATGAAGTATTCTCAGTACGTGACAAAACTAAATGAGGATTTAAAATCTCAGTTACCAGAAAAAACGATGGTGTTGTTTGAGAAAGCACCAACAGCAGCGACAATGGAAGCTGGGAAAATGCCTTTCTTAGTAAGAACTGATACGGGTCTAGGTGGAGACGCACTAGATGATGCTTTTGTTACTTTTAATGAATATGGCGCCCCTGAAGTGAGTTTAGTTTTTAATGCTTCAGGTGCAGCAAAATTTGCTGAGTTAACCGGTCAAAACATAGGAAAGTTAATGGCAATCAGTCTTGATAAAGTCATCAAGTCAGCTCCCTCAATTAATACAAAAATTTCTGGGGGACGTGCTGTTATCACTTTGGGAAGTTCCCGTGACCGTCAAACAGCAATGAATGAAGCAAAAATGATTGCAACCTCACTAAGAGCAGGAGCATTACCTGCTACTTTAGAACAATTAGAAGAGCGTCGAGTGGGCCCTACACTTGGAAGTGATTCCGTCGGAAAAGCTAAATTTGCTTCATTGATTGGTGCGCTATTAATTTGTATTTTTATGTTAATTCGTTACAAAGCAAGTGGCATTGTTGCAGTTATTACTTTAGCTCTAAACGTCGTTTTTTCTTTAGCTCTTTTATCATCATTGGGAGCAACCTTAACTTTACCAGGAATTGCTGGTATTGCATTAACAATTGGATTCGCCGTTGACTCAAACGTTTTAATTTTTGAACGTATTCGTGAAGAGTTACATCATGGAGCTTCATTTAAAGGAGCTTTGAGAGAAGGGTTTAACAGAGCCATGAGTGCTATTTTGGATGCAAATATAACGACTGGAGCGACGGCAGTTATTCTTTTAAATTTTGGGACAGGACCTGTAAAAGGTTTTGCCGTAACATTATTAATTGGTATTGCTACAACGCTTTTTGCAAATGTGTTTATTTCAAAAGTACTGATGGATACAGTAATTCATAAATGGAAAAAAGAGCATTTTTCAATTTAATAATAAGATTTTTATATCACGATTAAGTTTATTTAAACGGAGTAATTCATGAAAAAAGTTTCATCAACAGGTTCTTCAACAAATTCGACAAATCAAGAGTCCTTTGGAAAATTTGACTTTGTTAAAAATATAAAAATTTTTGGCGGACTCTCGCTTTTTTTTGTAGTTCTTTCATTTATATATTTATCCATTCATGGAATTTCATGGGGTATTGATTTTATTGGTGGGACTGAAATTCAAGTTAAATTTTCTCAAGCCGTTGAAATAGAAAAACTGAGAGCCGTAGTTGAAACTCAAAAAGTAATACACCCAGAAATTCAAAGTTTTGGAAGTGATGAATTTGTAATTCGATTTCAAATGCCAAAAAAACAAACTGAAAAAGAAGTTAATGAAGAAATTCAAAAAGCAGTTGTTGGACTTAAGGATTCAATAAGTAAAGAGTTTGCATCATCACAACCAGATTACCGCCGTATTGATTCAGTTGGACCTCAAGTTGGCGCTGAATTGAAACGTAATGGATTTTTATCAGTGTTTTATTGTTTACTAGTTATTTTAATTTATGTTGGACTTCGCTTCGATTATAAATATGCTCCTGGTGCTGTGGTATGTTTATTTCATGATGCTGTAATTACCCTGGCAATCTTTGTTTTGGTTGGTAAAGAAATCAATGTTCCTATTTTAGCTGCAATTTTAACCCTAATTGGGTATTCGTTAAATGATACCATAGTGGTGTTTGACCGTATTCGAGAAACTGAACATGAATACTCAAAATCAGGGATAGGTTTTATTGTAAATAAAGCTATTAATGATATGTTAACTCGAACATTGATTACTTCAGGTACAGTATTAACATCAGCTGTTACTTTATGGTTATTGGCAGATGGAACTGTTTCTGATATATGTTTTGCATTAACTATTGGTATTATATTTGGAACATATTCTTCAATATATGTTGCAGCTCCATTTGTAATGTTCTTTGATCGTAGTCATTCAAAAACTGCTTAGTAAAGTAGGTCAATATGGATAAGGTTTGGCGTTCTCGTCAAAGTCAAAACTTGAGTGGCGCCGAAAACCAAGACCAAGAATCTTTTTTTCAAATTCCAGAAATTGTAAAATCCTTAGCACTTTCCCGTGGTTTTAAAAATAAAGATCAAGTTCAAAATTGGGTAAATCCAAAACTTCAAGATTTAAGAGATCCACAGTTACTAAATGGAATTGATAAAGCTGTGGATCGATTGACTTTAGCTTTGAAAAATCAAGAGACCATTGCCTTATATGGTGATTTTGATTTGGATGGAACTTCGGCCCTTGCTCTTCTTGAAAAAGCTTTTCGTGCAATGGGATATTTAAATTTAAATATTTATCAGCCTACAAGATTGACCGAAGGATATGGCTTCCATGTGCATGCTGTTGAGAGTTTAAAAAAATTAGGGGTAAGTGTTATTGTCACGGCAGATGTTGGAATTACATCAATACCTGCTGCAAATAAATGTAAAGCTTTAAATATTGATTTAATATTAACAGATCATCATTTACCACTTCAAGAGTTACCTGAAGCTTATTGTATAATTAATCCCAATCAAACTGAATGTTCCTCTCAATTAGGTCACTTATGTGGAGTTGGAGTCGCATTTTATCTAGTTTGGGCTTTACGTCGCAAACTCATTACAGAAAAATTATTAACTGAATCTCAATTAAATTTAAAAGACCTTTTAGATTGTTTTGTTATTGGAACTTTAACCGATATGGTTCCCTTGATAGATGAGAATAGGGTTTTAGTAAAACATGGTCTCAACCAATTATCACATACTAAACATATAGGAATACGACTTTTGCTTGAAAAGTTAAATCTTTGGGGGAGAGAGCTCAGTAGTCAAGATGTTGCTATTCGTTTTGCACCGAAACTCAATGCTCTTAGCCGGATGGAATTAGATATCCGCCCCTTAGATTTATTTACGGTAAAAACAGAAGAAGAAGCAGAGCGATTAGTTACTAAAGTTATGGCTCAAAATGAAATGAGAGTATCATTACAGGCCGAAGCTGAAGCATTTGCTCTTGCAGAAGCACAAAAATGGGTTAATGAACCTTTTACTTTTATATGTCATGAAAGTTTTCATAGAGGAGTTATTGGTTTAGTTGCAACAAAGTTGGCTCAAGTTTTTAAAAAACCATCTTTTGTAGGTTCAATCGGTGAGGGTGGAGAAGGAATTGTTGTTGGAAGTTGTAGAGCTCCGAATGAAAGCACTTGTAATTTAGTATTAGCACTTGAGTATGCAAATTCTTATTTACATCGATTTGGAGGGCATGCCCATGCCGCTGGATTTGAATTTCATATTGATCAAAAAGATTTAATAAGTGAAAAATTTAAAAACTATTTTATGGATTCAGAAAAACAAAAAATTGCATCGGAAATTTGGTTTGACGGTTATTTAGAACTTTCTGAAATTAATAATTCAGCGATGCAATGGTTGCAGGCAATGGGCCCATTTGGGCAAGGATTTGAATCTCCATTATTTTGTTTTGAAAAAATTGAAGTTTTTCAAATAAAGAATTTAAAAGGTGGACATAAAAGATTAACTCTAAAAGATAGAACTACAGAAAATAAGATTGATGGTTTGCTATTTTCACCAACTGAAGAACAATTAAAAATGGTTCAAGAAAAACAAATTATTAGTTTGCTGGCTGAACCCCAGTGGAATTATTTTCAAATGAAAAAAAGTGTGCAGTTGCTTATAAAAGAAATAAAAAATGCTCAAGATTAAGTCTGATCGCTTCGCGATTGTATCAGACATAATCATGAGCATTTTTTTCTTGTTTGTTGGGGCGATCTTCAATCGCCCTTATTATGAAAATAAAAACTAAAGTTTGTATTTTCATAAAATCTGCTCAAGATTAAGTCTGATCGCTTCGCGATTATATCAGACATAATCATGAGCATTTTTTTCTTGTTAATGAATTTTTTTAAAAAGGGGGAAATTTGAAAACTCGATCTGGACGTACAACTAAAAAAAGTAATGGGCCAAAAAAAATTAAAAAACCAGCTTTGAAAAGTGCAAAAAATGGGAAAACTAAAATTAGTGTTCATGATAAAACAAAGGCTAATTATAAACAACTTGATGGGCGTTTAATTGATGGAGCTCTTTCTAAAATTACTCCACAACTTCAATCAGCTATCGATGCCATCATTAAAAGAGTTGAAGGATCGCCTTTGGTTCTTCAAGATTTACAAGCATTGGGACTTCGGGTTTTAAAACATGCAAGTGAAATTAGCGAGGTTATTAAAAAGAAGGTTAGTAAATAATGAAAAAAAAATCCGTTGTGTTATTATCTGGTGGTTTAGATTCAACTACCAATTTTTATTGGGCAATTCAAGAAACAGAAATTGTACTTGCAATAACCTTTGATTATGGTCAGCGGGCTTTTGTGAAAGAGAAAGAAGCTGCTCAATATTTTTGTCAGAAAAATAATATTCGACATCAAATAATTTCAGTACCATGGATTAAAGATTGGAACAAAAGCAGTTTAATCAATCGTGAATTAAATATTCCACAAGCAAGCGAAGTTTCAATAGATGATTATAGTATTTCATTGCAAACGGCAAAATCAGTTTGGGTGCCAAACCGCAATGGAATTTTTTTAAACATTGCTGCAGGATATGCTGAGAGTTTAGCTGCAGACTATATTATTCCTGGCTTTAATGCAGAAGAAGCTGCAACATTTCCTGATAATTCTGAAGATTTTTTAAAGGCAATGGATCAGAGTTTATCGTTTTCAACTGCCAATAAAGTAAAAACATATTGTTATACTATTAAGTTTAACAAAACACAAATTGTGAAAAAAGCGTTAGAGTTAAAAGTACCTCTTGAGAAACTTTGGTTTTGCTATTTTGCGAATGAAAAATGGTGTGGCCAGTGTGAATCTTGTTTACGGGCACGGCGTGCTTTTAGAGCCAATCAAGTTAATAATTTTTAGTTAATAGCTTTACTCTAATTTTATATTCTTAAATATATTTTTAAAAAACTGAGATGACCAAAGTTTGATTTGGTTTTTATCCTTTAAAAATCTAACGACATCCTTCTTCGCATCTTCCCAATTTATTAAATCCACTCTTTTTTCAAATAATTCAATTAATATTTTTTCAGTCAAGGGTTCGCTTAGCGCTTTAGAGGCCTTCATTTTTTCTTCAAGATAATCTTTTTTAACTGGAATTTTGTGAGCTAGATACCATTGAACGTCATAAAAATCTCGTCCCTTAATTCTTGTTTTCCATTTACGCAAAAGTGCAGCATGCATTTTTCCAGCAAATAGGGATGGTAAAGTAAGTGTCTTAACAGTGTAAGGGGAGGGTAATAGTAAAGTTTTGATTTCAGTATCAAATGAAACTGCAGGTTCAACATCTACTTCAAATTTTATTTTTATAGACTGATTTTTTTGAATGTGGTCTGCTAAACCTTTAGCTCCTTTTACATTTATGAAAAGTAATTGAGTATTTGTTTTAAGAAAAGCAGACTCAGTAGTTCTATCTTCATTTTTATGAATTCTTTGCATTGTAAAATCAAATCCAAAAGCATTCAGTTCTCGCTCTAATCCTGGAAAAAATTTATCCAATTTGAACTTAGAATTGGGTTCAAGAAGGGTAAAATTTAAGTCTTCGGAAAAACGATCTAAGCCATGCATTATTCTCAACGCTGTTCCACCATAGAAGGCCGCTTTTTCAAAAAAACCATTTCGATCAAGAGCTAATAAAATAATCTCTTGGAGAATTTCTTTTAAAGCATTCTCATAATATTCGATGGATTGGGGTTTGTATTTAATAAGCATTTGTTCGATTGCTTCATTCATTTAATTAACCTCATTATGAGTTCATTGGAAAACCATTGTACATGTTTAAAGGGATAGTATTCTGCAAAGGAATGTAATTTTTTTGAAGAAATTTCCCTTTCAATAGCGGTTAAATCCAGTCTGTAAGAATCAAGAATGTAGTTGAAATAATCTTTTTGATTTTTAAATTCACCCTTTGTTTCTTTGATATGAATAAAATCGAGGATTGCTTTTTCGGGGGAAGCATATTGACAATATGAATCCTTAAAAACTTCTTTTAGTTTTACTCCAATGGGGTAGATGGATTTTTTAATATGATGATATTTAAATTCACCAACAGAGGTAGTAAATGATTTTCCGCGACCAAAGCTGATAGATGTGGTGGTTGTAACTTTTTCAGGAATAAATCCGTAATTAGATAATGCTGTTTCCAAGGAAATATATGATGGCCCATATATCAGGTTGGCTAGAACCTCTTTAGAGTAAGGTCTTAAACCTAGCTCACCACTGATTAGATAGACACCTTGTTTAATAGGTATAATTAACCCCTTTTTACTTAATGAATTAATCTTGCCGCGGATATCTACGTAGTCAGAAAAAGCACCAATAAGCATCGATGTAGTGACTTCAGGAAATTTAAATTTATTAATGAAAGTGATTTCGTTTTTCATATTAAATCTTGATACTAATATATTGTCATTATAACTATATTTTAGCAATAAGTAATTGTAAATTATTACCAGTATATTGTGATAATAACAATATACTGGTAATAATTTCGAGAAATAGAAATGAAAAAGTAGAAATTTCCATTAAATATTAGATGGTTATAAGGAGCTAATAAGGTTAGGCTTTAGCGTGAAAAATTTTAAATTGCTTTTACAAATTCCAAACCATTTGGTTTAATTTAATCAATCTATGAGTCAAATTAAGCAGCCACTATCAACTAAGCAGCAATTATTATTTAGTATAATTCCAGTAATTATTTTTACTGTTGTGGAAGAATGGGGAGGACTCTCTTGGGCATTAATTGCCTCTGTTATTTATGCTATTGGTGAAATTAGTTGGGAGAAATGGAAACATAAAAAAATTTCCAACATGACACTATTTTCTAATATTATGATTGTTGGTCTTTCTTTAGTTTCTTACCTTACTCAGGATGGACTTTGGTTTAAACTTCAGATTGCCATTCTCGAAATTGTTACGGCTGGATTTTTGATTGGTTCTTATTTTTTAAAAAAACCAATTTTAGTCGAGATGCTAAAACAACAGGGTCATACTGTCACAAAAGAATTCGAGAGTTTTTTTTATGTTTTAACTTTAAGGCTTGGTTTATTTTTCGTAGTTCAATCACTTTTAGCTGTTTATGCAAGTTTTTATTGGTCAACTGAGTTGTGGGCTTTCTTAAAAAGTGCTGGAGTGTTAATAATGGTCGTAATTTATTTAATTATAGAAATGATTGTATTTCGAAAAAAATATATTAAGTAAAGGTAAAGTTTTAATTTATTAACAATGACTTTTTTTATATGAATTAATTTAAATGTAATCTAAACTAAACAGGAAAATCATTTGAACGAATTTTTCCAAAAATTTATTACAGTTTTTTTGCGTTTCCATGCATCGGATGAATTCGCTATAAAAAAACTAATGAAAAATCTGATTCAAATTATTTTCAAAAAAAATTTTTATTTATAAGGTGTTTTTCCTATAAATATTTTTAAGAATTTAAATTAGAATTGGAAAAATGAGAATGAGTCAATGGCATAATCTCTCAATAGAAGAAGTGATAAAAAAACTAAATACTAATAAATCTGAAGGTCTATTTGCACGTGACATCAATTCATTGCAAGAAAAATATGGAAAAAATATTTTACCTGAACAAAGGTCAATTTCAATTTTTAGCATATTTATTTCACAATTTAAAAGCCCACTGATTTATTTATTACTTGCTGCTTCTGCAATTAGTTTTTTTATTGGCGAAGTAAAAGATGCATTAGTAATTTTAATTGTCGTGATCTTAAATTCAATAATAGGAGCCTTTCAAGAGGGAAGAGCTGAAAGCTCATTGCTAGCGTTAAAAAAAATGACTCAATTAAAAGCAAGAGTGAAGCGAGATAATAAAGAATTTATTTTAGATAGCTCTGAGTTAGTTCCTGGAGATATTATTATACTTTCCGCTGGAGATGCAGTCCCTTCAGATGCAAGGCTTATCGAGGCTTCATCGTTGGCAGCAGCAGAGGCTTCGCTAACGGGTGAATCATTACCTGTTATTAAAACCACAAGTGCAATTAGCAGTGATGTGCCACTTGCTGATCGAATAAATATGGTTTATGCAGGGACTCATATAACCACAGGACGTGGACTTGCAGTTGTTATTGCCAGTGGATTAAAAAATGAAATAGGAAAAATAGCAAATTTAACAAGCGATTCAAAACAAAGTAAAACACAACTAGAGTTAAAAATAGATAGATTCGGAAAAACTATTTCTTATGTAGCTATTGGTTTATTTTTTCTTGTGATTGGTGTTGGAAGTTTGCATGATATTCCCCTTGCTGAAATATTTATGGTGGCTGTAAGTCAAATGGTTTCATTGGTGCCAGAGGGGTTGCCTGTAGCTTTAACGGTTGCACTTGCTGTCGGTGTACAACGAATGGCAAAGAAAAGAACTATTGTCAGAAAATTGTCAGCGGTAGAAACTCTAGGTTCGACCTCTGTTATCTGTACAGATAAAACTGGAACTTTAACTAAAAATGAAATGACCGTTACTTCTGTTTATTTATCCAAAATTCAGAAAACTATAGAAGTAACAGGAGTTGGATATAACCCTAATGGTAAATTAGAATATAATCATAAAACTTCAGATGAAATAAAAGAAAATGTTGAGCCTTTTAATACTGCTCTTAAAAATATAGTTGAAGCCCTTGTGCTTTGTAATGATTCCCAACTGATTCCGCCAGAAGAAAGTAAAAGTTCAAATTGGAAAATAATTGGTGATCCCACTGAAGCGGCTTTATTAACTTTTGCGATGAAGAGTGATTTTGATTATAATGAGATTAGAAAACATCATAAAAGAGTTGCTGAATTGCCCTTTGATTCAAGTACAAAAATGATGGCAACTCAACATAATATAAATGGTGGCACAATTGTTTATATAAAGGGTGCTTTTGAATCTTTACTAGAGTTAAGTGAAAAAACAGATGATAAAGAAATTAAAAATGCAGCATTAAAAATGGGTGAATCCGCATTACGTGTTTTAGCGGTAGGGGTTGTTAAAGGTGTATCAATAGATGGAGAACATTTATATTCTATATTTAAAGGTAAAGTTGAAATACTTGGTCTCATTGGAGAACTAGATCCTCCCCGCTTAGAGGTTCAAAAATCAATTGCTGAATGTTATTCAGCAGGAATACGACCAGTTATGGTCACTGGTGATCATAAAGCGACAGCGTTAGCAATAGCCATCAAGTTAGGAATTACAAATAAAAATGGAAAAGTTTTTGATGGTCAAGAAATGGAAAATTGGAGTGAGTTGGATTGGGAACAAAATGTTAATGAGTGTAATGTGTTTGCGCGAGTTCATCCTGAGCAGAAGTTAAAAATTGTACAGGCTTTTCAAAAAAAAGAAAATGTTGTAGCTATGACTGGTGATGGAGTAAACGATGCTCCCGCCTTAATGAAGTCCGATATTGGCGTTGCAATGGGTATTACAGGTACAGAGGTTGCAAAAGAAGCTGCAAAAATAATTATTACTGATGATAATTTTTCAACTATAGTAGATGCAGTATCTGAAGGACGATTAGTTTATCAAAATATTAAAAAATTATTATTATTTTTATTTGTTACTTCAATAGATGAAGTTTTAATTTTACTGTTAGCACTAATTTTTGGTTTTCCACCGCCACTCGCTGCAGTTCAAATTCTGTGGCTCAATTTAGTTTCCGAAGGGGCATTAACTGTTAACTTAATCATGGAGCCACCAGAAGGTGATGAAATGAGTCGTAAACCAGTTTCAATGACAGAGCCCTTATTAGATAAAAATTTATTACAAAGAATTCCCCTGATGGTTTTTGTATCGGTGCTTACGACTTTTGGTTGGTTTTTATTTCGGACAAAATCAGGAGTTCCTGCTGATCAAGTTCAGACAGAAACCTTTACTGTCTTAGTTGTAAATCAGTGGTTTAATGTTTTAAATTGCAGATCTTCCACAAAATCAATTTTCACTTTGAGTATTTTTAAAAATTACTGGTTATTGGGAGGTCTAGTTTTTGCCAATATCATGCATGGTTTAGTAATATATTGGACCCCTTTATCTCAGTTTTTTCATACGGTGCCAATTGACCTGGATCATTTTTTTGTAATTGGTGCCATATCGAGTTTAGTTCTTTGGTTCGAAGAGTTGAGAAAGTTTTTTGTTCGAAAAAAATATGATCATTAGCATTCTTTAGGGCTTTAAAATGAACACGACAATTCATAATTCGGGGAGATTTAAAAATCACCCCCAACAAGCAGCAGAATAACTTCTCGTGATTATGTCTGATACAATTGCGAAGCAATTAGACTTAATCATGAGCAGTTATTATGAAAATACAAACGTAAGTTTGTGTTTTCATAATAAGGGGTGATTGAAAATCGCCCAAAACAAACAGGAAAATAACTGCTCGTGAATATGTCTGATACAATTGCGAAGCAATCAGACTTAATCATGAGCAGTTATTTAATTAACAGGATAGGCGTACATGTTCACATTTTGAATCGTACCATTTTGGAAAATACAGGTTCCTGAGCTATAATAATCACCTTCACCTTGATAGGCACCAAAATTTGGTAAATACAGACAAGCTTCATTTGATTCACATAAAAGATCATCATCACCTATATAATCTCCTGCGAGCTCTTCTGCATGGGTTAAAAAAGTAGAGTTTCCAGATGCAAAGCTATTATTGAGAGGGACCAATGCCGTAGTCACTTCATTACCATTAATAGCTTGTGGACATGTTTGGCCTGGGATAAACTGCGAGTTGTAAGTTCCGTTAATATGGGTGTTATTGTAAGCTTTATTTGATGATGATGGTTTTAAACTATAATCCCATATTTCGCATACACCAAAACTACAAGGACCTCTGGCAGTTAAGTCTGGTAATAAAGTAGTTGGTTTGCTCCACAATTTATATTGTGAATCAAAATTTAGCCAATCAAAAATTTGTGAAAATAACTGTGAACCATTGAGATCACTTAAATTTTGTAAATCATCTATTGATATGGGGCCTTTAAAAACCTCATTTGGATCAAGCGTATTATCTAAAACACCATCACTTATTCCTGTTGGTACACAGGAGCCATTAAGACCTGCAAGAGCAGAATTTACTACTGAACAACTAGGACTATTTTGCAACAATATTTTGCCAGTAAATCTATTGTTACCACCTTCAGAACTTGAATAATAATTATGAGAGCTAGCAGCTCCAGAAGCAATATTTAAAATTGTCAGATTTTCAGTGTTAAAAGAAGAAATATCATTTAAAGTATTTAAACCTAAATAATTTCGAATAAGATTAGAGAAAATTCCCCCTGTATTAGCTAATCGAATACTTCGACCATTTGCTGAATTCTCCATATTTACTAACGAAATTCGGCTTAGAATTGAATTTTCAAAGTAACCTATTCCATTCTCACTTACATTTGATACTAAAATATTAGAAACAAGATTGTTTAAACATGTGTTATTAAACGAAACTCCCGAATTTAAATTTGACAATTTACCGTTGTAGACTTCTAAAGAATTAGAGTTGTCAATGTAAAGACCATAACTTGTAATTAAGTTTGAAACACTAAAGTTTGAAATTACTGACGAATTAAACCAATCTAAAAAAATATATCCATTTTGGACTTTTACTTGATTTAATCGTGAATTATGAACATAATAAAGATATATATTTCCTCCCTCATAAATTCCTTCTATCCAAATATGCTTAATATTATTTAACATTGCTCCAGGTACTGAGATTATTGGTCCAATAGGATTATCACCAAGTTTTAAAGTTGAATTATTTAATCCAACTAAACTTATTTTATCTTCAGAAAGAATAATTGATCCTGATTTTCTGTTTTCTGAATAAGTATAAATTGTACCTACTCCTGCAACTTCATTTGTCAAAATTTTAGAAGTTCCTTCTGAAATAACTGGTAAATCTTTTATTGTGTTATCCCACCAGATTGAAGGCTCTGATGTAATTATCAGATTATTATTTGTAGAAATTTTAATAAAATTACTTTTAAAAGTTAAGCCTGAAATTAAATCTTTAAGTCCTTTATTATCTTTTAAATTCATAGAAATAATTTTAGGATTAACTCCATCTATACATCTCCACTGAAAGATTTCAAGTTCATCTTCAATTTTAAGTTGTGAGCATAAGTATCCTGTAGGAAGAGTGGCACTAAATAATTGACCTCCATGTAAGCAATGATTGTATTTTTTTTGGAAATCTAAACTACAAGGCGTTCCTGAAGCTGAAAATACATTTGTCCCATCATTTTCTAAATAGTCGTTCCAATTTTTAAAACTACTGTAAATGTGGTCTAAGTTTACATGAATTAAAGTTTTAAATTGAAATGTAACTCCAGCAGAGTAGATTTCACTGCTACTTACTGAGCAAATTCTTCCGCTGTAAATTGTTTCTGGATTTAAATTAGTTAAACTATAAGTATTACCCAGCACTGTAAATTGACCATCAACTTGAGTAACTGAACAATTCTCTGGAGCCAAATTACCCTGCACAAAAACTATTTTTGTCTGTAGATTTAAATCAGGAATTATCCATTCTAATTGAGCACTACTTGAGAATATATTTTTAACATTTAAACTTAATATTTCGAGAGGTATTTCATCTGCAATTGGAGTTGCTTCAGGAATGACACTAGAAATTTCTTCATTTTTTTTATCAAGTGATTCAATTGTTAAATAAAAATATCCACTACATCCACATAGTATTCCGAGAATATTTGTCAATAAAACTATTCTTAAAATGGATACAAAATATTGCCGAATCAACATAGTTCTTTATCGTCATTTTAACTCATAAACTTTAACAAAATAGTGGATTATCAGTGATTCCTTATGAAACGTTCGTTCTGACTCAAAATAAGATTGAAAATATTTAGGCAAAACAAGTCATTAGGAGTTGCTACCGTTGATGTATCAAACTCCTCCTCCAAAATATTTTTCTTGACCTCACTTTTCCTTTCTAAAACGGTTTTGTATTGAGCCATTATTTTTATTCACAGTCCTAAGCAGAGTCGAAATCAAATTTTAAATATTTCATAACTTGAAATTTGAACAGCAAGTCTTTCAAAATATCTTCTTTTACTTCCAATCTTATTTATTTCTGTTTTTCCAGTTCTCCAGAAACGAAACATTTCTGTGATGAGTTGTGCAACTTGAGCAAGTCCAAAAAATACATTTGGGAGATTTTCTCTGTGTCCAAAATTATGTTCAATCACAAATCTTGCTCGACCAACTTGTGCTAATTTTTTAACATTATCAAAGGTAATTTCTAGATTAGTCATCCATTGTTACC
>SXSU01000087.1 GCA_005793345.1 Bdellovibrionales bacterium
ATAGATACGCAGAGATTTTTGAAGTTAGCAAGGCGGGAGGACGCAGAACTAGCCAGAGGCGCTAATTCAAGGACGAGTAACGAAGCTAACTTCAAAAAGATCAAGTCAGATATGCACAAAATATTTCGGTACGGACTATATGTTTACCGTATTTGATTTAATTTGAATGCGGTAAACAACCTTATATAACTGCACTTGATTAAGTCTGATTGCTTCGCAATTATATGCGAGACATAATCATGCGCCTTTATTTACTTGTTTATTTGGGGCGATTTTCAATCACACCGTATTGTGAAAATTCAAATTAAAGCTTGTATTTTCATAATAATTTACAAGTAACGGTATTAATATTGCATTCAATTTATTACAAAATATTTAGATAATTAGCGAGACTAAATTTTTAATAAATTAGAATTTAATATAAGCCGTTATTTTCTTAGCAGTTAACTTGGAGTTGCAAATTTTGGATTATTTAAGAGACTTTTTTTTATGTTGTCTAACTTTTTTATCATTGGCCTCATATTGTCAGAACGGAGATACAAGAGGAGGTGGGGGACTTGCTATTCCTAATAATGATTATAGAGGTAAAGGTTATTTATTAGACTTAATTCAAGATCCAAGATTTGATAAAAATAAAGATATTCAAACTGAAGAATTAAAAAACTTCATTGATGAAGTTGAAGCTACTAAAGAATATCAAATTATTGGTTTTACTGAAATCTATATATATAAACTTCCAGGTATAAATGAAGCCATCAAAAAATTAGAGCGAATTCGAAGATCATCTATTCAATTCTTTGATTGGATGACCAAGGCCAATGAGGGTTATATTAATTGGTTTGGAATTGATCGTGATTTTGTTAGAGAGCGCGATGAGCTCGTTAAAAAATGGTATATCAAAGATCCTGAAAATAAAGATTTTTTTGTTATTCCGATAGTAAGTTATAAGGAATATCATATCCCTTTGATTTCTATTTCTGAGTTAAAAAATATTGGAATACTTTCTTTGCAAGGATTGTATATTCACGAATTATTAAGACATATCCAAATTACATATGGATTTAAAGATTTTTCGGATGAAAATTTACAAAAACTGACAGCTGAAATAATACTTGGTGATGAAAATCAATTAATTAATATAGAAAATTTTCTAAATGGAGAATTGAAAGAGCAAATAGCAAGAACTACTAAATTTTTCAATCAACGAGAAAATATTCAAAAGTCTTTTTGTAATTTTTTATCTTTACCGAATTCACCAAAATTTTCAACTATAAAAAAAGAATTTAATAATTTATTTACTGAATCCAATAAATATAAAAGTTTATTGTGCGATGGTAGAGTTGCTACTCCATCAGAGTTACTTGATTGGTACAATCTTGGATTTAAAAAAGATTTGGATAATCAAAGTGAACTTTTTGAAACAGTTAATGAGCATAAAAAAGATAAAGTATTTTTGAAAAATATTAAAAAATCAAATCCAAATTTAAGAGTCTTAATCTATCCAGGATTTACGGATTCATTATTAGATTTAGTAAAAGATTTGAATTTAATTAAGGGTTATAGCTCTACTACTGATTTCTTAGATAATTTAGTTACTTTAGGAAAACAATTAAAAAATTTAACTATGATTATGGAAGGAAAAGTAGTTAGTGATTCTAAATATTTTTTAAATTCATTACTAAATTATAATTATAATGTTTTATTGAATCCAGAAGTAAAACCTTTGATTTCTAATAAAGATGAAGTTGTAGCATTATCTGGATTAATAGATCATGAAGCCTTTAGTCAATTTCCAGAAGATATACAATTGGGTTTAGAGCAAAAATTTTGTGGGTTAATGAATCAAATACGAGAATTTTTGCAATTATCAAAATTTAATACATTAGAGTGCCGGGCTCGAATTTCTAAGGCTCGAGATATTTGGCGCGCTGATAATGATTTGAATCGTGAAGCAATAAAATCATTAGATGGCATGGTCAAGAATCTAATTGAAGTTGAGGACCTCACATGTAAACCTGAAGTGATTTCAGAAATTAATAATTTTATAACAAAAAATTCTGTACAGATTGAACCAGAATTACAATTAGAAAAATTTTGCGATGATGGAATTCATAATCATTTAGAAAGTTACTATAAGCTTGTAAATTTGTTATCTAAAGTTGATCAGGATAAAAATTATAATGATTTTAAAATACTTTTAGAAAGTAAGACTGATATCATAAGAAATGAAGAAATTTATAATTTATTTATAAAAAAATTTAAAGAACGGTCTGAAATATTTAATAATTGGCTGAATCAATCAACAAACTTTTTTTACCGTCACTATCGATATAAATTGAAAATGGCTTTTGAGAAAGTAAAAGAGTAGTTTATCATTGGTTATAATGAAAATACAAACTTTAGTTTGGGTTTTCATAATTCGGGGTGATTAAAAATCACACCCAACAAACAGGAAAATAACTGCTTGTGATTATGTCTGATACAATTGCGAAGCAATCAGACTTAATCATGAGCAGTTATAATGAAAATACAAACTTTAGTTTGGATTTTCATAATACGGGGTGATTGAAAATCACCCCCAACAAACAGGAAAATAACTGCTTGTGATTATGTCTGATACAATTGCGAAGCAATCAGACTTAATCACAAGCAGTTATTTATTACTACAAAAATATCACTACAAAAGTCTAATGCTCAAAAGTCTAGCGCTCTAAAGTCTAAATTACAAAGCAATGAATTAAATTTGAATTCTTAATTGATATTCGAAATGGTAGATTAGTTATTGAAAAGTGGGTAATTGCGAGATATTTTTCAGGGGGATCGTTTGATGAAATCTTTTTTTGGTTCAATTTTATTTATATTAGGTATCGGCTTTGGGTTTGAATATGTTTATAAATCTTGGAGTGGTGAAAAATTTGTTTCACTTATTAATTTATCAGATAATCCTAACCGTGAAATTGCAGCAGTAAAAAAAATATTGGATATCTCACAAATGGAAGGTAGTATTTTTAGTTCACTATCATCACAAAAATTATTAACAAATTCCCAATTATCAAAAGACAGCAATGACAATGTTTATCTTGTTACCCTTGGACATTATGTTATGCGGACTAAAGAGGGGAAAATGTTTTTAGCCTGCCAAATGTACGATAAAGTTTTATTAAAATATGAAGCCGAGGGTGTGGCAAGTAACGGAGATCTTCCTAAAATGGAAATTATGGCTGATTGTAATTTACTTGGTAATGACATTAATCATATTGCGCCCATTAAAATTCCTGCGAAAGAAATTTTAGCCCAAACACCTGGAGAAGGTGAAATCAACTTTAAAGAAAATTATAACATTGTAGTTAATTTTATGAATGTGTCTGAATCATGGCCAAAACAATGGGCTTTGAAATCTGTTACTTTAACTGATACAAAGAAAAACCAATTTGATACAGCATTGGATGTAGCTCAAGTTCCACTTACTATTTCAAAAAATTTAAATATGGATTGGACACGATTATAAAATTAAAATTTGTTATCGTAAGGTACAAACTTTTTTATTAAAATTTTGATATTTAACTTGCATTTGCTGTGACTCTAAACCGATTGCTAAAAGTGCTAGCTTTGCAATCCATCCATAAACATTTTCTAAGGGGCAAGTTGTTTCATCAACTGCTAAATCAGAAACGCACAGTCTTTTATAAACAGCACCTGGACTATTTAAACTTTCTGTTTCAGATTTTTCAGAATGTGTTCTTAAAAAACCTCCTGCTAATTTGCAACCAATCATATATAAAACTGGTTCTGCAGTAGACTGATCAGCACGGGTGATAGAAGGGATACCTTCTTGAATAATAACTTCCTGAATGGATCTTCCGCCTTTAGCAGCCTTCATTTTTTTACGGGTTTTATAGTTCAAGTGAATAAATTCTTCACCAGAATTAACTTTAATAACACCGAGTCCATAGGTGCCAGCATTATTTTTTACAAATACAAAAGGAACTGTATCAATATTTCTTTTTTGATAGTCTATTTTTAATTGTTCAATCATGGCATCGATTTTTTGACCAGCTTTTTCTAATATAAGGTCATCAGTAATATCAAATGGGGCAAATATCTCAGTTTTTACTTGAATAAAAAAAGGATCTATATCAACAAGTTTGCAAAACTCTTCGGTGAGTTGATTGTATTTTTCAAAAAAAGTACTTTTTTGTCGTTGGTACCATCCCATTTCTCGAGGGGGATTTGCTGGGGTAAGAAGATTTTTTGCCCATTCATGTTTTGGATCCGAAAAATCATTATTGTTAATTATTAAATCAGGTTGAAAGTCTTTAAAATGAGGACACTCTGGGAATCCTGAATATACGGTTAAGGTTTTTCCTCCGGAACTTGTTACAGCAATTGGTTCATCCATAAGTTTAGGAAGGGCAATACGGACTTGTCGACCGGATTTCTCAATCAATTGAACAATAGTTGCGACATTTTCCCAGTAATAGGAATTATTGGTGTGTTCCTCGGTGATAAGTAAAATTTTTTGAGGAATGGGTGAGTAATGCTGTTCAAAATAAATTTTAAATAGTTCTACAGAGGTCTCTTGATCGGTTGGACAGATATTATTAAATCCTGCAGGATAAATATTAGCATCTACAGTTGTGATTTTCCAACCTGAATCTCGAATATCATAACTAGAATAAATTGGATATTCTAAACTACCTGCTTTAACTCGATACCACTCCATTAGTTTTTGACTGTTCGAACAAATTTTTAAATGAAATTGTTTTCTTAGTTCTAAATTCATGTGTTAAATTCTCCCATAAGGTAGTAAGGTTATCTTTTCCCCGATATTCACTATTTAGATTTTTTAGAAGGAAGATTTCCTCTTTTTCCTCGTATATTTGAATCGTTTGGTGAGAGATCAAAATCAATTGCGCCATTAATAGATTCAGATTGAAGATTATTTTTAGATAAATCCCAAGGCTTGTTTCGGGTTTCTATCTGAATCAAATTTAATACTTCGTTCTCAATAGGTTTTAGTAAATCAAAAAGGGCTTCGGTTCTTTGCGCAGCTACTGTTTCTTTTGGCGCTTCATATGACTTTAATAAGGCCATGCTCTCATCAATTGAAGCAGCCATATTTGATTTTTTTTCAGAAATTTCAAACTGATCAACGGCCCAATCGTCTGACTTATTGACCCGAAAGTTTTTAATTAAATTTAAAAACATCGAGTAAGATTGTATAAGTTGATCTTTTGCTTTTGGTGACCATTTTGGATTTGCAAGTTCAATTGTTTGCAATAAGTATTTTTGCTGTCGTGAAAAACTCAGTAAATTTTGATTAAAGTTTTCTTCGTCTAGTTGATCGTTTTGTAGAGTTCCCATTTGAAATAGTGTTTCAGCCAGCCAGTTTTGATCACTTGCTTTTTTTATATTTTTTAAATATCTGATTCCTAATTCGGCTTGCAGATTAAAATAATCTGCAGCTTTTTTTTGATTGAGGCTTGCATAGAGAGAAGCTAATCTGGCTGGAATTTGCGCTTCGCTCACTTCGAGAGGTAAATATTCTTTTCGATTAAGGGCATCCTTAAGGGATGCAATGGCTTTTTCATTTTCTTGTAAAGCTTGAAAACAAATTGATTTTCTATAAAGAGATAGCGAAAGGAATTCTTTTGCTCCATTTATTGAGTTTGCAATTATAAAATTATAATTTGAAATGGCAGCCGTCCAATCTTGAAAATATTCATAACTAAGAGCAAGGAGATAAGTTACCTCATTTAAATAAATTGAAAAAGGATGTGCTTTAATAAACTCATTACATTTAGATTGTAATTGCTCAAATTGATTTTTATCAAGTAAAGTATTTAAATTTTCTATTTCATCTTTTTCGGCATCAAGGTCTTGTGAATTATTTTTATTTGATTTTAATTCTGAAGAATCAATTGAAATGCAGCTTCCACAAGTAAAAATGTACAGCAAAAAAATAAAGCGAAAAAATAATTTTAATAGTAAATTTGTAAATTTTAAACTCATATTGAATAGACTAGATTAATTTTAATTTAAAATTAATCAAAATTTACTTTTTTTTTATTTTTAAACATATTGTTATTATGAAAAAAAATGAATATGATTAATTATACTTGTTGTGAGTCATAAATTGTTGCATGAGGATATTCATATGAGTTTAAAACCTAACAATCTTCAAACAAAAGTACCATTATTTGTAACGATTCCTCATTCTGGTGAAGAAATTCCTGAATGTGCAATGTGGTTGAAGGGTTTGCCAGAGGTTGTTTTAATGGGTGATGTTGATCGCTTTGTCGATCGACTTTATCTACCAGTGATAGAGGAAATAGGTTTACTGTCTGTTAAAACTCGTTGGCATAGATACGCTGCCGATTTAAATAGATTATCCACTGATGTAGACGAGGAGGCTGTTGTTGGTTCATCTCATAAAAAAGGAACTTTTCCCAGGGGGTTTCATTGGGTTTATAATACTCAAAATGAAAAAATATTAAACCAACCTTTAACAACTTTACAACATGAACAATTAGTAAAACTAGTTTATGAACCTTTTCATCACGACATTCATGAAGCCTATAAGCTATATGAAAATGAAGGATATAAAAAGATTTATCATCTTGATTTACATAGTATGCCAAGTGTGGGTACCAATCAACATCGTGATCCTGGTCAATTGCGTGCGGATATAGTGATAAGTGATTCCCATGGAACATCTTGTGATAAAAAATTTCTTGAATTAGTTGTTGCGAGCTTTAAATCCGAGAATCTAAGTATAGCATATAACTGGCCGTACTTTGGTGGACGTTTAACTGAGCAATATGGTCAACCTAATATAGGTCATAATGTCCTTCAGATTGAACTTAATCGCTCACTTTATATGAACGAACTCACAAAACAATTAGTTGAAGATAAAGCCAATCCTTTAACAGAAAAACTTACTAAAATAATTAAAAATATTTACAACAATTTATGATAAAGAAATACGGGGTGATTCAAAAATAGCCCCCAACAAACAGGAAAATAACGGCACATGATTATGTCTCGCATATAATCAGCAAAGCTGATCAGACTTAATCATGAGCAGTTATTATGAAAATACAAACGTAAGTTTGGGTTTTCATAATAAGGGGTGATTCAAAAATCACCCCAAACAAACAAGAAAATAACTGCTGATGATTATGTCTGATATAATCGCGAAGCGATCAGACTTAATCATCAGCAGTTATTTTAAAAATTAAATCCAACTACTCCAAGTAAATCAATTTGTGAACCAGATTGGTTGCCAAAATTTGATCCCCCATAAGTAAAATCTCGAGCAGAATCTTTGAAATTTATAAAATGGTAAGTGGTTTGTAAACCCCAGAACATTTTTTTTCTTAACATAGGAACTTCTATACCAGCCCCTAAATCAAAACCAAGAGCTGCTTGTTTTAAATTTCCTGGCACATTATCAAAAACCAATGACTTGTACTGATTTGCTAATCCAAAAATTATATAAGGATTAAGTTGAGCAAATCCTCGAGTAACATTTTGTGTAGTTGTATAATATTTTGTGCTAAAAGACATAGTTGTAAAATTTCCAGATCCAGTTAATGTTTGTTCAGGTGATTTAAATGCAGTAGGGTAGTCACCAGTTAAATATGAAAATTGAACTGCAAAATGCATATCAAAAAAATAAGAAATAAAAAATCCCAATTTTAATCCGGTTTGAACTTTTTGACCAAGATTGCCTGTATTAGTATTTAAACCTCCATTGAACCCTATATTTAACATGCGTCCATTTCTAAAGAAATTTACATCAGCTTGTTCATTAGTTTCATATTCAAATTCGGAGTAATCAGCAAAAGGATCGTAAGCATCGTCGCCTTCTTCGGCTTCGGTTTCAGTTTGTGAGGGAATTCTTGTCTGGTATTGATTATTTAGTTTTTTAGGGCGTCGTTTAGCTTCGGCAATTGAATTTAAAAATAAATTATGAAATCCTAATATTAATAAGGTAAATATTAAAATATTTTTTTTGAATTTAATGTAACTTAAATCCATATTTCCCCTTGAATTATAACAAATTCCGAAAACTAATGTTTGTATTTTCATAATAATAGGTTATCAAAGTTAGTTCAATATGTATTCTGTAGTCAGTTTTTCTAACTTTCTAACTTTCTAACTTTCTAACTTAGATTTCTCCACTTGTATTTTTATAATACGGCATGATTCAGAAAATACTGCTTAGGTTGATTTTTGTTCTTATCAGCAAAGCAGTAAAGACTTAATCATGAGGAGTTTCAGTTATAAATTTCTCAAAATGAGATTTTTTAAGTTTCCAATACTCATTTCGTTTTCCTTTGAGAGCGCTCTCCATGAGAGCTTGATATTCATCTTCTATTTGTCTCATAGCTTTTATACCATTTTCTGGTTTTGTACCATCAATCAAAGCCTTTTTGGTTTCAAGGTTATGCACAAGACTAGACTCATTAGAGATAAATTGCATTGATTCATCATCTTTCATCCCAACTTCATCTTGCAAAAATTTATTTATTATAACAACCCAGTCTTTATATGATTTATCATTATATTCAAACTCAAGATAACGTTTTGTATATAATACGTTATCAGTATAAGACTCTTGAAACTGTTCAGATTGTTCAGGTCTATAAATTTGTGCCAATCGAATAGCTTCTTGTTGTTCATGAATTACTTTTTTGTTTTCTTGATCAATTTCATGTACAGATTGTTCCATTTGTTTAGGAATTTCTTGAATTGTTGATGGTTTATAGAGTAAGTAAGAAATAACGACTACAAATACTCCGCCCCAAATTGCAGCTTTTTTCCAAAACTTTTTATGTTTATTTGCAATATCTGGATTGTAATCTAAGATTTGCCTTAATTTATTTTCTTCACCTGCAAACTCGTTATTGATATTATCTTGAATAATTAATTTTATGTTATCTCTAATGAATGGTGCTTGAGTTGCAAACTCAGGAGTTGAGTTCTTAAGTAAATCTCCAAAATACTTCTCAATAGCTTCATTCACATTTTTAACGCGAATTTCTCTTTGACTTTTTAAATACTTTTGAGATTCTTCAAGCATGAGACGAACTTTTTCTTCTTCCGTTCGCTTCATTTCAGTTAGGTATGCATCTTGTTGAACTTTCATTTCTTTAAATTCTTGCTCACGTTTGATTTTTATTTCATTAAACTCTTTATCTTTTAAATCCTTATGTTCATTAAGCTCTTTTTCATAATTTGCACGTAGAGCAGTGAACTCTGAGTGTAGAGATGTTCTTTTTCGCTCATATTCTCCATTTAATCCCATAATTCGATCGTTGATCTCTTTTTCAAGAGCTTCACGTTTATTTTTCATGACTCCGTCAAGTTCCATAATAGCTTTCATTTTCGAATCTTCTGATTGTTTCAATTCAGCTAAAATCATATCTTGACGACGTTTCATTTCATTGAATGTTCTCTCTCTTTCAGAAAGAATTTTTTGAGATTCTAAATTGAGCGAATTAATTTTCTTTTCAGATTCTTGATCAAGTAATTTAAGTTTACGTTCACTGTCCAATTGAAACTGCTTTGATTTGTTATCGATTTCTTGATCTAATTGCTTTTTGCGAGTCTCAATTTCTTGATTAATTTGTTTTGTTTTAGATTCTATTTCAAGATTTAATTGTTTGGTTTTTGACTCTATCTCTTGATTTAATTTTAAAGTTTTAGATTCAACTTCACTATTAACCTTTTTAATTTTTGTCTCAAGATCTAAATTGACAGTAGTAGTTCTGCGATCTAATTCTTCTTTTAAATGGTTTAGTTTTCTTTGAACTTCAGCATCTGTCTCTTGACGATTTATTAAAACATATTTGTCAGATTCCTCTTTTTGTTTTTTTGCAGTATCTAACAAGTAGTTTGTTTCTTGTTCTTTTTTATGGGCAGAGTTCAATGCCTCTTGAGCTTCCATCATCATTTTGTGTGATGATTGCATAGCTTGTCTTTTTTGCTCTTCCGCTTCATTGAGTAGTTTCTGAGTATTTGTAAAATCGTCTTTGAGACGTTGAAATAGTTCCTCTTGAGATTTTACTTGTGAATCTGTTATTTGTAATTTGTGTTCGACTTTTTGGTATTCAACTTCTGATTTATTTTTATCTTCTAAAAACTTTTGAATATCAGATTGTAAAAGTTGTATCTGTTCTTTTAAAGTTGGAATTTTTAAATTGAGATCTTCGAATTCTTTTAGTGCAGATTCCCTTAATGTTATTGCTCGATCTGTGATTTGTTGACGTTCAATTTCAGCTTCTTGTAAAATTTTTTCTTTTTCTTTGAAACTTTCTTCTTTTAATTTTTTAGTTTCTTCCAAAATATTATGCTTAATTTTTTCGCCTTCATTAATGAGTAATTCTTTTTCTTTTTGAGCTTGACCAATAATTGTTTCCTTAAGACGTATGGAATCCTCGTCAGCCTTTTTTAATAGAATTTGAACTTGCTCATCTGCAATTTTTAACATTTCTTTAGATTGAGCTTCGGCTTCTTTAATTTTTTCCATTGCAGTTTTTTGAGCTTGTGAAATGATTGCAAGAGCATCAGCTTCTTTGCTTTTGATCAAATCACGTACTTGCATTTCAGCTTCAATTTTCGCACGTGCAAGAATTCGGTTGGCCTCATCTTTTGCACTTATGAGAGCAACCTCTTCACTTACATTATTTTCAGAAGTAACTGGTGGTACAGCATAAAGTAGTGGTTGCTCAGGCTTCATTACAAACTCTGTTTCGTTTGAAATTTGAATAGAAGGGTAGAGTTGTGGTGCTGCAGATGCCACTTCTGAAATTGAAGGATTAGGATTTTGGTGTACAACAAAAGGTTCAGGGTTTTTTGCAACAATGACTGGGATTGACTCATTATATGAAGGGGAGGAAATATTCTGTGATTCTTGTTGATCTTCCTGAGGTAAGGGTTGAATAACTAAAGGTTCTTGGTTTGGTTTGGGATTTTTTTTGTTTTTGGAAAAAAGCTCAATTACAATTCCAATGGTTGAATGACCGAGGGTGATCATTTGACCTTCAGTATAAGGAATTGGAACTTGAGATGCAATTGTTTGACCATCAATTTTAGTTCCATTTGATGTTCCTAGATCCTTAATTAAAACTTCAGAATCTGTAACTTGAACTTCAATATGGTCGCGACTAATACTATTGTCAGGAATGGCAACCACATGGGTTGCTTTTCTGCCAATAATAAATTTCTTATCGTAAACTGGAATTGGAGGAGCTCCAGTTTCGGTGCTCAAATGTATTATACAATTTGGATTTCTTTTAAACATAAAAATCCTGTCTCTCTCGTTAGTTAAAAATTAAGAAGCCCGTGGAAGTTTTGCGTTCCCTTTATTTACATTTGCAGGACCGCCTTCTTGTTTATCTATTTCATCCTTTAAAAATTCTTCAGCTAAAGCTTCCATTGGATCTTTATTCTCATCAAAAATACCAAGATTTGAAGTCGCTGTTTCAGTATGTTCAGATAAATTCCAAATTGTATCGAGAGAATTTTCAAAGCTATCAACAGTACTTACAAAAACTCTTTCCGGTGAAAACCATGAATTAATGATGCTAAAAAATACTGAATATAAAATTCCAAAAATTGAAGCATTCATTTTAAAAGTAATTGCAGTCAAAAATGCAGCGATGGCTTCTCTTGTTGCTTCTGGTTTTTCGATATCTAGGCCCGCCAACTGAGGAAGTGCAGCTTTAATACCTAAGAAAGTACCTAAGATCCCACCAATAACAAACAGACCAGGTAATAAATTAGTCAACTCGGTTAATAAACCAACTGGTAAAACTCCAAAAATTTTATTATATGCTGGATTATTTTGAAATGCCGTTTTAGCCATTTCATGCATTTTTGGATCAGTATCTTTTTTAAAATATTTAATTTGTCTTAAAACTTCATGAACCATCCAAGCGCTTCCTTGTTTAACTAAGAAAAATCGGTCCATTGGATCCATAATATAATCTGGTCGTCTTCGTTTCATAACTGATCTAACTTTGAATACTTCATAATAAGTTTTTTCTAAAAGTTTTTTTGTTAATATATAAAAAGGAATTTTTTGATTTTCAACTGTCGCTGTTTCCATATAGTGTTTTATTCTTTTGGAAAACTCAAGAGTAAACCATTCATTTCTTTTCACTGTGAAGAAAATTAACGCTCTTATAGTAGCGCCTATTATAAATCCAAAAAACATAAACCACAAAAGGTAGTGGGATATAAGTTGGAACACTATATCCAATAAAGATAATTCTGGCATTGCATTGTTCATAAAATTCTCTCCCTATTTCATTTTAAAATTCTATAAATAAACTTAATAAATATTCTCAAATCATTTTAAAGTAATTTAGTCCTTTAAATTGAATTTTATTATAACTTTTTGCTCTTTTTTACAGTCATGAATATTACAAAAATTTTCTGAGTTTTCAGAGCTTCCACCCATCATTGATTTATTAGCTAAAAAGCTTCGTCCTGTAACCTTTACCATACTGAGTAATCGTTGTTGGTTATTGTATTTCATTTTGTTTGTATCAAAAATATAGCTAAAAATTGATTTTGCTCTGTTATAACTCAAATCAAGATTATAATTTACAGCTGATCTATTTGAAGGATCTAAACTTGATGGATCAACTAATTTTCCTTTAAATGTAGGTGAGGCAAAACCAATGATTTCAATTGATGCAATTTTACCTGCAGTTTCAGTATCTTGAAATAAACCTTCAGAATAAATTGGAATAAATTTTTGTAGTGTAGCGATCATTTCTTTTTTTAGTTCAGCTCTTCCAGTATCAAAATATGAATTTTTAAAATCTAAAACAACTTCTCCTGTTTTTTCATCCACTTCAACGTTAATTCCATTTCTAGCAAAGTTTTTACGAATTTGATCAGCAAGACGTTTTTTAGTGTTAATTTTATCAAGAGCATCTTTAAGATCGCCTTGAGTTTTATCAAATTTCCCTTTTAGGTTATTTAATTTCTCTTGGTAATCTTTTTCTTTTTCAGCCATAGCTTGCCTAAAACCGGCTTCCTTTTTTGCGCGCTCTGCTCCTGATAATTTTTCTTTTGCTAATGCTTCAGCAAACCCTTTTTTAGCCCCTGCTAATTCATTTTCAAATTTGCCTTTTAAGGTACCAAGTTCATTTTCATATTTACCTTTTAGGTTTCCAATTTCACCTTCAAGTTCAGCTTTTCCTTTATTTGCTAAGGCAAGTTCACCCATTAAGTTTGACTTCTCTTTATTTGCATTGTCTAAGGCTTGATTTGTATTTGCTAACTTAGCTTGTGTTCCTTCGAGTTGATTTTTAATAATATCAGCTTGATTTTTAATTAGGGCTATTTCATTTTGCGCATTTACTTGTAAATTCTTAATTTTTTGTTCCATTTCTTTCTTTGATATTTGTTGAGTTCGATAAGCTGCTTCAAGTTTTTTAACCTGATTATTTAACTCGTCTTTAGCCATATTAATTTTATGCTCTTTATTAGCGAGTTCATTTCTTTGTGCCTCTAAGTTATCTTGCATTTGATTAATATTTTGATCTTGTTCGGTAATAATATTTTCTTTTTGGTCTATGATTTCATTTCTTTTTTGAATTTTTGTTTTAGCAAGTACATTTGAGTTGATCATATTTCTAATTAGTTGTTGGTACTTATTTAGGGCTTTTTCTTTTAATTCGTTTTCCATTGCTTGTTGACGAAGTTTTTCTTTTTCAGTTTTTGCTTCATCTTGAAGGAGATCTAATTTTCCCATAAGTTCATCATAAAGTTTAACATCTTCAGGCTGTGCTTCTTTTTTCATATAATCATCTTTAAGAGCTTCATATACCTTTAGCTGCTGTTGCAAATCAACTATTTGTTTTTTTAACATTTGTTTATCTTGTTGTTGTTCAAATGTTTTAGAGCCTTGTTTAAGCGTAGATCCTACGTAGATAAACAAAAATATTGTAAACAGAGTTGTATATAAATCTGCATACGATGTCCAAAAATTTTCTTGATGCTTATTTTTTTCATGATTATAATTAAAACTCATATTTTTACCCTCGCTCTTAACCTCGGAAGATTTAAAAAAATACTTTAATATGATTAATTACACCTAGATGAAAGTCTGGTTATTAGAGTTAAAAAAAGTTTAACTTAAATCACATTATTATCTGATGGTAAATTAAAGCATCAACTTTTAATAAAGTTTGGGTTGGTCTAGTAAATTGTATATAAGATCTTCATTTGAAAGGAAAATTCTAAAGATGAAAATATCTTTAAAAAATTTAAAACTAATAATGATACTATTTTTAACTTGTACAACTTTTAGTTCAATTGGACTTGCAAAAAGTAAAACAAAAAAAGTTAAAAATCCAAAACAAGAAAAAAATGTTTTTATGGAATCTTTAGATCAAGCAAGTGAGTTAAAAAAGGATCAAACTGATTTTGGAACAATGGTAAAAGACTCAAATGAAGAAGTAATCGAGTCAAAAAAAAATATAAAAGCAAAAGTTAGTGAAGTTCCATCATTAGTGAAGAAAAAACCAAAAAAAGTTAAGTTAACAGCACCTAAAGAAATCGTTGATATTAATGATGAAATGAAATGGGATACAAATAAAGAAAATGCAATGAAGAATAATGAATCAAGATCAACTGAGCAAAATAAAGTCATTGAAGGCGAATCCCATTAAATTTTGTTAACAGTTAGCTCGAAGACCCCAAACAAAGAAAGAATTAGCGGCGCAGGTTTATGTCTTGTATACTCGCGAAGCAATCAGACTTAATCATAAGCAGTAAAAAGGGCAATCGAAGAATGCCCCAAGCAAACAATGAAAAAACGGCGCAGGTTTATGTCTTGTATAATCGCGAAGCGATCAGACTTAATCATAAGCAGTAAAAAGGGCAATCGAAGAATGCCCCAAACAAACAATGAAATAACTGCTTATGATTATGTCTGATATAATCGCGAAGCGATCAG
>SXSU01000088.1 GCA_005793345.1 Bdellovibrionales bacterium
GCGTCTAACAATTCCACCACAGGGCCAATCAATGTAATAATTTTTTAGAATTGCTAATTCATTTAGAATTAAATAATAATATTAAAGGATTCAAGAACTTTTTTCAAAATACCGTGTTAATTTCACATTTTTTTTATAAAATATTTTGTTAATTTTCATTTGCTTATAAATCTGTGTACAAAAAATATAGTAATTTCAGCATAGTGCAAAAATGTTGATTTTTTTTTATGCAAAAATTAGTTGGCACTATAATTGCTAAATACGAATCTTAAAAAAGTACTTGGGAGAAAGTATGCAATCTAAAATAAAATTGATCAGAATGTTTTTTGTGTTGTTTGTTCTTAACCCTAGCGTAAAAGCGTTAGCTCAACAATCGGATGATGATTATAATATAGACTTAGATCCTGTTTATTCTGAGCCAATTGAAGTTAAAAACAATCAAATAGCTCCCCAAAATATGACTAATAGATTACCTCGAAAAAAAATTACCGAATCATCATCTGGTACCCAGCAGCCAATTTATATTTTAAATCAATCAAATCCAACAGCTTCTGCTCTGAATTCTAATGATGTTAAATCACAACTCAAAAATGAATCTGATTTAACTGCTACTCAAGTACAAAAACAACCTACTACGGTTATTGAAGCTCAACCCCTTACTGAATCTCGGGCAGAATTAATTCGTAAAGCAAGACAGGATTCAGAATTACATACAGAACAAAAAATTGTTGAAAAACTAGAATCTTCTAGACTTGAAGATGAAAAGAGAAGAGCAGATATTTTATTTGGAGATAAATTTAGTCATTTAAATGAATCGAATAATGCTCAGAATGGTACGGTAAATGTAATTCAGCAACAATCAGCAGCTGCTCGTGACGTCGTAACTCCTGTGCAAGTGACTTCACCATCAATTGATAAAGTTTTAGATGAAGAAAATGAATTGAATCAGGGGTATCGAAAAGGAAAAAATAACTTTGGACATTCATCTAAAGTTATTTTTTCAAATGATTTTGATTCAGACTCAAATAATAGTACAAATGACTCTCAATCTTATTTTTCAGCTTTAATTGGGACTAGTGAATTTAACAAAGCTAGCAATGTTCAAGGATTGTTTGCCACTGGATTTGGATTAGGAGTTGCTTATCAATCTAGGTTACTTGTTGAAGCTGATTTTATTTATAGTCAATTCGAAAGAAATTATCCACAACTCACAACAATAGACCAATATACAGTTATGGCTCAGTTAAAGTATCAAATTTTAAGTGAACTTATTCGTCCAGTGGTTGGTGCAGCTTTATCTTATAGCTATAGAACATTTGATGATAGTTTTCAAAGTTTTAACAATCCATATTACTATAATAATAATAACGCTGATTATAATACTTCATCAAATACTTTAGATACAGGATTGTTAGCTGGTATCGATGTGGCTCCGAATGATAGCTTTTCAATTGGTGTTGAGTACAGATATATGTGGAATTTAACTCATAAAACTAATGGTTATTATCCAACTTTTTACTCTAATCAACAGTCTATAGATAATTTAAACTATTATATATTAAGTTTAAATACTAAATTTATGTTTTAAATCTGAATATTATAAGTATTTATTAAATATTTTTAAAAGTTATATCCTAATAAAAAAGCCAAACTTTAGTTCGGCTTTTTTATTTATTCTCAATTGATTAAAATCACATCCTATTTGTCATATTTTTAGATTATTCTTAATGAATTTTGGAATTAACAATTTTATGTATGAAATTATAAATGAATTGTTTATTTATCAAAAGAAGAAATAGTCAGTTGTTTTTATGTTTTTTCAGTTATTTTTATATTTTTTTAGACAATGGATTTAGAGTTTGTCATATTATAATTATGATAAATGTTAGATGTACATTAAATTTTTTTTTCTTTTTGTTATGTTATTCACTAGATTTGCAAAGTGCAGTTATTACTAAAATTGTTGGAAGTATTGGGGATTCTTTTCTTACAAGTAGAGAAGTTATTGCTATGCGAATAATTGAAGATGAACTTTTCGTAGATAAAAAAAAGACTGAACCTATTGATATTGAATCAAAAAGTTTTACAAAAATAGTTAATGAATCATTATTAGAAAAAGTAATTGCTCTTGAATCTTTCAATTTTACACTCACGCAACTTGCAGAACAAGAAGTAAATGAAAATATTTTAAGATTTAATAAAAATGTACTAGAAAATAAAGATTGGAAGGGCTTACAAATTGAATCAATTGAGCTTAAAGAATTAATTTCTAATAAATTAAAAGTAAAAAAATTTTTAAAATACAAAACAGAGACGGCTACACTTGGCGTAACTGATGAGGAAGTAAGATTTTACTATGAAAAAAACAGATATAAATTTGGCAATATGCCACTGATTCAATTTAAAGAAACAATTCGTTTATTTTTAATTAAACAACAAATGGAAGATAGATTAAAAGAATGGTTTGAAATTCTTAAAAAAAAATACAAGGTTAAAAATCTTTTACCAAAATAACTGCTCATGATTAAGTCTGATTGCTTCGCAATTGTATCAGACATAATCATAAGCAGTTATTTTCCTGTTGTTGGGGGTGATTTTTCAATCACCCCGTATTATAAAACACTATTAAATCTTTTGGATAGAAAAGGTTACATCAAATATAAATATGAAATTAGGTACAGTTGAATTACAAAATCTTGAACGTGTTATGGAGATCATTAGTAGAAGTCAGGAACAATTAAATTCAATTGCTGCTCTTGATTGGACTCTCTCGATGATTGAATTTTTAATTAAAAGCAGTCAGTCAATGGCGGTTTTTGACGAGATGTCAAATCAACGACTTTTAGCTTTTTGTTTTTATGAAAATAAAGGTGATATTTGTGAAGTAATGGTATTAGCAACCCACCCTGATTTACAAGGCAAAGGTTATATGACAAGAATTCTCCATAGTCTTCAGCAGTTATTTTCTGAAATTTGGCTAGAGGTTCATGAAAAAAATAGCAATGCGTTAAAATTTTATCTAGCATGTGGATTCATTATAACTGGTCGAAGAAAAAAGTATTATAAAGACAATTCAGATGGAATTTTAATGACATGGAAGAGGGAGCTTGCAATTTTATAAATTTGTTGCTACACTGACATCAAGAATAGTGATATTTGCGAAAAAGGGCCTTTAAAAGGCCCTTTTTTTATATCTTTTTAAAATCTATTTGTATATCAGAAAAAGAAAGAGAATTTATTAGTGTTTGCTTTGGATAAACAAGATTTACTGAATAAAATTATAAGTGAAGTATCAAATAATGAAGGCTGTAAACTCTATGACTGGGAGTTTGTAGGTGTTGGTAATGGTCGCACTTTAAGAGTTTATATCGATAAAGCTAATAATTCGGTAGGCATAGATGATTGCGTTAATGTATCTAGAGCACTCAATTTAAAACTTGATGAAGATGAAAACTTAATTCCCGGAGGAGCTTATCAATTAGAAGTCTCGTCCCCAGGGGTAGACAGGGTTTTAAAGAAAGATTGGCATTTTTCTCATGCTATTGGTCAAAAAATTTACGCCCAATTGACTAAAACTTTAGGTGAACTTGGGGTTGAAGAAAAACGATGGGAAAAGTGTAAAAAAACAGAAATGAAAATATTAAAAGTAGACGAGCAAAGTGTGTTTGTCGAGTTAGTTGGTGGTTCTCAGGTTGTCATTCCTTTTTCAGTATTTGAAAAGGCAAGGATTGTTTTTGAAATCGAAAAGGGTTCGAAAAATAAATGAGATTTAATTTAATGATATAAAACTCCACAAGAGATTAACAATATATAACATAAACGAGAGTTGGAAAAACTCCTTACAACAACAAGAAGAGGTGCGGATGTCCTCAGATAATTTATTTAACGATTTAAGTAAAGTGATCGAACAACTTGGAAAAGATAAAGGTATCGATCGTGAAGTGATAATTGATGCTATTAAGCAAGGGATGTTACTTGCTGCTAGAAAAAAATTTGGAACCTATAGAGAAATTGAGCCTCAAT
This sequence comes from Bdellovibrionales bacterium, assembly GCA_005793345.1. Taxonomy (GTDB): domain Bacteria; phylum Bdellovibrionota; class Bdellovibrionia; order Bdellovibrionales; family Bdellovibrionaceae; genus SXSU01. Next base: position 4,024 of record SXSU01000088.1, read on the forward strand.
ATAATGAAGATACTGGCGAAGTAGAGTTATATGAGTTTAAAGAAGTTGTTACTAAGGAAGAATTTGTTGATGAAGAGGTTGAAATTACCTACGAAGAGGCCATCGTTCTTGACCCTGAAGCTCAGCTTCATGATTCAATTGGTATTAAAATAGAAGCAAAAGATTTGGGTCGTATTGCTGCTCAACTTGCTAAACAAATAATATTGCAAAAAATAAGAGATGCAGAAAGAGATATTATTTTTAATGAGTTCGAAACTCGCAAAGGTGAAATTGCTTCAGGCATAGCTCGACGTATTGAAAAATCAGTAATTGTAGTGGATTTAGGTAGAACAGAAGCTTATCTCCCTTTAAGAGAACAAATTCCAGGAGAAGTTTTTAAACCGGGCGATCGTGTGCAAGGATATTTACTAGAAGTACGTCAATCAACTCGAGGTCCTCAAATTATTATGTCTAGAGCTGATGAACGATATTTAATGAAATTATTTGAGGTTGAAGTTCCTGAAATTTATGAGGGTGTTGTTGAAATTATGTCAGCAGCAAGAGAGCCTGGGCAACGGGCTAAAATTTCTGTTAGGACTAAAGATAATTCAGTTGATCCTGTTGGAGCTTGTGTAGGGATGAAGGGGACTCGAGTTCAGACTATAGTTCAAGAGTTAAAAGGTGAAAAAATTGATATCGTTCCTTGGAATGAAGATATCACAAGATATGCTTGTAATGCCCTTGCTCCTGCTGAAATTTCTAGAGTTTTTTTGGATGAAAATAATCATGAAATGGAAATTGTGGTTCCAGACAATCAATTGAGTTTAGCAATTGGTAAGCGTGGTCAAAATGTGAGATTAGCATCCAAATTAACAGGTTGGAAAATTGATATTTCTTCAGAATCTGTTGCTTCTGCAAAAGCTGCAGATTCAATTCAAAATTTGATGCTAATTAATGGTTTAACAGAAAGTATGGCTCAAAATTTATTTCAACATGGGTTTTCTTCATTTTTAGTGTTATCTCAAGCTAAAACAGAAGATCTATTAACAGTACCTGGATTTGATGATCCTGCTAAAGCAGAAAAACTCTTGAAGGATGCTCAAAATCTGGTACAAAACTACAAGTCTCAAGGACAAGTTATTCCAATTCCTGGTACTAATAAAGACAACAAGTCAGATGCTAAATCACTTGCTGATATGAGATTAAAACAGGAATTAGATAAACTTGAAGGAATTAAAAAGTAAAGCGTGAGGAGAATTCGTGTCGAATCCAAAGGTATTTGAGTTTGCAAAAGAAATTGGAATGGAAACATTGACCTTGATGGCCAAGATTCGGGAGTGGCAACTCCCGATAAAAAGTCATATGGCCGAACTTACTCCAGATTTAGTCGAACAAATAAATGTTCGTTTAAATCCTCCAAAGGAGTCTAATTCAATTGCTAAAAAAGCAACGACAAAGAAAAAAGCTGTTGCTTCAGCTTCAACAAAAAAAACATCACATTCTACACCTGAAGTTGTGACAATTCAACATCCTGCTAGTCATGAAACTCAGCCGTCATCAACACTAGTGTCTACAGCGGTGGCGGCCTCCTCCATAGCTACTCAAACAAATTTATCAAATGCAGGAGTGTCTCGAGTTGTAAGACGAAAAGCATCTTCACAACATGCAGAACCCGAATTAAAAAAACATTCAGTAGAATATTCTACTGAAGAAGTTCAGCATGAAGAAATAAAAAATCAAGTTGATGTTGAAATTGAAAAACAAAAAAATGATATTGAAGCAAAATTAAAACTAGAAGCTCAAGCTTTTGTAAAACGATCATCTGAAGAAAAAGCAAACGAACAAAAAGAGGCATCTGTTAATACTTTTAATACTTTAAAAAATCAGGAACCGAGCACTCGAGCGACTAATGCCAATGAATCATCACAAATTAAAGAAATTAATAAGTCAACAGGAATAGACTCTCATAGTGAGAAGGTAGTTACTTCTACTGTTAATGTTACCAGTCCAGTTGTTACTCCAATTGTAGCTCCACATTCTTCTCCATCGACACCAATGGCGCCAGCAGTTCAAGCGCGTAAAAAAGAAGTTGTTGTTGGGCAAAGTGGATTTGCAAGTTCGCAAAAACCAGCAAATGAAGTTGTACGTAGGAATATAATTGGTCGTATGGATTTAAGCCGTGTAGCGCCTCCCCCTTCATCACAAACTGGTGGAAGCTATCAAGGTCGTTCATCATCATCTGGTAGTGGTGGTGGATTTTCTGGTGGCGGTGGCGGTAGTGGTCATACCGATAGATTTTCTGGTGGAGGAGCTCGTACACCTATGGCAGGAGGTTCTGCTGGAGGAAGATCAGCACCTGGTTCTTCCAATCAGAGGGGTGTTCGGACTGGGTTTGTTTCCACTTCAACTTTAAATTCTCATCCAATTCCTCCTGATATTGAGAGCCAACATTATAAATCTAAATTTGAAGATCGTGGTAAAAAGTTTTCTAAAACAAGTCAAAATCCAGAAAATCCAGGATCTGTAGGTGGTGCTGAAGAAGAAGAAGTTGCAGAATTTATATCTTCTGAGTTTAGAAAAAGAGAAATGGTTTTTCAACCCAAAAAGAAAAAAGGTCTCTTGAATCGAGAAAGTTTAAAAACACAAATTACTGTTCCTAAAGCTTCAAAAAGAATTTTAAAAGTTGAAACAAATATGAAGTTATCTGATGTAGCAGAAACTTTGGGTGTAAAGGCCGCTCAATTAACTAAAATTCTTCTACAGAATGGTGTTATTGCAAATATATCAACTGTTTTAGATTTTGATACTATTGCTTTAATTGCCCCTGAATTTGGTTGGGAAGCCCAAAATATATTCAAATCGGCTGATGAAATATTGGATGATACCTCTTTTGGAAATCTTTCTGCAGAGCTTGTTTCTCGCCCTCCTGTGGTTACAGTAATGGGACACGTGGATCATGGTAAAACTTCACTTCTAGATGCCATTCGTAAAACTGACGTTGCAGCAGGTGAGGCTGGTGGTATCACTCAACATATAGGAGCTTACCAAGTAAAATTAGAAAATGGTCAATTTGTAACATTTTTAGATACTCCAGGTCATGAGGCATTCACTTCAATGCGAGCTCGTGGAGCTAATGCAACAGATATCGCAGTTATTGTTGTTGCTGCTGATGACGGTGTGATGCCGCAAACTGCTGAGGCAATTAACCATGCTAAAGCCGCCCAAGTTCCAATCGTTATTGCAGTTAATAAAATTGATAAACCTGGGGCCAATGTTGATCGTATTAAACAACAATTAACTGAGTTTGAAATTGTCCCTGAAGAGTGGGGTGGAACTCATATTTTTTGTGAAGTTAGCGCAATTAAAAAAACAGGCGTAAAAGAACTGCTAGAGCAATTATTACTAGTTGCTGAAATGCAGGATATTAAAGCAAATCCAGAACGTTCAGGAACTGGAATAGTTATTGAAAGTTGTCTTGATAAAGGTCGCGGTAGTGTTGCAACAGTATTAGTAAAAGATGGAACAGTTAAAGTTGGTGATTTAATTATTGCGGGTACAACTTCTGGTCGTGTTCGTAGCATGATGAATGATAAGGGTGAAAAAGTTGATAAAGCTTTGCCTGGTCAACCAGTTGAAATTTTAGGTTTAACTGAAGTTCCTTTGGCTGGTGAAAAGTTTGATATAGTTAAAGATGAAAAAACTCTTGATCGCGTATTACAGGTTCGAAAAGAAATAAAAGCAAAAGCTCAAAATGTTTCTTCGAAATTATCAATTGAAGAAATTTTCTCTAAAGCAAAAGATAGCGATTTGAAATATTTAAATATTATTTTAAAAGCTGATGTGATGGGAAGTTCTGAAGCGATTCAAGGTATGTTCCAAAAAATAAATACACAGGAAGTGAAATTGAAAGTCATTCATACTGCTGTGGGTGGAATAACTGAAGGTGATGTATTACTAGCTAAAACTTCAAAGGCAGTTATTGTTGGTTTTAACACTCGTCCAGATTCAAATGCGCAAGCAATGGCAAAACAAAATGGTGTTGAGATCAGAACTTATTCAATAGTGTATGAACTAGTTGATGATTTAAAACGATTAATGTCTGGATTACTTGAACCTGAAATTGTAGAGGAAGTTCATGGTCGCGCAGAAGTTCGAAATACATTTACAGTTCCAAAAATCGGAACAATTGCCGGTTGTGCTGTGCTTGATGGAAAAGTTTCTCGTTCTCATCTTGTGCGATTAATTAGAAATGGTGTAGTTGCTTATCAAGGTAAAATTTCAAGTCTTAAACGATTTAAAGATGATGCTAAAGAAGTACTATCTGGTTATGAGTGTGGTATAGGAATAGAAAATTACAACGATCTAAAAGTTGGCGATATTATCGAAGCTTATACTCGTGAAGAAAAGCAAAGAACATTAACTGAAATTCAACCTTAAATAAAAAAATAAATATGGCTTCAGATAAACAGTTTCATAGAGTACAAAGAGTAGAAAAAGAAATTCAAGTATGCTTATCAAGCCTATTGATAAATCAATTTCAAAGAAGGTGGAATGGTATTTTGACCATTTCACGAATTCAAATGCCTTCAGATCTTAAAACAGCCAATATTTTTATTCACTTCTTTGGATCTGAAAAGCAAAAAGAAGATGTATTAGCAACTTTGAAAAAAGAAACTCGTTTTTTACAAGAAGAAGTTTCTCATAAATTAAAATTACGTTATACACCTAAGTTTACTTTTCAATGGGATCTTGGATATGAAACGTCAATAAAAGTTGATCGTGTACTTCGTGAGCTAGGCTCAGATGGAAAAAAAATTTCAACTGGTGATTCTAAAAGTAATAAACCAGAAGATAATGGGGATTCTGAAGAGTGAAAGATAAGGCTGAATCATTTCATGGCCTTCTTTTAGTGGATAAGCCCCAAGGTATTACTAGTCATGATGTCGTTAGCCAAATTCGGCGAAAGTTAAAAACTAAAGAAGTCGGACATTGTGGGACACTTGATCCTTTAGCAACAGGATTGATGGTCGTTCTTTTAGGTGAAGCCACAAAACTCAGTCAATTTGTTTTAGAGCAAGATAAGAGATACATTGTAAAGTTTAAATTAGGTATTACAACTGATACTTGGGATACTTCTGGAAAAATAATTACTGAAAAAAGTCAAATTGATGTTCGATTAGATGAAGTTTTAAGTGCCGCTCAGCAATTAACTGGTATTAAGTTGTTAAGTGTTCCAGTTTATTCAGCTATTAAAATAGATGGACAAAAACTATATGAAAAAGCTCGTAAGGATGAGAATGCAAATCTAATTGAAACTCCACTTCGAGAAATGGATTTTAAAGTTGTAAAATATTTAAGTGGTGGTGTGCGAACACTTAATGAATATGAGTTTGATATTACTTGTTCTAAAGGAAGCTATATCCGTACATGGGTCAATGAAATGGGAAAATTGTTAGGGACTGGGGCTACAATGAGTGCACTACGTAGAATCTCATCAATACCATTCAGTGTTGAACAAGCATTACCATTAGATACAAAAGGTGAAGATTTAGTAAATTTAATCTTAAGTGAAAAATCTTTTATACCATTAAAAAAAACTCTACCTCATTTTAAAGTTGTCAGAGTTAAAAATATGTCTGAGACCTTAATACGAAATGGTCAAATTTCGCATGAATTAAAAAGAGTTATGATTTCAATTTTTAATCCTGAAATAGATTCAGGAATAAAAGTAATGACTATGTTTCCAGAACAGTTGGTTGCCCTTGTTATTTTTGATAAAACAAAGGGCTTAATTGTGCGAAGAGTTTTTAAACCATTTTAACGCGAGTTCGACAATAAATTTTGCTTTTAGCGCAGAGAATTTTTTTAAGTACAAGGAATAACTCAATAAAATTATTGAGGCCTATCCCCTGCGATAAGCCGCAGATAATTTTTTGAGTTATGACGATGGAATTATAAAA
>SXSU01000089.1 GCA_005793345.1 Bdellovibrionales bacterium
GGATCAAATTTCATAATAGAAATCTTAATTCCACGCGCTTCAAGTAATGCACCTAAACTTGCAGCTGTTAAACCTTTACCTACAGAGGAAACAACACCACCAGTAATAAAAATAAATTTCTGTTTTAACTCGGGTTGCTTTTTTTTCTTTCGACTAGCCATCTTTCCACCTTTATTGCATCTTCAAGTGTGTCCACACCGATTGATTCATAATTTCCAATTCCTACTTTTATTTTTGCTCCTAACCACAGAGCTCTGAGTTGTTCTAATGATTCCATTTGTTCAAGCCAGCAAGGGGGGGTATTACAAAATTTTTCCAAAAAAAATTTTCGATATCCATACATACCTATATGGCGAAAAGGTACATCACTTTCGTTACTATTTGCCGATTCTAAATCAAAATTTCCGCGAGACAATGGAATCCCAAATCGACTAAAATATATGGCCTCATTATTTTTATTTAAAATAACTTTAACAATATTGATGGAGTTAAAATCATCTTTACTCTTTAATGAACTTACTAATGTTGACATTTCACATTGGGGTGATTCATTTAATAATTCAACAACACGATCAATTTGTTGGGGATCTAGCAAGGGCTCATCCCCTTGAATATTTACTACCAATTCACAATTAATATTTTGCACAGCCTGCCAGACTCTATCTGATCCAGTAGGAAGAGCAGAATCAGTCATCACAGCCATCACATTTTTAGATTTAGCTTTTTCAAAAATATCCTTATGGTCAGTTGCCACAATAACTTCATCTAATAATTTTGATTTTTTTGCAGAGTCAATTACCCACTCTATGAGAGTTTGGTTATAAATTTTATGAAGTGGTTTGCCAGGAAATCTGGTAGAGCCAAAGCGAGCAGGTATAACACCAACTGTTTTCATAAATCAAAAACCTCTGATCTGTTTAGTTATTAATTTTCGGATGAACAAATTGACGATAGACTGAATCTTCTAAATCATCCAGACCTTTTTTTTGCGTCGAAGAAATGAAATAAATATGTTCAGCCCTTGACTGTTCAATTAATATTTTTTGTCGCATTTTAAAGTCTTTTTGATTCAACTTGTCGATCTTGGAAGCAACTACAACCAAAGGTTTTTGAATGGAATGAGCAAAGCGTCGAAGTAATTCTTCATCATCTGACCAATCTCTCCTAATATCCATTACTAAAATAAGGCAACAAATTTGTGTGCGAAGAGAAAAGTAGGATTCAATTATTTTTTGAAAATCTTTAATTTCAGCACCAGAACGAGCAGCAAATCCATATCCAGGTAAATCAACCAAATTATATGGTCCACATTCAAAAAAATTTATCAATCTGGTTTTACCAGGTGTTGAACTTACTTTTGCTAATTGCGAACTTGTCCATGCATTAATTAATGAGCTTTTACCGGCATTAGACCGACCTGTCATTACCACTTCTGGAAGTATTGTTGCTGGATATTCATTTGGAGCCCAAGCACTTTTAATAAATTTACATTTTCTCTTCATAAATTTTAACTTCTCATGATTAAGCCTGACCGCTTTGCGATTATGCAAAACATATCCTGCACTATTTTTTCTACTTGTTTGGGATGATTTTCAATCATCCCACAATTTAAAATAGAACTAACACGATAATTAGTGACGAATCTACTCTCGACGCAGTTTTTTCTTTAATTTTAAAATAATTTCTTATTTTAAAGACCATCAATTGTTAAATTTTAGATTAATAACATTATAATTTGAGTTTGATTATTGCTCTTTGGCTTATTTCACAAAATAACGGAGGAACAATGAAGCAAGTGCAATTTTTTTTAAGTACTGTTAACGAAAACGATAAGTTAAAAATATTTGAGTGCAATCAATCTTTTGCCATTCTAGGCACAAATTCAGAGTCCCTAGCACCTCTAAGTTTTTTAGGTGTATCTGATCGTCACTGTCGAATAGAATCTAAATATAGTTTTTTTGTTATTAAAGATATGCGGTCCGAATTAGGAACTTTTGTAAATAAAACAAAAGTTGTTGAAGCAATTCTACAAGAAGGTGATGAAATTCAAATTGGAAGCCACAAATTTATATTCCACCTTAAACGCCCCAAAGAAAAAAGTATTTTTGATCTCAGAAGTAAAAACCCTTTTTTAAATAACCAACTTCGCACTCTTCCAAAGATGTCAGAAACAAATCACTCCGTATTGATTCTAGGTCCATCAGGAAGTGGAAAAGAAATTATTGCCAATGCTATTCATTCTCAATCTGCAAGAAGAGAGGGCCCTTTTGTGTGCGTCAATTGCAGTGCCCTCACCGAAACACTTATCGAAAGTGAACTTTTTGGTCATATTAAGGGAAGTTTTACTGGCGCAGTTGCTGATAGAAAAGGAGCCTTTGAATCAGCTCGAGGAGGAACATTATTTTTAGATGAAATAGGAGATCTCCCCTACTCCATGCAAGCTAAACTTTTACGTGCCCTTGAAAATAAAGAAATTCGCCCTGTCGGTTCTGATAGAACAATAACAACAGACGTAAGAATAATAGCTGCAACTCACCAACGTTTGAAAGATCAAATTTTAAATAATAAATTTAGAGCTGATTTATTTTATCGACTAAATGTTATTAATTTTAATATTCCTTCCTTGATTGAAAGGATGGAAGACTTTGACGATATTTTTTTTGAACTTTGTAAAGACCTTAGAATTAGATTTGATCATAATAGTATGCAAATTTTAAAAAATTATAACTGGCCAGGAAATATAAGAGAACTAAAAAATATTATTGCAAGAGCAAGTGCAAAATACCCCTGCCAAACAATTAATAAAGATTTACTTCCCTACATCATGGATAAAAATATTTTAAATTTTAAAAATAATTGTGGTAATGATAAAAATGTCGAAAGATCAACACCTAAAGTTAAAGAAAGCAAAATTAAAGACTATGAAAAAAAAATGATTATCAGTTATTTAGATCATTTTGCTGGAAACCAAAAGCGAGCAGCAAAAGAAATGGGAATGCCAAAAAGCACATTGCACGATCGAATTAAAGCTTATCAAATAGATATCGAAGAATTTAGACAAAAAGGATTAAATAAAAAAAATGTTAATAGTGAATTAGATTTTAATGAAACAACACCTTTTAAATTTGAATATATAGCCGATTAAGTTCATTATTTATTCAATTTTTAGGGTTTAATTATTAAATTATCAATTTGAACACCTTTTAATGAACCATCTTCAAGTGTCTTATTAAGTTCTTTTTTAAGAGTTTCTTTTAATTTTAGTTTACCATCAGGTGTTTCTAAATATTCATAATCTAATTTCTCAACTATTCTTTGAATGAGATCTATGATTTCAGTTTCTCGACTTTTAACTTCTACCAAAACATCGCCTGAGGATCCATCTAAAATAAATTCGAAAAAACCCATTGGATTTCTATTTGAATCTCGACGCCGATTTAAATTTATTACAATGGGTTTCAACTTATAAGAGTATGTTTTTACTCTTGGTGAACCATAAAACAATTCAATATCTGATTCTAAATCATAAGTACTTGAATTGGAGGCTACTTCTGCAAAAGAACCTAAAAATTGATATTTATCAGAGTACAAATAATTTGTTTTTATCATAAATATCAATAATAGCGATAAAGCTCCTATCATTGAAAAGGTTAAAATAAATAAAACTCGTCTTTTCCATGACCATCTCGAAAAAACTTTAAAAATAAATTTAATTTTTGCAATTTCTTCAACTAAAAGTTTTCCAGTTTTTGGTATAGCTTCTGTAATTAACCAAATTAAAAAATATTTTATTGTAAAAAATAAACTAATAAATTTATTCTTAATTTTTTTTATAAAACTTTTAATACCTAACTTAATTTTTTCTGTAAATTTAATATCTTTTTCAATTTGAGATTCACCACTCAAATTTAGTGGTTCAATTTCGATATTTAAATTTGAAAAATCATTAGCAACATCTTTAAAAGCATCATCGATTAATGGATTTTGTTCTTTGAGTAATGCTTCGGCATCTAAATCTGGATCGCTATCCAACTCATCTAATAAAGCCTCAGTATTTTGAGGAAGCTTCTTTTTTACCCTTTGTGGTTGAAGATTCTCATTGCTCATAGTGAATTACTGCTCCAGATGAAAAACTATATTGAGAGTTATTATAGATTTGTTATAGATTAATTATGAATATTAGAAAGTAAGAGGTCAAACTAATAAACATAAATTAAATTTAACAACCTGTTGTTTTTCGAATTTCATCTTGTTGAAAACAACGACTATTGTCTTTAGGACATTTCATTCTTAGATGAAAGTGATCATGATGACCTGGCTGAACATAAAGACGACGCAAAGTTTCTAATGAAATTTTATCATTATCTCCTCGTTTGCTTGCAAGTCTACAAAACGCTTTCTTAACTTCTTTATGAACGAGAAAAAAATGAACCTTTCCATTGTATAGTGATATCATATTTCTAAATAAGCTCCATTGATTTTCAATCATAAAATCAGACAACACTTGACCACGAACACCCAAGACAGATTGGCCATAATAATCTTTTGCAGCACTAGAAATTAGAAATCCGATATCAGCATCTAATCCATTTTGGTGACTTTTATGACCTTCCACAAACCCACCCCGTTCTGCTGATAAATCACCGAGTTCAATTTTACGATGGGAATCAAGTTTATTTAATTCTAAACCTAAATTATAAATAAACTCTGCTGTTTTACTATTTGTATAATAACGTTGTCTAAAGGCACGTGCTAATCGAAAAGGAACATTATAACCTTTTGATTGTAATTCATTAATTAATAATTTTAAATTTACTCCTTTGCTTAACGAACCCGAATTCGCAGCACCTACACTTTGACCTACAATATTAAATGCACTGATAGGAGGTAAGGGATGAGCTTCCGCAATCTTTTTGTCAATTTCACTATTTTGATTAGTCTTTTTTTCTTCTTTAGATTTATCTTTTGATTTATCATTAACTTTATCGCTAACTTTGTCTTTATTTTTGCCCTCTACTTGATTTGTTAATTTATCTGATTTTTTCTCTTCAATAGCTGGAACCTTAACATCAGCTGAGTTCTCCTTCGGAGGAACAACAAGTGGGGTTGAATGTGATTCATTATTTAATTTAGATTCAACTGGAACTTGAGGTATTGGAATGGGAATGGGAATCGGAGTCAATGAAGATACAGCAATTGGCTCATGTTCAACATGATCTGGATCTACCTCTTTTTCATCTGTATCTGAGTCTACATCTGCGCCTGCTGCAGCGGCGGGATTATTTATTGTCGATACTTTTTCCTCTTTGTCAGATTGAACTTCATTTCCATCTAAAATTTTATAATCTACTTCACCATCCATATTTGGCACTGGAATAAAGCCACCAACAAATTCGCCTTTATCAGCAATTTCATCTACCTCATCATCTTCATGTTCTTCATGAGTTTCATGAGTTTCATGAGTAACATGAGTATCAGGCAATTCTTGATTATGAATATCCTCTTTATTTTGATTTATAGAATCTTGATTTTGTTTTACTTCACTAGTACTATTTTCGTCTGCATTAGATTCATTTTTATCACTTGAATCACTAGTTTTTTCTATAGAAGTAGTTTTATCTTTTTCAGACGAGTCTGATTGTTGAACCGATATATCTTTATCAGTAGAATTTTCAGATTTGGTTGGTGTAGAAACTTTATAGTTTGACTTCCTCCACTGATTTGAAAAAATAAATTTATCTTTTTTTATAAAAAATTCGATAAAGTAATTATCACAAGTTGTTTCTGAATTTAAACTTGCATCTAAACAATACCAACGACCAGCAACATAAAAATCTTTAGAAATGCTACATTTATCATATTGAGTTCGAATTACAGCAACTCCAGTTTTTCGAATATGACCTTCCATACACAGTGGAATACTAAACTCACTAGCTCCAGTTCTCACCGCCTCTTTAGAATTTCCATTAAAAAAAGCCTGCCCTGTTATTTTAACTTTATTATCCTTGGCATCAAAAAGAACTTCAATTTTATCTAAATCAACTGCATTTTTTATCCATTTATATTTACTTTTTCTTTTGGTCTTTGGCTGTTCAACAACAATTGAATCTACTTTTTTTATAGAATTTACTTCACCCTCAATTTTACTTTGCATGTGAGTATTATTTTCTAAGTCCTCATTTTTGCTTAACTTCTTAATTTTATCCTTTACTTTATCTTTATTTTTAGAATTTTCTATTCTTGTATTTTCGTTTTTATCTAATGGAGGAGTTATATGTGTTTTCTTTTTTTTTGGTTGAAAATCTTCTTCATTTAATTCAACATCAACAATTTTTTTACTACTTTTTACAGAGGTTAGATCACTATCTTTTGAATCTTTTTGAATTTTATAAATATTATTTTTGATTGGTTTTGCTCCCACAGTTGATTGAGTACAACCTAGTAAAAAAGATATCAAAACTAAAATTAATAACTCAATAACTTGGAACACATTATACCTCAATGAGAGTTATAATTTAAATAACTTAACAATGAAACTACCTTGAAAAAAATAAAATTTAAAACAATAAAGTGACAGAAAAAAGCACCAACTTAATACTTGTATTAGTGATATTAAAGTGAGGTATAAAATCAATTGTTATTTATGCACATTTAACTGATTTCTCTCAAAAGAGTTCTTATAATATAACTCAACAAAGCGACAAGTTGTAAAATTAGTGACAATTTTCGCTTAAAATTTCGCCTCAAAGATTGATATCCTAATTAAAAATTTTATACTCAGATTTTTTCTATATCAAATTTGCTAACTTGAAATAATTTTGAATCAATCATCAAAATTTATTAAAATAAAATTCCAATCTGCAGTTTTAAAAATGTAAACCTTGGAAAATAATTGATGAGAGTTAAAGTTGATGCTTTTACAAAGTTATCACGTTCTGATACTGGTAAGTTAGTGTCTAAATAATTTGAATACTTATTAAGTATATAAATAGGCTGAGCCCAGGATACCCAATCAATAGAAAAAATAAAATTCTCATTCACATACCATCGATTTCCCAATCCTATATTTAAACCGAGTGATTGAAATCGATATGAAATATTCGAATTATAATACCCTCCTGTTAATCTCCCAATACGATTATTCCCAAAATTAACTAAAGTATCAAAATAAGAACATCCATAAAATAATTGTGGCATAATTTCTTTTGTTATTACTCGTTTATAAAATGAAATCCTTGTGTCCTCCATATACTCAGTAGTTTTTCCAACATGTGAATGCATTATATCTATCTCAACACTTCTATATGGTTCATTATAGATATTATATTCATTTATAAATCCAAAATTTAATCCATATTTATTTTGTATAATTAAATCTAGGTTTGAATAAGAAGCTAGAATATATCGATTTTTATTTTGTTTTAAATCAGTTACATTTTCATTAGCAATCAATTCTGATATATTAGAAATTATAATTATAATTATTGTGATTATAAATTTCATTTGATCCTTTTTTATAGCACATTACAGTTTTATTGTGATGGCAAATAATGTAATTATACAATCACATTTTAGTAGTATTTTCTATTTAAAAATTTTATTTTTTGCTTGTTCTAAAATAATTTATCAAAAATAATATTTAGCAGAGGTGAGAGTGATTTCTGATCATAATAAAGTTGCCGTGTTAATGTTAAAGCCAGAATGTAATATGCATTGCGAATATTGTGTCATTGAAGATGATTTTTCAAGTTTTCCATATGAAGTTGCCTGCGAACTAGCTATCAAACTTAAAGCTGAAGGTTACAATAATTTAATCTTAGGAGGAGGAGAGCCAACTCTTTGGCGAGGTGATGTTTTTAAATTAGCTCATTTTTCAAAATCTCTTGGATTTTTTGTTCAGATTGGTACTAATGCCATTAGACTACCACTTGATTTTGCTTCTAACACAGATATAGACAGATGGATATTACCTTTAGACTCGTCCCATGAAGAAATTCACAATCAATTACGTCATTACAAATCTTCACATTTTCAAATAATGATGAATGTTTTAGGGCAACTTAAAAAAAATAAAAGAGATGTTTATATTTCAACAGTAGTGACTTCAATTAACAAAACGAGTTTAGATGATATGATTAATTTTTTAAATGAGTACAATTGTGAAAATAAAAATTTAATTTCATGGAATCTCTATCAACTTCTTCCATTGGGGCGGGGAGGCTTAGTCAACTGGGACACCTTAAAAATTACAACTGAAGAGTTTGATAGTATAGTTGCAAAGTTAAAATCACGTGATAGAAATTTCAAAATCACCGTTCGTAAAAATATGTATGCTTCCAAAAATGTAGATTTTTTCACATACAAAGATGACGCAATGAATTTAAATGAAAAGTTTTATGTAAAAAAATAATTCACACTTTCAATATTTTATGACTTAAAAAACTACCAGAGAAAACCAAAAATCCATAGAGGCCATTCTTTAGCATAAACCCGATCAAGGGTTTCTTTAATAACAATATCAGATTTTTTGATCGACTTATTTTTTCCACCAATTTCAAATAAAATATTGTTTACTTTAAAATCTCCCATTGTTTCATTTTTAGAGGTCATCACTTTGTAGCCAACTTGTTTAAGTGTTGATACAAAATAGGCCTCTCGACGGTTCCCAATATGGCCACCTAAAGAATTATAAAAAGAACAATCTTGAAATAATATCTTATCTCCTTTTGAATGCCCCTTTGGAGTGTCAGTATTATAAATGATTTGGATAATTCCAGAAGCTTCTAAAACAAATAATAATTCATATACTTTGTCTTTACCAATTTCCCATTGACTGCACAAAGATTGGATATTGATAGTGGGTATAGTCGCAGACGCCAAATATCCAACTATAGATTTTAATGCTCCAAGATGAGTATCTCGCAAACTTGGCAAAAAATAGGGAATATCTGTATAGATCGTCTTTTCGATGATATTTAAAATCCGTTCTTGATATTTACCTTCAACAAAAAAAGGTCTCTGCCCAAAATCAAGAAATTCTAAAAATAATTTATTAATATTTTCATTTTCAATAAAATAAACTAATGGTTCCGGTATATTTAATTTTTTTTTATTCAGAAAAAAGATTAATGGATCAAAAATTGGCAGTTCTATTTTCGTTTTAAAATAAATATATTCTCTAAACGAAAGTAGAGATAAAAGTATTTTTGGAAATCTACGCGACAGGTCTGCATTTCCATGTCTAAGTATTAGTGAACTACTATCAGAAAGCGTTATTTTAAGTTTGGGAAATGAGTCGTAAATATTTTTTATTACTAAACTCCAATTTGGATAAAAATGTATTTCATCCAAAAATAACTTTCGATACCCTTGATTATAGGCATCCTCTGTAATTTCGTATAAATTTTCATTAATTAATTTTAAATCGTCTAAGCTAAGATATAAACTATTATCGAATTGAGCTGCTTGAGAAAGAAGATATGTAGATTTCCCTGTTCCTCGAGGCCCAATTAAAAGATCGCCTTTAGAGTTTAATTTGATATTTCGAAAATGAGGGCGCAACTCTAATCCATTAAGACTATCCATCAATCTTTCTTGTTTTTTTAACTGCTCTGTTAAAATTTGCGAACTCATAACACACCTCCCTAACCCCATAAATATAATCGTCCTATAGTAGGTCGATTGTCAATATACACGATCTATTATAGGAATTATAATTATAAAATCGTCCTGATACAGGACTATAACAAAGGATAGGGCGCACTCGTAGTTAATATATTATTGGAATTTTATAGTAATTTTTTTAAAAATTGCCCTGTTATGCTTTTTGAATTTTTAACAACAGTTTCTGGTGTTCCTTCTGCGACAATTAGTCCTCCTGCTGTCCCGCCATCTGGGCCCATATCAATAATATGATCGGCAAGCTTGATGACATCTAAATTGTGTTCAATAACCAAAACAGTGTTTCCCTGATCAACTAATTTTTGTAAAAGTTCGCATAATTTTCTTACATCATCAAAATGCAATCCAGTCGTAGGTTCATCTAAAATATAAATAGTTTTACCCGTTCCTCGTTTTGATAACTCTTTACTTAACTTTACTCTTTGAGCTTCTCCACCACTGAGGGTTGTTGAACTTTGTCCAAGTGTCATGTAGTCAAGACCTACCTGATGAAGTGTTTCAAGTTTTCGATGTATCAACGTGTGGTTTCTAAAAAATTCTAAAGCTTCAATAACAGTAAAATTTAAAACATCACTGATTGATTTACCTTTGTATTTTACTAACTCTGTTTCCGCATTATAACGACGTCCTTGGCAAACATCACAATGCACATACACATCACTCATGAAGTGCATCTCAAGACAGATTTGTCCTTGCCCTTGACAATGTTCACAACGTCCACCCTTTAAATTAAAACTAAATCGACCAGGGGGATATCCACGAATTTGAGAGTCAGGTAGTTTTGCAAATAAATCTCTAATGAGTGGAAATAAACCAACATACGTTGCTGGAGTTGAACGTGGAGTTCGTCCAATTGGCCGCTGATTTATATCAATGACTTTATCAATTAGCTCTAGTCCTTTAATTTCACGATAAACTTCTGGTTCAGCTGGTGAATCATAAAAATGACGAGCCAATGCTTTATATAGTGTATCCATGATAAGTGTTGATTTTCCACTTCCAGAAACTCCAGTAATAACAGTTAGAGTTCCAAGTGGTATTTTTAGATCGACATTTTGTAAATTATTTCCTTTTGCTCCTCGTAATTCGAACCATCGTTCTTTATCTTTAGGATCTGTAAATCTTCGCTTTTCTGGTAATGGAATTTTTTTTCTTCCACTCAAATATGCTCCAGTAAGACTGGTTGGATGATTGGATATTTCTTTTGGAGTGCCTTCAGCTATCAACTCACCACCTTCGCTCCCAGCTCTTGGCCCTAGATCTACTATGTGGTCCGCAAACATAATTGTATCTTCATCATGTTCAACCAAAATTACTGTATTACCTCGATCTTTAAGCTCTTTAATAATTCCTAATAATCGATGATGATCTCGGGGATGTAAACCAATACTCGGCTCATCAAGCACGTACAGTACTCCAACAAGAGCTGATCCCACTTGAGTTGCCAAACGTAGTCGTTGTGCTTCACCACCCGACAATGTTCGCACAGATCGATCTAAACTTAAATACCCAGTACCTACTCTTAATAAATAATCCACTTTTTCATTGAGTGGCTTTAAAATTTTATCAGCTAAAATTTTTTGCCGGTCGTTCCATTTTTGAATCTCAAACCATTTTTTAAGTTCAACTAAGGGCATGTGAGAAAGTTCGGCAATATTTTTTCCTGAGACTTTCACACTCAATGCTTCGGGACTTAATCGCGTTCCTTGGCAATGGGGACAAACTTTAAATTTGAAATTAAATTCTGAAGACTCATCACTATCACTATCATCGTCTTTACTTTTTGATTTGGCTTTTGCATTTTTTTGCGAACTGCTTGACTGTGGGCTGACATGATATTTGATATTTGTGAGTTTTCGAGTTCCCTCATCAGAGACTCCAAATTCAGTCTCTTCTACGATATCTAAAGTTCCCAACCCCTTACACGCAGAGCATGCTCCTCGAGGATGATTAAAGCTCCATAACCTTGGTTCAAGTTCTGGAAAGCTAAAACTACACTGTGGACAAATTGCTTTTAACGAATACAAAGTTCTTTTACCATCTACAAACTCAATTATTAATTTACCTTGTGCCATATTCAATGCCGTGTGGACACTTTGTGATATACGATCTTTCAACGTAGATTTTAAAATTAATTGGTCAACAACTAAATCAATAGTATGAGCTTTATGTTTTGATAATTTTTTTGCATTTTGCAATTCAATCATCTCACCGTCGACTCGTGCTTTTATAAATCCCTTTTTAATCCACTTTTGAAATTCATTTAAGAATTCACCCTTTTGACTTTCTGCCATGGGTGCCAATATATAAAATTTAGAGCCTTCTTTTAGTTTTAAAATTGATTCAATAATTTGTTGAGGTGTTTGATGCGTTAAAGGCAAATGATGATTTGGACATTCAGGAATACCAACTTTTGAATAAAGTAATCTTAAAAAATCGTAGACTTCGGTTACTGTACCAACTGTTGAACGCGGATTTAATGAAACTGTTTTTTGATCAATAGCGATTGAAGGTGTTAATCCCGTCATTGAATCAACATTGGGTTTACTCATGGGCTCTAAAAACTGCCGCGCATAATTAGACATACTTTCAATATATCGACGATGCCCCTCCGCATAAATTGTTTCAAATGCAAGAGATGACTTTCCACTACCACTGAGTCCGGTAATAACAGTTATTTTATGTCGTGGAATTTCTAAAGAAATATTTTTTAAATTATGTTCTTTTGCACCTTTAATAACTATTTTCTCGAGATTTGTATTTTTCATGTTTGAAAGTATAGTCAATGATTCAAAGTAAAGTCAAATTAGTTAGAAGCTGATGAGAGACTGTTCTCAATTATGATAACAGCACTCTAATTTTTTTGAAAATAAAAAAAGAATATATATTAGTTGCTTTGCAATCACCCAATCTTAAATTAATACAAACTAAAATTAATACAAACTAAAGTTTGAACTAATTTTCCAATTCAAATATATAAATCATAATGAAAGAACCAAAATTAAAAAACTTCAATTCACCTTTTAATGGATCATTGTTAGTTGGGCCAAATGACGGATGTTCCCACCCTGGAATTTTGTTATTGCATGGAAGTGAGGGTGGTGGATTTCCGGCTTCAAAATGCTCTGCAATACGTTTAGCATCAGAAGGTTATGTGGTTCTAGCTTATAGTTATTTTGGTTCTAAAGATGGGCTTACCGGACCAAGAGAAACACTTGCAGATATAGAAATTCAAAATGTTTTAGATGCACTTATCTGGTTAAAAAAATCTGAATTAGTAGGTGGAAAAAAAGTAGCACTAGATGGTACATCCCGAGGTGGAGAATTAGCTTTAATATCAGCTAGTATCGCGTTTTCTAAATTAAAAAATTTTGACTCCCTTGATGCAATTGCAGTTCATAGTCCTGGAAATAAAGTTTGGGGACCTTGGAATCATGATTGGATAGATACACGATGTTGGCTTAGTGATATGCCTTCATCTTACGAAGAATATTTAGCAAATAGTGACCAATTTACTTGGAATCCAAAATGTGGTCCTGATCCTAGAAGTTTACCTGAAAATTTACGCTATGCTTGGAAATGGCAAAACGTACCATTGATAGAAGGTGATAGAATTGAAGTGGAAAATATTCGATGTCCAATTTTTATTAGTCAGGGCTTAAAAGATACAGTTTGGCCAGCACAACAATCACTGGATATAGAAAAAATTCTCATTCAAAATAAACTTATCCACGAAGTAGCTTTTTATGAAAATGATGATCATGGACTATGTTTAGAAAGCTCTTATGACAGACAAAAAAGACTACTTTCTTTTTATGAAAAGTATTTAATAAGAGTTGGTTAAAGTGTTATTCTGGTACTTCAGCAAAGCAAATGTCAAATGACCCAAATCAATAGTTTAATTTTCATCCCTTTAAGCGATATTATAAAAGGTATTATATTTATAAAAATAAAAAATAATGACAGAATTTTTACTTATGAAATTTCATGTCTTATTTGCTGATTTGCAAAAATATTAAAATTCAATTGCAGTATAATAATATCTGCCAAATGATAAACAACCTCAATTAATTTTTAACATTTAATTAAATAGGATAAAAATGACTTACTTTATTTTAATTGGAATCGTTTCACTTTTAGCATCACTTTTGACATTTTTTTCAGGATTTGGATTAGGAACATTATTACTTCCTGTATTTGCACTTTTTTTTAAATTACCAATTGCTGTTGGACTTACTGCGATTGTTCATTTTTTAAATAATATTTTTAAATTTTTATTAATTAAAAAAAATATTAATAAATCAATTTTATTTAAATTTGCATCACCAGCTATTCCAGCTGCATTCCTAGGATCTGCATTATTAATGTATATCGGAAATAAGGAACCACTTTATATTTATTTTATCGGCGATAAAGAATGTAAAATTGAAATTATTAAACTCACATTTTCTTTACTAATGATAATTTTTTCTTTATTTGAAATTCTACCACAACTAAAAAAGTGGAGTGTTGATAAAAAATATCTTAGTGTGGGTGGATTTTTAAGTGGCTTTTTTGGAGGGTTATCTGGTCATCAAGGAGCTCTTCGAAGCGCCTTCTTAATTAAATCTGGACTTTCAAAAGAAGAATTTGTAGCGACAGGTATTGCCACAGCCTGCCTGGTTGATATTACTCGTTTAGGAATTTATGGATTTAGCTCATTGCACACAGATACTTTTGCAAATCTTAGTATTCTTACAGTAGCAAGCCTATGCGCCTTCGTCGGTGCATATCTAGGAAGTAAATTACTCACCAAAGTAACTCTTGGTGTAGTTCAAAATATTGTAAGTATTTTAATGTTTTTCACTGCAATTTTAATTGGAATGGGAATTATTTAATCTAAATTTAAAATTATAATTTTCAATGAGTTCCTTTTTTTCAGACAGAGTATTTTTATAAAATCCATCACTAGCAAGGCGCTTAAAACATGGTTGTTGTGGTGGAACTTGAAATTGAGCGTTCCCAAATGGAAATTCAAGACTTGATTGAATTAGATTTTTTAGTTCAGTATCAAGAATCTCAACTTTAGTTGTCGCTGCAAAAAACCATCTACCCCTATTGAATATTCGGATAAATGCTCCTAATGATGGTCTTTCATCACAATCAGTTAATACACCATTTATAAATTGAACTTTCGATGACCTTGTATATTCAATTCTGATGTCGTAGAAGTCGACACCAAAATTGTTTTTTTTTAATTTTATCAAAATAGGACCCTAAATTCATAGGTTATTCACTTTCTCATTGTTATTTTTTACGATATATTCACAAACATTTGAATTCAAGTATTTCCTGACAGTTAAAATTGGAATTTATTTCAATTTAATTTGATTTAAATTTCATTACTCCACAATTCTTTTATAAAAATATCTAAGGGATAAATTTCTAAACTCTTTTTAGTCAACCGCTGGTCTCCAAGATAAATACAAATAGATTTTTTCACTCTGTTTTTGTATTTATCTTTTACTAAATGTGATAATTTCTCAAATCGACTATCCCATTTTTTAGAAAGTTTTACTTCTACTGTTATAAACTCAGAAGGTGCATTTATACTTTTACTTTTTGTTTCTATAATAAAATCAATATCACCCAATGATGGGCTATTGTAATAATAAAACTTCCACTTTTTTCTATTAATTTCAGCATAGGTCTTTAGTTCATTTAATATCAAACTTTCAAAATAAAACCCTTTGCGTTCTGGACGATCTGAAATATCTTGAAACCCTTCAGCAGCCCTTGCAACTCCCGAGTCAAAAAAATAAAATCGACTATGTTTTGTTTCATTCAATGTAAGATTTAAAGGGTATCCAGGTATTAAATATCCCACTAAAGTTTCTTCAAGAATATTAAACCATGCTTTTACAGTATCTCCTGAAACTCCAACTTCTCGACTTATATTTTCGAAGTTTAGTATCATTCCATGATATTGTCCCGCCAATTCTATAAAGTGAGAAAACTGATTTAAATTTCGTGCCAAACTCTCTTGGAAAACTTCTTCTTTTAAATAAGTCTGCACATAGCTAGATAGAAAATCTTCTGCCAATTCCGAATTCTTTTCAAGTATACTTTTAGCCAAAGTTCCAAACTCCAGAATATGGTCTATTTTTTTTAGTCTATTTAATTCGTAAAGAGTAAACGGAAACATTTTTTTCGAAAGAGCTCGACCAGCGAGTAAATTTACACCTGCACGTTTTAATTTACGAGCACTAGATCCTGTTAATACAAAAATTATTTTTTTTTCTTCAATAAGCCGGTGAACTTCATCCAGCAATTCAGGAATTTTTTGTATTTCATCAATAAAGACTATTTGTCCTTTTTTCAGATGTCCTACTAATGATTCTAACTTAGAAGGATTTATAGATAATTCCCTTTGATTTTTTGCTTGAAGTAGATCAATAATTAAGTCCGGTTTAATAATTTCTTTTACAAAAGTACTCTTACCTATACCTCTAGGTCCAAGTAATAAAATTGAATCATTTGGAAATTTATAAGCTCTTTGTATATTCATCTAATTGTCCATTTTTATATTCTATAATTGAAAACTCTCTCAGTTGAGTGATTAATCTACATGAATGAGTATATCTTAAATTTCCTAGTATTACTAGGAAATTTACTGTAAAAATCCTAGTTTCACTAGGAAATTTAAAATCTAGACCAAATAATCAAATGGACAATCTTAACAAGAAAAGACCAAAATGAGTAAAATTTCGTTCACACTCGAAACCAATCAATATTTATACATGCTAATTCTTCTGCTGGACTGTCTTTAACCGTTTTTGAAACTTCTTGAATAAAATCAAGACACTTTTTTTTAATTGTTAAAATATCTTTTTTAGCTATTGTAACTGGAGCAGAAAAGGCCAATTCATCTTCATTTAATCGAGGGTGTCTTTCAATTGCCTTATTTCTCCAGTTCATATGGTGCCGACTAATTAATGGTGAATCAGATGATAAGAATGTATTCTGTGGTCCAATTGAAAATTCTCCGTTATTTTTTTGAATCACTAATCCTTTTGAAATTAGAAATTCTAAAACTTTTTCAACCAATTCAATTGGTAAATTAAATTTTTTAGCAAGATATTTTATTGTCACTGATTCGCCAATTCCGCAACTTAAGCGAATTGCAGAATAAAACCACTGACTATAAAACATGGCCTGATCTGACTCACTCAAAGAAGAATATACTGCAACTCTATTTTTTACTTTTTCATTTTCTTTTCTTAATTTTATTAATTTAGATTCAATAAATTTTTTTAAAAACTCTGTTCCTGCTCGATCATACTCAATTAAGGTTAAAAAATAATCGCGCTCTAAATCATTAAAATTTAAAAATTGAGTTAATGAAAAAGCCTGCTCCATTGAAAAAGATTTTTGTCCCTTAAGTATATGAGTTACTAAAGTGGGGTGAACACGCAAGTACTCAGCTATCTTAAGTTTATAACCATGACCATTTTTCGGCTGTAATTTAATATGTGAATTTAAAAACTTTCTGTAATCTATTTCTTTAAATAAGTTCATATAGCTGAAATACACCTATAATTTACTAATTTGTCAATTTTAATACTTATTAATGACCAAAATAATATGTATTTTTGTAAATATTAATGGAAGTATCATGAAGTAATCTGATTACGAAAAATTTAAGACTTGAAACTAACAAATAAAAACAAGATAAGAAAAGGCACATATGAAAAAAATTATTTTATCAATATTTTATATATTCATCTCACAAAACCTAAATGCCAATAGTGATATTGGCGGCATGGATGGCGGAGGTGGCGGCACTCTACCAACAAATCCTGCACATATTTTTGAAATCAAAGCAGTCGCTGAAGAATCTCGACCAACATTACTTTTTTGGTTTAATAGATACGAGTATTCATCAAGATATTCCCAAAACACTGCAATCTATCAAAAATTATTTAAAGGAAAAAAAACAATCCAACAGACTCTAAAATCACTTCGATTAGATGTAAGAGAAGATAAACCATGTTTTACCTCCAAAGGAACTGAAGTAGATGGAAGTATTTATGGAACTAAAGCAAACACAATTTGCCTAAGCGCCCTCAGAATCTCACAAAAAGTTGATCAAGCCCTAGTTCGTCGCGAAGTGATTGCACTCCTTGCTCATGAAGTCAGTCATTTTATGGGATCAACTGAAGAAGAAGCTGTTGAAATTCAAAAAAGTATTGCATTTGATATTAATAACTCTGAACGCAATGACTATATTGACAGTGATGCTGTCAATTACAGTCTTGAGGGCCTACGAAATGATTTAGCAGAGACAATTTCAAATTTAATCAAAAATGAACTCGATCATAGTTATAAAAAATTGGATCAAATTCATACTAACTTTCAAAAGCTTTGGGGACTTACTCATACTGTTTTTTTTAATTATTTTGGATATCGTGAATCCAGTTATGAGGACTTAATTCGACACAAACTTCATTGGTCTTATATTTATTTATCAGGAATTTCAGGCAGTAATGCAATTTACTTTCAGGAAAAATACAAAGAACAATTTAAGGATAAAGATTATTTTTTATTAGGTGACGAGGCTCTTTATGGAGCTGATCACCTCTATGCATCTGAAAAAATCCAAAAAATTAACTCCATTAAAGATTTAATTTTGCAACTAGAATGGATAAAAAATCAAATTGATTTGCGAGTTGCTTACAGCTACCAAATCTCCTTTGATGTTAAATGGTTTGATTTAAAAGGTGATCAAACAGAAGCTAAATTAAACCCTTGGACACAATTTTTAGGTCGCTACACAATTCAAAGTAGTAAATGTTCAGATGGTAGCACTCCAAATGATAAAAAAGAAATTAAAATTGAGCAAAAAAATGAAAGTTTATTATTTACTCAAATAAACACACATTCATCATCCTCAGAATTAATTAAGACTGGCTCTTACAACACCAATGCATATGTAAATGAGATTGGATCTGATAATGAAAATAATGTTTATTTCATAAAGGAGTCAGGGGGCGCTTGGTCCCAACGACAATACTTTTCTGATAGTCGAGTTGAAAAAGTAAGCTTAGAAAAAACAGGAACTAATACCTTTCAATTAAAAATAGAAAATATTTTTCTTTCTTCAAAAATGAATATTCCAGACACAACTAAAGTTTGCGAATACACCGGCAGCATTGAACACTAGAGTCGTTATTATGAAAATACAATCTTTAGTTTGGGTTTTCATAATACGGGGTGATTCAAAAATCACCCCCAATAAACAAGAAAATAACTGCCTATGATTATGTCTGATATAATCGCGAAGCGATCAGACTTAATCATGGGCAGTTATTATGTCTGACAATCGGGACACAAACCATAAAGTTCAAGTACGTGTCCCGTTAAAGTAAATCCAAGTTGCTCTGCAACT
This sequence comes from Bdellovibrionales bacterium, assembly GCA_005793345.1. Classification (GTDB taxonomy): domain Bacteria; phylum Bdellovibrionota; class Bdellovibrionia; order Bdellovibrionales; family Bdellovibrionaceae; genus SXSU01. The sequence continues at coordinate 19,109 of SXSU01000089.1, forward strand.
TTTTCTTGAAGAGCTTCAATAGATGAATTTTCAAATTCAACAACCTTACCACACTGAGTGCAACTCATATGATCATGATGATGGGTTGGGGCTAATTCATACCTAGATGGTAGCCCACCCATCCTTAACTCTGTTACAAATCCATGATCTGTTAATTTTTTTAAAAATCGGTAAACTGTAGCAAATCCTATTTCAGGAAAATTAGGATGGATTTTTTCATAAACCTCTTGCACCATAAAATGCTGATTAGCTGTAGAAAGCATTTTTAAAATTGCAAGACGTTGAGTTGTAACTTTGAGGTGCATTTCTCGAATAATTCGCTTAGCCTCAACCTCACTCATTGGTTGCTTTTCAGAATTGTATTTTTCTTTGCGCTCTTGAGATTTAGGTAAACGAAATGAATCAATCACGGAGTGTAGCCACCCTTCACGCCTTTGGTTACAATACTTACAGCATCATGGGGATGTAAACTTTCAACATGACTTACTTTCGCCCAAAAATCATAAATAAAAGATTTTTCTACTAAGGCATTTCTAATTTTTCGAGCAGCATCTTCGCAAAACATTAAATTTTGCCCATTCAAGTACGCAAACTCTTGTTCGTCTTCCCTCTTAACTGCCGCCTGCACTGGTGTTGCCAATCGTTTTTCAATGAGATCAATCATATCAATCATGCGAGGTGCCTGTGATGCTTCTTTTATTTTAATTTTAATTTGAGCATATGAACGTTGAGAGTGAGGAGTGGCTATTACACCCTGAGTAGTTCCTAACCAATCATAAACTTTATCTGTATCAACTTGTGGAGCTTGAAAATTTTTTCTAAAATGATCTTGAATTAGTTTTCGCGCTAATGCTGCTGAACATGGGCATGTACTTGAGTAAGCAATCTGAATTTGAAGTTCAAAAGTTAAAACACCCTTTTCTAAGCTACCAGCCATAATAACTGGGTATGATCTCCACCCTAAATTTTGACTCTTAAGCGCAGGTCGTCTTACCATATAATCAAATTTAATTTTTAAATGACTGGATTCACTGAGATCAACATGAGAGGCAACAAAAGATTTTAAAATGTTTTCAATAACTGAGAATGAAATTTCACTTTGACTTAAACCCTCTTGCAATTGCAAATATAGTCGAGACATGTGAATCCCTTTTGCAAAAGGATCATCTAAACTAACAAAGGCATCTGCCATTGCTGGTACATGAAATAACTGACCTGAATCGTCTTTAACTAAAACTGGAATTTCAATTTTTGACATTCCAACTCGATCAAGCTTTCCTGTTAAATCAACACGGGACTCCCTTGCTATATCCGGTAAAATTAAACCTAAAGCATCGTTACCATCATCAGACTTTAACATTTAAATCTCCTCATAAAATCACCTTAAAAGGTTGCACAGATATATCACAACAATTAGTTCTGTCACCCTAAGAATACCCAAAAAACTACTAATCAATAGCAGATTTTTACTGTTTGCTTACCTTCACTGAAAGTGACACATCTCTCCAGAGAAAACTGATGGACTTGCAAAAATGAAAACCAAATGAAAAGCTCAGCTTATGTCACAAGATAATAATAAATTAGAATTAATTTTGGCCAGCACATCACCTTTTAGACAATCACTCCTCATTGAGGCCGGTATAAATTTCAAGGCTGTTGCCCCAAATTGTAATGAGGACGATTTAAAAAATCCAAATTGGAATGCAATAACTCTTACGCAAAACTTAGCACGAGAAAAAGCTAAAAGTCTTTTATCAAGTTACCCAAATGCATTTATTATTGGATCTGATCAAGTTTTAAACTATGAAGGTCAAATTTTTGGAAAACCAAAAACTAAAGAAAATGCCTTTATTCAACTAAAAACTATAAATGGCAAAGTCCATGAATTGATTACCTCTGTATATATATGTGGCCCAAATAAAAATGAGTTTATTTATACAGACATCACAAAACTTGAAATGAATGATCTTTCTGATGATGAACTTAAATTTTATATTGAAATAGATAACCCAATCACAAGTGCCGGAAGTTATAAAATTGAAAAAGCTGGAATCCAACTTTTTAAGACTATAAAAAGTGATGATCATAGTAGTATCCAAGGACTTCCGATGCTTGCGGTATTAAACCAACTCAATATGTGGGGCATTACTATTAAGCAAAGATCTATACATAAATCTAAATTGTTTGAAAGTGCTTTAAAGGTTCAAAAAAACGCTTATTCACCTTACTCTAAAGCAAAGGTAGCGAGTGCAATATTATGGGAAGATAATTCAATAACAAGTGGATGTAATATTGAAAATTCGTCTTATGGTGCAACTGTGTGTGCTGAGCGTGTGGCAATTTGGTCTGGATTGAGTAAAAATCCAAATCAGAAAATAAAAGAAGTTTTAGTACTCACTGATGCCAACCCACCATGGCCACCCTGCGGAATGTGCCGCCAAGTTATCAGTGAATTTATAACCCAAAAAGCAGTTGTCCATATTACTAATACAACTGGAACCTGGATTACAAAATCATGGGATGAACTCTTTCCTATGAGTTTTGAAAAGAGTCATCTCATTTAGTTTAATTTTTGTTTGTGCTCTCGAATATTTTATCTGCAGATTTTGCTACAAATCCATGAAATAATTTTCCGTTAGGCATTTTGTACCTTTGAGCAAACTCGTAGTAACACCCAGGAATATTGTAAACCCCTTCATTAAATTGAACTGGAATTTCTCCTGCCATCGTTGAACTTTGCTCTAAAAACTCCGAAATACTACCTTTAATTACACCTCCAGATTGATTAAGTTTGAAATTATTTTCCTGCAGTAATGAGTTTATTTTTCTTATATCATTAAATGTTTTTAAAAAATGGATTGCTACCGTAAAATGGTTTGGACGAAACCCATGTGCTGATAACCAAGAGGCATATTCACTCTCTTTCGCAATTTTTTCATACACTTGGTAACTCATTTCCCATGGACGCCCCTTCATCATAAAATCAATATTTGAAGTGAACTCAGGAGTCACTGATTGAGCTAAATTTGTGACAGTTTCTTGAATCAATCCACTGCATTTTTCTACCAATAATTCACTCACAAATATTTTCGGTAAAATTTCATTTGAATGTTCAAAATGAACCGCATGTAGCTTTTTTTCTACAAATTCATAATGTTCCTTTTCTTTATACCCAAGTTTTTCAATAAGTTTTTGAAAAACTTTAATATTCATCGAAGGATGATTAAAAGTCCTTAATGCAATATGATCATTAATAATGATTTCACCTTTTTTAACAAGTAATTCTTCTATTGCCTGAGATTGCGGGTTCATTTTACAATAATCTAACCACATTTTTTTTAACCAATTATTTATTTCAATTTCTGAATACATAGCAAATCTCCTTATCAACGGATTTATTATAACTGGTCATGATTAAGTTTGATCGCTTCGCGATTATATCAGACATAATCATGCGCTGTTATTTTACTGTTTGTTTGGGGCGATTTTCAATCACCCCGTATTATGAAAATCTAAACTAAAGTTTATATTTTCATAATAATCAATCATAGTCTGTTAAAATGCAAACTTTAATCAGCTTTTTCTAACTCAATTACAAAACAATTATTCGGGTAATCTTTTTTAAAAAATAGGCGACCGCCTTGTTTTTTCATTAAATCGATAGCTGAAACTAAACCAATTTCTACATTTGAAAATTCATCAAAGTTAGTTTGCTGAATATTCTCACCAAAAATATTTTCATATAATTTTTCAGTAAATTTCAAACCTGAGTTAATGAACCAAAATTGAATAGTATCTACATCTGTATGCACCTCAACTCTAAACCATTTTTCATCAATTCCTTTTATACTTTCGATTGCATACTTTATAATATAAAGTACAGCCTGTGAAAGTTCTGCCAAATCACATTTTACGACCTCTATTGGATGATTATTTTCAAATATAAACTTAATACCATTAAAAAATAATCGATGATTATATAGTGCCATAAGAGGCTCAAGAATATCCTGAGTTTGATATTCATGTACAATGGTTGTATTAGTTTCTTTACTAATTATTTTTAGCGACTGAACAATTTTTTTTATTCGCATGGACACATCTATAATTTTACTTAAATTAGTTTTAAAAAAATCAAAATTTAATAATTCATTTAACTTTTCTCGACTTAAGCTCGAATCTGATATAGCTAAATCTAAGTACTCCATTTTTTTTTGCATGACCTGCACTCGACCTGTAATAATTGCCATTGGATTATTTATTTCATGCGCCAAACCTGAAGCCAACTCACCCATCGTAATTAATTTTTCAGATTCTATTAACTGAATTTTTTTATTTTCTAAATCTTTTTCTTTTTTCCTAAGTTCGGTGATATCAATACTTAAAGAACTAATGTGGACTCCCGCTGAGGTATTATTTTTTATTAGAATACATAAAAAATTTGTATTTTTATATATGATTTCGAATGTAGTTTTATATTCATAACCATGGTAAAATTCTTCAACTTTATTTATAAATACAGAGTTGGTATTTAAAAAACCTAGCGGTTTACCTACAATGTCTTCTTTTTTTACTTTTAAAAGTTGTAGGAGTTGATCATTACAATCAAAATACTGTAAGTTTTCATCAAATATAGAAGCTAAACCAGGTAGATTATTTAAAAAATAACTTGTACTCTCTAATTTTTGATTTTGTTTTTGAATCATTTCCTGAATTATGTTAAATTTTCTATATTGTCGCCTAATTAAAATATTAGTAATCATAAAAAATAAAATTATACCTAAGATTGTATAAATTTTAAATTCATCATCTGCATAAATAAACATACCTACAGCAACAAAGGATAGCGCAAAGCCCGAGTAAAGATTAGCAAGCAATGGAAAAACAGAAAGTGTTAAAGCAGAAGCTGTTGAATATGAAAGTATTGCCATTGTGATGAAATAACTATGAAAACCATATAGTGGATATAAATTAATAATTATAAGCCAAAATCCACCAAGCATAATCGCTTGAATAATTGTTATAAAATAGAAAAAACTCATCCAGTTGAATTGTTTTTTATACTCTTTAGATATTTTTGCATAGGTCAGATAAAACCGGTAAATTGATAAAATAGAAAATATAGTTATATATAAAATAAAAAATTGGGATAAATTTTTCGAATCAATAGTATTGAGCAAAACAAATGGAATAAATAAATATGATAATATACCAGCACGCGAATTCTCTTGCAGGTTTATAATACGGTTATATAACGGAACTTTATACCCAAACTCATTCATAAAAGTTATATCGGTACATCCCACTTTTTTTACACAGACTTGGGTCTAATAAATCAATTTATTATATTTCTCACCCAGCCCTTAGTCTAGTTTTAGATAAACTTATACAAGACTCAAAACAGCAATACAGTTAGTTCTTTGACCACAGTTCAGTTAAAAATTATTCTTATATAGAACCGAATTGTTTTTGTTGTTGTTTTAAAGGCCTCTTCACAATAGAGGCCTTTACTTTTTTGAATTTATATTAATAATTCCAGAGGAAGCTCTCTCTGATTATAACAATTGGACATACTTGAACCATATGCACCTGTATCTAGAATTGCTAGGTAATCACCTTCTGTTATATTATCTGTCAACATCACTTCTGAATTAATAACATCGGATGACTCACAAATTGGACCAACTATTTGATATGAAGTTTGAGGCTCAAAATTATTATTTTTAATTAAGGGTAAAATTCTATGTTTGGCCTGATATAGAGCTGGCCTCATAAGGTGGTGCATTCCTGTATCGACTATTAAAAACTGATGATGAGAAGTTTTCTTTATATATTCAACTTTTGTTATGAGCACTCCAGAATGAGAAACTAACCACCGACCTGGCTCAACAAAAAAATTTTCAGCATTGTTTTTCCAAGAGTTTTTAATTTGATTGCTCCATTGCTGCGCTAGTTTTTCTTCTGATGCAAAATCATCTTGAGTATAATTTATTCCTAAACCACCTCCAGCATCTAAGGTATTAAAAATCCAACCTCTTGATTGCCAATCAATTATTATATTTTTTAATTTATCGAAGGCCTCTTGAAAAGGATTTAAATCTAAAATTTGTGAACCTATATGTAAACTAAATCCTAAAAATTCTAACGAATCTAAGTTAGAATGCAAAATATTTTCAGCTTCAGAGAGCGCAATAGTCTCAATTCCAAATTTATTATTTTTTAGGCCGGTAGCGATGTAAGGATGAGTCGCAGCATCTACATCTGGATTAACTCTTAAGGCAATAGGTGCTTTTAAATTTAAACTTCTAGCAATTGATGAAATTCTTAAAAGCTCAGGTATACTTTCAACATTTATTTGTCGTATTTTTAAACGAATTGCCATCTCAATTTCTTTATGTGATTTTCCAACACCTGAAAATATCATTTTTTGAGGTGGGCACCCATTTCTTAAACCACATTCAATTTCCCCAAGTGAAACAACATCCAAACCCACACCCTCTTTAATCAACATTTGGACAATTGGGGCAAAAGCATTTGCCTTAAGAGCATAAAATATTTCGATGGGACTTAAAGTATTTTTCAAAAAACGAACACGATGCTCTAACTCTTCTTTATAATATAAATAAATAGGTTTTTCATATTTCAAATTATTAACAATATTTATCAAAGGATCTGAAAATTTATTATCATGCGAAAAACAAAGTTGATTTTGAGAATTATAATTTAACACGCAAATTTTACTCCCACATAAATTAAACTAAATTTAGATCATTTTACATTTGATTTATCAAATAAATAATTGGTAATGCGCGTTTTTAAAAAGATTATGAATTGATTTAATTTTCATTTAGATTAGGCTAGGCTCTTGATTATGATTTTCCAAACTAAAGTTTGAATTATCAAATAACAATTTTAGTTTAAAAGTATAATATAGGAACAGTATGAATTTTATAACAAAAATTATTGGTTACTCGGCTTTAAATATTCCACTTTTTAGTTTCGAATGGGGACTCCCCAATCATCCAACAGTTTTAATTCTTGGTGGGGTGCATGGAAATGAAATTGAGGGCGTAACTCTTGCTCGTCATCTTCAAGCTGAATTTTTAAAATCATTTACATTTAATCTTCATGTCATATTAGTTCCAGAGTTAAATCCTGACGGGGTACTTTTAAAAACGCGAGGAAATGGAAATAGCGTAGATCTGAATCGCAATCTACCAACAAAAGATTGGTCGTCTGAATTTTCTGAAACTAAATATAATCCAGGCCCATCTCCAATGAGCGAACCTGAAAATAAAGCTTTAATCCAATTGATAGAACAAAATAATATAAAATTTATTTTTTCATTACACTCTTGGCACCCTCTAATAAATCCCAATGGCCCTTGTGAAGAAGTTGCTTCAATACTTAGTCAGCGGACAGGTTATAAAATTGAACCAGATATGGGATATCCTACACCTGGTTGCTTGGGAACTTTTGCTTTCAGAGAAAAAAATATTCCAACAATAACTTACGAATTAGAACGTGGATTAAGCCCAGCAAAAATTCCTAACCCACACACACAAGCTTTTATTGAATCTTTAAAACTCTTAGAGGAGCAATTTTCAAAATGAATAACAAATCAAACTCAACACATAATAACTTTACTGAAATCGAAAAAATAATAATAAATTTATATGATAAAATTCAAAATGGGTTTGCTTTTAATGATTCATCATTTCAAGAAAAAGAGGCCGTCGAAGATACACTTCTCGCGCTCAATTCAGGCCAACTTAGAATTTGTGAAAAAAATTTAGGTACAGGCCTCTGGGACACCCATCAATGGATCAAAAAAGCCGTATTGCTTTATTTTCGCCTTAAAGGAATGGAAGTAATGAAGGCCGGTGATTTTCATTTTTATGATAAAATCCCAGTTAAAAAATGGACGGGTGAAGAAAATGTAAGAGCAGTTCCCATGGCCATCGCTCGCTATGGAAGCTTTATTGCTCCTGGCGCAATTTTAATGCCTTCTTATGTGAATATTGGTGCTTATGTTGACTCTGGCACTATGATCGACACTTGGGCTACTGTCGGTTCTTGTGCTCAAATAGGAAAATCCGTTCACTTGTCTGGTGGTGTTGGTATAGGTGGAGTGTTAGAACCCGTTCAAGCAAATCCAGTTATAATTGAGGATCATGTTTTTGTTGGAAGTCGATGCATTGTCGTCGAGGGAGTTATAGTAGAAGAGGGAGCTGTCCTAGGAGCAGGAGTTACCTTAACTGCAAGTACAAAAATAATCGATGTTACAGGAAGTGAACCTAAAATTTATCAAGGAAGAGTTCCTTCACGATCTGTAGTTATTCCTGGCACTCAAACTAAAAAGTTTGCAGCTGGTGAATATGGCGTACCTTGTGCATTAATTATAGGTCAGAGAAAACCTTCAACTGATATAAAAACATCGTTAAACGATGCTCTTAGGGATTACCAAGTTTCAGTTTAGGTGAAGTTTAAGTGAAGTTATTATGCTAACACAAACGAAAGTTTGGGTTATCATAATACGGGGTGATTGAAAATTGCCCCAAACAAACAGGAAAATAACGGCGAATGATTTTGCCTCGCATACAATTGCGGAGCAATCAGACTTAATCATGAGAAGTTATTATTATAGGCCCAAAAAGAATAAAAAATACTTTTTGTGGCCTCAATTAAAGTTTCAATAATTGGAACTGAGTATATATTTCCACTAACAGAGTAAGGAATTAAAGTTATATCTTTAGGATATGTTGCTTGAAAAGTTTTTGTCGAACGGTACATATGTAAAAAAGATGTGACCAACAAAACACTTCGACACTGAAGAGCTTCAATGAGGGGTAAAGACTGTTGCATGTTTCCAAAAGTTGTTTCGGATCTTTTTTCTAAAATAATATTTTCTTCTTGAATTTGCGGATAATAAACCATTTGAGGAAACAACTCATGAATAGTTGCTTGGGGATTTACACCAGATATTATAAGTTTTTTTACCTGTCCACGAACCAATAAATCAAAACCTTCTTTTAATCTACCTGGCCCTCCTGTTAAAACCAGAGCACAATCTCCAAAAGGTGAAGACTCCCAAGCATCTATTGTTGAATATCGAACATTTGCAATTTCTCTTTTATATAAAGAAAATATAAAAAATATAAAAAACAGTAATATCGTCGTAAAAATAGTTTTACGTATGGGCGATGATTTCGATTTCAACATGAACTCCCTTAGGCAATGCTGCAACTGCAATCGTTGAACGCGCCGGTGGGTTTTGCGTAAAGTATTTACCGTAAACTTCATTTACGGTGGGGAAATCATTCATATTGATTAAAAAAATATTTGTCTTAATAACATTTTTAAAACCCAATCCTGCTTGAGCAAGAACAGCTTCAATATTTTTCATAACCATTTCAGTTTGTTCTTTTACTGGGCCTAAAAATACTTCATTTGTTTTTGGATCAATTGAAATTTGTCCAGAACAATATAATAAATTCCCTAATTGTACTGCTTGAGAATATGGCCCTACTGGTTTTGGAGCTTTATCAGTTTGAATAATTTTTTTTTCCATTATATTTTTATTCCTTATTTTTCTTTTCTATTTTCTATTTTTAGATATTTTTTAATTAAATTTTTAATTAAATTTTTATTTTTTTTCTCAATCAAAAAATATTAGAAGTAAAAAATTGCACCGGCTTTAATTGGAGTATCTCCAAAAGTTTGTAGCTTACTTCCACCTTTACTCATCGAAATAACTTGAACGCCCATTTCAAACTGAAAAGCCAAATTATCTAAACCAGGCAAAAAGAATTCTCCACCTAAGGATGCAGAAAGCTCAACACCTGATCGAGTGGTATTTGCAACTTCATTGGAAACCATTGCCACACTTCCGCCCCCAAAATAATTCATATGACCTTCTTCAAAAATTACGCGACGAATACCCGCCATTAATCCCATTTTTGAATCTGAAGTTGAGGTATCTAAACCAAATGCTCCAACAGCGCTTAGCTCTCGACTGAAATGATAATTAACACCTAGAGCAGGTAAAGCAAATGAAAATGGCGAACGAGGGCCAACACCCAAACGATGGGTTAAGTCTTTTGCAAAACTTTGTGAGTTAAAAAGCGTGATAGATAGAAGACAAAATACAAACGATACGAGTTTACTATTAAACATCTCGATACTCCTGTTTAAACAATGGTAATTACAACTGCAATTGCCATTTTAAGCACTGTCATTTTCAGGAATCAATCCAGATTAATATAAATCGCATCACGTCAATTTTAATTGTTCAATTTTTACCTGCAATTTACTCATGAGTGTTTTGCAGTCAACTGCATTTTACGCGGGCTCATCAAGTAACTAATAATGAAGTTTAAATTTAGATTTGATCAAGATTTAGATAAAGAACTTTTAACAAAATTATAAAATTTTGTTATTTCAGACAATACAAAAGTTCTATTAAGTACTGTAGATCCTGATACATCATCATAGCGAAAAGTAACAGAATAGGGTGTCAACTCATCACATAAATTTTCAATTTCCAAGTTTACACCTAAGCCACACCCATCCATCAGTTCCAATAAAAAACGTAAATCATGGGACCTAGGGAATTCTATATTATTAAAACTCAAAAGAGCTTTTAATAATTTTTCAACAGATTGCTGAGCATGAAAACCAAATATTGAATCAGATACATCATTATCTTTTACAATTTTATTTAATAAAACTAAATCTTCATGGGCTTTCTTTAAAAGTAACCGACTGTCATTAAATTGAGTCATAGATGACCCTTCCGTTTTTATTTGCCCAGTAATAAATATTTCCAATTGAATTAATTCTATTCAAATAAGAGTTCTCATCGATCAACAAAACATCAATTGGTATCTTCAATCCACCCAAACTTTTTCTCAAATCAATCATTTCTTGATAGCGATTTGAGACCTTTTCTTTTATAACAATAATATCTAAATCAGAGTCTTTATTTTGTTGTCCAATTGAAACCGAACCAAAAAGAATCAGTTTCTTGACACCCTTAAAAGAAATTAATCTTTTTACAATTTCTGGACTTTGCTGTTTTAAGTAATCTTTATCCATTATTAATGAGTTCATAAGTCGCCTCAGTATTATATTTTAACTATAGTAAATCAAAGTCACTTATTAACGCGCCAAAAAACTTAATCTTAAACTAAGTTCTTTTCTAATAGCAATGCGATCTCGTTTGCATATTGGTTTATTAAATGACGATCTGGCCCCTCAACTAATACTCGGACAAGTGGTTCGGTTCCTGAAAAACGTACAAATACTCGTCCATTTCCAGATAATTTTTTCTCGATATTTTCAATTAAATCAGAGTAACCTTTAACCTCATCTAAATCAGCTTTGCGTTTAACTTTTACATTGATTAAAACCTGTGGAACATCCTCAATTGAAGAATTAAGTTCACTTAATGGTCTTCCGGTTTCTTTCATAACAGCTAATACGTTTAATGCCGCCACACAACCATCACCAGTTGATGAATGATCTAAAAATATGATATGTCCTGATTGCTCGCCTCCCAGATTGCATTTTGATTTGCGAAGCTCTTCAACAACATATTTATCACCCACACCAACTTTTACGACTTGAATGCCATTTTCTTTCATTTTTTTCTCAAGACCAAAATTACTCATATGGGTGACAACGAGAGTATTGTTTTTGAGTTCGCCTTTTTTCTTTAAATGCAGAGCGCAGATTCCAAGAATATGATCACCATTCATTACTTGGCCCTTTTCATCAACCATTATGACCCTATCAGCATCACCGTCTAAACTAATTCCAACATCAGCACGATAATCAATTACAGCTTTTGCAACTGACTCAGGATGCAAGGCACCCATCTTATCGTTTATATTAACTCCGTTAGGTTCATCACCAATTTGAATAACCTCAGCTCCCAACTCTTCAAAAATGGCACGTGCCACCTTGTAAGAGGCTCCGTTTGCAGTATCAAGAACGAGTCTCATTCCATCAAGAGTATAATCCATTGGAAAACTACTTTTCACATGGATAATATATCTTCCCTGAGCATCGTCTATTCTTTTTGTGCGTCCAATTTTATTGGGTGGGGGTAAATATTTTTCGAGTTGATCTTCAGCAACTAATCTTTCAATTTCTTTTTCTAATTGATCACTAAATTTAAATCCATCAGAACCAAATATTTTAATTCCATTATCGACATAGGGGTTATGACTTGCTGATATCACAATACCTGCCGAAGCTCGCATACTACGGGTTAAAAAACCAATTCCTGGAGTTGGTAGTGGGCCAACCATTTGTACATAAACACCCATTGAACTTAATCCAGATGCTAATGCCATTTCAATCATATATCCCGAAAGTCGCGTGTCTTTTCCAATTAAAACTTTTGGTTGAGACAATACAGTTGTCGAATTATTTTTAGCAGTTTGCTGCTGTAAACGATTTAAAATAACTCCAATTGCTTGACCTACTTTTACAACAAGATCTACTCGCATCGGAAATTGATTAGAAGTCCCTCTAATTCCATCAGTGCCAAATAATTTTAAAGTTGAACCTGTTTTTGCTGATGTAGTTTTATCCATAATACCTTTACCTATTTTATTTTTTTACTAAATTCACTTTAATATAAGTTGGCTCCATTGAATTTACCTTTATCCCCGGTGGTAATTTTAAATTATCAACATGGATCAAAACAGTATTTAAACCTTCACGTGGATTTTCAATTGGAATCAAGATTGAACTTATAGTTTTATCTTTTGAAAATTGAAATAAAATATTTCTTGGACCTTCTAATTTTAAATCCACTTTAGAGTCAGTTTGATCCACCATTTCAAATGGAGGCTGTACATAAATTTTAAGTGGAACTTCCTTATGAATAACAAAATCTCGACGAATCAATACAGAAATCCAAAGTATCAAAGTCATCAGCGTCGCCAAAACCTTGTAACCTAAATTTTCATTAAAAAAAGTATTCACAGATTTTTTAATCATAGGTAGTTTTTACCTTTTCTGATTTACTGTATTTTAAATTATAAAATTCATAAAGTTCTTTTCGTAAAGAAACAGCATCTAGATTTGCAGTTAAATGCCCTCCTTGGGCTATTCCAACAAAACGAGTTTCTTCGCTAACAACCACAACCAACGCATCTGTTTCTTCAGTTAAGCCAAGGGCTGCCCGATGCCTTGTTCCTAAGTTTTTATCAAGAACAGGGTTTTTACTTAATGGTAATACACAACTTGCAGAGTGAATACGTCCGCTTCTTATGAGAGCCGCGCCATCATGCACAGGACTAGATGGATGAAAAATAGATTCTAACAATGCTGAGGTTACCAAACTATCAATATCTGTTCCGCTTTCAAGATGGTAATCTACAGAAATTTCTTTTTCTAAAACTACCAAAGCGCCATAACCTTTTTGAGCAAGCATCATCACAGCTTTAGCGATTTCTTCTATAACATGGGTTTCTTGAATCATAGTCATACCAGTAAATAGTGGATGACTACCAATATGCGCAAGTGTTCTTCGAATTTCACTCTGAAATAAAATCACTATAATTAAAAACAGATGAGAAAAAAATTTATCTAGAATCCATTGAAAAGTAAAAAGTTCCCATCGAATACTCAGTATAAATAAAATACCGAGAAAACCAAGGCCAGACATAATTTGCATTGAACCATTTTTACGAACGAGCAATACAACTCGATAAACCAATATCCAAACCAAGATAAGGTCAACTCCGTCTTCCCAACGAAGATTATCAATAATAAATCTCCAATTTTCAATTAATTGGGTTAGTAGTTGATTCAAGATTAAATCCTTCTAATCTTGATTAAGTCGTCCCTCTTTCGCAATAATTTCAGACTTAATCACAAAAAAATAAAGTTATAGTTATGCGGTGACTGGGGTTCCTGAGCCAGTAGGAGTTGCTTTTTTACGAGCCTCTTCGCTTACTTCAACTTTATCAGCTATTCCACCGCCATCAATTTTATTTTGCCTCACCTTGTGAATTTCTTCTATAGCAGCTCCATTCACTAACATTTCAACTTCAGCGCCATCAATAGTTTCAAATTCTAAAAGAGCTTTCGTTAATTTTTCTAAGATATCTTTATTCTCTGTTAAAATTTTCTTAGCAAGATCATACCCACGAGTGACAATGCCAAAAACTTCTTTATCAATTTGCTCAGCTTTTGAATCGGAATAATCTCTAGTTGTATTTCCATAATTCATTCCTAAAAAAACAGGGCTATCTCTTTTTTCATATGATAAAGGACCAAGAGTACTCATACCCCACTCGCAAACCATTCTTCGAGCTATTTCGGTAGCCCTTTCAATATCATTTCCTGCACCGGTCGTAACATCATTATAAATTAATTCTTCAGCAACTCGGCCTCCAAATAAAAATGCAATCATATTTTCTGCTTTTGATTTTGATAAATTTAACGAATCTTTCTCTGGTAATGTTTGAGTTATACCCAATGCCATACCTCGAGGAATAATAGTCACCTTATGAATTGGATCTAAACCATTAATTTTTTTCCCAACAAGTGTATGTCCTGCTTCATGATAGGCTGTAATTTGTTTATCTTCATCAGAAATGACCATCGATTTTCTTTCAGAGCCCATTAAAACTCTGTCTTTTGCACGCTCAAAATCATCCATTGTTATAAATTTTTTATCTACTCTGGCAGCTATAAGTGCTGCTTCATTAACTAAATTTTCGATGTCTGCACCTGAAAACCCAGGCGTTCCACGAGCAATCTTACTTAAATCTACATCAGATCCCAACGGAGTTTTGCGAGTATGGACCTGTAAAATTTGTAAACGACCATTAAGATCAGGTTTATTAACTACAACTCTTCTGTCAAAACGACCAGGTCGTAATAATGCAGGATCTAAAACATCA
>SXSU01000090.1 GCA_005793345.1 Bdellovibrionales bacterium
AATCGCGAAAGCGATCAGCCTTAATCAAGAGCATTTAAAGGGGTGATAGAAGATCACCCCCAACAAGCAAGAAAATAAATGCTCATGATTATGTCTGATATAATCGCGAAAGCGATCAGACTTAATCATGAGCATTTATTTACGCCAAATTTTTTAGCTGTTGATTGAGGAAGTTGGTCACGATGAAGAAGAGTTAATAAGTCAATACAATTAAAATCTTCATCTAAAGCTGGTTCTGCAATAATCTTAGCTCCCATCTTAATATATGATTTTAGTAATGATGGAATTTTTGCACTTGCTTCTTGAGCAAGAGATTCTGAATAATTTTTTTGAAAGTATTCAAACCATAACCCAAAATTTTTTATTTCATAGTTCTTTTGAGGTCTAACAGCATAGTAAGGATCAACATGCCCATTCACAAATAAGTATTGATATACTAAAGCTGCATCTCTTACTTCAGTAACTTTAACACTTGAGCAACCAAATAAGGACTGTGATTGTGATAAATTCATGTACTCAGCAATACCCTTCCAAAGTAAAGATATAACAATACCTCTGCGATGATCTTTATCAATGCATGCTCTGCCAAGTTCTAAGATGGGTGTATTATTGTATAAATTTATAAGATTTGAAATTTTAAACTCTTGTGAAGTATAAAATTTATCGGAGTATAAAGTTGAATTTAGTCTGTAAGTTCCTACTAATTTATTTGAATCTGTGTGATAGATTGTGATGTGATCACAAGTTTCATCGAATTCATCGCAGTCATACTTGAGATTATGCAAACCACGAAACTCTTTATTAAATATTTCATTTCTTAAAGTAAAACATTGGATTAGGTCTTGATAATTTTTTGCAGTAGAAACTAAGTAAGGTCCAACTTCGAAGTTTAGTTCAAATTTAGGTTGAAATTTTTTAACACCACCAGTTTTTATTCTGTAGTTACTTTTCATATTAGAAATTAATTGCATCATAGATCCTCCTTCTTAGTTAATCTGACAGAAATATTAATTCTGTCTTAATTTAAGTCTGAAAGAGATATATAAATAAGTCCCGTTAAATTCAGGTTAAGAGTCTTAACAAATTCTTAATGTCACTAAATATATAGGTCTATTAGAAATTATGATTTTAACAATCTTAATCTAAGATTTTTTTGACCTTTTAATATCTGAAAAGGTGAATTTTTAATTTCCGATCTTTCTGAAATATTTTAAAATATCTGCTCGATTATCCATTTTGGGTCATCCAAAATAATATCATGTCCAGCAGAGGGATGAACTGTAAGATTAATTTTTAAAGCATCTGCTATCTTTTTTGAACAATTATAATTGACAAGTTTATCTTTTTTCGCACAAATAATTTTTATTTCTGGCTTCGAATATTCATGTTTATGTCTATTGTTAATTTTATTTAAATTAATTTTAATTTTATTTGCTAAAATTAATTGGCGAATAAAGTTTTGGAATTGAATTGGATGAGCTTCAGAAAATCTAGTATTATCTAAGACCTCTTGTGAGTGTGGTGAAACTAAATTTGCCATGATTTTAAGAATCAATTGTTCTCGTTTTAAAATATTTTTAGTAAAAACTGCTTTTAACAAATAACTATATGAGTTGGGCTTAAGTCTGTCAGAAAAAGAAGAAAGCTGTTTTAAACTTGAATTTATAATAATAATATTTTGAAAATCATCTGGATATAATTCTAGCCATTTTAAGCCAATCATTCCCCCTAGGGAGATTCCAATAAAATTAACTTTAACTACGGTGGAGTCAGTTAAGCTTTTCATATATTTTTGGCGAAAATCATTAATTATTATTCTGGCATCCAGTGGAGTTGAATCCATATACCGAGTACCATTGCCTGGTAATTCTAAATATTCTATTTCGACTTCTGGATGAAGTTTATTGATTAAATCAGGAAATCGGCCCCAGTGTCCATTGCCTCGAACTAAACCTCGTAATGCTAGCCATTTAATTTTTTCCATACCATGTGTCCAGTGAATGGTGAAAATGATTTTGTCTTTCTATTTCATTAAGACAGCTCCAAGATTCAAACGAGTAGAGAGATTTAATAATGAAATCAAAAAGAATGTGATGACGTCGAAAAGTTCTTTTTATTCGATGATCTTTAATGGGGTTAAACATTCCATGTTTTGAAATAATTTGTAAGGGATTTTTTTTAACCCAGATCCAAGATCCCATTTCAAGAGTGAGCGGTAAATATGTATTTTTATTTTTCCTTAAAAATTCTAAATAAATATAATCCCACAAGTCACCATTAAGTAAATAGCCATAACTTTGAGGTTCGATGCAATAAACATGATAGGGGTGTGTCGATTCAAATAATTGAGTAAAGAAATGCATCTCTGGTAAATGTTCAAAGGGCTTTTTTGTTTTAGAATAGGGAAACCAAAGTCGATCTCGAAATCCAAATCCTGAATGCAAATCTAAAGAGATGACACATTTACTTTCACTACAACTATTAAAAAATTTATTTATAATAGCCATATTTTCGTCTTCAATAATTCCAGGTTGTCCTCGGTACCAAGGAAGTCTTGATGAGTATCGTTGTCCACCCAATAAAAAAGGAACTTTTTCTTCAGCGTCTACAGGTGAGTTTCGCATTAGATCGACACCATTTTTATTGCATCTACTGTAATTTACAAATCCATAGGGATTTGCAAAAGGAATAAAAATCATCCGAATATTTTTTAATATGTGCTGTAATGTTTTATCCCACAATACTCGATTTAAAATTGAATTTAATAAACTGCAACATAACTCAGCTCCAATTCGTTCGAGTCCATGAATTCCACCCACTATAAAAAAAGTTGGAGATGTAGGATTCGTTGATCCTAAAGTAAATGATTCAATTTTATATTGAGCTTGATTTTGGTTAAATTCAAGTAATGTTTCAACTGTCACCAAAGATTGAAGTTTAGAGTTATTGTATATCAGTTGATAGAGCAATTGAATATGACGAGTTAATGTATTCATTGAAAAATAAGATATCAAATTATTTGCTGTTTGGACAAGTTATAAGATTTTATTTTAATTATCTTGTGATTCATAATTATGTTCTGAACGTAAAATATGGTCAAACTTGAAGTCTTTTTTTATGAAATTGCACCATTGCCTACAGTAATCAAGATCATTTGCGACGTTGTTGATTTGAATAGGATGATGAAACTCGATTTGCGCTTTATAGTTTGTTTGAAGATTTTTATTTTTTGCTAACTGATAAAAGTGAAACGGAAAAAAATCATTATCGATATAGGCAATTTTGCGCAGTGGAGAGTAACTTAATCGGATAGGCTGTACTTTTAATCCAATATTTTTGGCAATCTCAAAAGATCCCTTCTTCCAAAAAAACTCGCCAGCTAATTTTGTTGTTCCAGAAGGAAATACTACCATTTTTTTATTATGTTTTATAAATTGCTCTTGAAGATCTAGTCTTGCCTCCGCATGAGAAATTTTTGAACTTCGATCAATAAATATTGTACCAATTTTTTTAGCCGCGGTTCCAAAAAGAGGCCAACTTGCGATTTCTTTTTTTGAAACAAAAGAGCAATCATGAATTGTTGCCATTATTAATACAATATCAATGTAACTAATATGATTTGATACAAACAGGGTAGGCTCAGTAGGATTGTTGTAAGCCATACCCAATTCCTCAAATTCAAAGTTAAGAAGTTTTAGGGTTTCTTTTGCCCACTTTAGTCGAAGTTCACTTGAGATTACAGAATGTTGTTTTGAATCTTTAAGATATTGATAGGTATTGTGTAATATTTTAAAAGTTCTTCGCATGAAAAAAGTTTAACAATCACTCTTCGAAATATAAAGTCAATTTTGTGTTAAGAATTTATTGAGAGTGTAGTTGATTAATTATTAATTTTATTAAATGAATTTATGATTCTTCACTTTTTATTGGTATTTCTAAAATAAATTGGGTGTTCGCACTTTGATTGTTATAAAATAATTTGCCGTTGTGCTGTTCCGCTATTTTTTTAGAAATACTTAAGCCTAATCCTGTTCCTATTCCATTGGGTTTAGTAGTAAAAAATGGAATCATTAGTTTTTCTAAAACTTCTTGTGGTATACCAGATCCACTATCTGTAACACTAATCCAAATTTTAGATGTATCCAAGGGTGATAATTCAGTTTTTAATATTATCCAAGAATTCTTTTGATTTTTAATAGCATCTGATGCGTTACCAATTAGATTTAATAGAACTTGAGTAATCTGGGCTGGTCTACAAAATAGATTTATATCCTCTTTTAAATCAATAGAAATTGGAATATTAGTGTTTTTAAGTTTTTCTCCGCATAATGATATTACATCATCAATTAAATTTTGGACTCGAATTGATTCTTTAGGATCAGATTCTGAATTTCTTGATATATTTTTTAGACCCTTTATAATTTTAACAATTCTCTCAGTTGTCAAAACAATTTTCTGAATCTTGTCATATAAATCTTTATCATTTAAAGGACTTTTCTCCAATTGATTTTGAATTTTTTTTGAATGACTTAATATAACTGTTAATGGATTATTTATTTCATGGGCTATATTAGCAGCCATTTCTCCCAATGCAGATAATTTTGCACTTTGAGCAATTGTTTGTTGGCTTTCCTGAATTGCTTGGGTCATTTCATTAAAGGACTTTGCCAACATACCTATTTCATCATTTGATTCAATCTTTACCAATCTTGAATAATTTCCATTAGTAATTTCGAAACATTCATTTGTTAAATTAATTATTGGCCGAGTGATTACCCAAGCTAATAATGAAGCTATCAATATCGATATTGTTATTGTAATTGCAAAAATATATTTAAGTTGTGTCCTATTCTTTACATGTGTTTGATAAAGTTCAAGATCAAATTTTGTTCTTATTTTTTTAAAATCCTCTTGAATTTGTTCTGCAAGTGATTCAATATTTTTTCGAATACTTTCAAACTCTTTTATATATTCTACTTTAATATGTTTATTTTTCTGTTTTAAAATAAATAAATTTTCTCTAAATTTATCTTCATGTTCTAATATTAATGGAATTTGTGTTAGTATTTCTTTTCTTATATGTGCAGAATTTTTTCTTAAGTCAGAAAGTGCCAACTAAAGATTTTCTTCTTGTTTTTCTAGTTCTTCATTTGTTTCATTGAGATCAAAATCTGCATACAAAAAACCCATCACTAGGCTTACTTCTTTGTTAAAAGAGGTCGTAAGTAAATAACTCGCATTGGACACAGTATCCTCAACAGTATGCATCTCATTCATTCGAACTAATTGGTTCGAATTTATCGAGTCTTGCAGGTATAAAATATAGATGAGTGCACCCATAAGAGGAAAAATTATTGAAATGACTTTAAATCGAATACTCATGAAAATCCTTAATAGACATTCTAAATTGTCAGTTGTTTAGAAAATGGGAATTACTAAATTTATTTATTCAATTTTTTAAAAACTTTTATGCTTTTTAAATAATTAAAGGCTTGGTAAGCCTGATAATCAGATTTTAAAATTTTATCTCGAGGATTTAATTTTTCTTCGTTCTTTTTATTCAATTCATTCCACCAAGCGCTGGAGTTAGAATTAGAGTTTTCACTTTCTTCATTTACTCCAAGTTTTTTCTTTGCATCTTCTTCCTCTTCGCTTAATAAATGTCCTTCAATATCTTTTTCTCTTAAATTTTCAGATTGAATTAATGCTTTATTTAAAACTTGGAAATCTATATTTTCTATCTCAATATCTGGAACAATACCTTCTGCTTGTATGGATTTTCCACTTGGAGTATAATATCTAGCAATTGTTAATTTTAGACCTGAATTGTCACTTAATTTTACAACTGATTGGACTGAACCTTTTCCAAAACTGCGCTCTCCTACAATTAAGGCTCTTTGATTATCTTTAAGTGCCCCAGCAAGAATTTCGCTCGCGCTAGCACTATATTCATTGATAAGTACGACAATAGGGACGTCAATATAGCCACCATCTTTTTTGGCAGAAGAAATTTCTTTTTCATTCTTATTTCTTCCAATAGTTGAAACAATTATTCCTTCATCTAAAAATAAATCACTTATCTTTACTGCTTGATCAAATAATCCACCTGGGTTTCGTCGTAAATCTAATAACAATCCCTTAACAGCTCCTTGTTTCTTAACATGATTTGCAAGTGCAAATTCTAAATCCTTAAAAGTATTTTCAATAAAACTGGTAATTTTTACATATGCATAACCATCTAGAAAATCTGTGTATTTAACAGATTTAATTTTAACATTTCCTCTTTTGATTGAAAATTCTTTTGGTGAATCTGAGTTTCCTCTTATAATACTTAAAGTGATCTTTTGACCAAGTTTTCCCTTCATTAATTGAGCTGCCTCAACCAAACTTAATCCCTTTGTGCTTGTACCATTGATAGCAATTATTTTATCTCCTGCTTTAATTCCAGCTTCCCACGCAGGAGCATCTTCAATGGGAGAAATTATTGTTAATATTCCATTTTGAATTGATATCTCAATTCCAAGTCCACCGAACTCTCCGCTAGTTTCAGATTCAAACTCCTTATAGATATCAGGCGGCATAAAATTTGTGTGAGGATCAAGTTCTTTTAACATCCCTTTTATTGCACCATAAATTAGTTTTTTAGAGTCTACTTCTTCAACATAATATTGTTGAATGAGATTTAGTACCTTGGTAAAAGTTTGTAGACTGAGATATCTTTCTTCAGCGGCTCTGGCTAAGAAAAATGTCGAAAGTGTTATAAGTCCAATAAATAGGAATTTTTTCATTGAATATTCTCCCAGTTTTCATTTTGAGTTTTATTTAATTGTTTTGCAGTTAGCCATTTTTGCGGATCTTTTGCGACCAAGCCTTCTCTCAATTCAAAATAAAGACCAGGTTTAAAGGTGTATAAAAAAGAACGGGCAGAAGTCTGCCCAATTATTTGTCCTTCATCGACTTGTTGTCCTAAGTTAATTTTTAAATCAGTGAGTGAACCATAAAGTGTATGATAGGCTCCGCTATGTTCAATGATCACAGTGGCATCATTATGTTTAGACGTTTGATAAATATATGCAACAATACCTTTTGCAACACTTTTTACTGGTGATGGTATAGTTGTTTCAATGAATACGCCTTGAAAAGGTAAGTGTACCCTTGTTACTTGATCCTTTAGTATTCCAAAACTTTGAGTTACGTTACCCTCAGTAGGCCATTTTAAGTAGCCACGTAAATCGACAAAAGTTTTTAATTGAGTTCGTTTTATTTTTTCTAAAATTTTATTTTTCAATGCTAATTGTTTTTTGAGAGCAATCTCTTCTTTTTTTAATTTTTTTTCTAACTCAGAAATTTTAGAAAATCGTTGAATCAACATTTCTTTTTTATTTGAAAACTCATTTGATTTTTCTTGAATGGATTTTATGAGCTTAAAGTCCTGATTAATTATTATAGTCAAAAATCTAAAATTTTTTTCAAGTTCTCCAGCATTTTTTGATTGAAAAAGATTTCGTAAAAAATCAGAGGTGGATGAACCTGTTATATATCTTAATTTAAAACTGAGTTCTTTTTTACGTTCTTTTAAATCAGATTCAATATCTTTAAGTTCTTCTGCTAAATTAGCAATTCCTAGATCAATTTCTTGCTTTTGTGTACTGAGAAGTGATTCTTCACTTAAGTGTTTTTCAATTTGTGCAGAAAGTAAGTTTATAGTTTCTAAGGGAGTATTACTTGCAGCAAAAATATCATTAATTTTTATAAAAAAAATAGTCGCAAGTAAACCGAATTGAAATAATGAAAAGGACAACCTACTCATTTTTAAGGACCCAGTAGCTTCCGCCATAACCTAATATACAAGCAGAGGTTGTAAAAATTAATACTTCCAAAAACTCAAAATTATTTATAGTGTTTCTTAACCCGATGAGTTGGTTATCACCAGTTAAGTATGTTTGAATACAAATTGTGGTTAAACTAGTAAGTCCAAGCGCTATACAAATGCATATAAATGAAGTTAGAGTACCTTCAATTAAAAAAGGTTTATTAATCATTGCTTTGGTAGCGCCTACTAATTTTAAAATCTCAATTTCCTCTCGTTTAGCTTGGATTGTACTTCTAATGCTGTTTCCTATTACTAAGATAAGAGAAAGAGAAAGTCCTAAATAAAGGAGAACTGTTGCACTTTTAATTGAAAGTAAAAATTGAGTGTATTTCTTTAACCAAACTTGTCCGTAACTAATATCAAGAATGATAGGGTCTGGCTTTAATTTTTCAATTATATCATTAAAGATAGTGATAAATTTATTATCAAACATTTTATTATCAGCATTAACTACATATAAAGTCGGAAGCAAATTAATGACCTCATTATTTTTTTCTATTTCTTGTGATATAGCTGGCATCTGTTTTTTTAGTTGAAAGAGCATTTTTTTATTATCAATATATTCAAAATCAATATTATTTTTATATTTATTAAGAACTTCTTCTATTCGTTCTGCTTCTTTAACTGTTGGTTCATTTTTTAAATAAATATTTAACTCTTGAGTTTGCCCCCAATTAGTTAATGTAGAATGGATTCCTTCTAAAAAAATATAAGAGGTGGTAATAATATAAAAACAAATAGTAATTACTAACCCACTCATTATTTTAAGTGTCATTGTAACACTCCATCAATTAGATGAATTCTTTTTTTATTATATTGCTCAATAAGATTAATATCATGAGAGGCAACAAAGACTGTTGTACCTTGAGAGCAAATGCTATCTAAAATATCCATTGTTTCTTTGCTAAGTTTTGGATCTAAATTTCCAGTAGGTTCATCTGCAATTAGTAAAGATGGTTGGTGGACTATTGCTCGTGCTATAGCTGTTCGTTGTTGTTCCCCACCGGATAACTGATCAGGGAAATTATTTTTTCGATGAGATAGATTTAATTTTTCTAAAACATCAATTACTTTTTTTTGTATTTGTAAAGGGGAGTCCCCTCTGATTTGTAATGGTAAACTCACATTTTCAAAAACAGTTTTGCTTTTTAATAATTTGAAATCTTGAAAAACTACGCCTATTCGTCGTCGATAATAAGGAATTTGAGCTTCTGAAATTTGTGTAAGATCTGTTTCATTAACAATAATTTGTCCAGATGTTGGTTTATCAAAAGCAGCTATAAGGCGAAATAAAGTTGATTTTCCTGCACCACTTGGACCAGTAAGAAATACAAATGTTCCTTTCTCTATTTCGAGATCAATATTTTTGAGCGCAGGGGTAGAATTTTGATAAGTTTTATAAATATGTTTAAGATAGATCATAATACAATTCTACGGCCCTAATTCAGTTAATGGCAATTGAAGTAAAAATTAAATTTTACCTGATAGTAAAAGGTCTAGAATTTCAGTATGTTGGGATTTAAGAACATGGCGAATATGCGATCGAGAAAAATGAATTGGATATGGGTTTTTAAAAGTTTTTAATACAGCTCCATTTTTAAAAATTTTACTTACAACTAAAGATGAGGATGGACCCCAATCTTCAGTTTGTACATGAAATTTTTCTCCTCGAAAAATAATATCTGAATTAAAACCTTTTTCCATAATTAATTACAATATGACTTAATTTTTTAAATTGAACAATACCACTCAGACCAACGTAGAGTGTAAAAAATTAGTTATTATGAAAATACAAACGTAAGTTTGGGTTTTCATAATAAGGGGTGATTCAAAAATCACCCCAAATAAACAAGAAAATAACGGCATATGATTATGTCTGATATAATCGCGAAGCGATCAGACTTAATCATGTGCAGTTATTTGTATTCAATTTTAAACTTATCAGTTAATTCAATTTTTAATGACTCATTAAACAATATAGTCTTTCCATTTTGGGTCCAGTTTTCTGATTTGATTTCTTCTCCCCATTGATTATCAGGCGTTTGTCTCCAGATATGGAGAACTTGTTCACCATCTTCAAGATTTTCAATTTGTATCGAGCGATTTAAACGCTCTTTAATAACTTCACTGAGCTTATCCAAAGCTGGCGAGTAATCTCCACTGTTTAAATCAGCAACTTGCCCCTTACTAAGATTAATTAATTGGCCATAATTAGATTTATTAATATCCATCGACTTCGGTGTAAATAATGTAAATAATGGTTTATTACCTGAACCCATTAACTCTTGGGATTTTTGATCAATATAAGAGAATAAAGGTTGGTCAGGTATTTTTTTGTTTACAGATAATTTCTCACCATTTACAGCTTCAATCGTATTTTGAATAGTTGCAGATGTGATTGTTCTTTGATATGCATTTCCAACAGGTAGTTTTGTGCCTGAACTACATTGATAGGATAAGTAATCAGCCTGGGGCATTTCGATTCCAGCATCACCACCAAAAGTATTTAAATCATAACTTTTTGTTTGTAGCGTATTGCTAATGAATTCACAACTTCCATCAATAGCAGAATTGATATTATTATTTATAAATTCTTTTAACAACATACCTTCGCTACCTGGTGAACAATATGATGATTGTTCACCATTAACAACTTTTTTAACATCTGAACAAAGTAGATTACAATTCATATCCTTACTAGTTCCGGTAGTTACTAAAGTTATAGGTGTAGAGTAAGAAGTTGTTGGAGAGCTGTTTACAGGAAATTTGCAACCACTAATAGTATTACATTTATTAGTTGCATAACTTGAATTACAAACTTCATTTTGGCTCAAATTAATTGGTCCAGTTGTGGATTCTTGGTGTATAATTGATAATTTTAAATTTGAATATGCTGAATTGGAGATATTAAAGTTTCCAATAATAGAACTTAATTTAGTATCAGTTGAAGAGATTGAATAAGTTCCAGCCGTCGGATAAACTGAGGGATCTAGCAAAGGTAAGGTATTGGTTGAATTGCTATATGTGACAGAGGTTGAAGCTAAAGTGACATCAGTATTATTATTTGCACCATCAACACAAGTCGGTGTGTGACCCACTGCTGTTGAGTGGGTAATTGCAGCTAACTGATTATTTATAAAGTTATTTGTTTTTGTAGGATCATTCGGTGGACAAAGTGTTGCCCGGCTTCCAGAAATTTCGGTGGTATAATTTTCATCATTAAATACTGTATATATATTTGTACTACAACTATAGGGGTGATTAGCATCATTCGTTAATCCACCTTTTCCACTGACATAGAAAAGGCAATCTAATGAAGAATCAAAGGCCTCATCAGTGATTTGATTATAAGTAGTACCTCCGCCAATTTGATTGCGAGAACATGTTACTAATTTAGTGTCATCAATAATCGCACCCAATAAGAGAGCTTTATTTTTGCATTCTGGCGGAGCTGAATAGTCCCCTGGTACAATTGAAGTCGCAGTTGTAATAACTGGATCTTTACATGAAGGTATACCATCATTTGAATAACATTCTTGTGAGGATTTACTGAAAACTAATTTTGTTTCGTAGACAGGGTTAGCTGTTGTACTTTTCCAGTATGTTGCATTTTTTTTATACGATTCAGTAGAATATTTTACCTTTGTTTTAGCTTCACGACCAGTAATTGAGGCCGTGTAACCAGTTTTGTAATTAATTATACAAGATGGTGTTTGTGTAACTTGATATCTTAAATTACCTTGATAATAATTGTTTGTACTTACGCATTTAGCTTTTTGATACCAGCCACTTTCAGATGGTGATAATTCTTGAGTTGATTCCAATTGGATACAGTTTTGTCCATATGGATCGTAATCATCTTCATCCGTTACCAAAATAAAAGAAGCAAGGTCACCTGCTTTTAAATAATCGGTATTATTTCGTAAAACTCTAGATATAGCACATAGTCCACTTTCATGATCTAATACTTCATTAAATTCACCTTCAATTGTTTTTATGACAACATTATTAATTGTTGAGGATGTAATTTTAAAATTTTTACCCAAACTTCTTGTTGGAGAAAGTACTGATAATTTATCTTTAAAAGCTGCTACGACATCTTGAGCCTGTTCATTTTTTTCTTTTTTAATTTCATTTGATGCGATATTTCGTCCTGTATTAGGTTCAATATCAAAACTCATTACGGGTGCGGGTTGATATTCAATAAATTTTGAAAATCCTACTTCCCTTAAGTCAGAATTCAATTTATTATGAGTTGAATATCCAATAATATCACCAGCTAAGTTTCCAGATAAATTTAAATCTCTATCTATACTTAAATTTATAAAATTATTATCTCGACTATTATTAATAGCAGATGCATTTTTAGACGGTAGTTTTGCTTTTAGTGAAGCACTAATAGAATTTGAATTGTATTGAGCAGTAGAAAATAAATATATAGATGTGTTAAATGGAGTTAAGTTTTGAGAGCTATTTCCAAGATACATTTTTTCAAAACTTGCTGCTAAATTTTCATGGGCTTGCTTCATTGTATAAGAGTTATCAACTATAAAAAACATTTTTAAATCAGGAAAATTTGTTCGGTTTCCCATTTCTACTTCATAAAATTTTGAAGTTTTGTCTGACTTTGGAGGTGGAACATATTCGACAGGTAATGTATTTACAGAACTATCATCTAAAGGCTTGCTTAATACTGCAACTGAACCATTCCAATTAGAGCAGTTTTGAAAGCTTGTTACAAGCACTGTTAATAGTGAAAATAATAGCACCATGTTTTTGAATAAGTTTAAATTCACCTTTTTATTGCTCATAAGGCCCCCTCAAGAAAAATCTTGTGTGGTGAAGAAAAACGTCCCGGAATATATTTTTTATTACTTATATATATCTTAGCATTAAGTTAATCAGTTGGAAATTTTTTTTTCGATTGTCCATTTTTTGGATTTGTTTCATTATAATTCAAATGCAATTAAGATTTGATAAAAGAACTTAATATCATTATCTTTTTTTTATAAAATTATTTTAAAGGCAATTTATAAAATGTATGATTTTATGTAAAATATTTTTTTGAATATCAAAGTAAAACGTTTAACTTAAATAAAAATTAATAAATTTATCAAAATGGTTCATTTTTTAAAGGGGAGTTTGTTTTCTATTAAATGATAAATTTTCATACCTATAAGAAGATTTACTATAAATACTAAAACTTTTGAGTCTAAAGAAATTAAACTCGCAAACGCAGGACCTGGACAATATCCACCTAATCCCCATCCAATTCCAAAAATAACTGAACCTATTATAAGTGAACTTGTTATGTCACGTCTTATTGGAACATGAAATTGAGTATCAAACATAGGATGTTTTTTTTTCATAATAAGTGGATAAAAAATAGCATGAACAAGTATCGCCCCAGCCATTACGAAAATTAGTGATAAGTCCCAATTTCCAAAAAAATCTAAAAAACCGATAACTTTTTGAGGTTGAGTCATTCCAGAAATAACTAAGCCTACTCCAAATATAATCCCTACGATAAAAGAGGAAATTGCATTTTTATTAAAATGTAGAGTTCGCATAAAAAATCCTAACTGTTAAAACTCCTGCAGCTATAAAAACTAGAGTTGCAATGATTGAGCGTGGAGAAAGTCGAGAAATACCACATACGCCATGACCACTAGTGCAGCCACTTCCCATTACAGTTCCAAATCCAACAAGTAATCCAGCAATTGATATTTGCAAGACTGAAGCAGAAGATGATGCAATAATGTATTTAGTTGTTGTAGACGTAATTAGAACTCCCCCAATAGCTAATCCACTTAAAAAACTGACTCTCCATAAAATATCACCCTTAATTGCTTTAAGGGCAAAATCAATTATTCCAGCAATACCTGTAACTCTTCCATTCCAATATAACATTAAAGTCACAGCAATACCAATTAGACCACCACCAATTAGTGCATTTATATAATCTTGATTATATTCCATAGTGAATCTCCATAATTATTTCTGTTCTTATTTGCAATTTAATCATATATAATTCTATAATTTTTGCAAATAAACAATATATTTATTAGTAATTAAAATTATAAAATGCAGATCATTATAATATATATTAAAAAATAAATAAATTTTAAAATTGAGTTAAGAAATATCATTTTTTATACTTTAAGTAGTATGTTTTAGGACATAATTATTATGAAAATAACCTCAATAAAAATAAATGCAATTTTAGAAAAATATAATCATAAATCACAAAAAGTTTATAAATGGGATAGAGGTCAATTAAATGTGATTGGTGGTAGCTCAGGGTATTGGGGTTCCAGTATAATGTGTGCAAAAGCTGGGTATAGAGTAGGTGTTGGGTATTCTTGTATTATATCTCAAAAAAAAGAAGTGAATTTTATTTCAATGATACACCCCGAATTATTAACTAAGTCTATTCTTTCGAAAAAAAATATCCAAAAATTAATTCCAAAAGATAAGAATTATAAATTGGCTTTTGTGATTGGACCAGGTTTTGGGAGAACTTCAGCATTAACTGATATCATAAAATTTTTTTTAAATACTGAACACATTTCTATTCCAGTTTTATTAGATGCTGATGCCCTCTATAATTTATCGTGTTTAAATTTTAAAAATAATAAAATCACTTTACCATCTCACTGGATTCTAACTCCCCATGAAGGTGAATTGGCAAGATTGATTAATAAAACTAAAGAATATGTTCATGCTCATCGTGAAAAAAGTCTTATGTTGGCTTTTCAAAAATATAATTGTCATATCCTTTTAAAAGGAAATGAAAATTTAATTATTGAGCCAATTCAGAAAAAAATTTATCGCATATCAGTGGGAAATTTAACTCTTGCTAAAGCAGGTAGTGGAGATATTTTAGCAGGTATGATAGGGGGCTTGTTAGCTCAAGGATTTGCATCATTAGACGCAATGATCATTGCAACATTTTGGCATGCGGATTTTGCTAATTGGTATATCAAAGAAATCGGAACAAATAGAACTTTATTATCATCAGAAATTATAAAATATTTCCCATTTTATTTACGATCAAAAAAATGAAAGAATACTTTAAAACGCGAGTTCGATAATAAATTTTGTTTTTAGCGCAGGGATTTTTTTTAAGTACAAGGAATAACTCAATAAAATTATTGAGGCTTATCCTCTGCGATAAGCCTCAGATAATTTTTTGAGTTATGACGATGGAATTATAAAAATTAACAAGCTAAAAACAAAATTTATTATCGAACTCGCGTTTAAAGTACAGACTTAAGGATAGACTTCAAAATAACTGCTCATGATTAAGTCTGATGGCTTCGCAATTGTATGCGAGACAAAATCATGCGCCGTATTTTGAAGTCTGTCCTTAGTGCAAGTCTAGTTTCATATTCATATTATTAAAATCTTTATCCATTTCTTTTTTATTTTTTTGCAGTTAAGTTTTATTTTTAATAACCGATATAAAATTGGAACTATTTGAATTCGGGAGTTAATTTGATCACACACGGTGATATACCAACATGGGTGTATGAAGCAGCAAGAGCTTTAATGCAATCTTTAAAGATTGTTGATCCGCTTACTTTTTATCATTGTTGTCGAGTTGGAGAGTTATCTCGAAAATTAGCTCGAGATATGAGTTTAACAGAATATGAGCAAAAATTGGCAGAGTTTTCAGGACTCTTTCATGATGTCGGTAAAATAGTTGTGCCACAATCGATTATTCATAAGCCAGCAAAACTTGATCCAGAAGAATATGATATAATGAAAAAACATCCCGAGTTTAGTGAAGAAATTGTGAGATCGCTTGCACATAGTGAATTTTTCTCTAACTTAATTCCTGCGGTTCGCCATCATCATGAAAGAGTTGATGGTCGAGGTTATCCTGATGGGCTAAACGGTGATCAAATTCCATTGTTGAGTAGAGTGATTTTAGTTGCAGATACTTACGATGCAATGACGCATACTCGATCCTATCGAAAAGGTATGAATGTTGATGCTGTTTATGCAGAACTTCTAAGATGCCAAGGAACACAATTTGATCCCCATATTGCAAAAGTATTTTTAGAAGCCCATCCTAAATGGGAAGCTGAGTTGACAGATTCTGAAACGGAAGACAAAATTCTTAAAAAAGTTGTTTAGCCCAAACTTACGTTTGTATTTTCATAATAATTGCTCATGATTAAGTCTGATCAGCTTGCGCTGATTATATCAGACATAATCATCAGCAGTTATTTTCTTGTTTGTTGGGGGCGATTTGCAATCACCCCGTATTATGAAAATCCAAACTAAAGTTTGTATTTTCATAATAATCTGATAACTCTTATTATATCTGATATAATTACGCAGATATTCAGACTTAGTCATGAGAAACTATTATGATTTATAATTCACAAACACATCGAAGCCATTCATTATCTCGATTCTGGGGTGATTTTTTAATTATTGGTTTTTTCGCATTTTTAATTTATGGAACAATTATAACTGCTCAACGTTGGACAGGTGAATTGCAGCCAACTCCAGTCATTGATCTCTCTGTTTTAAAACTACCTGTTTATGGAATATTTTCACTGTTTCGTGCTGTCATCGCATATACTTGTTCTATGATCTTCAGTATTGTCATTGGCTATATGGCAGCAAAATCAAAGACTATGGAGCAAATTTTAATTCCACTTCTTGATATGGGGCAGTCAATTCCTGTATTGGGTTTTTTGCCCCCTCTTGTTCTTGGAGCACTTTCTTTTTTGAATCAAACAAATATGGCACTTGAATTAGCTTGTATTCTTGCGATTTTTACAGGGCAAGTTTGGAATTTAACTTTTAGTTTTTATAGTTCAATTAAAAATGTACCCACAAATTTACATGAGTTAAGTACAAATATAAATTTATCAGCATTTCAAAAATTTATTAAAATAGAACTTCCTTTTTCGGCAAGTGGATTAGCTTGGAATTCTTTAATGTCAATGGCTGGTGGTTGGTTTTTTTTAAATGTTTGTGAGTCATTTACATTGGGAGGAAAAGATTTTCGACTTCCCGGTCTAGGTTCTTATATGGCTGTGGCAATTGAAAAAGGTGATCAGTTGGCAATGGTAGCTGGTTTTGCAGCAATGGTATTACTTATAGCTTCAATGGATTTTATTTTTTGGCGACCTATTATCTCTTGGACTCGAAGATTTAGAATGGATGAACAATCTGAAACGGCTCAAGATATACCTTTTGTTCAATTATTATTACAAGAATCTAGAATGGTAAGATTTATCGAGCAATTTTTGAAAGAGCTAGCAGAAAAATGGCGAGAACGTAGTTCTGGATCTAATTCTAATTCTCAAACAAATCCACATTCATATTCTCAAAATCAAAACAACTCAGATCACTTTGTAAGGCCCATTTCAGGCTCAAAAAAAATAAATAAAGCAACAAATATTTTTTATAGAATATACCTCAATTTATCGGAATGGCATTTTTTTTCGAGAGTATTTATATTTTTATTTTCTCTTGGTGTAATTTGGGTTGCAACAAGGGTTTTTCATTGGCTTGAGGGATTAACTCAAGAACAAATCATATCTATTTCACTTTCAGCACTTGCAACTCTTGCTCGAATTATTTTTGCAGTATTAATATCAACTCTTTGGACAGTACCATTTGGTTTATGGGTTGGGCTCTCACCAAATCGCACTCGTATTTTCCAACCTATTATACAAATTGCAGCTTCATTTCCTGCTCCTATGCTTTATCCAATTGTATTAATGATTTTAGATAAATTAAACATACCACTTTCAATTGGTTCTATTATTCTTATATTATTAGGTGTGCAGTGGTATTTATTATTTAATGTCCTCGCGGGTACAACGATGATTTCTCGTGAACTCATTGAAACTTTTTCTTTGATTGGACTTTCAAAAAAAGATAAATGGTTAAATTTATATTTACCATCCATCATGCCCAATCTCTTAACCGGATGGATAACGGCATTTGGAGGAGCTTGGAATGCTTGTATTGTGGCTGAATATATAAAATATAAGGGTGAAATTATATCAACAACGGGTATGGGTTCTTTAATTACCATTGCTACAGATAAGGGCGAATTTTCGCTTTTAGTTGGAGCTTTAATTGCGTTAACTATAATTGTATCTTTAATCAATCGTGTGGTTTGGTCAAAAATGTATGCATGGATTGAAAGACGATTTAAGTTTGAACGCTAAATAACTGCTTATGATTAAGTCTGATCAGCTTGCACTGATTATATGCTAGACAAAATCATGCGCCGTTATTTTCTTGTTTGTTTGGGGCGATTTTCAATCACCCTGAATTATGAAAAGAAAAAGGATTTAATATGACGCAACATAGTTCTCATACTTTAGCAGAATTAAGAAATGTCTACCAAACTTTTCAATTGGATTCTGGTCGGAAATTAAAAGTTTTAGAAAATATTAATTTATCGCTCTATGATAATGAAGTGTTAGTTTTATTGGGTCCTTCTGGTTCTGGAAAATCAACTTGTCTTCGTATTTTGGCAGGCCTTTTAAAACCTACCCATGGAAAAGTTTTTGTTGAAGAAAAAGTTTTACATGATGCAAATACTGATGTTGCATTGGTCTTTCAAAGTTTTGCGTTGTTACCATGGCTAAATGTTGCAGATAATATCGCCTTAGGTTTAAAACCTTTGAATCTTACTAAAGAAGAAGTGGATTTTCGAGTAAAACGAGCCATTGATATCGTGGGCTTAGAAGGATTCGAAGAAGCATATCCAAAAGAACTATCTGGGGGAATGAAGCAAAGAGTGGGATTTGCAAGAGCCGTTGTGATGGAAAGACCAATTTTATGTTTGGATGAACCCTTTAGTGCTTTAGATATTTTAACAGCAGAAACCCTTCGAAAAGAAATTTTAAATCTCTGGTTATCAAAAAAAACTGCAATTAAATCAATTGTATTAATTACTCATAATATAACAGAAGCTGTTTCAATGGGAAGTCGTATTTTAGTCATGGGCTCTAACCCAGGACAAATTAGATACACAATCAGAAATGAATTATCCTATCCACGGGATGAAAAGAGTGTCGCATTTAAAAATTTAGTAGAAATTATTAGGGATGTCTTAACCGAAGCGATAATTCCAGATACTCCTGATTGGGT
This sequence comes from Bdellovibrionales bacterium, assembly GCA_005793345.1. Taxonomy (GTDB): domain Bacteria; phylum Bdellovibrionota; class Bdellovibrionia; order Bdellovibrionales; family Bdellovibrionaceae; genus SXSU01. The sequence continues at coordinate 19,007 of SXSU01000090.1, forward strand.
TCCGCCTGCATTGCAAGGGCAAGCAGTTGAAGCTCCACCTCATGTAAATATGACTGAAGTAGTGGGGTTATTAGAATTAGTTTATGAAGAGGGTGGGCGAGCAGATGCTTTTTCTTTAGCGCCAAAATTAATGAAGGACTCTTTACAAATCTTATTAATGGCAAAAGCTGCCGAGCTCTTAGATTTTGTTGATACACCTAAAAATCAAATCGTGCTTACAGATTTAGGTAAGCATTTTATTAAAGCTGATATTAATCGTCGAAAAGAAATGATTCATGAAGGGCTCATGCAGTTAAAACTTACTCAGTTATTTTATCATCGACTTTTTAATAGCGATAGTATGTCCATGTCTAAAGACGAAGCCATTCAAACTATTCATGAATGGTTACCAAATGAAAATCCAGAAACTGTATTTGATACTTTGATACAGTGGGCCCGATACGGGGAATTATTTGGATATAATGATGATAGTAAAGAAGTTTATATAGATAAAGAAGATGATGATGAGGTCAAGCCATCAGATGCTACAAGTGATAGTTTTAAAAAAGATTTAGGAGATGAGTAATTAATAATACTCTATCATTTTTTTTAGACCTTCAAGGTCTGAAATATTATTTGAAAACTCAGGAATCCGCAAAACTTCAATTTTTTGATCAAATAAAATTTGATCAAAAAATTCTAATTTATTTTTATAATAATCATTTAATTTTATGCAATATTGATCTGCAGTTGAACCAGATTTAAAGGGAGCTGGTAACCATTCTGGATAGGATCGATTAATTGTAAGAGTGGTTAAATGATAACCCTTCATTTTTAATTGATTTGCAAAATTTTGCGCTTCTTTTATTTTGGCTCTATCAAAAGCTGTCACCAAATTAAAAACTGTGTTTTTATCATATAATAGATTTTGAATTTCTTCTGAACGAACAAACAAATCTTTTTGAATTGAACCTACATTATTAAAAAAATCTCGAAGTTGAATTACAAAATCTGATCCTGTTAAAATTTGCAAAATATTTAAAATTTTTGATGTCGTATTTTGAAATAAAACGCCCCAAAATGTAGTGTTCGGTTCAATTGAACTTTGTACCCATTTGTGAATAGACTCATTAAAAAGTTGAGAAATTTTTGCAGGAGCTTCTAGAAAATCTATTGCATGTTGAGTCGGTGGGGTATCTAAAATAATCAAATCATAAATTCCACTTTTATAACTTGAGTATAATTTTTCAATTGCCGTAAATTCTTGGGAACCACTCAATGTAGTCGACAATTGTTGGTAGAGTTTATTATTTGATAAATTTTCTAAAAGTTTGGGATTTAAACCCTTATTTGCAGCTTTTTTTAAAAAGGTATCAAAAATCAATTTGCTATTTAAAACAGAAGCCCAAAGTTCACCATGGGCTTGAGTTTTTAAAACTAAATATTCTAGGCCATCGTCTTTAATGTTTAATGTACTTGCTAAGCGCTTTGCAGGATCAACAGTCAAAACTAAGGTTTTCTTACCTTGTTCCGCAGCCCATAAGCCAAGACTTGCTGATACACTCGTTTTACCAACACCGCCACTGCCAATGCAAATTATAATTTTAGCTGACCTAAAGTGTGAATTAGTAATCATAGTGTTTGATACTCCTTAAATTCAAAATTTAGATTTAATGGAAAAAAAGGAGTAGACATTAAGTCGAGTAAAATTTCAGAATTACTTTCGTAAAAAAATGGAATTTGTAAAAAATCACTACTATTACTTGTGTTACTTTTACTAATATTGTTCAGTTCAAATTTTTTAAAACAATCACTTTCAATCAATTGATTGATTAGTGATTTTTCGAAAATAATTTTATTTTTAAGAGTATTGATAAATTTTAACTCAGAATCAGAAGAACCCTGTAACGAATCAATTTCAGTTTGATTTAATAGTTTATTAATAACAAGATGGGGTTTGATTTGTGTTTCGTTGTAAAGTAATTGGGCTAGTTCTATGGATTCAATGACAGGTAATTCTTCGGGCAAACACGTTATCCAATAATTACATACATTTTTATTTTTAATTATTTCGAGGATACCACGGGTTTGTTCTCCCATGGGGCCAATGGGAATAGCTTCAAGCATTCCACGTGGTGCTTTTAATAATGAAATCATATGTCCAGTTGAGAATCCATCGACAACAATACAATCAAATTTTAAGGGAGGACCAACTTTGCGCAAGCCACTTGTGATTTTACCTAAAATGGAAAGTTCTGGTAAGCTAGGTGCAACTTCTATTAAGCTTTTGCTTAATTTATTTTCAAAAAATAAATTATACAGGGCTTCAATTTTTAATAAGTGAAGTGCGTACTCCTTAAGACAGTCTGCTCCAGACCATATAGCTATTGAAAGGTTTTGCTTCCATTGTAGTGGAGCATAAGAAATTGGAATTTGTAAGTGGTCGGTAAAAAAACTTATTTGACCAAGCTCTATGAGTAGGACTGATAGTCCTTTTTGAGAAAGATGTTTTGCTAAAGCTAGCGCAACACAGCTCTTACCTACGCCACCTTTTCCAGTTACAAAATGAATTTTTTGCTCAATCATTTCAACAGTATTTCATTGATTTTAGATCTTGTCTCTACTATACCCTAGGCGGCATAGAAATTAAAAAGGAGTCTCAATGAAGACACAAGTCGAAAAAGTATCGCAATTAAAAAGAAAATTAAGCGTAGAAATTCCAGCTGAAGTTGTAAGTTCAACATTTGATCGCTTATTTAAAAAAGCTCAAAAGGAAGCTGATATTAAGGGATTTAGAAAAGGTAAAGCACCCTTGGCTACAATAAAAACAGTTTATGGCCAAAAAATAAAATATGATGCAGCTAATGAATTATTACAATTAGGTTTTTCATCAGGTTTAAAGGAGCATTCTTTAAATCCAGTAGATTATCCTCAATTTGAATTTGATGAAGTACAAGAAGATACTGGATTTTCATTTTCAGCTGACTTTGAAGTGAGCCCTGAAGTTGAATTAAAAAAATATGAAGGTCTACAAATTTTTAAAGAACAATATAATTTTAATGAATCCGAAGTAGACAATATTTTAAATAATATTCGTAAAAGCAGAGCTAATCAAGTTCCTGTTTTAGAGCAAAGGCCTGCACAAATTGATGATGTTGCTGTTATTGACTTTGAAGGTTTTGTAGATGGAAAGCCACTTGATGGAGGAACGGGAAAAGATTTTAGTTTGGAATTAGGTTCAAAGTCTTTTATTGAAGGTTTTGAAGAGGGTGTTGTTGGAATGACAGTTGGCTCTCAAAAAACATTGAATTTAAAATTTCCAGAAAATTATCAAGCAACAGAGATTGCTGGCAAAGCAGTTGAATTTAAAGTGACTCTTACAGCACTTAAGAAAAAAGAACTTCCTGAGTTGACAGATGAATTTGTAAAATCATTAGGTGGAATTTCTAGTCTTGAAGATTTAAAAAATAATATCAGAACAGATATTCAGCAGTCAGAAAAAAAACGTATTGAAAGTGAATTTAAAGATCGTGTTTTTAAAGCATTAGTTGATGCAAATCCAGTTGAAGTTCCAGCTTCATTATTAAAGCAACAAAAGGAAGGCCTAATCGAAGACTTCAAAAAAAGAATGCAGCAACAGGGTATGGGTGATGCAGAATTTGCTGAATATGTTCAAAAATGGGATAAAGAGTTTGATCAAAATGCAAAAGAAATTTTACAAGCGGCCTATATTACTGGTGAGATTTCTAAGAAACATGAGCTTTTTGCTAAAAAAGAGGATATTGATAAAAAAATAACTGATTATGTTGCAACTTCAGGTATTGAAGAGAAAAAAGTTCGTGAACATTTTTTAAGACCAGAATACGCTGATCGATTTATACATTCAATAACGGAAGAAAAAGTTTTTGAATTTATTGTTTCTAAATCAGTTGTTACTGAAGTTAAAAAAGATCAACTTCCTTCAAAAAAATGAGTTAATCAAAAATTGTTTTGTTTTTAAATGGGATGATTATTAATCATCCCATTTTTCATTCATAATCGGGGTGTTTAAAAAATCACCCCCAACAAACATGAAAATAATGGCGAATGATTTTGTCTCGCATATAATCGTGATACGATCAGACTTAATCATGAGCAGTTATCTTGGAGGTTCATAATTCAATCTGTTAACAGATTGATCTGTTATTGGTAATCTATGATCATTCGAAAATACAAAAACCAATGGCACCCTTTCAGTATCCGTAGCATTAATTAATGTTTTAATTACCCATCCAGGACTTGCCATTTCACCTCTTACATTTGCATCTCCTTGACCAATAACATTGGCAAGTTGTTCATGTCCTGGAACTTTCCAAAAATTTTTAACCTCATTAAAAACATCATCTGTAATAGTATAATTCTGAAGTTCTTGAATCCGTCGACTTAGATCTGGTCCTCTATCTGGAGGTGGAAACTCATATGACGTAACTAATTTGTCTCCTATAGGAATATTGCCTATCCACTGAGTACAGCAATTAAATCCCCCTTTAGCACAATATCCTTCAAGCATCCATGGTAATTTAAGCGGATGTTCCCATCCTATATATTTTGGACTTACAGCAGTTTCCATATAACGATTAAGTCTTTGTGCTTCAGTTGATTTGAAAAGTAAAATTGGAAAAGGAGTATTGTTTGAAACAATTCTGATTTCAGATTTTTTGCCACCATGAGAATAAAAAGAACCTTTGTGAATAACAGCTGCATGTCCCACAACTGTCATGTAATTATGGTTTGAAAGAATTAATTCCTTGAATAAATCAAATGAATTAGCACTTACATTTATAAATAATTTTTCTGGACCTAAAACATTAGGATCAGTATGACTAGGATATTGAACAATTCTAGTTTGAGCATCTGTTTGTGCAAGATATTGTCCGACAAGTGAGTCAGGTGAAACATTATGTATATCATTTCCATAAAAGTTCTCTTGAGTTTCTTTGAGGCTCAAATCACCTAATAAAAATTTCCAGTTTTTTTTACCCTTACTTTTTAAATGTACCATTCTTTTAGCGATCAAAGGTTCCGTGAGGTGATTATCTATTAATACTTTTCGAAGGGCATTCTGTAATATTAGGATTCCATTATAAGAAGGATTATTTACTGCCTCAAGGGTTAATTCGTCATTTAATTTTTTTAAATTTTCTCGATAAAGTGGAAGATCTGAATTTTGCAATATCGCGATTAAATCATAATCATGAAAAAATTCATTATTAAAGTTAAAATATTTTACATCAAATTTCTTTAATTGGATGAAAATTTCTTTTTCAGAATCATTTAAAAAATCCAAATGATAATTTTGAATGTTAAATGAATTAACAAGTTTATTTTTAGTATTAAAAAACAATTCAGAACATGTATTGTTTTTTGCAAAACTCGATTCATAAATTGTGATCAATATAAATATTTTTAAGATCAAAATTGTGAAAGTAAATAAGGGTACATTCTTTTGGTTTTTCATTACATTTACATCCTGTTAATATAATCCATTAAACTATTTTAAGTAATCAAGGTCTGATCAACTGTTCTGATTATTTCAAACACCATCTTAATTAGAGTTTTAAATATCATAAAAATAAAAAAAATCTAGAGATTGAATAGTTAAAGGTAAAATAAATAAAGATTAATAAAAATAAATTCACATGTGTAAAAAGTAATGACATCTAATATTTACAATTCACATTCTATTTCTGTGAGTCAGTGGTTTCAATTTTACCTACAATAAGTCTTGCCCCTTTTTGAAAAGTAAAATAGGACCAACACCAATTTAGAAAAACAAAGATTTTATTTTTAAAATCTATCAGAAAAAAAATATGTATTACAAGCCATGCTAACCATGCTAAAATACCTGAAACTTGTAATCCCTTATATTGTAGAATTGCTTTTTTTCGTCCAATGGTAGCCATCATTCCTTTGTCGAGGTAAATAAAGGGAGTATAAGGTAAATTATTTATTTTTCGGAGAATATTTTTTGCAGCATGTTCTCCTTGTTGAAGGGCGACAGGAGCCAAGCCAGGAAGTGGTAATCCATTATTTTTTAATTTGAAATGTGCCAAATCTCCAATAACAAAGACATCTTCATGATTATCAATATTTAAAAAATCATTTACAATAACTCTTCCTAACTGATCAAGTTGAGTCCCTAGTTGCATACTTAGTTTAGAAGGTTCAACTCCGGCTGCCCAAATTACAGTTTGGGTTTATAAAGTATTAACAGAGTTTAAATCTTTAAAGGCTTGTTCAAGGCGTGTTACCATACTCACTTGACTAGCTCTAATCCAAACTCTTGGATCGTAGAATTTTTTATTTGGTTTGTCTGCGCCGTCGGGGTTACCGATTTGTCCTTGTAAGTAACTTTGATTTTTTAAATAATATTCTCGAATACCATTCCATGTTGCCCATTGAGTATCAGTATCAATATTCATTTTAACAACACCGTAACTTATTGACTCTGAAATTTCTTCTGGGCTAGAGCCTGATCCACCATGAAATACAAAGTTTAAAGTATTTTCAGGAAGTCCCATTTCTTTAGAACAATATTTTTGCGAGTTAGCTAAAATTTTTGGAGTTAGTTTTACATTTCCTGGGGCATAAACACCATGAACGTTTCCAAATGAAGCTGCGATTGTAAAACGAGGACTCACTTTACTTAAAATTTTATATGCATATGCAACGTCACTTGGTTGTGTGTAGAGAGCAGAGTTATCCATTCCAGAATTATCAACTCCGTCTTCTTCGCCCCCAGTGCATCCAAGTTCTATTTCAAGAGTCATTTTCATTTTGTTCATGCGCTCAAGATATTTTGCACAAGTTTCAATATTTTCTTCAAGACTTTCTTCAGAGAGGTCTAACATGTGTGAACTAAATAATGGTTTTCCTGTTTTTTCAAAATGACGTTCACCATAATCAAGTAGTCCATCTATCCATGGCAATAATTTTTTAGCAGCATGATCAGTATGGACAATCACTGGAACACCATAGTGTTCTGCCATAGTATGAATATATTGTGCACCACTTACTGCACCTAGAATATTTGATTGTTGACCGGGAAGCTTGAGTCCTTTTCCTGCAACAAATTGAGCGCCACCATTTGAGAATTGAATAATTACTGGGGATTTAGATTTTGCTGCAGCCTCCATCACAGAATTAATTGAGTCTGTATTTATAACGTTAACTCCTGGTAGTGCGCATTTATTTATTTTGCAAAACGAAAATATTTTTTGAATATCATCGCCAGTCACTACGCCTGGTTTTACAAAGTCTAAAATTTTATTTGCCATGATACTTCCTTTTTTAATTTTTTGTTTAAGATTTAAAAAACATCATACAGCTTAGTGATGGGTCAAGATCAATTGAAAATTAAGTATTTAATTTTTTTGAGACTTACTTTGTCGAGGAGCTGGTTTTTCTTGATTTCAGAAATTTAAATGTTTAGGTTTGTTGCAATATTTATATAATTTGGAAGGAGCGCGGATGACACCAAGAGTAAGGGAGATTTTAAGTTGGTATGGAGCTGACAATGTTGGCGTATTAACTAATCTAGCTCGTATTTTAAATCATGGCCGCCTCAAGGGAACAGGTAAAATTGTATTACTGCCAGTGGATCAAGGGTTTGAACATGGTCCAGCCAGAAGCTTCGCTAAAAATCCTGATGCCTATGACCCTCACTTTCACATTCAACTAGCAATTGAATCTGGTTGTAATGCGTATGCGGCCCCATTAGGTGCACTTGAAGTTGTTGCAAGAGATTATGCTGGCGAAGTTCCTTTAATTTTAAAAATAAACAATTCAGAATCATTGTGGGGAACAAAGGCTCCCATTTCTGCGCTCACTTCAAATGTTGAAGATGCTTTGCGATTAGGTTGCGTTGGAATTGGTTTTACAATTTATCCAGGGAGTGCTGAGCGTAAACAAATGTATGAAGAGATTGCAGTGGCTGCGCGCAAGGCAAAAGAAGCAGGTTTAGCTGTTGTGATTTGGTCCTATCCTAGAGGAGAACAATTATCTAAGGAAGGTGAGACTGCAGTAGATGTTGTTGCCTACGCCGCACATATTGCCGCTCAACTAGGGGCGCATATTATAAAAATAAAACCACCATCAGAGCATATTGAGCAAGAAATTAATCGTAAAGCTTATATTGAACAAAAAGTTAAAATTACCAGTTTAGCAGATCGAACTCGACATATCATCCATTCTGCATTTAGTGGGAAAAGAATTGTTATATTTTCTGGTGGAGAAGCTAAAAACTCAAATGAGTTGCTTCACGAAATTAAAGAACTTGCTGCGGGAGGTAGCTTTGGAAGTATTATCGGACGTAATGCTTTTCAAAGACCAAAAGCAGAAGCTATTCAATTATTACAAGATGTAATGGACACTTATGTTGGTATTAAGTAAGTAAGAAGTAATAAAGCAGATACACTTATTAATTAAATAAAATTTGGAGAGTTACAAATGTCAGAGATTCAAGATAATCCTTTAAAAGCTGAAAAAAGAAAAAAACTTCATGAGATGAAAGCTCGTGGAATAAATCCGTTTCCGTATAGTTTTGAAAGAACAGCAAACATTGAACAACTTTTTAAAAAGTATAATGATGTTATTCAAACTGGAGAAACCAAGCTAGATGTTATATATAAAATAGCAGGTCGCTTGATGACAAAACGTCCAATGGGTAAAGCAGCTTTTTTTAATGTGCAAGATCAGACAGGATCAATTCAAGGGTATTTAAAAATAGAGGATCTTCCAGAAGAGGATAAATCAGTTTTTGAATTGATTGATCTTGGGGATATAGTTGGGATTGAAGGTTTTATTTTTAAAACTAAAAAAGGAGAATTGAGTTTACATTGCTCGCGCTTTCAAATTTTATCGAAAAGTTTAGAAGTCCTTCCAGAAAAATATCATGGGTTAACAGATGTTGAAACTAAGTATCGTCATCGTCATCTTGATTTAATTTCTGATATGGACTCACGAAAAGTTTTTGAAACCCGTTCAAAAATTATTCGCGAGATTAGAAACTTTCTCGATAATAGAGGTTTTTTAGAAGTTGAAACTCCAGTCCTTCAACCAATCTATGGAGGTGCGTCAGCTCATCCATTTCAAACTCATCATCGCGCATTGGATATGAAATTATATATGAAAATTTCTCCAGAGCTTTATTTAAAGCGATTAATCGTGGGAGGTTTTGAAAAGGTATATGAAATTGGAAAAAACTTTAGAAATGAAGGAATAGATAGATCCCATAATCCTGAATTTACAATGTTAGAATGGTATGAGGCTTACACTGATTATAATTATCAAATGACTCAATTTGAAGACTTAGTCACTCACTTAGTCATGAAAACCAAAGGAAGTTTAAAGTTTGAATATCAAGGTAAAGAAATTGATTTTACTACTCCATGGAGACGACTTACAGTTATGGATGGTATTAAAGAGTATGCTCAAGTGGACCCTGATAAAATTAGTGATGCAGATTTGTTTACAACATTAAAAAAACATGGAAGTGATGCAGAAAAGCCATTTAACCGTGGAGAAATGTTAATGAAGTTATTTGAGTTAACAGTTGAGCAACATATTTGGCATCCAACTTTTATTATGGATCATCCAGTTGAAATTTCTCCATTAACCAAAAAACATCGTATGCATAAAGGTTTGGTTGAACGATTTGAACCATTTGCTGCAGGAATGGAAATTGGAAATGCATACTCTGAATTAAATGATCCCGAAGATCAAAGAGCACGCTTAATGGAACAAGAAGCAAAGCGAGTGGTTGATGAAGAAGCTCAACCCATGGATGAAGATTTTGTTCATGCCATTGAAGTGGGAATGCCTCCTACTGGTGGCGTTGGTTTGGGAGTAGAACGGATCGTTATGATTTTAACTGACCGACATACTATTCGTGATATTATTTTCTTTCCAACTATGAGATTCTCAAAATAACTGCATATGATTAAGTCTGATTGCTTCGCAATTGTATGCGAGACAAAATCATGCGCCGTTATTTTCTTGAAAATACAGGTTTATCTTAGATCAAGCGGCTTTCAATTGAAATAGAACTCCATAAAGAGCCTTTAGCATCTGAGGATCATATCGACCAGAAAGCTGTTCTTTCATAATTCGAAGGGCATCATAAGGTTTTAAAGGAACATTGTAAGATCTTTGCGTTGTCATTGCATCATAAGTATCTGTGATAGCAACAATTCTTGCAAATGGGTGGATTTCTTGACCAGTTAATTGTTGAGGATAACCATTCCCTAAAAAACTTTCGTGATGCTCAAAACAAGCATTTTTTATCCCATCAGATATTGTCGGGTTTTGATTTAAAATTGCAAAACCATAAGTGGTATGTTGTTGCATGATTGTCCACTCTTCAGGAGATAGATTTCCTTTTTTACAAAGAATATCAAGACTCACATTACGTTTTCCGATATCATGAAATAAGGCTGCAATACCTAGCTCTTCTAATTCTTTTTCAGAAAAACCTATAATTTGACCTAATCCAAGAGAGTAAATCGCCACATCGAGAGAGTGATTATAAGTGTAAAAGTCATGTCCGGATAAACTGATCAAGTGACCCATAGCTTCTGGTTCGTGTTTAATAAAAGAAACAAAATCGGATATTATGGGTCGAGAATTATTTAAAGCCACATTTACGTCAGGATGTTCGTAGAGTTCTTCCATTAGAGCAACAGAACTTTCACGTAAAATAGTTGCTTTTTCAAGAGGAGAAGCTGTTGTTGAGCGTAACACTTCCTGAATGTATTCTTTATAATTTTTCCATTCGGTGTGGTGAACGTAGAAAAAGTCATTTTGCGAACGACTCATTAATGTTTGTAACTTAATAGGATCAAATGCATCACCAAGTTTTAAATATAAAGTAAAGTGACCATTTATCAAAACATAAACATTAAATGTTAAAATTTTTGAGGGTTGAATTGTACTCAGTTTGATTTTTAAAAATAGTGATTTATCCATAATATAAAAATGGTGCCATATAAAAACTATTGAAGTAATTAATTTTAACTTCATAAATAAAAATTAGACCCATTTGAGAATCAAAAAAAATCTAACTAGACCTTTGTCTGAATTTTTTTTTTACTGATTTTTAATCATCGTGTTCTAAAGACGAATTGATTTATGGGTTTTTACTACTCAATTTAAAAAAAATAATTCAGTATTGCGTCGTATGACAAATCTGTGACGTATCTTTTTAAATCTCCTGGCACTTTAAACGTCATGGTAAACGATTTTTTTTTATTTCATCATGAAAAAGCTCATAAAAATGCAAAAAGTTTTGAGATTGAACCTCAAACTTCTGTTAAGTTTGAAACTTGCTTGCGAAAAATTCATTTGAGCAAATATATTCCAACAGACTTTCAAGATTTAAACATGTTAAATTCATCAACACAAAAATCATCATGGGATCTTCTCGAAGGTGAACAGGCCTACAGTTTTTTAATCGAAGTTTTAGCTGGATTACATTCTCCAATGGTTGGAGAGACCGAAGTGCTAGGTCAATTTAAAAATCAAATTCAATTACAAAAAGAAGTAGCCAATTTTTTTAGCCCTTGGTTGTCCTGGGTTTTTGAGGATATTAAAAAAGTAAGAACGCAATTTTTACAAAATACTGGAACGCAAACTTATGGCAGTTGGGTGCGAACACTTATCCCAAGAGAGCGCCCTTTATTAATTTTGGGAGCAGGTCAATTATGTGAAAAAATATTTCCTTATGTTCAATCTATTGAACATCCGATCGGAATTGTCACTCGTAATAAATCCAAGGTTAAAGAACTACTTTTGAATTTTTCACTAAATTATGAAGATAATATAAGTGATTTTATTATGACAAAAAAAAGAAATGAAAATGGGATTTTAAACCAAACGATAGTTAAAAACCATTTTTTTGAAGTAGACATAATTGTTGCAGCTCCCATCGCTAATGAAAAATTACAGACATGGATTAGTAGTCAAAATCTATCAATAAATAATTATTTAGATCTAAGAGCTGAACATGAACCCATTAAAAATTTAAATCAAAAAGGATTTGTAATAGGATTGCAGGAGTTTTTTAAGTTACAAGAAAAACAAAAAATAAATCTACAAAAAAGAAAAATTGAAGCACAACAATTTATTCAGCAGTTGGCGCGCTCAAGATTTGAATATTGTTTTCATCGACCATGGGGATGGGATGACGTATGCTCACTATAGCTGCTCGCAAAAGTCATTTGGCAAGATTACAAGCCTTGACGGTTGGAAATGCACTTCAAGAAAAACATCCTAATCTTCAAATTAAATATCATTTTCGTGAATCTCTTGGAGATAAAAATCAAACTGATCCTCTCTGGAAGATGCCAGAAAAAGGAGTTTTTACCGAAGATTTTATAGAAGGTTTAAAAACGGGAGAATTTGATCTGGTTGTTCATTCTTGGAAAGATCTTCCTATGGATGAAAGACCAGGATTAGAAATTTGTGCCACTCTTCCAAGAGCAGATGCGCGAGATTTACTACTTATAAAAAAAAGTTTTTTTGATAAAAGGGTAAACTCGCAACTTCGCATTTTTTCATCATCACCGCGACGAACGCTTAATATTGGTCGATTTATAAAAAAAGTTTGGCCCTATCCTTTAGACGAAGTTCAATTTTTACCTGTGCGTGGAAACATGACAACGCGACTTCGTAAAATGCATGAGACAAAAGATGTTGATGGCTTAGTGGTTGCAAAAGCTGCCTTTGATAGAATGATGAAGGCTAGTGAGTTTTTATTTAATTCAGAAAATAAATTTCAAATACAAGAGCAAAATTTAGAGTGGATAAATTTAAAAGAAGAAATATTACCACAAGTTCAAAGTTGTCGTTGGATGATCTTACCTTTATCTGAAAATCCTACAGCAGCAGCTCAGGGAGCTCTTGCAATTGAAGTTCGCTCAGATCGTGATGAACTTAAAAAACTTTTAGCACCAATACATTGTCTTACAACATTTGAAAATGTAATGTGGGAACGTGAAATATTAAAGAGTTATGGTGGGGGTTGCCATCAAGCCATCGGTGTATCTGTTGTAACCTCAGAATCAATAGCCATGATTAGGGGACTTACAACTCAAGGTGAAGAACTTGCAGAGCGAAGATATAAAATTAAAAAAAATTTCCAAATGAATTCTCAATTGAAGATTAATAAAAATAAAGTAGCATTATATTTTATTCCAAATACCGATAATTTTTTTGAAAGAGTTGAAATTGCACAAGATATTCAACATAGGCAAATTAATTATGGTAATGTAAATAGTGCTGAGGCTCTCTTTATTTCACGAGCAAATGCAGTTTCCAAAAATTTTAAATTAAATTCGAAACAGATTTTATGGACAGCAGGAGTGAAGACCTGGATAAAATTAGCTCAACAAGGGTATTGGATTAATGGGTGCAGTGATTCACTTGGATTTGAGGAACCCGAACTATCAGCAGTTGGAATTTTTAAACCTCTAAATTGGGTGAGATTGACCCATGATCAGGTTGCAGATCAAACTCAAAATATTTATGCTACCTACCATCTTGTTCCTAGAGAGCGAGCAACAATTGATTGGCAGGATGCTCAATTTTATTATTGGAAAAGTGGAGTACTTTTTGAAAAAGCACTTGAGTATTTTCCCAATTTGCTAGAGAAAAAGCATGCCTGTGGTTTTGGAGATACTGCTAAAGTTTTAAAAAAATATTTTACACCAAATAAAAATCTTTTTTATTTTTTTGATGAAGAAGATTTTTTAAATTTTATTAAGGAACTGTAAATGTCGTCTGTAAATTCAAATATAAATTCAGAATTATTTAATCGTTCACAGAAAGTTGCACCCGGTGGTGTTCATTCACCAGTTCGGGCCTTTAAAGGTGTAGGTGGTTCGCCCCTATTTTTTAAATCCGCTCAAGGTGCGTACCTGACATCTGTTGAAGATCAAAAGTATGTTGATTTTTGCATGAGTTTTGGACCCATGATATTAGGTCACAGAGATGCAGATGTGCAAAATTCTGTTTTAGAAATGATTAATACAGCTTGGTCTTTTGGAGCCTGCGAACCTTATTCTTTAGCATTGGGTGAATGGCTTCAAAATGAAGTCCCTCATTTAGAAAAATTACGATTTGTATCCAGCGGGACTGAAGCTGTTATGAGTGCTTTACGAGTGGCACGTGGAGCTACGAAAAAAAATAAAATTTTAAAATTTCATGGTTGTTACCATGGCCATGTTGACAATATGTTAGTGAAAGCGGGAAGCGGATTAGCTGGGGAGGCTGTATCTGATAGTGCAGGAGTTTCAGCAGAGGTCGCAGACAGTACTATTGTTGTTCCATTAGATAATATTCAAGCTTTAGAAAAAGCCTTTGCCGTTCATCATGTTGATTTAGCAGCAGCAATTATTGAACCCCTGCCAGCTAATTTTGGTTTACTTCCTCAGCGTGAAGTTTTCTTACAAGCGCTAAAAGATTTATGTTTAAAATATAATGTACTTTTAATTTTTGATGAAGTTATTAGTGGTTTTAGAGTTTCAATTGGTGGCATGGCTCGAATTTTAAAAATAAAACCAGATCTTGTTACTTACGGAAAAATTCTTGGTGGAGGTTTTCCTGTGGGCTGTTATGGTGGTCGCTCTGATCTTATGGAACTTGTTGCCCCACAAGGACCAGTTTATCAAGCGGGAACCTTGAGTGCAAATCCAGTTGGTATGGTTGCAGGACTTGAAACATTAAAAAAAATTAAAACTAATTCTGTAATTCAAGTTATCAATGAGCGAACTAAAAACTGGACTAAAAAATTAAGTGAGGCCTTTCAAACAGAAAAAATCCCAATATCGATCACACAGTTTGGTTCTTTATTTTGGTTTTATCCCAATTCAATATTAATGAATGAACCCTCCAAATTATCAATTTCATCTACCTCATCATTGCTATCAACTCCAATTACAAAAATTTCAAATTGGAATAATGGTTATCCACGATCTATTGAAGAGTTTCCAAAAAATACTGCTGATGTGTATAAAACATTTTTTCATGAGCTATTGAAACGAGGCATTTATTTGCCACCTAACGCCTATGAAGTTGGGTTTATGAGTTATGCTCACACAGATGAATTATTGGATTCCCTAATTGAAAAATTTGTAGAGGCAGGTCGTATCAGTGCAAAAATCTAGGTTACATTTTGTTTTAACTTTTATTTGGATAGCAATCACAGTGGCTTTGGCTTCGTGGTGGTTGGTATTTATTATGAATGGAGTTGATACTTGGGTTCAAAATCCTCCATCGTTAGAACAAAGTCTTTATTATAAAGAAATGATGAAGCAAGAGGGAACTTTTTTAATAATCATGTTACTATCTGGTGGGTTTGCTCTTTTATACTTGGTTTGGGGCATCGAAAACGAAAAAGAGCGCGTAAAAACATTTTTTGCATTTTTTACTCATGACTTAAAAACCTCTTTAACTCGATTACGACTTCAAACTGAACTCATTGAAGAGGTTGAAGATAAAGACGAATTAAAATCAAGAATTCAACACGTGCAAGAAGAGGTAATGGGCTTGCAAGTCCAACTTGAAAATGCACTCTGGATGTCTCGTGATTTTAATTTGCAAACTATATTTGAACGGCGAAAATGGTTAACATTTATTGAAAATTTAAAAATGGATTGGCCAGGATTAAATATAATTTGTAAATCTCAAAACTCTAATAATGATTGGTTAGAGCAACTTACATTGGATATTGATCGGAGATTATTTCAAAATATTTTTCAAAATCTAATTCAAAATGCATGGATACATGGTGAAGCCACAGAAATTATAATGGATGTTAATTTGAAAAATGAGAATCTAGAAATATTTTTAAGTGATAATGGAAAAGGTTTTATAGGAGATATAAATAAAATCGGAAAATTATTTTCGCGTACGACTCCCACCAGTGGTACAGGTATCGGATTGCATGTTGTTCAAGAGTCAGTTCGTAAACTTAATGGTGAAGTTCATTTTGCAAAACTGAGTTTAAATAAATTTGAATGCCATTTAATAATCCCCCAGTATCAAAATATAAACTCTGGAGTTCCCAATGGTCGATGAAAAATCGCAAATTCTATTAGTTGAAGATGATAGAGTTTTAGGAAAAAATTTAAAAGAGCGACTAGAAAAAGAAAATTATTTTATTGATTGGGTGACAACTCAAAGAGAATGTGAATTTATAAAATCAAAGTGGTCAAATTATGATCTAATTATTTTTGATGTCACATTACCAGACGGTTCAGGTTTTGAATTGGCAAAACTAATAAAAAAAATAACAACTGTACCTTTTATTTTTATGACCGCGCTGAGTGAACCAGAAAATCGACTCTATGGATACGAATTAGGTGCAGAAGAATTTATTCCAAAACCTTTTCATCTAAAAGAATTATTGCTCCGAGTTTCTCATGTGTTGAGCAATCATGCGAAAGAAAAAATAATAAGTATAAATAATCGTATCATTGATTTTAAATCAATGAAGTTAAGAGATGAAACAGAAGGTACAGAGCAATTAATTCCACTCCGTGATTTAAAAGTCTTAAAATTTTTAATTGATTCGAGTCCCAAGGCAGTAAATCGCGATGAGATATTAAATAATGTTTGGGGAGAAGACGAATACCCAAGTCCACGCTCTATTGATAATGCCATTGTAAGATTGCGACAGTATATTAAAGATGAAAAAGGTGAAATTATAAAATCAGTGAGAGGAGTGGGGTATCAATGGAATTTATAGTCAAGAAAATAACTGTTCGTGATTATATCTGATATAATCGTAAAACGATCAGACATAATCATGAGCAGTCTTATTACAACTTAAAAAGTTTGAGTATTAAAATTAGGGAGCACTAAATGAATAAAAATTTTCAACTCGCATTAAATAAAAAAAATAATTTATGCCCTCCTATTTGGTTTATGCGCCAAGCGGGACGATATCATTCTCATTATCAAGGTTTGCGGGTTCAGTACACTTTTGAACAGTTATGCAAACAGCCCTTGCTTGCGGCCGAAGTGGCGCTTGGTCCTGTGCTTGATTTTGGATTTGATACAGCAATTTTATTTAGTGATATTTTATTTCCGTTGGAAGCTCTTGGATGTGATTTAGAATTTACAGATAAAGGACCCAAGCTGGGCCCGAAACCAACTACTAATTTTACGACAACTCAAGATGCTATTGCACAATTGCAATTTCAATTTGATGCTCTCTCTGAAACTCGGCGCCAACTTCCACATGATAAAAGTTTAATCGGATTTATTGGTGGTCCATGGACCTTATTTACCTATTGGATGGAAGATACCCATCAAGGGCCCCTTTTAAAAAGTAAAAGTCATTTAAGTTATTACTCAAATTGGCTCACAAATATTTTAGCACCCCTAATCGAAGAATCAATACGTAATCAATTAGCCAGTGGCGCTGAGGTGGTTATGATTTTTGATACTTCTGCCGGAGAATTATCACCTACTTTATTTCAAGAAGTTGTTACTCCCTGGATAAAAAAATGGACCAATTTATTTCCAAATCAAATTATGTATTATGCCAGGGGAGTGCAACCGGCTCATTACCAAGATTCACTATGGATGCAAAAAAGTAATTTATTAGGAATTGGTGTTGATCACCGCTGGAGTTTAAAACAAGCATTTGAATTATTTCCAGATAAAGTTATTCAAGGAAATTTTGATCAGTCTCTTTTATTTTTACCAACTGATGAATTTAAACTTCACTTTGAAAAATATTTAGATGAAGTTTTATCACTTCCATCCGATTTTTTACAAAGATGGGTTTGTGGTCTTGGTCATGGAGTATTGCCAAAAACTCCAGAATCTCATGTACGATGGATTATACAGCGAGTTCGAGAACGATTTAAGATGAAATCAAATTTAGAAGCTAAAGGACAAGAGCAGATATATTCTCAAAATTGAGATTAGAGGATTAAATATGAAATCAAATTTATCATTACGAGAACTCATTGCTAAATATGATGTGCCAGCTCCTAGGTATACTAGTTATCCGACGGTTCCCCATTGGACCGAAAGTCCAACACAAGATGAGTGGTTAACATCTTTAAAAAGTGATTTGAAAAACTCTTGGTCGCTTTATGTCCATATCCCATTTTGTGAAACACTTTGTACTTTTTGTGGTTGCAATAATTCAATTACAAAAAGTCATCAGGTTGAAAATCCATATGTGGATCGAGTACTCAAAGAAAAAGAAATTTATTTTGCACAAAATCCAAAATTTAAAGAATCTCCCTTACAGTTGATTCATTTAGGAGGAGGCAGTCCATCTTTTTTGCAACCAGATTCACTTAAGAAATTATTAATGGGGCTTCACAAAGATGTCTATTTAGCAGAAAATTTTGAGGGCTCAATGGAAGTTGACCCTCGACGAACCACCAAAGAGCAGTTAGAAGTTCTTCGTGAGTTTGGTTGGAATAGGTTAAGTTTAGGTGTTCAAGATTTTAATCCTGAAGTTCAAAGACTTATTAATCGAATACAACCTTTTGAAGTCACCGAGCAAGTTTTAAATTGGGGACGAGAGCTTGGTTTTGATTCTATCAATATAGATTTAATTTATGGTTTGCCAGCACAAAACTTAGAAATCATGAATCGCACAATTGATTTAACGTTAACATTAAAACCAGATCGCTTAGCACTTTATAGCTTTGCAAAGGTTCCATGGATAAAACCACAACAGAGATTATTCAAAGACGAAGATATTCCACATGGAGAAGAAAAACGACTTTTGTATGAAGTGGCAAGAACACGATTGCTTGATGCTGGATATATAGAAATGGGAATGGATCATTTTGCATTACCAACTGATGCAATGTCAAAAGCCGCACAAGAAAATAAATTGCATCGTAATTTTATGGGTTATACAGATCAAAAATCAGATGTGCTTTTGGGATTAGGAGTGAGTGCAATTTCTGAGACGGCATCTTGTTTTCATCAGAATGAAAAGATTTTGGGATTATATGAGAGAAAAATTGATCAACTTGAAATTCCAACTTTACGTGGACATAAATTAACCGAAGAAGATAAAAAACTAAGATATCAAATTTTAAATTTAATGTGTGAAGGTGAAGTAGAACTTGATGAGCCGCAAGTCTCCGATATAAAAGTTTTTTTATCAGAAATGTTTAATGATGGGTTGGTAAAGTTTAAAACCCAGACAAAACTCCAAATTACAAATGAAGGTAAACCTTTTTTGCGTAATGCCTGCATGGCACTTGATCAAAGATTGCGAAATCAAGAAACTACAAAGCGAGTTTTCTCCCAATCAATTTAACTGCGTTGGATAAAGTTATGAGTAATGAAAAAAAAATTGCAATTATTGGAGGAGGACTTTCAGGTTTAAGTTTAGCTTTTTATCTCTCGGAGTTGAATCCAAATAACTGCATCACTGTTTATGAGAAAAATAAATGGGGTGGTTTGATTCAAACAATTCAAACCAAAAATCAAAAAGTGGTAGAGCTAGCTGCAAATGCTTTTTTAGGACATCCTGAATTTTTTCAAATTGCCAATAAAATTGGAGCCACTCCTGTTCAATCAGCCTCCAAATTGGGTCGATATATTTTTAGAATAAAAGCCACCCGTTGGCCTCTGCGTGGTTTAGAAAATTTAAAGCTTTTATCATTAATGTTTAAATTTATTTTTTTAAAGCAAAGTTTTATACCCAATGCCCGTGAATCAATTTATGACTGGGGCCATCGTACTCTTGGTAAAGCAATTACCAATTTTTTATTAGAGCCCGTTCTTAGAGGGGTTTACTCAGGGGATTTTAGACAATTAAGTGCAACTTTGTTTTATCAAAAATTAAAAAGTAATGAAAAAACGAAAGGGTTATTCTCATTTCAAAATGGAATGGGTGAGTTTATATCAAAACTTAAAAAATATTTAGATCATAAAGTTAATTTTGCTAAAGAAGAAATTTCAGATCTACCTTCTGTTTTAGAAAAATTTGACACTGTCATTGTAGCAACCTCTCCTGCCTCTGCAGCACTTTTGTTAAATAAGAATCATCCCAAAGAATCTCAAATGTTAGGTGTATTTGAAATGAGAAGTATTGCGAGTATAACTTTATTTTTGAATTCTACAAAACCAATAAAAGGATATGGTTGTTTATTTCCAGAGGCCGAAAATATGAATTCACTTGGTGTATTATGGAGTCGTGATATCTTTCCAGTCCATGGTGAGCAAGGTATCGAACGTTGGATGTTATTGTATACCGAACAAGACACTGATGACTCACTTTTAAATAAAATAAAAGAAGATAGAAAAAAACTTTATGGAGAAAATCATTTTGAGAATAAGCAAAGTTTTCCATCGGAGTATCATATTCAAAAATGGCCTCAAGGATTACCTCATATGACGACTCAAATTGAGGATTATGTTACTCATTTAAATAATCCAATAATAATAAGTAATAGTAATAGTAATAGTAATAGTAAAAGTAAAAGCCAAAAGAAAAAAATTTATTTGCATGGAAACTATTTAGGTAGAATGGGGACAACAGATATTTTACTTCGCTCACAAAAATTAGCAAAAACAATTAATCAAGAACTATAATATGGTGAAGTAAGGTGATAATAAATGGATCAGCTTTTGAATAAAAATGAGCACAGTAATAAAATAGGAATATTGCTTACAAATGTTGGTACTCCTGATGAGTTAACTTTGCCTGCAGTAAAAAAATATTTGTCAGAATTTTTAGATGATCCTTTTGTTATTTCATTACCTACTATTGTCCGAAAAATGTTAGTTCATGGATTAATAGTCCCGTTTCGATCTCCAAAATCATTTATAAAATATAAAAAAATATGGACAGAGCAAGGTTCTCCATTACGCTATCATCTTAATAATTTGGTAAAAAATCTTCAAGAGAAAATCGATAGAGACAATTACTTAGTTATTGGAGCCATGAGATATGGATCACCTTCATTGCAACTCGCACTTAAAAAATTTGAACAAAATAATATTTTTAATATTATTGTTTTGCCGCTTTATCCTCAATGGTCTCAAAGCACTACGGAATCAGTTATTTTAAAATTAAATGAACTTTCTCAAAATAAATTTAAATTAAAATTTAAATTTAAATTTATAGAGCCCTTTTTTAAGGATCCCCACTTTTTGGCTTGTCATAAACAATTAATTGAAAACTCTATAAACAATTTTAAACCTGATTTTATTTTATTTAGTTTTCATGGCTTGCCAGATAAACCCATTGCCCAACGATATTTTCAAGAGTGTCAAGAAACGGCAATAAAACTATCAGATTTTATAGGTGATTTACCATTTAAAATTTCATTTCAATCACGCTTAGGACTCACTAAGTGGTTAGAGCCTGCAACTGATACAACAATAAAACAAGTTGCTGCTCAAGGATATAAAAGATTAATGGTGGTGAGTCCCTCATTTGTTGCTGATGGTTTAGAGACTCTTGAGGAGTTGGCAATTGAAGGGGCTCAGCAATTTAAAACTTTAACAGCAAATACTGGAGAATTTTATTTAGTCCCAAGTTTAAATAGTTCTCCAGACTGGGTTGAAGCAATAAGTAAATGGATAAGGAATCAAAATGTTTAACTTTAATCATCGACCAAGACGACTTCGACAATCCGAAACATTAAGAACTTTAGTTCGCGAAACTGAACTCAATCCAACAAAATGGGTTTATCCTTTGTTTGTAAAAAATGAAAATGGACGAGAACCTATTTCTTCACTTCATGGGATTTCACGTCTTGGTCCCGATGATGTCTTGGAAGAAATTAAAAGAGCAATAGATTTAGGGGTAAGTTCTTTTGCCCTGTTTCCAAAAATTGATGATCAGTTAAAAGATGCAAGTGGATCTTTATCTCGTTCACCCAACGATATTGTTCCGCAGATGCTAAAAAAAATTAAAGATAAATTTCCAGAAGCTATTTTGTTAACTGATATTGCACTCGACCCTTATTCTAGTTATGGACATGATGGTCTTGTAAGAAATCAAAAAATTTTAAATGATGAAACCATAGAGCTACTCATTGAGCAGGCTTTAGTTCAAGCGCAAGCTGGAACAGATTTTGTTGCGCCATCTGATATGATGGATGGACGAGTGGGGGCCATTCGACAAGCTCTAGATTCTCACGGATATTGTGATGTAGGTGTGTGGTCTTACGCTGCAAAATATGCTTCTTGTTTTTATGGACCATTTAGACAGGCACTAGATTCAGCACCCAAGAGTGGTGATAAAAAAACGTATCAAATGGACCCGGCCAATAAACGTGAAGCCCTTCGTGAACTTAATTTAGATCTGCAAGAAGGAGCAGATGTTGTTATGGTCAAACCAGCGGGAAGTTATCTGGATATTATTTCACTCTTTAAAACTCACAGTACTGTACCTGTGGCGGCTTATCAGGTGAGTGGAGAGTATGCAATGATCTGGGCGGCCCATGAACGTGGTTGGCTCGATGGTGATCGAGCATTGCTTGAATCACTTACCAGTATTCATCGAGCAGGAGCTGATATTGTAGTAACATACGGAGCTCTTCATGCCGCTCAACTATTGCAAAATTAAACTTCATAGGCAGCAAGTAAAAAGTATCCACTTCATTTAGTATAGTTCCAACAGGATGTTGCACGCAACATTGATCGAGTTGATTTTTAATCACCCCGTATTATTCAAAATTTCAAATTTGTTTTTTAAAAGTAAATGACAATTTTTTACTCTTGATGAAAAATATTCATTTAAAGTATAATTAGTTAATTTAAAATTAGTAATTATATAAAAAAAAGATTATTATAAAATCCTCAAAATCAATAAAATTAAAAGGATTAAAAAGTGAAAACAAAATTTATAATTTCAAAGTTATTCGTTTTTGGACTATGTTTATTAATTTTTGAAGCTCCATTTAAAATTGCTTCTGCGAATACAAGTTTACCAGTTTATCTTAATGAAAGAATAAGTGGTACTCCTTCAAATGGGATTTTGAATGTAACTTATGAGCCCCCATATGATACTAATTACAATGGTCCATCTTATGCTAATAATGTTCAAGTTATATTAGCTTTTGAATCTGTTCTTTATTCATCTCCACAATTAACGGCGGTTATCACTGAGTCTTTCGATTCTTATAATGGAAATACCACTTCAAGAAAAACTATACTTCATAAAATTAAATTAAATTGTGTTAATGCGGATGGGTATTGTTTAGGAGCTTTTGGACCTAGAGAACAATTTAAATTAGCGGATCCAAATTATAATAATTTAAAGCATACAATTCAATTATTAAATTCTAATAACCAACAAATACTTCTTTCTTCTGAAGGAAATGGTGTTGGCGAAGCTCATCTTGTTTTACCTTATTCAAAATAACTGCTCATGATTACTTCTAAATTATTTCAAATGGAAACTAAAAGTTAAAATTTTTGGACTAATATTATAAGGTGGTTTAAGATATAACCTAAAGATGATAGTATCATTTGAAACTATCATCTTTAGGTTATATCTATAAATTGACAAAATGATATCTCGGCCGATAAAGTCAATTCTTATGGCCTATTATCTTGATACTGATGTAACATATTTAAAAGGAGTTGGCCCCAAATGGGGAGATAAACTCCATCGACTTGGATTTCGAACACTTAAAGATTTAGTATCCTATTACCCAAGAACTTATGAGGATCGTAGACATCAACGCAAAATTAATACTCTTAAAAAAGGCGAAAGAGTTTATATATGTGGTGAAATAGTTAATTTGCAAAAAATGTTTAGAGGTCCTGGTCAACGAATCCATATTATGACAATTAAAGATGATACAGGTTTTTTGTTTTGTCGCTTTTATCGTGTGCCCTACCGAACTTATTTTGAAAAATTTCATGTTGGTCAAAAAGTTTTAGCCTTCGGAATAATTAACGATTTTAAAGGACGTAAA
Source organism: Bdellovibrionales bacterium (assembly GCA_005793345.1). Lineage (GTDB taxonomy): Bacteria > Bdellovibrionota > Bdellovibrionia > Bdellovibrionales > Bdellovibrionaceae > SXSU01. The sequence continues at coordinate 42,943 of SXSU01000090.1, forward strand.
GAAATAGCACATCCTGAGTTGACATTACTAAGTGAATTTAAAGAAGATTCTTTTATGGGATTACTACCTATATACTCTGAAGATGAAGAGCTCAGTTCAAAAAAAATTCACAAATGGATATTAAGTGCTCTTACTTTTTTAGAAGAAAATCCTGACAAAGTTAACTTTGCAGAGGAATTCGAATTTTTGCCAGATTGGGTGTTAAAAAAAAATAATTTAATTAATCGCTACCAAGCCCTAAAAGAAATTCACAATCCAGATATCAATCAGGTGGATGATTATTTCAAATATAATTCTGCCGCTCAAAAAAGATTTATATTTGATGAATTTTTTCAACTTGAATTGTATTTAATTTTTCAAAAAATGAAATTGAAACAACAAGAGGGTATAAAATTAAATTCCACCTCGATTCTCACTTCAAAGTTGTTGCAAAAATTTCCTTATCAGTTGACTCATGATCAAAAAAATTCATTTCAAGAAATATTAAAAGATTTTGCAAGTGGATTTCCAATGAATCGACTACTCCAAGGAGATGTGGGAAGTGGCAAAACCGCAGTAATTTTTTTATCTATGCTAAGTGCCATTGAATGTGGTGCTCAAGCAGTATTAATGGCGCCAACAGAAGTTTTAGCAGAACAACATTATCAAGGTGCTTTAAAATTGCTATCGGATTTAGGATTTGAAATTGGTTTTCTTTCATCAAAAGTGAAATCAAAAGATAAAATTCCTATTCTAGAGAAAATAGCATCTGGAAAAATTCAATTCATTATTGGTACCCATGCCCTCATCGAAGAGTCTGTCCAATTTTCAAAGCTTGGGTTAGTTGTAGTTGATGAACAGCATCGTTTTGGCGTGGAGCAGCGACAAAAATTAAAATCAAAATCCCAGATCCCTCATTTTTTAATGGTGACGGCAACTCCAATTCCGCGAACACTTGCAATGACAACTTACGGTGATTTGGATATTTCATTTTTACATGAAAAACCTCCTGGGCGCTCTCCTATTCAGACTAAAATTGTAATGGAGAATCAACGCGAACAACTTTACAAATTTATGTTTGAACAAGTGCAAAAGGGCAGGCAAGCATTTATGATCTTCCCATTAGTGGAAGAAAGCGAAAAACTTCCACTTAAAGATGTGAGTCAAGGGTATAAAGATTTTAGTACTAAATATCCCACAATAAAATGGGGATTGCTTCATGGTAAAATGAGTTCTGATGATAAACAAAAAATCATGGATGAATTTAGGAAAAATAAAATACAAATTTTACTTTCAACCACAGTTATCGAAGTGGGAGTTGATATTCCTAATGCAAATTTAATTATAATTGAACATGCAGAACGATTTGGTTTATCTCAATTGCATCAATTGCGTGGTCGCGTGGGTAGAGGCACACTTAAAGGTTTTTGCGCTTTACTGCCGTCTTTAAATCTTTCTATAGATGGTTTGGAAAGATTAAAAAAACTGGAGTCAACAACCGATGGACTTGAATTAGCTGAATGGGATTTGGAGTTCAGGGGAGCTGGCCAAATTCTTGGGGCCAAGCAATCTGGAGTCAGTGAATTCAAATTGGCAAATTTATTTCGAGATAAAAAAGTTCTTGAAGATGCTCGAAGTGCGGCAATCGAAATATTAACAAAAGATCCTCATCTTCATTTAAAAATCCATAAAAAATTAAAATTATTATTAGATCAGTTGCAAATGCACAAGGCCTAAAATTAAAGGGAATATGAGCTTGAAAAAATCTCTATTTAAAAAAATAAAACGAACAGCCAAAAAAATAAAAATAACTTTGATTTAAATCCTGGCAATAAAAGTTTAGAGTGGATTTTAAATTCTCAACTATCAACTCCTCAAATTCAACTGAGAAAATTTGCCAAACCCCATAAAGAAAAATTCCAAAAATTTTTTTTTAAAACAGGGCCCGGTCGATAAGGTGAGGGAGATTTATATTAGCCCACGCAACAAAAATGCCTCGTACAATGGCCTGAAGTTGAGCGAAAAAATATTTTAATTTCTTTAAAAATAAATAATTAAATTAAATAATATTAAATTAAAAATGACATGGATTTAAATCAACAATTCTGATTGACATAACTCTCCATAATATTCAATCTATGCCAACTTTTTTTATAGGAGTATTTGATGTTCAAATTTTTTACTTTTTTGAGTTTTGCATTAAGTGTTTCATTTACTCATGCTGTAGTGAACGATCCAGTTTCAAAAGTAAAATTTGCACTAGTTTATAAAGGTCCCGGTAGCTGTCCTGAGGAATGTTCTGAAGCGGCAGCTGAAATGGCAGAATTAGCAGGTTTAAGCCCAAAATTTATAGGACCCGAGGAGCAAAACCCACAAATTTTTGAAAATGCGGTGGTTTGGATTCAACCCGGTGGAAAATCTTCAAAAGTTGCAAAAACAATGAATGAGAATTTAAAAAATTTAATTCGCCAATTTGTTTATAATGGTGGAGGCTATGTTGGATTTTGTGCAGGTGCATTTTATGCAACTCACATTATTGGTGACACCGAAAATATTGGATTAGGAATAATTGCGGGACGAACTCAGTTGTATGAAGAGGTCAATGATAGTCCTGAAATATTGACACTTAATTGGTTAGGTAAAAAACAAGATGTATATTGGGAAGGCGGACCCTACTTTATACTTCCTGAAGAAGAACAAGAAAGTTCAGCAATTGAAGTCTTAGCTACTTATCCAAATGCAACACCAGCTTCAGTTAAATCAACTTATGGAAGAGGAAATGTAGTACTTACTGGTGCTCATCCAGAAGCTCCTGCTTGGTGGAGTACAGTTGAAAAAATAATTGATCCTGATGGAGTAGACCATAATCTGGCTGTCGCCATGATTAAAATGGCCGTAGGAAATTAAAATGTCCAATACTTCAAAGCAAACTGAATTTTACAATCAACCCTCTGAATGGCAAAAACATGATAGTTGTTGGTTGGCTTGGCCAGCGCGCAGAGATTTATGGGAAGAAAATTTAGAATTAGCACAAACTGAATTTGTTGATTTATGTAAATCAATTTTAAATTTTGATTCAAAAACACAAACGTATCGTGGTGAAAAATTAAATATATTAGTTCTAAACTCAAAGTCTCTAGCTCAAGCTGAGGCCATTTTTAAAAATATGCCTGTAACTTTACATATTGTGACTTACGGAGACATTTGGCTTCGCGATTCTGCTCCAATTTTTATTGAAGATTTAAAAAATAAAAAGTTAGTAAATATAAAATTTGGATTTAATGGCTGGGGCGAAAAATATAATCTTGAAGGTGATAAAGAATTAGGTCAACAGATTGCAAAATTATCAGATTGTGAAAGTATTGATAAGTTATCTTTTATATTGGAAGGTGGATCTATTGAAGCCGATGGCCAGGGAACTTTTTTAACAACTGATCAATGTTTAATGAATCCAAACCGTAACCCTCATATGAGTAAAATTCAAATCGAAGAAGAATTAAAAATACTGGGAGCTAAAAAAGTGATTTGGATCAAAGAAGGTTTACTCAATGATCATACAGATGGTCATATAGATACTATTGCCCGTTACGTTGCTCCCGGTGAAGTTGTTTGTATGAAAGCTTTCGATCCAGAAACAGATCCTAATTCACAAGTTCTTTATGATATCGAGACCACATTAAAAAATGCAACTGATGCTTTAGGCAGAAAATTAAAAGTGCATACTATTCCGAGTCCAGGTTTGATTCTCAATGATGACGGTGAAGTCATGCCGGCAAGTTATGTTAATTTTTATATAAGTAACACCTCAGTTTTAGTTCCAATATATGGTTCAAAATTTGATGATTTGGCTGTTGAATCCTTGCAAAAAATATTTCCTGATCGTAAAGTTATTGGTTTGTCTGCAAAGGCAATTTTGAGTGGTGGAGGAGCATTTCATTGTATTACTCAACAAGTTCCCCTCATCACAAATATATAAATGAATAAAAAGGAATTTAAAGTTATGAAAATTTCAGCGGTTCAAATTAAAGTCAGTTCAGATATCAAAGAAAATATTAATAAACTTACCCATTACATTGAAACTTCAAAAAAAGATTTTGATTCAAATGTAATTTTAATGCCAGAGTTATTTGAAGGACCATATTTTTGTAAACAAGAAAAAGATGAATTTTTTGCTTGGGCAAAGCCACTACATAATCATCCCACTATTTTACATTTTCAAAAAATAGCAGCAAAGTTAAATGTAGCTTTACCAATTTCTTTTTTTGAAAAGGATGGACCTCATTATTACAATAGTATGGCAATGGTATCAGAGAACGGTCAGCTAATGGGAGTTTATCGCAAATCACATATTCCTGATGGACCAGGTTACGAAGAAAAATTTTATTTTAAACCTGGCAATACAGGATTTAAGGTTTGGAAAACTTCTTATGGAAATATAGGTGTGGGGATCTGTTGGGATCAATGGTATCCAGAGTGTGCAAGATCAATGATGTTATTAGGTGCTGATATTTTACTTTATCCAACCGCAATTGGAACTGAGCCGGAAAATCCAACTCTAGATACAAAAGATCTATGGCAAAGAGCTATGATTGGTCATGCGGTTTCAAACGTTGTCCCAGTGGTTGCTGCTAATCGAATAGGTGATGAGAATGGCCAGATATTTTATGGTCACTCATTCATTAGTAATCATCGCGGAGATAAAGTAAGTGAGATTGGTCGAAATGAAGAAGGAGTTATTCATTCTCAATTTGATTTTCAAGAAATTTCAAAAAATCGAGCGTCCTTCGGTTTTTTTAGAGATCGACGTCCTCAACTTTATAATTTAATTTCTATTGATCAATAAGTAAAAGTAATTGCAGTTATTAGAGTTAATACAGTTACTGAGAATAGTTGACTCTTTGATGACGCATAAAGAAAGATCTCTCCACTCGTAAATAGATTATTTTTATGAAATTTGAATTTTTTTCTTTATATGCTCTAAAATCCATGTTTCAACATTTGCAGAACATGGAAGTGTTTAAATTTAGGGGGGAATTATGAAGATTAAAAATATAATGGTCGTTGCACTTGTAATGAGTTACGCTACAGCGCAAGCGGGGACTCAATTGTACCTTCGCAAAGGCACAGTAGAAGCAAAACAATTAACTACTCACTTCTCAGCAACTGAGAATGAATCTAAGGTTCGTGAGTATGTCGTTCAATTTAAAAAATCACCATCGGAATCAGATAAAGGGGCATTGATTTCTAAAGGTGCTGAGATTTTTAAATATCTTCCGGATGATGCCTATATTATCAGAGCCGATATTAATTCAATTTCTGCAATTAAAAGACTAGGACAAGTTAATACTACAATTCCTTATAACGCCTATTTTAAGATGAGTGCTGACTTCACTGGATTTAGTGTTATGACGGCTCAAAAAATTGAAAATGTACTTGTTAAAGTTTTTAAATCAAGTGAACTTAATGATGTGATTTCTAATATCACAGCACTATCTCAAGATATTGCTATTGTTAGAGCTGATGGAAACTCAATTTTACTAAATACTCCACAAATTTTAATTGCTAAAATTGCGAATATTTCTGGAATAGATCATGTTCAACCTTACTTTGAAATGACAGTTTTAGATCCAATCACACAATTAGATAATGGAGCTACTCCTTCAGCAGATACTCCAGTTGCAAATGGTAATTATACAGATCTTGATGGTTTTGAAGATGGAACAAAAGTAATGAATTTTGAATCCGCTTGGAAACAAGGTTTTACAGGAGCTGGTCAAATTGTTGCAATGGCTGATACTGGATTAGATTCAGGTGATGTAAATAATATTCATGCAGATTTAAAAGGTGCGGTTGTTAAAGGTTACATACATGGTTTGTTTTCTAAATCATGGAACGATCCAATGGGACATGGTACTCACGTAGCTGGCTCTGTTTTAAGTCGTGGTAAAGAGTCAAATGGTAAAATAATGGGTGGTGCATATGAAGCCAAAATGATTGCACAGGGTATGTGGAGTCCAATGATGGATAACTTAACTGTACCTCCTCAATTGAGCACACTCTTTAAATCTGCATATGACGATGGTGCAAGAGTACATACTAACTCTTGGGGTGCAGCTAAGAATTTTGGAGTCTATGATAATTTTGCTGAGCAAGTGGATCAATTTGTATGGGATAACCCAGAAATGCTTCCAATTTTTGCTGCAGGTAATAGTGGTATTGATAAAAATAAAGATGGTCGTATAGATGAAAATTCAATTGGAACTCCAGGAACAGCTAAAAACGTTTTAACTGTTGGTGCTTCTGAAAATTTAGTTTCTAAAGGTGGAATTCAAGTTCCAATTAAAAAATTAAGAGCTGCTGCGGATTCATGGTCAGCTGAGCCTATCAATAGCGATTTTATTTCTAATAATATAAATGGCATTGGAATGTTCTCTTCTCGAGGGCCTACAACTGATGGACGTGTAAAACCAGATGTTGTTGCTCCAGGAACAAATATTTTAAGTTTAAAATCGCAAGTTGAAGGTGCAAGTGAGTTATGGGGAGCATATAATAAGTGGTATGCTTGGTCTGGAGGAACTTCAATGGCTACTCCATTAACAGCTGGTGCCGCAGTTTTAACTCGTCAAAAACTCCAAAAGTTAGGTTTTGAAAAACCATCAGCAGCTTTAGTAAAAGGTGTTTTAATGCACTCTGCAGTTGATATGTACCCTGGCCAATTTGGTGAAGTCGGTTTAGCAAAAGGTCAAGAGTTAGTAACTCATAGACCTAATAATGATGAAGGTTTTGGTCGTGTGGATATGGATCGTGTTGTTAATCTTCCATATAAAATCATCGATGAAACAAAGGGTGTTGCTCAAGATCAAGAGCTTGCTTATGAGATAAATGTTAAAAATACAGCTAAAAAAATATGGATGACTTTAATTTATACGGATGCACCAGCCTCATCAGCTGCAGCTAAAACACTAGTTAATAATTTAGATTTAATAATTACATCCCCTTCTGGAAAAATATTTAAATCTGAAGATGCTGTAAATAATTATGAATTGATTGAGCTAGATCAATCTGAATCTGGTATTTATAAAGTTTCTGTTAAAGGAACTAAAATACCACAAGCTAAAGCTGGTAAACTACCATTTGCATTGATTATCTCAGCAACTGAGTAATTATGAATTTTTAATTTTTTTTACTAATAGGTGTGATATTTTCACTCCATTAATTAAAAACGAATAATAAAATTTGGGTTTATAAAAGCAGGTTGTAAGCAACCTGCTTTTTTAATTGTAATTTGTTCAAAATTTAATCAGCAAATTATGTTATTTTCATAAAAATTGTTCAATGTACAGTGTCTAAAGCATCAATCAATTTGATAACTTGTGTCAATTGTGTTATATACACGCTTGGTTCTTAAATTGGAGGTTTTCTAAATGGCTACATCAGTAAACTCAATTGATCCTGGAGTATTTAAAGTTGGTGAAAATGCAGTTTATCCAGGGCATGGTGTAGGAAAAGTAGTTTCCATTGATACAAAAGAAATTTTAGGCCAGAAAAAAACATTTTATACAGTTCAAATTCAAGAAACTGGAATGAAAATTATGGTTCCACTAGATAATGTTAAATCTGTTGGGTTAAGAGCTATAATTTCAAGAGAAGAAGCTTTCGAAGTTATAAGGATTTTAAAAAGAACTGATGTAAAAGTAGATACACAGACCTGGAATCGACGTTATCGCGAGTATATGGAAAAAATTAAAACTGGTTCCGTATATGAAATCGCTGCTGTTTTACGTGATTTATTCTTATTAAAAGTTGATAAAGAGTTAAGTTTTGGAGAGCGGAAAATGCTAGATACAGCAAGAAACTTGCTTATGAAAGAACTCACTATCACCACTTCCAAAGAAGAACTTTCTCAACAAGAAGACGTAAAAGCAATATTTGGTCTTTAATTTATACTCGACAGAAGTCCAACTATGAAGTGCAAGTTAAGATTTTTATTATCTAAATAAAGATTCGTAATTTAATCTGGAGTTAATGGATAATGCTATAAATTTGAAATTTATGTTACTTAATGCAGAAAATCTTTTTTTACTTTGGGATGAAAAACCCCCTGTAGATTTTCTAAATCTAAATGAAAAACAATGGAAAGATTTATCTTCATCTGTTTTCCCAAATAAACCCCTTCGTAAATTAAAAGAAATTGCTTCAATTTTTTTAGAAGTAGATCCTGATATAATTATGCTTACAGAAGTCGGTGGAGAAGAATCTCTTCAAAATTTTAATGAACATTTTTTGCAAAATAATTTTTATACTGCTTTAATTGAAGGAAATAGTGATAGATCAATAGATGTTGGTTTTTTAATTAATAAACGATGTGGTTTTCATTTTCATATAGAAACAAATAAAAATAGGTCTATCAATTTTTTATACCCTCACGAAAAAGAATCTCTTGCTAAAGGAATCAATACTGAACATATTCCAACTAGCCATAAATTTTCTCGAGATGTAGCTGAACTTCATTTATTTAAAACAAAGAAAGAAGAGCCATTTCTAATTACTTTATTAACACATTTAAAATCACCCCTTGATCCAGATTATATTGATCCTCAGGGCGCGGAACGTCGACAAGCAGAACTAAAAACTTTGGTTCAAATTTATAATGAACAAAAAAATAATTATAAAGATTGTCCAATTATTGTCTGTGGAGATTTTAATGGAAATGCTTCTCGACATAATACAGACAAAGAATTTAAGGATTTATATCAACTTACTGATTTAGAAGATGTTTTAGAATTAAATAATACACCAATAATAGAACGACAAACTTTTTTTCATGTTCGTTCAGGTGGAAAATCAGAAGGTCGACAAATAGATTTTTGTTTTTTAGGTGATAGTGTTAAAAAAAATTTTCAAAATACAAAGTCATTTATCTACAGATATAAAAATGAATTGGGAATCAGAATTCATGCTCCCTCAACAATAGAAGAAAAAGAATATTTACCTTCTGATCATTATCCAATTATATTTGAATTACATAATTTAAATTTAATTAAAAAAAATTAGAAGTTATCCAAGTTTTTTAATAATAAATGTTTTAAGTAAACTTGCTTGATCAGGTAGCTCATAATCCAAACTTAAAAGAGGAGTATTTATAATTTGGAATTTCTTCTTGTTTTTAATGATCAACTGAAGGCATTTTTCAGTGAATTGTGCGAAATTCCACTTTTCAAAATTGCAGGAAAATAATAAGATTCCATTTTCAGATAATATTTCAAACAAAGAATAAAATAACTCACTGAGATCAGATTCAAGTTTAAAAATATTATTTTTAACTCGAGCAAAAGAGGGAGGATCGCATACAATAATATTATAAATTTGATTTCTTTTTTTACTTCCTTCAATGAATACCCTAGCATCTGCTGACCAAAATTTATATTTTGTGTGAATATTGTTCACATCAAAATTGTTGAGTTGAAAATTCTTTTTAGACCATTCAATAAAGTTAGAACTGAGATCCACCGTTGTGACAGATGCTGCTCCACCTGCGGCAGCGGCTACACTAAATCCGCCAGTGTAACTGAATAAATTAAGGACTGATTTATCTTTTGCATTTTTTAAAATAAATTTTCGATTTTCTCTTTGATCTAAAAATAGACCAGGAGACAATCCTTGATTACTTCTGATTTCAAAATTTAAACCATTTTCTATTGTTGTCCAAACTTGTTGAGAATTTGAGCTTTGAAGTAATTCAGCATGAAGTGGTAATTGTCCCCTGTTTTTCATTTCACGAATAAAATAATTTTCAATTTTTTTATCTTTTAAAAAGCGTAATAATGTCGAATGAACTATTTTATCAGAAAGGTCGAACTTGTATTTTTTATTTAGTGATTGTTTTGAATTAGGATCAGAAGTATAATCATACACCCAGGCTGTATGATTAAATATATCTATTTTTATGTTTTCAATTTCAGAATGAAGCAATCGCCAACAATTTTGATTATTATAATTTAAATTATAACTTGAACTTCGCTGATGCCAAGCTGTTTCTAGAGTACAATAAAATAAATTTTCAAGGAGTTCTAAATTTGAAAAATATGCTGGAGGCTGAGCTTCACCTTTAATATTGAGTACGCTAATTTCTGTCGATATACAGTGTAAGCAAAGTCGAATAAATGGAGAACCTCCATGTTGGATATCTCCAAGTATGGAAATATTTGCTTTTTGGGCATGAATACGAATTTGATGAGGTTTTCCAGTTTCTGGATGAGCTTCCCACAAACTAAAATTTTTATAGCTTTGAATAAGAGTAAAGTGTGTACAACATTTTGTTTGCTCTTGAAGGTTATTTTTTGAGTCATCTAAAATAAACTGATTTCCTTTTTTTATAATATCACCTTCGATTGATATTTTTTGCGTAGAAATTTGTTTATCAGTTAGAAATAAATATTTTTTATGAACCTTTTGTTCTTTAAATTGCTGAGTTAAAAAATTGGCTGATTGGGATGACAATGCAAATAAAATAACTCCAGAGGTTCCTTTATCTAATCTTTGAAAGGTATATAATTTTGTTTCAAGTTTTTCTTCAAGCCATTCCACAAAACCTTTTAAATGAATATCAGAACTATGGGTGTTTAAACCAGATGGTTTGTTCGCAATTATATATCCATCTTCTGTATTAATAACTAAATTTAATTCATTTAAACTCTTCATTGATTCACTGATTTCTTAATGTAAATTTTTTCCATCTTAAATTACCCCAAATCATGAGGCAAATACAAAGTAAAGTAAAAAACAAGAAAATAACTGGGTTAAGATTATGTCTGATACAATTGTTGAGCAGTCAGGCTTAATCATGAACAGTTTTTTTAGAAACGTAAATACAATTGAATTATTAGAAGTGATTAGAAGTTCTACAATGTTTACATAAATATTAATATTTTTTTGAAAAAATAATTCTTACGTATATAAATTAAATCAAAATGAAACGATTAATTTTGAGTTTCGTTTTAAATTGATAATAGAGCTACAATATAAACAATAACTTTTCTTTCATTATAATAATTTCTCAACATGAATTGATTTGTCGTCTTTAAAAAGTATCAAACTAATAGACATTTTTTAAAAGTTCGACATTATTCGATCTTGTATACGACTAAGCTTGAATTGGTCAGGACCAATTTTTGCTTCTAAATAAATCGTGTTGTTAAAATTACAAGGAGGGTCGTATGAAGGGTATTACTTTAAATAGAAAGTTTTATGCAAAGATTGTATTGTTATTTACCTTTGGGGCATTTAATGCGATTATGTTTCAGAATTGTTCAAACTGGAAAGGTAATGTTTTAGTAGATGCTAAAAATAATAAATTAATAGATGCAAATGGTGATGTAATTGATAATCCTTTAAATCAAAGCGAACCAAGTCCTCAAATCTCTGTTGGTGAAGTGATAGTGCTTGAACAACATACGGTCATTGAAAATAACACTACTGCTTTTCAGACTCCGGCAAATTCTGATACAAGTACCAATTCAGGGACTGCTGATTCATCTTCTCAAGTTACACCTACCAACTCAAACCCATCTACAGATACTATTCTAACAGATGGAAGTGATACTTTGAATTCTACTCCTACTTCTATTACTACTCCGTCTTCACCAAATCTTCCAACCACGCCAAATTCTCCTCCTGGTAATAGTGAAACTTCAAATACAAATGAATCGCAAGTAGATAACAATTCAACTCCAAATCCACCACCAGCAATTACTGCTGTAAATCAGATACCTCCTGACTCTACTGTTGCCAATGATATCTTAAATGATACTGATTCAGATAATAGTGAATCCAATGCCTTAAAATTGTGTGGTCCACATTTAGCAGCATTGAAATTGATTGGACATGACGTATCGATTGGAAACGATAATGAAGAGGACGATGATGACGACGATAAATCATGTAAAGAGGATTCAAAATTTGATTTAAATAATTTATTAAAACAAGAACGAGTTGTTTTTAAGTTGAAAAAAGAAGGTCTTAAACTAAAAACTAAGGGTTTAACAGTTTTAATAAATGATTCTGATAAGAAAATGGTTATTGAAAAAATTAAATTCCATGGGATTTTAATTGCATGTGGAAATATTCAAATCAAAAAATTAAAAGCTGAATCTCATATCTCTCACTTTATTTCAATCAATTCAGATGTTAATAAAGGTCGAGCAAAAAGTGTAGCAGTGTTTTCAAAAACAAGTTCATCAACAGGAATTCAATTTACTAAACTGGATGGTAAGCTTTCGTTTAAACCTTTTGAGTTTTCAATTTTGAACGATAAACTAACAATCCTGAAAGATAACCACGATAATAATCACAATAATAAACACCATAATAACCACGATCATAACGATGATGATGATGAACACGATGGGAAGAAAGAAAATGGAAAGGTTTTAAATCTTGTAAGTGATTTAATAAGTGCAAATAAAAATAAAAATAATAAAAATA
>SXSU01000012.1 GCA_005793345.1 Bdellovibrionales bacterium
GGAGCTAGGAAATTAACCAGCTACCTCTCTATAGAACAGCAAATTTATATTAATCATAAAAAAGTTTACAGGTTATGTAATGAAAATAATTTGTTACTCTTTAAGCGTGGTGAATTAAATAAAAAAATCTTTAAGAAAAAAGATGTAGTTATTCTGAAATATAGTTAATGAGTCAATAACTTCATCTTCCACTCATACTGATTTAATTTCAACTTTTTCAGATTCTCCGAACAATATTGAGAGTGAATTAAATAATTCATCTCGTACCTTTCCAGAAGTTGCATAGTTAAATTTTAAAGCCTTATCAATACTTGCCCTCGAACAATTTTAACATTAACGAGGGCAAAGTGTCAGAAAAAAATCACCAAATCCAACCAAATATAAATCCCACAAATAAAAAGAAAAAAGTTTTTATACCTTTTTTTGAAATTGAAGCAGCAATTGAACATAACGAAAACGAATTTGAATCAAAATATTATTTTGATATATCAGACGGTAAATTCTATGACATACCCTTTGAAATTCTTGGAGCAGTAGAAGAATGTAATCAAAATACTAAAGACACTCTTGATGAATTTTTAGAAGACTACGATGAAGAGCTTATTACAAAAGCTTTTTAGATGTTCCAACTCTTTCAAGTCGAGAATCATTCAATATGATGGAAGAGTTTGCTGAGGGTCAAAAAAATGAAACATTAAGAGATTTATTATTTAAAGCATTAAACCGCTCAAAGCAATTTCGTTGATTTAAAGATGTATTGGAAGAGTTCAATAACAAGCTTGATGAGTGGTATAGTTTTAAGAAAATAAAAAACATTGAATTTGCAAATAAGTGGCTTATCAAAATTAATGAATCTCAAAAAGATATTGAATTTATTTTTAAGCCTTGAGTGATGGTTAAAACAAGTAAACTTGATAATGACAAGAAATTCAAATGAAGTGTTCAGAACTAAAAGGATGAACAATAGCCAATGCTTATATTTACAATAGTATTACTAATTTTTATTCTGAGTTAACAATAAAATAAGTTCACGGTTCAAAAGCCAACGTTCAAAATTACAATAAATATAAGTTAGATTTTATGTCGATGAAAAATTGACTTGGTTCCGGTAAGAAGCCAAGAGTTTTTGGTTCCTCATGGTTTCTCACACAACCATTTCGTACAACCTCCTAAGTTATGACCATTATAATTAATTTCATCTTCACCAACTCGTCTAAATCCAGCTTTCAGCAAAACACTCGTACTCGATTTATTTTCTGGATAGTTAAGTGCTACAATGGTCGTTAAGCCCAGTTCTTTAAAGCCATACTTAACAAGAGTTTTTGCGCCTTCAGTTGCATAGCCATTTCCCCAGCTTTGAGGTTTCAAAAGAAATCCTAGATCTGGAAAATCAACTTTTAAATCTGGATTTTTATTAATATATTTTAACGAGAAGATCCCTATCGGGTCTTGATTGCTTTTTAGAATTGCTAGAAAATGACCGAATCCAAATTTTTCCCAATGCCATCTTAAAAAGCTAAGGAATTCTGTTTTTCTTTGACTAATCCATGGCCCTCCTTGGAACTCCATAAGTTTGGGATCTTGAATCCAAGATTCAATTATTGAAAAGTCATGAATTCGAGGTTGAATAAATAGAAGGCGTTTCGATTCAATTTTAAAATTTACATTAGATACTCTTTATTTTACAAATAATTTTTTGGAATGGTCAAGAAGGGAATGTTTATAGATTTTTTGGTGAGTAGTTTTACGCAGGCTAATAAAAAGCGAAAAATTGTTTTTGTTAAGAAGACATTTGGATTAATAGCCAAAAAATTTAATGAAATATTTTTATGTATCAAAATGATATCCTTAAAGTCATGTTATACTCTGAAAAAATCCAAATAAATACATATCAACTCTTCTTGTTCAGATGGATTGGCGATTTGTCGATATTGCTTTAGATTTTTTAGAATCCAATTACTTAACTAAAGAAAAATATTTTTCACTTATAGATTGTACTATTGTGTTGTGGACCCTTCAATAGCAGAGGATATAATGTTGTTTGGGAGCATGTTTCATTTTGAGATTGTTGCTTTTCTCTTTTCAGTTGTTGATTTGATGTTCACATTTTTCTTAGTATATCAAACTGTTGCTATGGGGTAATATTTGAAATTATTCACAATTATTAAATCGATACGAATCTGAGGTTTGGCACCAAATTTGAAGTTAAAAAGTTATTATGAAAAAGTTTATTTTAAATAAAATTGAAGAACGGTGGCAAAAATTTTCACTACTGGTGTCTTTAGCATGGAGCTTTTTTCCTGCAAGTGTAAAAGCAGATAATTCTAATTTATTCGACGAACATGAAGCAAGTATAAGATTCATGTGGGGTCAGAGAAATAGAATTTCATTAATACTATTTTTACTATCCTTGGTATTTTTCAATCCAATGGCATTTGGAAACGTCGATAAGGTTGTATTGGATGGTATAAATCATGCTCTTAATAATTATACGAAGGAACTTGAATCTATTATCAATCAAAGAAATAGATTAACTAGATTTGATGAATATCTTCGAGAACGGTTTAGTACATCAAACTTAGGGTTTATGAGGCACACTGAGCAAGACAAACTCAGAATATTAAAGTTAGGTAATGCCCCTGGGCCCAACGAATTTGTAAAAGAACAACTTTCCAATTTGATTAGTGCGTCCCAAACAATTCGCGACCTAACTTATGACGACTTGAGCAAGTATTCAAAAAAATACTTAAATAGTGATGGTGAAAAAACTCATTCTGGTTTCATTACACCTCAACCGATCGGTGCTGCTCAATAGTAATAATTTGATATCTTTAGTAGCCAGAGAAAAAGTAAAATATTTTTCTCTGGCTAGATGAACGTTGAGATAAAATTCATGTATAAATTTCAGCGATCACTTTAAATATAGATTTCATTTTTTGAAAATTCAGTAATTCAAACTTTCCTATTCGAAAAATTCAGTTTTAGAAAAATTTGTACTTTCAAAAAACCTTAAAATCCCTTTTAATTCATTTGGGTTAAGGAAAATTCAAATCGGTGATTGTACTAAAAACAAATCTTATTTAGTTGAACATTGTCAAAGTTTGCATTGAGCTAAGATACAGAAATAAATGAGGAGTCAAAGTTCAGTGCTTTATTTTACAATTCCAAAAATATTAAGTTATTCAAATATTTTTTGAATAATCTATGTGTATCGATGACAGTTGAAATAATAACCAATCCCATAAAGTGTATCGAAAAGATATGAACTGTTCACCCCGAACAAAAACATATCAAATACTAGTCAGCACCTTAAACTCAATGTATTGGATCTCAGCGCTTAACAGTAGTAATGTGAGGCTCCAAAAGATTAGTTTGATGACCGATATCTCCAATGAGTGTTACAGTAATCGAATGGGTAGGTATTTAATTTATGTTCTATATTTGCAATTATTTCTCGTGAGCTTCCTTCGGGCAGCAAATGTAAAATTTGAATCTAAGGAGCTTGCAGATAAGCAGTTTATTGAAAGCAACAAATCTTGGATTTTGGAACGATACAAAATTCTTGAATCTTATTTTCATGTAGACTCTAAAAATTCCTTAAATATTCAGATTATGCCTGTTACTGAAAATGAAAATTTCACGTCATGCGCAAGAATTTACGGAGAAAATAGAATCTATGCTCATTCACCTAAATCTTTAAAAGCGCTTAAACCTGACCAGAGAAAAAAGTATAATCCTTTTTGTTTTGAGAGGGATTACGAAGATTTAAAATATACATTAGTGCATGAATATGTTCACATTCTCACGCTCAAACAGACAAAGAAAAATCTCCCGCAATGGATATGGGAGGGTGCTGCTGTAGCGTTAAGTGGTCAGTTGGATCATACACAAATGGGTTCTTCTGCCAAAAATAAATTGAAAGGAAAAAAAGAACTTAATATCTGCGAAAGTTCATTTTTAGAATCCGACCCCTATTTAATAGGCGGATCTGTTATTAACTTCCTTGAATCAAAGAGCCCAGGGATTGCTTTTGAATTACTTCAAATTCAAGATTTGTCGGATCAAAAGGCAATTCAAAAATTGTTGAAACAAAAAAAAATTAGTTGTCTCATATCAACTTCAGAAATAATAGCGGTCATTTAACACTTCGTTAAAAACCATAACATGAATTAAAATAAACTCGACCGTCCGAGCAGGATCAAATAATTCTCTGCTCTATTGTCATTTGGGTTCTTGACCGCTTGAATAAAAACCATATTTATATTCAAAAAAGATCCAATTTATAAAATCAAAAGATAGCTAAGTTAAATTTAATTTATACCTCATAAATATTTTGAATGTTTTACTGAGTATTCATTTTAATTTACAGCCTCAAATCAATTTTAAATGGTTTATAAATAATCTCGATTGGAATAATTTTTGA
>SXSU01000091.1 GCA_005793345.1 Bdellovibrionales bacterium
CAAAAATTAGATATTTTTTTGAAGCCACTGTAAAACGTTTGGGGGTTTTCCACAATCTCCACGCTGCTTGAAAAAACCGTTAAACATAGGTCTTATGATTGTTTGCTAGTATTTTTGGAGGATGTTTATCATCAATTTGGGTATGAACTCCAGGATCATTAACGACAACTAACTTCGTGTGTTTGTTTTTTAACTTCTTTTTTAGAGAGTGTTTTATTAATTTATTAGATTTTAAAAATTGGTAAATAAACAAAAAATAACTGCTCATGATTATGCCTGATAAAATCGCGCAGCCTATCGTCTCAAAGATGAGCAGTTATTGTATAAACTTAAAATTATAAAGTGATGATTAATTAAATGCGCTTGAATTGTTTCAGTTCCCCAGTTGTATAAAGTTCGATATTCTAAAATTAAATATGCAGCCCAACCTTTGATAATTATTTTTTCTTTATTAGATTTTTTTTGAAATTTAATTCAGTCACTCCTCCAAAAGCGTAAGACTTACTCCAACGTTGAATTGTACACTCTGAGATATCATACTTTTGACTAACTTTAAAATAATCTACTCCAGTATGGAACGTAGCAAACTTAGATCGAGTTTTAGTGAGTTAATAGCCTGCTGCCAAGATCAAGCTTGCCGTGAACGCGTAAAATAAAAATGGCTTGTTACGGATATGGATTATAATAGCGGAATAACTACAACGATGAAGTAAGAAAAAAATATATTAGTTGCGAGTAAAGTAGGGATTGACCTAAATTACTCGTCAGTAATTTGAGCATGATAATTATTTAAGATGCTTTATTATCTTTATTTTGAATATTCATATACTCTTCGAGCCACGAATTTAATTCATCTTTAAATGGTTGTTCTGCAGATTCGAATGAAAAAAATTTAGCGCCTGGTCTTTGAGTCATTTTTAAATTAAATTTTAAATTTCTTTTTATATGAATTGCTGTGATATAGATATTGCATTCTTTATCAGTAAAATCTGCAGGAATTGGATCTTCAAGCGCAACTCCCCCAAGTGAAATATCTTTTGTGAATGTTCTAAATGTAAGAGTATGAGACCTGATAATGCAGCGTAATCTAACTTCAACACGATTATGCTTTCGCAATTCAGTCCAATTTTTATTTGTAGTTTCTGATAGAGGTTTTTCGCTAGATAACAGTTTAGAAGAATGTTGGAGATTTGCCGTCGATGAAGTGTTTGAAGGTATTTTTTTTGAAGATATATCAGTTGACGAAATTGATGACGCTGTTGAAGTAACAGTTGATTTTAAATTTGAATTTAATGAAGTATTCGCTGAAGAAAATCCATCCATCAATGGTGGTGGGGCTGCATTTGTTAATTCCATCTTTTCTTGTATACTTTGAAGTGTTTTAATCTCTAACATCAAATTTGCATTTTCTGTTAAGTTTTGCCAAGCCGCCCAGCCTGGTTGCCAAACAACCCAATCGTCTTCTGTGGAACCAGATTTTTTTCCATCTATCACTTTTTGCGCTAATTGATTTGAATAAATATTTTTATCAACTGTTCTTAATTTTTTGTGACCTAAACTCCACAAAATTTCCATAAATAACCCCTTACTTTATCAACTGCCTTTTTTAGTAAATTGAAATGGATAAATAACAATTGTACTTTGACCATTCTTAGCCTTAGGAAACTTAATCAACTTAATCACACCCTGCACACAAGCTACGAGTGTTGATGAGTCAACATCATTTTTAAGAATTTGCACCCATTGTGTATCGCCTTGATTAGAAATTAAAAATTTATACGAAACTCTTCCGCCAATTGAAGATTTCATTCTCAATGCACGTTCGTAACATGTTCTTATTTCATTTTTGTAGCCAGAAATTGCACTTTTTACAGAAACCTTATCTAGACCACCTTCAACAGATGTTTCTATGCTCGCATCTGGTACCGCACTCCCAAGACCACCGCCTCCACCGTCTTCACCAAAAGTAACATTAAAACCATCCTTCAATACATTTTGTTCTTTTCCAGAGAGTGAATTCATACCCACTTTATCATTTAAGTTAACACCAGTAGAAGCCGCAGCTAGATTTTCACCATCTTTTCGAACATATTTATTAACCATTCCTTGTGCGGATTGATCTAATAAGACTTCGGCTTTATCCCCAGATACTGTATGATTGATAGCACCATTATTTACGATTTGATCTGCTTTTACCAAACCTAATTTTTTATTTGTTTTAAATGCCGACAAGAATCCTACAGTGTTTGCTTTAGATGATTCGGTTTTCGTTTTAAGTCCACCCTTATCTGATTGAGTGACTGGATTATTTTTAGCATTTGAAGTTTTCATACCAGGCATTTGATTTGGAATTAATTCAACAGGTTTTTCAGTTTTATCTTTTTCTTTATTATTATTTTTTTTAAGTTTTTCAGCTTGTTCTTTTTCTTCTGGAGGCTTTTCTTCAGGATTAGGTTTTGCTAATACTTTTTCTTCGGGTTCAATAGGGGGTGGCTTTGCAACTTCAAGCACTTGCACCTCTGCAATTCGTGGTGGAGGTAAAACTACTGGTTTTTGATTTCTAATATTTTTAAGCATAAAATAAAAACCAATGGCACCAATTAATAAACAAAAACTTGTAATAACATAAAATGGATCTGAGAAAATACTTTTTCTAGCTATAGGAACTGCTACACGAGGTACAATTCTAAAATAATAAGCAACAGAATCCCATTCAACATGAAGTAAATCACTTTGTTCAATTGATATTTTTCGATCATCAATTTTGTTTAACATTTGTCCCTGGCGAATCACATGAGCAACTGAGTCTGTAGGTAATTGAAAGTTAACAATTTTTTTTTGCGATTTAGTTTGGACATTGATTTGAAACGCAGATAAACTTTCATCTACTTTATAATTTTTCGAATTTAAATTATAGTGAAAGATTTCATTTACAGAATCTACTTCCTGAGACAAACAAATAACCTCAAGCACAGTAGATATAACCGCAGATGAATCTACTTTTACTCCGCCAGATTCTCGTAAATCTGATACTTGTTGCGATATAATTTTACGACTCAAATCGGCTTCAACTAACCTATCTTCTTGCCATTGAAAAGTATAATCTTCGACTCTTATTGGTTGTTGGTAAAATATAAAACCTTCACCCGTAGCCGTTTTATTTAATTTTTTTTCTGCAGGAGCATCTTGATGACTAACAAGTGTGATCACCCATTCATCGTCTGAACAAGTATTAATATTAAATTCTCCAGTACCTATCCATTCTAAAATAAAGTGAACTGAATTTATTCCTGGAGTACGAATAACCATATCACACAACGGTGAACGACCAACTAAGACAAGGGGTGAATTCACTCGATGTTGGATAACAGATTTATCTTTGTAAGCTAAACTCAGTACTTTCACAGCAGATACTTCCTTATTTTTTGTCCGAATTTCTATACTTGGGCTTTCTAAATTTATCAATATTATGAAAATCATTAAAATTTTTACGCTGAAACATTAGGGAATCCATTTTAGGTGCTTGAATATCCATTTGTACAAATAAACTTGGAGCTGCTCTTTCGCCCTCAATGACATCATCTTCAAAGTCTAAAACATTCGCGGTCTTTTGCGTTTCTGCGAAAATACTATTTGAATCCAAAACTATTAAAAAAATAATAAAAAATAATTTAGATTTTAATTTCGATTTCATTGTTTTGGCATCTCCGTATTTTTACCTATTAATGTTTTCCAACTCAAAATTAAATCATCTTGTTTACTTAAACTAAGCTCATCAAAAACATACTTAGATGAAATCGAATTTTTATGCTTTGATAAAATCACAAAGGATCTTAACTTATGATAATCTTGCAAAGTAATTTTATCAATGGCTCTTTGAGTTTCTAAAACAACCAATGCACCAAAGTGATTATTTTGAGTCACTAAGGTCTGGACTAAAGTCGAAATATCATTACTTGGAAGAGGCCAAGAACTCATTTTTTCTGGAGGAAACATTTCTTCTTTTTTTGAATCAATTAATTTTTGATCTAAGTTTTCTATCATTTTCTTAAATTCGTCAGCCTGTTGTTCAAATTCTTTTGCAATTTCTTCTAATTCTTTTTTATAGGCTGCTACATTATCATCTGAAAGTCCCTTTGGTACCGGTGCATTTTTAAAAAATTCTACCATTCGAATTTCATTATTTAAAGCTCTTGTGAGAATTCTTTTTTGTACAGGAATACCTTTATTTTTTACATCTCTCAAAACTTGGGGACGAATGGCTCGAATACGACTGACAGCATCTGGCATAACTTTTTCTAGCCTTTTTTCTGACCACTTAATATCAGGAAATTCTAAATATCCAGAAAGTTTTTCAGAAGAAGTCGTTTGCGTATTTAATAAATCTGCAGGAATTACTGACTTTAATTCTTCAAACTGTTTAGATGTAAAATTTACTTCTCTTTGTCCTTCTCTCCATTGTAAACACAATAAATATATTTTTTTCTCTCGATCATCGTTTGGAGGAAATGCTTCAAAGTATTTGACTACTTCTTCTGGATAACTCACAGCTAATAAACCCAATACGCTTGATTTTTCTTCACCCTTAAATTGAGAAACAATTTTATAATCTGCAACTGTTAATTGGATTCCACTTCCAATTGTAGAACGAACCCAGAGTGAATTAAATTCTGGATACAAGCCAAATTTGCTATCTTTTGAAAGATAAGTATATGCTTCTTTAAATTTACCTTCTTTTAAATGATAGATTAAAATTTGACTTGAGATTTTTGTAAATGTTGGACCAAAACGAATTTGATGAGGGGCTGTACTTAATAATCCTAAAACTTTTGGAGATTGATTTTTATCAATCAATTTTTGATAATAATCAACTCTTGCCAAATCAGCTTTTGAAGGTTCAGGTTTTAAACTCATAAACTGCGCAAGATAAGATTCATATTTATCAAAATCATCTGCTTTTGCCGACTCAAGCGCTAATTGTAAACTTGATTCACGCATCAAAATTTGTATTTCATCAAAATATTGCCCCTCCTTAGGAGACTTTGGCAAATATGCAATTACCTCTTTGTATTTATTTTGTTTGTACATACAAAATAAATAGCGATAAAGATTTTCAACTGTAATCTCTTTTTGATAAATTTTAAGTAAAATGGGTTCAGCTTCATCGTATTTTTTATTATCAACTTGTAATCCAGTTAATCTCTTACTAAAAATAAGCCAATGCTTAGAAGCTTCTTGTTCTTTACTAAACATAACTAATTCATTATAAAGATCATCTTTAGCCTTAGGGTTTGATTGAGTTTCTTTATCTAAAGATGTAATTAAGTCATATCTAGCTCGTTCCCAAATTTCTTTTAAAAAATCTTTTTTCAAAATCTCTCGGGAAACCCTTATCGAACAAGCAATATTTTTAGAGAACAAGCAATTGTCTAAACTTACTCGATATGAATTTGCAATTTTTGGTGATTCTGGAAACCAATCTATATGAAATTTTAAAACACGATCAAGAGTTTGACTCATAATCATATCATCTAATTTTTCTGGTGTTTTAACTTTTTTGGCAATAGTTTCTGCATAGGCTTTTGTTGTTCTTAGTACTTCATTTTCAAGTTCTGAGGCAAAATATTTAAACTCTTCTGAATTTGGTTTTATTTTGTAATCAATCAATAACTTTTCAATTGCTTTTAAATCTTCCATAGGAACTACTGAAGCATATTCTTTTTGATGTGAAGAATATTTTTTAACAGAAAGTGCAACTTTACGTTCTGGCCTTTTCTCTAATTTAATAACTTCGTTAAACAGAAGCGTTCTATCTATATTTCCACTTTGTTTGATGTAGACCATGTATGTTTCAGTGTAAAAATCCACTAGTAAGTTTAAAATTTTCCCTGTAAAGTTTTCGCGCCCAAAGTCTAATACCTCCTGCTCACTCATATGTGAAGCTACAGTAAATGAAAGATCTTTTAAACTATCTACTGCAAAATCACCAGCCCAATTTTTTCCAATTACTTTTAAAAAGGCTTTTTCGGCATTTGCATATTGTTTTGTAAGAACAAAACACCAAGCCGATTTATAAATTACCATCGCTTTTTCTTCTTGTGATAACTTATCAAAAAAATCACTATAACGAGGTAGAGCTTCTGAATATTTTTCTTTATCAAAAAGATATTCAGCAATATAAACTGATAGTCTTGGATTAACAGGTGCATCTCGATGTATCTCAATTGCTTTTGCAAATAAATCTACCGTCTTTAGCTCGTCTTTCAAAAATAAAAAAGCCAACCCGTGCATATGATAAGTACGAGATAATAATAAGGGACCTGCTTTTTTATTTTTTTCGATAAACTCTGCTATTTTGATTACTTTTCTTAAGTTATCTTGCTCTTTATCAATAAAACTTGGGTTCTGTTTAATTGAGAGTCGATAATTTTTTGCAATATTAAGATGTGCAGATCCCTTCGAAAAATATAAATTTAATTTTTTTTCTTCATTTTTTTCAACTTTAATAAGTGAGTCCAAACCTTCTATTAAAGTTTTTAAGTCTTTAACTGATTTTTCACTTTTAGAATCTTCTGAAGGTATTAGCAAATCATCTGAATATCGACCATGAAACTTTTTTTTAATATCAACTTCATTTTTATTTTGTGCATACAAGAAAAATGTTGATTGAGTAAAACTAATAAAAAAAATTAACGAATAAAGCGATACACGTTTTATGGAATTCAAAATAATTATTGAGCTTCTGTTTTGCATAAGCTCTCTCCGATATAAATATGCCCATTCATTTCATCTAACCAATCTTCTGCATCCATTGCAGGCCAAATTTCATCTCCTTTTTCCATTAATGCAGCCCGATCAAATTCTTTTTGTTTAATAAATGTAAAATCTTTAGTTCCAAGTGCGACATAAGAATAAGCTAATGTTTGATCAATACCTTTACGAATGCGCTCTTTATCATTTTCATATTTCTTTTTTAAAATACCTTGAATTGAATCTATTTCTTTTCTACGATCAATTGCCGAAACTGATCCTCTTTTGTCGCTATTGGGTTCAATTTTAGTTAAATTTTGCAGAGATAAATATTCTATATCAGACATAACCCATTCATTATAAAAATCAGCATTTGGATTATTTAATTTTATTTTTACAGTATCAATTTCTTTTCTAAGTTCTTTAATATCGTCATCTCTGCAAAGTTTTTTAAATATATAAACTTTTAACAAATACGTTTCTGGTTCAATAACTGAAGAAAAGTAAGATGATTCTTGTGATCCTATAGCTCCCAAGGAAATATCCAAGCGACCAGCTCTAAAACCAGCCCACATTTTTTCAAACATAACTTGTCTTAAGCGGGGATAATCTTGAGGAATCCATTGATAAACTTCAATGGCTTCTTCATATCGACCAGCACCAAACAGTGCCCGCCCCATTGATTGCAACATGACTCCATATAAAAATTGATTTTCACGTTTTCCTTTTTGAATTTCTTTTTTTAAACTTAATGCAACTTCTTGGTAAATTTTGAAAGCTTTATTAAATTTATATCTCTCAACTAAATTATCTGCTCGCTCGATTTGACTATTAACTTCTTGCTCTTTGCCATTGATTGCTTTATCTGTAGGACGAATCTTATCCCATTTATAAATAAAATCATAACCAAGTTGAGGGTTATTTAGTAAATAAATCCTCACATCATTCCATTGAGAATAGATTAGTTTTTCTTTACTTAAATTTTTAATTAAAATTCGTTTTGACAACAAATCAACTACAGACTCTTGTACTTTTATATCACTTATCATTTTCTTGATATTTGCAGTTGAAGTCTTTGCTTTAACTTTTGTTGCCGTTTGCGCATTTGCAAAAGAAATTACGCTAATAAAAATCGTAACTATTATCAATGAACTTAAAATTTTACTTAAAATAAAATTTATTTTTTTCACTAATTCCCCTCAGCAACAAATAGCATACTTTGAAAACCGTTTTGTCGAAAAAAACTACTGACTTCATAAATAACCTTATAAGGAGCTGCTTTATCTGCAATGATGTTAAGTAATATCCCTCCAGCCCTAGCACTTTCTGGCATATTTTCTATATAATTTTTAATTTCTGCTTTTAATACTTTTAATTTCTCTTCATTATTATCAAGGACATAATTTAATTCTACATCTCGATGTAAAAACGTAATATCTATTTTATCAGCTTTAATAATCACTTGAGGGGCATTATCAACTATATCCTTATTAAAAGATTTAGGAAATTTTATCTCTGGTGGAGCTTCAATTGCTGATGGACCAAACACTGTACCCATAACTAAAAAAATAATAATGATGGCAGAAACATCGATCATTGAGGTAAGATTTAATATAATTGTTCCTTTTTTTCCTCCGCCAACATTTGCGCTCATTATTTACTCCTGTATACTCTCTGCTGTTTGATAAGAAGTAAGAACAACATCTGGCAGATGCTCTCTAACTCCGTCCATTACAGAAATTAAAATTTGATAAGGCAAATCACTTTTTAAAGTAACTTGAATAGTTTTCTCAGAGGGATGTTCTTTTTTAAAATCACCCACCATCTTTTTAATATCATCAACAACCTGCTTTGGTTTAGTAAGGTAATCAGAAGTTATTTCAACTTTCACAGAACCAGGTTTATTACCTTCCCATTTTAGTATCGCGTTCATTTTATCTAAAGTACCTATTACGATAATTCTTGGATTTACAGGAAGACTACTCTCTTCACTTGTAATTGCCTTAGTTGCGGAGGGAGGAATCACTTGTTTAGTCAATCCAATCATTGAGGTTGAAAGTAATAAAAAGAATATAATTGAAATAAACATATCCAGAATTGGAACTATATTTAATTCATCTAGACCTTTTGATTTTATCTCACCTCCGTAAAAATCATCATTCATTTGTTGAACCTCTTTCGGATTGCTCAACCCAAGCTACGATTTTATACATTAGATCCCTTGCGTTTCCGATTATTTCATCGCCTTTTGAAGAGCATAATGAGTGAATTGCCATTGCTGAAATCCCTAAAATTAGTCCGGCAGCAGTAGCATACATTGCTTCAGAAATTCCAAGTCCAAGTAACTCTGCTTTTTGTGATGCATCAGCTTGAGCAAGTGCACTGAATGTTTTTATTAATCCAGAAATTGTTCCTAACAATCCCAATAAAGTAGAAACCCCAGCAATCAATGCAATTAATGAGATTCTTTTTTCACAATTTTTTGAAACTTCTAAAATTGCACCGCCCAAGGCCGATTTCATTGCTTCTCGACCATGTTCTGCAGATAATATACCAACCTTTACTACGTTAAGTTCCGGTGAATCAGATATTGAGTTACAAACTTGAATTGCTTCAGTGTATGATTTTTTGAGAACAAAATTTCTAACTTTATTTAAGGCCTGCTCAACATCCATCGAATATTTAAAAAATAAAAAATAAACTCTTTCCATAGCAACAACAACTAGTAATATTCCTAATAGTATAATTACCCAACCTGTTACTCCACCATGTTTCAATAATAATTCTAAACCGTACATAACCAAAATCCTCCGTGTTTTTTTAAAACTTAAATTAAACTAACTTTTCTTTAAAAATAAAATACAAATCCACCTTCAAGAAATAATAATGTATTAAATTTTGTTTCTTTATCTACAAATGTTTGCATATGGTGAAAGCCACCTGCTACACGAGTATTAAAATACTTAGCAACAAAAAATGTTTTACCACCCATCAGAGCGTATCGAGTTCCCTTTTGCCCATTCTCAAATTTAGTTTGACTCATACCAATTTTAAAAAATGTATCACTTCTAATAATACTATAAGGACCCCAACTATCTTTTCCATAAGCGGGTGCCCAAAGTATTTCAACACCCACTTGATTTTTTGGTTTTACATATTCGATTGCTGCCTTTTTATTAGGATCAGCCAATTCAAGGGCCGCAACTTTTTTAACAATTCCTCTTTCAATAACATAAAACTGAGGAACATAGTTAATATACACTTCCCAAAAATCATTAATTGCATAACCAAAATTTGTATTTAGCGTATAAAAAGTTGCAGGCCCATCAGAAAAGTCAAATCCCATAATAGTTGTAAATAAAAAAGATTTAGCTTTATTTTTAGCTTTTCTTTGTACTACAACCATGTTTCGAAAAACTTTTGAAATTTGATCATCTGAATCTAGCCGAGAATCTTTATTTAGAGGGGTTGCCGAATCTTCATCGTCCACTAAATCATCATTTAAAATAGATTTAGAGGCTTCAGGAATACTCGTTGCGACAGGCTCAGTATTTTGAGCTAGAACAGAATGTGTAAATATAATCGATATACAATTAATTAGAATATAAAAAAGGAACTTGAATTTTATTGTCTTCATATAGTCTAAGCATATTGATCATTACACCCGCTGACAATATATCTCAATTAAGACTTTCCTTTTGTCGAGTCAGTTCATATACATTAATTTTTAAATTGCTAAACGACTTTAGTTTGGTTTTTTATAATACGGGGTGTTTGAAGTTCGCCCCAAACAAACAAGAAAATAACGGCGCAGGATTATGTCTGATTTAATCGCGAAACAATCAGGCTTAATCATGATGAGCAGATATTTAATTTTATAATTTTAAAAAGGTTAGCTAGACTATGATCCAAAAAGAAATAATTATCTATACAACTTGTCCAAATTCTGAAATCGCTACTAAAATCGCAAAAACTTTGATTGAAAAAAAAATTATAGCTTGTGCAAATATTTTTCCACAAGGTACTTCTATTTTTGAATGGAATAATAAAATAGAGATTGAAAAAGAGTGCGTGATGATTTTAAAAACTACTAATAAATTTTATAAGGATTGTGAAAAAATAATTTTAGAACTTCACACCTATGAAGTACCAGCAATTATTTATTTTGAAATTAGAGGTGGAAGCACCAATTATTTAAATTGGATAAAAAATCAAGTTAAGAACTCATTAATTTCTAACCCCTAACCCCCAACTTGACCAAACCAAACATCCACAATTTTTCCATTTTGGGTTTTGTTATTTTTAACAAATTCAAAATCGGCATGTTGTTTCTCTTTTGCACGCGCCCCAAATGGAATCAAAAGGGTTTTATATTTTAAAGAAATTTTAGTTATTCCCATTTTAGAAATCGGAATTACATCTTGTGGAAGACTTGTGCCCACCCCTGTTGAATCTTTCCAAAGCAGGAGATTTTTAAATTCATTATCTTTTGAATCAATTATATTGTCGTTATTTGTATCTAATTTTTTTAAAATATCAAATCCATTGTTATTTTCAGCCATTCCATTTGAACCAAACAACTCATCTTCTGAATCTATTATTTTATTTTTATTTTTATCGATTGATAAGAAGTATGCATTTGAGTTTTTTTCTGGCCAGTATATAGAATCACCCGGAGAAACAAAACTGTTATCAGCAATACCAGTAAAATTTGGTTTTTTATCATCAAAATATAAAATCAAAGGAGATGTATATGTTCCACAATATCCTCCCATAAAGTTTACGGTTTGGTAATATTGAGTTCCATTCCAATCTGCTTTTCCAAGAGTATAATCAACGGCAGCTCCCCTAGACACAAATCTAGAATAGCGTTGACAATTTTTATTGTACCATGGACAGCTTCTAGTCAATGAGACTTGATAAAATGATAAACTTATACCTAAATTTGTACCATTTAATAACCAATTTGTTTTTGCTGCTTGAGCCATTTCTAATGAAATTGGAATTTTTAATTTTACCACTCCAGAAGTTGATTGCGAACCATTATAAGCTTCTCCGATTACTGAAGCCGAATTTCCTGTTGGACATCCCTTTCCGGTACAAACAAATTTTAAATTTGAAGAAGTTTGATCATTATTACATTTTTTACGACGATAACAAGTATTGGGCCGTGCAAACCAAGATGGAATAAATTTACTTGGATTTTGAAAAAAATCAGAGGGAACTCGATCTCTCTTACTGACATCAGGATTTGTTGAATCAAAGCCTTTCCATACCACTGATTGGTTACTGGTAGTTAATCGTATAACTGGAACAATCAATGTTCGACCACCCAACATATTATTATATGTTCTCGTATTAGCATGTGAGCAAGATAACCTCAACAAAACATCTACAGAATTAGGCGAATCCTTAAAAGGTGCAGATGACCCATCAAATTCAACTAGTCCTTCTTCTTTTACGTTCACCGATATTTCACTACTAGCCCAACTGTAAATACTTACATTAATTAATCCCAAACAAAAAATGAAGGGATTTAGAAATTTATTTTTTATTAATTCCATATACTTCCTCCTCATTATTATTCCGAAATGGATTGAGTAGTTGGTGATGTGAGAGTCTTATTTTTTTCATTTGATAAATTGAGATCTCGAATTATATCAAAACTTACAATTGCACTTTGAACAGAAGGTCTTCTAAATTTTACTTCTTTCACTCCTTGCGCAACACTGATTTTAAACTCTGGACAATAATTACCTAAACAACTTGAATCTGCTCCTTCTTTTTCAGTCATATAATATCTATACAATGCAGCGGTATCGATCCCTTTTATTTTAATAGACTCAAGTTTATATTTTACTAATCTCACTCGATCGACCGAAAAAAAACTTGCGGCACCTGCAGTATATGGAATTTTTCCTATAAAATAATTTAAATCATTGACCGACTCATAGTTACTATTTGTAAAACGAAGAGGATGAGATGCGTTTATAAGTCCATCAAAATTTACTGATTCAAAATTAGAACCCGTCCACTTACTTAAGTAAAAATACGATTTCAATTCACATTTTGTAGAAGCGACTGGAGCTAAATATTCTGGTATTTTAAAAAGATAAAAAATATTTTTTTGTTGATCAGTTGTTTTGATTTTTTCTTGGGAGTGATTAAAATCTATTAATTCATAATCATCCAAACATTGTTTGAGACCTTTTTGATTAACCTCAGTTGTATTATTATGAGTATTAAAATTTGCTATAGGTTGACCTTCAGTTATTGGAATCAATTTCTGAACTTCTTGTATTGTATTCTCTACTTTTGTAAGATCTAAACAATGTCCAGAATCATTTATTATTCTGGTGGGATCAAAAATTAAAGTATGTTTCCAATCTGGATCAGTTTCAAGAAAAAATATTTCCTGATTGTTTTTTAAATTTAAAATAATTTGTCTTTGCTCAGTCAAATTTGTAACACATGAAAGTGGTACTTTAGGAAAGAAATCAAAAAAATTATTACCTTTTTCATCATCTAACACGATCACATTAAATGAATTTTTTGCTCGCTCTAAAGTATTTAATACATAATGTCCACCAGTAGATAAATCTTCTTCTCGCTCTAAAGCAACTGTAAGATTATTAGTCGTATTCACATACCAGGAAAATACTTGCGTAAACGCAAGTGTAGTAATTGAAGTAATTCCCACGGCAACTAATATTTCAGCTATCGTATATCCTTTTTGTGTCAAATACATAGACTATTTCTTCCTCTCAATGGGACTTAATAAAAACTGTTACAGTCTTAAAATCATCGTCTTTAAGTGCAAGACTAGAATGAAAAGACTTAATTGTTACCTTAAATAAACCCGGCATATTCTTTACGGGTTGAATTAAATATGCCATTCTCCCCTCTAATGGACACTCACTTATGGTATTCTTATAAATTTCACTAATACATTCATTTGCTGTCACATAATCATATCGACTATTCCAATAATAAGGAAAGTCATTCTTTGTTGGATAGACCTCCTCAATTTTTTCATCTGGATCAAAACCAATTTCAAATTGATCGACATCTGCCTTCATACGATTTATCATGTTTACCAATTGTCGTTCTTGCCCTCTTTTATCCATCAACCTCTTATAATATCTAGAAGCCGAAGAAGTTGTCTGTGCAATTATTGAGGCAATTATAACAACAATTGTAGCTGTTACTAAAGCTTCAGCAATTGTAAAACCTTTTTCATTATGGAGTACTTCTCCATCTTTCTGTAATAAAATAGTTTTCAACATTATCTTTACACATCATCCTTTCAGAATAATTAGGACCTCTAGATTTTGCTGCTGTAAACTTACCTACAAGTCCACAATCTGGATCAACCTTGCTCCAGCTAAAAGGTTGCGCTTTATTTCTTAAATTAATAACTGAACACTCATCAAGGGCTGCTAATTTTGCAAGCCTCCCAATATCGTCAATGTTCATTTCAGGTCTAAACCAAACTGGATTAGCATCAATTGCTTTATTACAATCCGCTACGGATTTTAATAAATTACGTTTAGCATCTGGATGAAAAATTGATTTAAAATAAACACCATATTGAACAGCATCTGAAGGTATAGTTACCCTGCCAGCAATAACAGTACCGATTATTTGTAACGGTTCCGTCCTACCATTTTCAATTATTAAATGTCGACAAACTAAAAATCCCGTATATATTTTTACATTTTTTTTAATAGTACAATTTGCAGCAATCGATTGCACTTGAAAAGCATCCTCACTAAATAGCTGAGAAGTTTCTATATCTTCAATAGTTGAGTTATTTTCAGACTCATCCTTAAAATCTGGAATTGAGTCCGATGAAATTTCAATATTTTGGGTATTATCTGTATGACTAGGATCTACGTCATAACTTTCATCTTCAATATCTAAAAAATGATTGTAGGGATTTATAGGTGCAAAATACCATGAATGATTCGTTTGATCCAAAAAAGATAAAGAAGGCTTTGCAGGATCATTAAATCCCCCATTGATTGCTAACTTTACTGCCTCTTCTGTCTGATCTTCATCATCTGATTTACCTTTAAAAGCTGAAACCATATTGCAAGCAAATTCATAAAACCCCATATGTTCAATTTTAGCAGCCTCTTGTAACTCTTTATATCGAGTTATACTAGCTGTGCCACCTGTAACAATATATTTATTTGTATCTGAATTTGAAGTTGGATCTACACTCACTGAAACTGTATTATCAAATCCACCAGTAAAAAGTGCAATTGTATTACCTTTGCCATCATCTTGATAAACTTGACGAGTAGATATGAACTCAAGACATTTATTTTTAGAAAAAGAACTACCAATAATATATGCTCTAATAACCGGTTCAGTTTTTTCACCTTCTAAACATTTAATTTCGCAATCATTTGCATTTGAACATTTATCTTTTAATGAAACCTCAGAATAACTATAAGAGGGGTCAAATGCATTTAACTTAATTTTATAAAAAAATACAAATCTATTATTTGATTTTGGAATACCACCTTTTAGTATAAAAGCTCGTGGATCATAAGCAGATTTTAAAACTTCTGTATCAGAAGTTCCAATATTAAATTTAAGTTCCTGTTCACCGGTTGGCATGGCAACTTCTACATCACCAATAACATCAATTAAATCTTCTTGTATGGCATCAAGTTCATTACCAATACTAACTAGAGCATTGCTTCTACTTTCTAAATTTGCAATAGCACTTAATTTATCATAATCAGAATTCAATCTTACAAAATCCCCACCAGAAACACTGTTAATTTGATCAATTTTTGTTTGAGCTAGTGTTTGAGCTGCAACTTTACTTGCTTCGCAAGCCGCATCAGGAGAACACGTTTGGGGAATGGCAACTCCATTTATATCAATACCTCCTCCAGTACATATTTGTGGACAGCTTTTACTGCTTGCTGTTGCAAGTTCACTTTGTGCAGTATTTAGTTCATTTAAAACTTGATTGTATTTTTCATTAATTAACGTAATTGCCTCATCAACATTTTTTTTATAATGTCCATCATCAGCACTAGTAAAAGTATTGGTTTTATATTTGGAAGTCATACTAACTAATAATTCACCAATTTGGTAACGAATACTTTTTTTAATGGTACGAAGTTTTTTTGAATCGTCATTTGTATCGCCATAAAGACAATTCGCACTACTTCCAGTAGATTTGTCTTGGCAAATAGCACCAATTCTAAAATTCATCATTTCTTTCCATATTTTAATATATTGTATGATTTGCTCTCGAACCAAAAGTGAATTGCCTGAACGTTTTAAATTACTATTCAAACCCAATAAGGCTTTCGTACAATAAATGACCGCCTTATTATTTACCTGATGCCCCTTTATTCCTGAATTACATGCCCCAAATATTTCTTCTGTGGTTCTGGCTAATCCTTTATTATCAACGTTTAAGAACACTTCAATACTTGAACTAATTTTATCTGTAAGATCTTCAAAACCATAACCTGAACTTGGAAATACTGAATCTAATGCATCTTCAATACGTAAAATTGGAAGATAATTATTTCTAATTTGATTAATAGTTTGTAAACGATCTCCAGCTTCTAGATAATATTCTAAATTTAAAATAACTTTTGCTTTATCACTAAAATCTCCTTTTAGAGCATCAAACTGTGATATCTTTCGATTTTTTGGACATTTTCCCAGTTCGCTTCCTTGATCATTAAATAATTCGGGAGTAGGAATTCCTACAACATTATTTATATCAAATCCCTGTTTATATGTGACTTGAAAAACATCTTTAAAAATATTTGTTCCATTCTCCTTAACTTTAACTTTTGATCGTGCACCATATATTTGAGGCTTTATAATTGTTTCGTCATTATCACGATCAATGTAACATTTTGAATGAGCTCCTCTGGGAATATCAGACTTTGGAGATTGAAAGCGATTGCTATTGCGTAGCGAAAAATTAGAGCTAGAAGTATTTGAAGTATTGTCCCAAAAAAATAAGTTTTCACTAATCCCAATATTTAAATATTTTAGTTGATTTCCCATTGTAATATTTAAATCTGATTGCGAAGCATTTAAATTTGAACAAGCTTTAATTATCCGACCTGTACTAGTATCATTATCTTTTTGTCCTGATAAATTAGGACCAGCAATATAATCTAACCCGCCATCATAACCTTGCAAAGAAATACTATTTCGCAAGAATAATTTTGAGTGAATGAGTTTATTATTTTCATTACTCTTAAAAATATCACCATCCTGACAAACAGAACCTGCACCTGTTGAACTCGTGCAATTTGACGTATCAAGTAGAGAAGATACATTGCTCCCTATAGTTTTATCTGATTTTTTTGCAAAATCATAACCTAAATATAAATTATCTGCAAAAATAACATTTGGCCTTATTTCCTTATGAAGACTTTGATAATCAACTTTCTCAATTTCACTTTTGTTTGGAAGAATTATTCTTTGATTAATAAAAACAGGACTTTCAAAATGCACCCCAACAGGGGGATGAGAAGTTTCTGATGAAGGTAAACTTAATGAATTTGCAATATACAACCCTTTTTTTAATTCAGCAGGAATTTGGGATGATTCAAGATGAAGATCACCAGCAACTAATAAAGAATATCTGTTAAGTTCAACTGGAGTCGCAGACATCAAAGAACGGACAACTATTGGACTTAAATTATTTCTTATAATACTTACTGTTAACTCAAGATTTACTTCACGCCCATAATTTGGAGTTTCTACTTTATTTGATTTTCTTAAATTAATAACTGCTTTTTGAAACCCTAAAGTTTTATATTTTGCACTATTTACCTCTACCAGACTCCGAACTGGATGGTTCGATGGAATTCTATCTAGGTTTAAGCTTATTTCTCCTGTGATTTCGTTTAAACTTAAACATTTAATCCAATTCGAAGTCCAAATTTGGAAGTCAATTTGATTTTGAGGAATTTTGTTTAATAAATCTTGTCCACAACTTTTAAACTGAGCAAAATCATCAGCAACCAAACGACCCTTTTGCTGTTGCACAATTAAGTTTTCACCAATAGTTATAAGTTCTGAATTTGATGCTAATAATCTTCTAATTGAGCCATCGTGTTTAAAATCATTTCGCAAACACGCTGCTTTATCCTCAGTCCAATAACTCCCAATACACCATTTTGATTTCACAGAATGCACAACATAATCCATAATTCCATTTGTTAAAATACCTTCTGCCAAATCATCTTTAATTGCTAAATCTGCATATCTTGATTTTAAAGAGTAAGTATATAGTGCTAATCCTGAGGTTATTAATACTCCAAGAAACCCAATTATTGTTAACATTGTAAAACCTTGATTAGTTCGGATCGAAAAAGTCTGATTTACTTTGATATTCATAAATTTCCCCATCCCCGTCTTAAGATTGTCCCATACTTCTTTTACCTCTTCAAAAATATTTTCCTTCGTATATCATATTGAAACAACTCGTAGATTAATTACTCGCCTTTCGTCTAATACATTAACGACTGTTTATTTTTCAATGCAGTTTAAAAAATGAGTCTACAAACAATCTGACGCAATTAAAAATTAATAAGTATTTCTCTGTACAACAAAATTTTTGTCTTTATTATTGTGAGTATATGAAAACAATATTAATTTTAAATCTTTTGGGTTTAATATTTGTGTCGATAATTAATACTCTTGCCCACGCAGAGAATGAAACTCTCAGTATCGAGATCCTAGGAAGTTCCAGTTATTCAGTTATAGGAAAATCATTTCCTATAAAATTATTAAAAATAAAATCCAACTTAAATACAGAATCTGTATACGCCCAATTTATTCCTGCCTGCAAAAATTCTTGTCCACTCCTCATTGTTTCAGATCCTTATATTGGAATTAATTGGACTGGTGAACTCGTCGACCGCAAATGGGCAGAACGACCTAATGCAGTAAATGGATTTATTCATGCTGATGACGACGGACCTGGATATGATCCAAAAACTTCAATTGGTACAATTTGGTACTCCAATATTTCTCCTTCAAATATTGCAGGTGTCGGCGCACCATTTTTATTAAATCAAATTTCAATATTAATTGTACACAATCGTTTTTATGCTGGTCGTAACTTAAAAAATTATTATGAAGATTTTATTAGAGCTGCTAATGCGACACCCCTATTAAAAGAAGTAAACACAAATAAAATTGGATTTTACGGAAACTCTTTGGGTGGTTATGTTGCTCTTAATGGATATCTAAACAGCACAATTAAACCTAATGCAATAGTTCTCCAATCTCCACTTATGGATCTTGAATCACAATCAAATTACCTAGATACTCTTCCTATTTTAATTACCAAAAATTCAAATTTACTTTTTGAATATCAAAAGTTTTTTGATCCTTTTGCACGTAGAATTTTTGATTTCACCCGTGGAACACCAGCAACAGCACCAGATGCATTTCATGATTATAAAATTGATAATTTTGCTTCAAAAATTCAAACTCCTACTCTTTTATTACATGATACTTGGGATACTATTATACCTTTTGAAAACTCGTATAAACTTTTTAACTTGAATCGCAAAAATATATTTCCAATATGGTTCATGCATGCAACAGATATTGATTTTAATAATTTTCAGTTGGGTCACAATCAATCCTCAGAGGGATTAAATGGAAATAATACTAGCCCCTTTATTCAACTATTCTTTTTTAAAAATTTAAAAATAACTAACTTTGCCCCTGTTCTATATTACAATTCAATAGATTTAACCGCAGCAATAAAACAATGGCATGGAGCTTCTCAAAGAGGACAAGATATATCATGGCTCAAAGATAGATTAGTGGATTTTTGTTTTTCACCACGATTATTGATATATGATCTTTCTCCAGCTGCCATTCATGGTACAGCTAAATCATTTTTAGTTCGAACGCTGGAAAATATTTGGGGTATCAAAAAATCAGAACAAGAAATATGTGATTTTATTCAAAACCAGTAAACATTGTCATAAATTATTTACTGCTGGGGATACCATATGATGTTCAATATTATAAAGCAGTTTCATGCCACTAAATGACAAAATCGTTAAAAATATCAAAATTAAAATTACCTTCCAAATAGTCATATTACGCGCTCACTTCTAATCTTGCCAAAATAAATAAAAAATGTTGTCCTTTCGACACCAAAAGTTTTAGTAAGCATAAAGTATGCCGTAAAAAAGTTTTGTTTGAGTCAATTACAACCTAAAATGATAAAAAAAAGAAATAATTTGGAGTCAAATATGAACCGACAAGAATTAGCTCAGCAAATATTTAAAGTTTCCCATTTGACAGGCGAGTTTAAATTACGCTCAGGTCAAATATCAAATGAGTATTTTGATAAATATAGATTTGAATCTCAACCTTCGCTCCTAAACGCAATTGCCGAACAAATGGTAACTTTAATTCCAAAGGGAACAGAAGCACTCGCTGCCCTAGAAATGGGTGGAATTCCTATAGCCACTGCAATTTCACTTAAAACAGGCATCCCATGCGTATTTGTTCGAAAAACCGCAAAAGAATACGGAACTTGTAAGTTCGCTGAAGGTTTAGAGATTAAAAATAAAAAATTATGCATTGTGGAGGATATTGTTACGACAGGTGGCCAAGTTTTCTTATCTGCACAAGATCTTAAAAATGATGGTGCACTTGTTGAAAATGTTTTATGTGTGATCGATCGTGGTGAAAATTCAAAAGTTAAGATGAACGAAAAAGGCTTAAATTTAATATCATTATTTACAAAAAATGAATTAAGTAGCTTTAGCACTTCTCGTTAGAATGTCGTTACTCATTATTCTTATAAATATAAAAAAAGCCGTAGATAAATGTTCTACGGCTTTTTTATTTAAATTCATTTAAAACTTAATAAAAATTAATTATTTTACTAAAGTTTTGAATTCAGCACCTGGTCTGAATTTAGGATAATTAGTTGCAGCAATTTTTATTGGTTTACCAGTTTGTGGGTTACGACCAATTCTTGCTTTTCTTTTAGCTTTAGTGAAAGTTCCAAAACCTACTAACTTAACATCATCACCTTTTTTAACTGCTTTTCTAATATGATCAAGAGTCATATCAAGAAATCTTTCAGTATCAGCTTTGCTCCATTTACCTTCAGTTGCAATCTTAGTGATTAATTGTGCTTTATTCATAGTTTCTCCTTGTTGTTATGCACTTATTTTTTATTTCTTAATTGTTCTTAAATTAATGAAAACAATGTTCCAAAACATCGTCAACAAAAAAAATTAAAAAAAGTTAACTAACTAATAACTTAAATCCTCGATCAATTAACATTTTAATGTTTGGGGCATTTTTAGAAAGTTGATTAAGTTGAGCTATTAACTTTTCTACTAAATCGGTCTTAGAGTTATTTAATTTTAAAAATTCTAAAATTTCGAATCGCAATAACCAATCTAGTGGATACTGTTGATCAAGTTTTGTTGCAATTTGCCTTATAGAATGCTCCACATCTTTATTCCAAAGATTTTGTTCACGCAAATCTCTTACTTGTTGGTACATTGTTACTAGCGATTTATTCTCATCTATCAAATTACATTTTTGTACTCTTGCCTTTGAACACATTCCAATTGTTTCTTTAACAAAGGCATCTCGATCAGCCGCCCCACCAAAAACTGAAACCACTTCTGAACCACAAGCCATATCAAAATCACCCCACTCAGGTGCAAATAAGACTTGTTCATTCCATTTAACTTCACAATCTTTAAAAGTAATTACATGAAGTTTGCCCTGATGCAGAAGAACTGAACTTAATACTCCAGTAACGACAATTCCAGAGTAAAATTCTAATTTTGATTTTTTACCCTCTACAAATCCTAAATTTTTAAGGTCTTCATTTGTTAATTGACTTGAAGTCTTATTCACACTTTTTATAACTCCAAGCGGAGTGCTATAACCTTCTTTATGATAATTTGCACCGTGACCAACATACTGCAGTTCTTCTTTTGATAGTTGACAGGAGCCAGTATACTTCAAAAAAATGATTTCACCTTGAGAATTTGTTTTATAATCTACAAGCGTTCCACTTATCTGCAGTCCCGAATCTAATTGAGTTGTAGTAACTGTTCTTGCCTCTAAAGCTTTATTTAAGGCCGCCACTCCTCCAATTTTATACGCCATAGTTTTTGAAAACTCATCGACAATGGCATCTAATTTTGAAAAATCATCAGTGTAAAACAACTGAGGTTGTGGTTTCGTAATATCAAAATCCTGATTCATACAATCAATAGTCATTTGTACTTTTTTAACTTCAGGATTTAAACAAAAATAACTTTCCCCAACTGACGACAACAAACCAGCACCATAAATTAAAGTTTTCCCATTTTTATCAACAAACAAACCATATTCCGTAGACCACCAACCAAACCGAGTTAGTTTTTGCGCTTCACTGACATACTTAACAGATTTAAGGGCCGTATTTAATCCTTCTTGAGCCTCTTGAATATCTTTTTCAGTACTATGGGGATCTTCTTTAGTTTCTGATAATTTTAAGACTGCTTCGTAAACCATATTATCTTCTTTGGCATATATGGCATATCGTGCAACCTTACCTATTTTATGAAGTAAATTTGCATACCCAGGATCCGCAACGATTGGCGCATGTCCGGCAGCCTCGTGAACAATATCAGGTGAAGGAGTATAATCAATATGTTCGATTTTTCGCATATCACAAGCAATTGGTAAAATGCTCTGAGCCAGCATTTCTAAAAATTCTGGTGCCGGTATAAAACCAGTAATTCCAACAGCACGCCACCCATATTTTTTTAGTTTTTCATCCATCTCAGAAATTTTTGGAACTCGTTCAATACTAATTCCAAATTCATGAAGACCTTCTAAATATTTTGAATGGGCATGATCCTTAAAAAAATATGAATTCAACCTCATTATATGTCTCCAGCAAGCATGGTCAATGGCTGTATACATTGAATAATCCTGCTGAGTGATATACTGTTTTAAATAATCTGGCATTTGCGGGATATTTTCTACTTCTTGTATCATTATATTGTCGTGCCTCCATCAACCACAAAGGAACTACCAACAACATATGAAGACTTAGGTGAAGACAACCATAAAATGGCTTCGCCAATCTCCTCTGGTTTAGCACTTCTTTTCGTGGGTAAAGAATTTTCATATTTATATTTACGATCAGCAATTATTCTATCTAACATCGGGGTATCAACGGGCCCCGGGCAAACTGCATTCACACGGATACCATGTTTGATTTGCTCTAGAGCTACAGATTTAGTTATCCCCAAAACAGCATGTTTAGAGGATACATAAAGTGAAGATTCAGGAATTGCTTTAAATCCTGCAATCGACGAAATATTTACAATGGTACCTTGATTTTTATTTTTTAAAAATAGTTGAACTTGTTTTTGCATCGAATACCATAAAGATTTGACATTAATATTATAACATTCATCAAAGTCAGCAAGAGTGAGAGTATCAATTGATCCTATTTTTCCTTCGATAGCAGCGTTATTCACATAACCGTCAATTATTAAATCTTTTTTATTAAAATTTTGATATAAACTATCAATTTGCTGGGTTTGAGATAAATCAAAAGAATAGATTTCAACTGTACCTTTTTCGTTTGTACTTTTTTCGTTTAAATCCAATTTAGAAAGTTCACTTTGAAGAGATTCGAGCTTACTTTTTTGTCGACCAACAAGAATTAAATTTGCACCTTGTGAATAAAATAGTTTCGCAGTCGCACGACCAATTCCACTGCCTGCGCCTGTTATAAGATAGGTCTTATTTTTAAATTCAAAATTTAAACTTTTCATAAATAATATTCCATTCTAACTCTATAAGTGCACTACTCTCTTTATCACATCATATACCATCTTATAAAATCATTGAAGGTCGTTACCAATATGGAGCATCTATGATTAAATCCCCCTCAACGGTCACTTGGCAAGAAATTCTATAGATGGGCCCAAGTTCATTTTTTACTTTTAAGAAATCTTCAATTTCATTTGGTGGCAAAAGTGTATTTTCTCCTCCCATAACTTTAACCCAGCATTTACCACAGACTCCCTCTCCCCCACAGGATGAGGCTATTGGCTTTCCTGCGTCAAGTAAAGCTTGACGAAGATTTACTCCTTTAGCAACAATGATTTCACTTTGATCTTTCGAAAATTTTATTTTAGGCATATTGTGACCTGGTTGTATTGCAATTTTTTTTGATATGCAGTTTAGTTGTTTGTTTTTTGTTTTATTATTAATAAGGAAGATCTTTAAATTCCCCTTGTATTAAAATGAACTTTTTAATTCTAATTAAAAAAAGTAAGGTTGAAAGAAATAAATTATGTCGCAGCGCCACTCTATTCATGATTTTTCTAAAATTGCTATACTCGGCTCATCTAGAGGCTTTGGGGCTTCGCTCTATAATGAGCTATCACATTATGAAAATAAAGAATTTCTACTTGTGTCACGTAAAATAGAACAGCAAGGTGTTGAACTCCAAA
Source organism: Bdellovibrionales bacterium (assembly GCA_005793345.1). Classification (GTDB taxonomy): domain Bacteria; phylum Bdellovibrionota; class Bdellovibrionia; order Bdellovibrionales; family Bdellovibrionaceae; genus SXSU01. The sequence continues at coordinate 24,270 of SXSU01000091.1, forward strand.
ATGAACTTCAATATCGTGAAGTCCAACTAAGTATTGACCTCAAAAATAAAAACAATAAAGTTTTGTTTAATTGTGATTTTTCAAAATTAGAAAATTGTCAGTTGCTTAAAAGTAAAATTATAGAGTTCAAACCTGATATAATCTTTTATATAGCTGGTGGCGGCCCCTATGGCCGTTTCGAAGATAAAAAGTGGGCAGACCATCTTTGGGCCTACAATGTAAACTTATTATTTCCAGCTCAACTTTATCATGAATTATTAGCCTTAAAAAAATTAAACTTAATAACTACAAAAATCATAATTTTTATTGGCTCTGATATTGCTGACAATAAACCCGATCCACTTAGCGCAAGTTACTCGTCAGCGAAACATGGACTAAGAGGGTTAATTAACTCTATACAATATGAACAACCTTTGATTGAAAGTTATCTCTATAGCCCTGGATACATGGATACTAAATTACTTCCACCTAATGCAACTCCACGACACCAAACCCCTGATCTTGTTGTTAAGCCAGAACATGAGGTAAAAAAATTAATTAAAAGCATTTTTAATAATTGCTAATGTTTAAGTCTGATTGCTTCACAATTTTATTTTCTTATTTGTTTAGAAAGTAAGACGACAAAGTATTTTTTTAATTGCAATCACAGAACCAATCACCTATTTTTTTACTCATATGTATATAAATATTTGCGTTCCTTGTTTTAACGAATCGAATCGACTTTCTTTGTTCTTAAATCAAATTCAAGAATTGTCGAATTTAAATACTTTTCAAGATCACTCTATAGATTTCACTTTTTTAAATGATGGTTCTCTCCATGATGAATCACAAAAAATGAACTCCATAATTACAACTTTTAAATCAACACGATTTAATATTTCAATGATAAACTTTGATTCCAATCGAGGAAAGGGAGCTGTCCTTAGAGATGGTTTTCAAGTAGCCATTAATAAAAACTGTTATGATATAATTGGTTTTATGGATGGTGATGGCGCAACTGGCGCCCTTGAACTTCAAAATTTAATTTTAAATTTTGAAAAAAATAAAGACTTGGATTTAGTTATTGGTAGTCGTTGGAAAGCTCTTGGTTATAAAGTAGAAAGAACTTTAAAACGTCATCTCATGGGAAGAATATTTGCAACTCTCTTAAGTGTCATTTTTGATATTCCTGTTTATGATTCCCAATGTGGAGCAAAACTTTTTAAAGCAACTGTATTAAACAATAAGCTATTAACTTATTGTTATGATAACAAATGGCTTTTTGATACCCAATTATTAATTACGCTTTATTTGTCTAAGAAAAAAATAATTGAACAACCTGTGAACTGGAAAGACCAACCGGGCTCAAAAGTTCATATCTTACGAGATAGCTGGAGAATGTTTGTTGGATTAATTACTTTTAAAAAATATTCTGAAAATAATAAATATGAATAAATTTTTTAAAAATCAAGAATTGCAATTTCGATCCCTATTCTTTTTATTTATTACCCTTTATTTTGTTTTATTTTTTGCTTGTTCTTTTTTTACCCCTCTATTAGCTGATGATTATAATTATTTAATGCTATCCCGTGGAGAAAATTATTTTTTAATTGAATTGCTGTTCAATTTAAAAAAACATTACTTTGAATGGGGAGGTCGAATGATCTCTCATTTTATTGCAGGCATTTTACTCTGGACAAGAGGAACATTTGATACTCCACTTTTTTATGCCACCTTTAATACTTTAATTTTAAGTTATATTTTATATGGTTCAAAGAAAATTATTTATTATTCGAATCAAAGTAAATTTAATTTTAATTCTAGCACATCGTCTTTTTACCATGAGAACTCAAGAAAAACCTCTAATCTGAATATTGATAATAAAATTGAAATGGATATTGCAAATAGGGAATTTAAATACCAATTCCATTATTTTATTTTTTCTGCCATATTATTTTTCTTTACAACAAACTGCAAATATCATTATCAAACAATGTTTTGGGTGACAGGATCCGCAAACTATATGTGGATGTTTGCAATTTTAATTTTTTATTTAAGTTATAACAACGAAATTTTCTTTAATTCAAACTCTCAACATATCCCGACTATAAGTTTTAAAAGTTTATTTCTCACTTTTATTATTGCATTTGTAACTGGTGCAACTAATGAAAATGTTGGTATTGCAGTTATTAGTTTTTTAACTTTAAAACTAATAGTAAATTCAAATTTTTTAAAAAAATATTTCAATTCCACAATATCAACTTCAACTTTAATTATTAATCTATTTGGGTTAGCATCAGGATCGGCCTGGTTGTTATTAGCTCCCGGTAACAAGGTTCGCGATACAATAGCAAACCCAAATGGCACAGGTACTTTAATCCAAAAAATAAATTCTTGGCTTGATTCATTGGTTGTTTTTTTAGGAAGACCAGAAGGGCTAATTATACTCCTTGTATTTTTTGGTAGTTTATTATTTCTTAAAAAACACAAAATAAATCAAAATAAAACTCTTACCAAAAAACTACCAATACAAAATAGTTTTATTTCAAAAGTTAATTCATTAATTAAAACATTAATTAATATAAAATTGAGTACAATAATTTCTTTTTTAATTACTAATCCTTTATTCACTCTTTGGTTACTGATGACTGGATCTTACCTTGGCCATACAGGGAACTTCTACGGCCGCAAAAGTTTTAACATTGGCTGGATTTTTTCTTTATTTTTAATTGATTATCTTGTTAAAAAAAATCTTCTAGAATTTTTATTATCAACCTTAAAGAGTAAATTAATTTATTTAAGCATGATATTAGTTTTCCTAAGCTGCTTGAGATGGGGATACGATTTTAACGTGATATTTGAATATAACAATTTAGTGGAACAAAGAGAAGATGAAATTATCGAACAAAAAATTAAAGGTACTAAAAATATAATCACCTATAATTTGGCATCTCCATATGATTTAGAAGATCTTTCAATAAACTCAAATCATTGGATAAACACTCCCTACGCAAAATATCTTGATATAGATTCAATTTCTGTAACCCCACACAAGTAATTTTTAATTGACATGTGAGGGGGGAGGGGGGAGGGGATATAACTTCATTTAATTATTACTTAACAATTTCTCTACAAGTTCTAAACTGATTTATTGATAATAAAGATTCGATAATAGATTTTCCATAATATTCGACGTCTCTCGATGTTGATAAAAATAAAAAATCTTTCTCTGGAAATTCTGATTTATAAAAACTGACAACTTTTTGATTACAAACAATGTTCTTATCTAGAAACGTTGCCGAATCAACTTCTTCAAATTCACCTGTATAGATTAGAGATTTAAAACCTAAAAAACTAAGTTTCAATTCCTGGAATTTAACTTTATCTGAATTTTGATCTGATTGAAAAATCATTAAAAGCTGATCTCCAACATCTCCTTCACTTTTTGTGGTTAAAATTTTGTAATCATATCCATTTAACAAAAATACACTTTGTTCTTTTTTGAATCCAAGTTGAAATTTTTGCAATTGTAATTTAGTATCAGGATTATAAATTAATTTTGTTTGTCTAATTACTGAATTATTAGATTTATTAATAAGTTTAAAAACAAAAGATTTCATTTTTTCTCCCAAAATATTTTCATCTTGGGATGTAAACTGAATAGAGCAAGATATTTTTATTTTTTTATCAGAACTTTTACATTCTTGAGAAAATGAGTTTGCATAAAAATATTTTTTTAAAATAAGTGCCAATTGATCTGGTGTGATTTCAAAAGTATTATCCCAATGTCCATTTTCAAAATGGTAAGAGGCATAATCTTTTAATTCGAATAAAAAATTATGAAAACCATTTGCTAAAAAAATACCTTCAACTATTTTAGAGTTCGAATTCATAACATTTCTCATTAACCAAACTGTAACTCGCCTTATGTTTTCATAATCTTCTATTACTAATTCCCTCTGACCTTCAAAACCTGTAACCATATCTTTTATGCTTTCTGGAAGGATTTTACAGTTTTCTCCTTCAGACAAGCCAGCCTTCATAAATAACTCACAATATTCATCAAAACTCATTAATTTTAACATATATAAATTCATTACATATTCATGCATAATTAAATACGCTTGTGCTTCCAAAAGCTGCTCGTGGGATGGCAATAGGTTTGCTTCGATTTCAAAATATTTTAGAAGTTCTGGTTTTAGTTCTTCAAAATATTTTTCATTGATCCAAATTTCATTTTGAGTTTGATATGCCAATTGTTCTGTGGGTTCCTTCAAAAAATCAAGACCTAAAATTTTATTTGATATTGGTTTAAAATCAACAGAAGTTATATACCAATTTTTTAATTTAAATAATTCTTCAAAATCAACAGTCTTCTCAATTTTTTCAATACTTTTACCGGAAGTAAAATCTTTTTCTTCGTATTTTGTTTTATATAATTCAGTTAATTGATCTATTATAGGTTTTAATCGCTTCTTATAACTTTCTAGTGTTGTAATATCTTTTGCTGAGTACTCAAAAACAACCCCGTTTACACCGTTCGCGCCACCTGTATCGCTAGTACCTTTGTCTGAAATTTCAGAACTTTGCATTAATTCAGACTTTGCTTGAAAGCTAAAAATTAGGGACAAAAAAAGTCCTCTCATTATAATTTTTGTAAATAAATTTTTAACCGGCATTAACATGATTAGTCCTATTAACTTGTTTATTGAATCAAGAGCAAATATTGAGCCAGTATAAAAACTTATGCGAAATAAATTTCTTTTCATAAAATCTCCATTATATATTGTTTTTTAAATTAAACTTGCGGTCTATTTTTAACAAAAGTCTAGACAGAGATCCAGAATCTTATAGTAAATAGTAACATTTAAAGTTTACTAATAGTAAAATAATTAAATATGAACTCTATTTATGAATTTACTAATTTCAGAGATTTTTTAAACAGTTGGCTAAATTCAAAACCAAATGGAGGCCACGGCCTCAGAGCTAAACTAGCAACTGCAAGTAATGTCAGCTCAACAATGATGAGTCAGATTTTAACAGGAGCTAAAACTCTAACCTTGGATCAAGGCTCAGAATTAGCAGATTATTTAGGATTAAATGAAAATGAAACAGATTACTTTTTTTTACTTATAGAATTAGATCGCGCGGCAAATTATAAATTAGAGCAAAAATTAAAAAGACGAATTAAATTTCTTCAAAATGAAGCTACAAAATTATCCAAAAGAATCCAATATAATTTAGAGTTAAGCGATGCCCAAAAGGCAATTTATTATTCCAGTTGGATATATGCTGGAATTCGAAATCTAATTGCTACAGGAGAATTTTTAGATGCCAAATCTATTAGTGAAAGATTATGTCTACCCTTTACTGTTGTAAATTCAGCCTTAGATTTTTTGATCAAAAACGATATTTGTAAAGTCACAGGAAAAAAAATAGTTTCAGGTCCAGCACATATTCACATAGGTTCAAATTCACAACTAGTAAGTCGACATCATCAAAATTGGAGATTAAGAGGATTTACTATTATGGATAATTATAATGAATCGAATTTATTTTTTACATCACCAATGTCTCTAAGTCAAAAAGCAGCAGAAGAAATAAGACGTATGCTACCTTCAATGATTGAGAAGATAAGAAATATTTCCTCACCCTCTGAGTCTGAAAAAGTTTATTGTTTAAATTTAGATTGGTTTGAATATTAAAAATCGATCTATTTTGGTAAATTCTAAACCTTAATCATATAAATGCCAACTTGTACTAACTGATCCTGATTTTCATCAGATTGAAGCCATCCAATAAGCTCATCTTGAAATAGTCTTATCTTTTTTTGTAATTCTGGTATTTTACTTTTTTGAATTGGAATATTTAATAAACTTAATTCATTTTCAAATTGAGATTGCGATTCAATTTTTTTAGCCCATAATTTTAAAGTATGGGCATGACATCGATTTATAAGATGCTCGCGAAATACACCATCACTTGAATCTAAAACAGGTTCTTTTTGCATCCATTTTCTGTTTTTACTTTTTTCTATAAAGCCTAACTTAACAAGTAACTCTAAAGACTATATAAGTCTTGAAACAACTCGTCATGAAAAATGTCTACTATTTGAATTTTATTAAATTAAAAGTGTAGACTTCAGTGATTAGTTAATTTTACATATTATTTTTTTAGTTCAACTTTTTTAGTACAACTTAGTTGATTTATAAAATTTAAACTTTAGTTTGTGTTTTCGCAATTCAGTGTGAACATTATTCACATTAAAAAATACAATTAATAATTGTTCGCGATTCAATCCAATTAAAGTTAATTAATTGTTTTTTATATTACCTTTACCTAGGAGTTAAAATGTCGACATCACCTTTATCAACAAATACTTCAACTACAAATAATATTGAAAATGTCATTATTATTGGATCTGGGCCTGCAGGCCTTACCGCTGCCGTGTACGCAGCTCGCGCTCGTCTTTCACCTCTTATGATTGAAGGTGAGGAATCAGGTGGACAACTTATGCTCACCACGGAAGTTGAAAATTATCCTGGATTTGAACACGGAATTACTGGACCTGATTTGATCACGGTAATGCGCAAACAGGCTGAACGTTTTGGTACAAAATTTATTACTCGAAATGTAACAAAAGTTGATTTTAGTTCACGTCCTTTTAAAGTTTATGTTGGTCAACAAATGTATCAGGCTCAATCAATCATTATTTCAACTGGTGCAAGTGCAAAATATTTAGGTTTACCTTCAGAAAAAGAATATATGAACAAGGGAGTCTCTGCTTGCGCAACTTGCGATGGTGCTTTTTTTAGGGACCAAGAAGTGGGCGTTGTTGGGGGCGGTGATACTGCAATGGAAGAGGCTCAATTTCTTACTCGCTTTGCAAAAAAGGTTTACTTGATCCATAGAAAGGATTCATTTAGAGCTTCAAAAATTATGAGTGATCGAGTTTTAAAGCACCCAAAAATTGAAGTTTTATATAATAAAGAAGTTATTGAAGTTTTGGGTGATGGTAAAACTGTAAACAAACTTAAACTTAAAGACACAGTTAATGGAGAAATCCAAGAAAAATCGATGCAAGGTTTATTTTTAGCAATTGGTCACAAACCAAATACAGACCTTTTCAAAGGGCAAATTACATTGCATGATAATGGATATATCAAGACTCAACCGGGAACTTCATATACTAATATTCCGGGAGTGTTTGCAGCTGGTGATGTACAAGATTTTGTTTATCGCCAAGCTATTACAGCAGCAGGATCAGGATGTACTGCTGCTCTTGATTGCGAAAGATGGTTAGAAAAAGAAGGGAGCCATTGATGCAAAAAAAAATACGAACCAAGGATCTGGTTGAAAAAATTGAAAAGCTATCAAGGAGTAAGATGGCAACTCAGACTATAGTCGAGTTGAATCAATTTAGAGAACTTAAAAAAAAGCTGGAACCCAAAGTTGTTCTTGTCGTTGAAGACGATGAGGCTATGCGATCAGCAATGAAAAAAATCTTAGAGTCACTTGGTCACGTAGTTAAAGTGGCCAGTGATGCCACCCAACTGAGTACTGTCTTAGATGATAACCCCATCGATTTGATTATTTTAGATATAGGTCTTCCCTGGGTTGATGGTTTTGAATTAGGACAATTACTAAAAGAACATCAAGATCTAAAAAAAATCCCTCTCATTTATGTATCTGGCCAGTTTACAGAAATTGACATGAAAAAGGCTTTTGAAATAGGAGCAGAGGAATTTATTAAAAAACCTTTCGATTTAAATAAATTCAAAACAATAGTTGAGACTCAATTAAAAGGAACTAATTGACATAAAAGAATTTACAAAAAAGGAATTATAAAAATATGAAGGATAATAAAATCTCATCAGCTTTGTTTTTTTCAATTTCAATTTTCATTTCTACACTTTGTGTATCTTTGCTAATAAATTCTTGCACTAAGAAGAAAGAAGACTCCACAAAAGACTCTGGTTATTCTGGAATTGCAGCACAAGCTTTAACTGATATAAACACTGTTGAAGAAAACTACACTCCAGATTCTTTAAAATCAAATTCAACTGCAGCTACTGCCTCATTAAAAAATTTCTCTTCAACAAATGTTTGTGCTGATTATGATTTATTTTCTTGCCAACCAATTTTAGTAAAACTGTATATTGACATTGGAAAACAATATCTTGGATTGATGAATAAGCTATTAGCCGGACTTTCTGTTTTAATTCAAAATGTTGAAGATGGTAAGAGCGGAACGATAACGAGTTCTGACTTAACAGTAGATTATTCTAAAACAAGTGCTAGTGTATTTTCAATCTTGGGTAAAAATACTTCAAGCTCACAAAGCTATATTTATTTTTCAAGCAATACTAATAATTATCAGTTGAGTATGGATTTTTCTCAAATTCCCACTTCACAGAGAAAAGCTGATACACCTAATCAAGGTAAAATAGATGTAACACTCTCTTATACAGATCCTACTCACTGGTTAATTACAATTACTGGAGTAGGCTTTGAATGTAATGATGATAATCCAACAGCTCCATCTCAACTTAAAATTGTAATGCATATGAATGATCAACTTTGGATTGGAAAATCAATGCTCTATAATGGACATTGGATAATGACAGATAATTCTTCTCCCACATGTGCAACCACTGAGTCCGATGATATTAGTGCAAACATTTATACCGAATATATTGCAGATAAAGTTGCTGCGAAATCCAATGTTTATTTAATGAAACGCAATGTAGGTACAAGCGATTTTCCATCTCAATCTAACTATTATGCTTTAAATAATATTTGTAATAGTTATAGTACAAATATCGCCTCAAAAGGGGGAAACGCAGTAACTTGCGATGTGGTCGCAAATATTTGGACAAGTAATAAAATTGCGACTTATCAAAACCCTTTTTGCTCAACAGCAGCAGACAGCACAACAGCACTTTGGAATAACACTTGCTCTGAAACATCTACACAAGTCAGCACCGCAAGTTTTGATGATACTCAGGTGCAATGGGTTTCACCAAATACATTTTATAGCAATACGACTATAACTTTACCTGCTGCTTTATAATATTAAGTTATAAAAGTATAAACTTTATTTAATACACAAATATTTTTTAAATTTGAGTTGCATGCCTTGGGGTGTTTAAAAAAATTACCCCGAGTCTACAAAAAATTGATATTCAGCAACAACTATTCAATAATTATTAATAATTTATAATAAATTATTAATAATAAAATAATAAAATAATAATAAAAATGTTATTTTTAAATTATTAAATTTTAATTATTATTTAATAACTCTTATTCAGCAATTCTTTCTCGTAATTTGACATGGTCATCATTTTGAGATTTTTTTCGAAACTTAATATTAAGCATCTCAACGAAGATTGAAAAACCCATTGCAAAGTAAACGTATCCTTTAGCGATGTGACCATCAAATGATTCAACTACAAGTGTAAGTCCAATCATTAGTAAAAATGAAAGAGCCAATATTTTAATGGTAGGATGAGCTTCAACAAAATCTCCAATTGATTTAGCAGCAAAAATCATAACTAGAGTTGAGAATATAACTGCGGCAATCATGATTCTCACATCACTTACCATCCCTACTGCAGTAATTACTGAATCCAATGAAAACACTATATCAAGTATTAAGATTTGAAAAATAATTGCCCCAAGACTTGGTTTTACTGACTTAGACTGACTACCATCCTCACCTTCTAATTTATGATGAATCTCAAGTGTAGATTTTAATATTAAAAATAAACCCCCTATTAATAATATTAAATCACGTCCGGAAATTTCATTATTAAAGAGAGTGAAAATTGGTTCCGTCAAAGTTATAATCCAACTTAACGACAACAAAAGTAATATTCTAGTAAAGACTGCTAAACTTAATCCTATGGTACGCGCTTTACCTTGTTCTGACTTATGCAATTTACCTGACATAATTGAGATAAAAATTATATTATCAATTCCAAGTACAAGTTCTAATAAAAATAATGTGAAAAAAGCTATAATAAGTTCTGCAGTAAATAATGACTCCATAAATCTCCGTTTATATAAATTTTAAAATTAAAATTTAAAATAACAACTTTTGATTAAGCCTGATCTCTTGTGCGATTTTATCAGAAACAATCAAAAACAGTTAGTTTTTATAGTTAATAGAGATTTTATAGATTAATTGAATAAAAGAAAATCGTTTTTTACGATCATGCTTAATATAAATTACTACTCATGATTAAGTATGATCGCTTTTTGTTTATATCATACTTAACAATAAGCAGTGATTTTGAATAACTCCGTATTATAAAAATACAAACCAAAGTTTGCATTTTTATACTAAAAAAATATATTATTTAGCACACACTGGGACATCTACTCCTGAAGATAACTCACCACTCTCATCATTCGATGATGATGCATTGACGACAGATGGATCAGATAAAATCTTTCTAAGTGCCGCAGTTGTGTTTTCAGAATAATCATTTTCATTAACAGTTGAACCAACAAATTTACATTCATCATTTTCGACAGAATAAATGTCATACCACTGGTTAGATACAGAAAAATTCACAATAATAAACTTTTTCAAAATTTCTGAATAATAGATATCACCCGACAAATTCAACTCAATTTTTTTATCAAAACTACAAACTGTAGTATATTCTCCATTTTTTTTAATTTCGACTTTTAGTTTTCCTTCAGGAGATTCTAATATGGTGTCAGTTCTTGAAAATCGTGCGTTACTTTTCTCTGTAACAACTTCAGCAGGTAAGTTTACCTTTTCATCTCCAAAATAACCTTTACTTGCTATTTCTGGTTTACAATAAAATTCTGAGTTAACAGAACTTAAACTTACAGAAATTGGAGAGTCTTTAGTTTCTGCATGAGCTATTGTCATAGAAGTTAAGGTTCCAAGAAAAATATGAACTCCAAGTACTACTTTTTTTAAGTTTGTATTTTTTAATTCATTTAATTTTAATTTCACAATTCACTCCTATTAGTAATTTCAAAGTAATTTAATTTTATTATTCTAATTTAATATGTTTTATAATAATTTATTTTAACTAAAATTATTCTAGTTAAGTTTATTTTTTATTGAGTTTAAAATACTAATAAATTAATAAATTTATAAACTTATCATACTAAATATTATTAAAACTCTTAATAAGTGTTAATGATTATAATTCAGATACTTGTATTTATCCACAGGGTTAGAAATTAAGTTATTTTATGTAAACGAAATGGTCAGCTTAATTAGACAATTACTATACCTAACCTCTACCATTTGAAATTTCTTATAGAATAAAACGTTTTTAACAAGAAATGATTGCGTTTTGTCAAATTTCACTATTGATTTTATAAAATTAGTGAAATATAAACTTTTGTTCAATTGATTTATAATGTGGTGGCCGTAGCTCAGTTGGTAGAGCATCGGATTGTGATTCCGAGTGTCGCGGGTTCAAGCCCCGTCGGTCACCCCAATTTTTCCCCGCGAAAAGTTGGTTCAAAAAAGGTACAAGTCTAAAAACAAATAATCCTAAATAGTTGAAAACACGTAAATCGAAAGAGCGATTGCGGATCTTTATTTCATGAAATTTCAGCAGATTTCCCAGCTTGATGACAGATGATGACACGTTTGATGACAGATTTTACCTCTAAAATCAGGTCATTTGGGCGTGTTGGCAGAGACTGTTTTCGGGTTGTGATGACAGGTTGGTTGGAGGATGGTGTTTGAACCCTTGAATTGGGGTTTCGTTCGATCCTGGTGGCGTTGGTTGAGTTGATCAATGCCAAAGGGATGGGTTCCAAAATCCAATCGGTTATTCAGATAATCCACTCACAGATATTCGATTCCCTCAAAGGTGAAATGGCGATGGCTTTTGGTCATTCGTTTTTGGTAGCCGAGCTTTCATGATTGGCATGTTTGCGGCGGTTAGGAATTTTTAAACTTTGGAGGAATTTATGTCTGGTGTTGTGCAATTTATAAGAAGTGTTTTGTTGTTGGCTTTTCTATTGGGTGTGGTAGGCACTTTGGTGGAAGCTAGTGGATGCGTTGGCCGTGAAGCTGTGAGTGCTCATCAACATGGTGGGATGAGTTTTCGGAGGTTAAATAACATGCTACACCATTAGATTTCATTGTCCTTAGTATTCAATTTCTCTTTAAAAGCATCGAATAAAAAAACATTATTATCTATCTTATTTGAATGGGGATAATCATAATTTGAATTATTCCATAATCCATTGCATCCGTATCTTTCACACAAATAAATATGTGATTTTGATACATTAAGATAATCAGAAAGTAACTTTTCCGTATTCATTAGGTTTGATCTAGAAATTAATAGTAAATCAACATCATTATCCATTCCATGAGTGTATAACAAACAACCCTTTTTTAAGCAACGGCATTCATTAATTCTTTGAGTAGAATGTTTAGTTGTTCTACTTTTGTTATCCGACTTTTAAATTTGACCAGATTTTGTTTATGGCGCCAATTAAATTTGGCCAGTTGATGGCGTAGTGCTAATTGATCGGTGCTTGTGAGTCAACTTCTGCTTTCAATGCCTTTCTTTTTTTCGCAACCTCTGA
>SXSU01000092.1 GCA_005793345.1 Bdellovibrionales bacterium
AAAAATAAAAAAAAATAGTGCTTTATGCGCCTAGAAGATGCGGGAAAAGTTCAATATCTAAAAATATAATTCCACAAGAATTAAAATCAAAAAACTTTATGGCGATTTACTGTGATTTTATGGGAACCAAAACAAAAGAAGAAGTAGCGTTTAGACTATCAAAAGGACTTGCAGAAGGAATGGAGGAATATATTCCTGCTCAAAAGCTCTTTGAAGCTGCAAAGCAAATCATAAAAAATATGACAATAGCATTTGATACCAATCCTATTACGGGAGAAGCTTCCTTTGGCTTAGCTGTAAAAAAAGGTCAGGGTCCATCAATTTCTAGCATTACTAAAAATTATTTAGAATTATCTAAAAAATATAACTGCTTGTTTATATTTGATGAGTTTCAAGATATAAAAGACGTAGATGATACCTTAAGCTTGCTAAGAACAGATTTGCAAACCTTAAAAAACACACCAATTTTATTTTTAGGAAGTAAAAGAAGATTACTCAATGAGATATTCACAAGTTACCAATCTCCATTTTTTAATTTTGCAGATGAGTATATCTTAAAACCGATACCCTTACAAGATTGGGTAGAATTTTTTGAAGAGAGATTGAACCCAATAAAAGTAAATTTAGCAGAAGAAGCATTGAGTGAATTGTTAAAAATTTCTTTAGATGTCCCAAATACGATTTGTGAGATAGGTTCTTATATTCAATCTAAATGTAAAAAAGAAAAGATTAACAATACTAAATTGTTCACATTAATTGATGAGCTAATAAATGCAAAATCAGAAAGTTTTTATTTTCAATTAAAGCAGCTGACTAGCTCAGAGGGAAAAATACTTTCTGCTCTAGCTAAAAATGAGTATACTTTAGAAATTCAAAGTAAATCATTTCAAGCAATGACAGAATTAAGTTTGTCAGGAATTAAAAAATCGATAAACAAGTTATACAATAACGGGCTGGTGGAAGAAGAAGCAAAAGGGTATCGACTTTCAAATCCACTGTTTAGATTATTTTTATTAAAAAACCCTGTGGTATAAATTCTTAACTTGCTAATCCCTCTGGAACTTTGCCATCTAAAATCGCTTGTGCAATTTTTTGATGATCAGAATGTCCAATCCATTGTTTTGCTTCACTCCATGGTTCAGGATCAGCCTGAGTAAGTGATTCAGTTTTATGGGATTGAATTTTTTCATAAATACTTTTGATTTGCTCTTCTTTAATTCTACCATCGGCGACAGCTCTAGTTATGGCTTGAATGGCAAGAGGAGGGCTAAGTGGTTCATTACAATATAAAAGCATATCAACGCCGGCTTCAATTGCTCTTACAGCAATGTCTTCAGTTGAATATTTATTTGTCAAAGCTTTCATATCTAAATCATCTGAAATGATTAAACCACGATAACGGCATTCTTCTCTGATTATTTTTTTCAGAAATATTTCTGATAAAGTCACAGGCCATTTGTCATCAATATTATGAAATAAAATATGTGAAGTCATGACCATATCCACTCTTGATTTAAAAGCCTTTTTAAAAGGAAGTAATTCAATTTCATTGAGTCGATTTAAGTCAGAGCTTTCAATTGGAAGATCAAAATGACTATCAAGTAGTGTGTTCCCGTGTCCAGGGAAGTGTTTCACACAAGACATGATTTCAGATTTAAGATAACCTCTTACAAGAGCCGAGGATAACTTACTTACCATTTCTGGATCAGATGAAAGAGAGCGATCCCCTATAACTGTATTTTTAGGATTAGTTAGAACATCAAGGCAGGGTGCAAAATCTAGATTGATTCCAACGGACTTAAGTTCTTTTCCCATGCAGTAAGAGAATTGAAAGCAAAGAGAAGGAGAATTTAATGCGCCTAATTTTTGTAAAGAAGGCCATTGGGTAAATGGAGATTTAAGTCTTTGAACTCGTCCCCCCTCCATATCGATGCCAATATAAAAAGGAGATTTATCTGGTAAATCATGTCTTAATTTTTGAATTTCTGTGCATAAAGAATGAATTTGTTCAGGACTTTCTACATTTCGTGCAAATAAAACAATTCCACCAATATTATTAGATGTAATAAATTTTTTTTCATCCGTGGTGAGTTTTGTAGATGAAACTCCCATAAACATTAATTGTCCTAACATGTGTTGTAATTTCATAATTAAGTCATCCTTTTTAAATTTATTTTCCAGTTTTTAATTGAATACCTTTGCCTCCAGGAACGCCATGCTGCTTTGATGGAGGTATATTTGAATTTAACTTTAAGCTATCTTGGCTTTTCTCTTCTTTAATCGCAGAAGGTGTTTGGGTTGGTAAGGGAGTTGAGGTTGTGGCAGCACTAGCGGTCGATTCATAAAGTGAATGCGTTATTCCTTTAGGAACAGATCCAAATAAAAGAGTCATGTTTTTTTCACTAAAACTAAAATCTTTTATAGCGTCTTTGGGATTATTGACTAATTCAGTTTCAATAGCTTGACTTGGAGATTTAGTTGAAAGAGCTTCACCTTTTTCTGTTACTAAACTTACAAACTGAACACCCTTAAACTCATTTAATATTTTATAAACTTTAAGGCCCTTAAAAATTTCAATTTCACCAATTTGCGCAATTCCAGATGTAATCTCTCCATCTTCCTCTGCAATGGCTTTATATTCATATTTAGTACCAGTTTTCATCCCTTGTGGACTTTTTAACATCACATAGCCAAGAAACTGACTTAAAAAAATACCAGGTTCAATATTTTTGGTACTTTTTGAAACCTTTCCATTATCTGTAATTTTAAGATTTAGTTTATTCTTTTTAAAAGTACCTTCAATTACTTTAGTTTTTCCCCCGTTTACACTTGTATATTGAAAAGATAAAGGCTCGAGTTTTTCATTTGAGGTGGCCTTTACAGATTCATTTATGGAGCCGCCAAGCTCATTAGTTTTTAACAAATAAATTCCAGAAAAAGTTTTCTTTTTAGAATCAAAGGAGTATTGATTAACAAAATAACCTACATGGGAACCACCAATAAGAACCTTAGAGTAACCTTCAAACAGGACTTCAGACCTGGACGGAAGGGGGCTGATTAAAATTAGAAAATTTAATATAAAAGTAAAAAATAGAGGTATTTTTAAAAAATTAATTTTATTCATGAAAGTAGTTTACTACCTACCTTTTTCTAGAGTCAAAGCAACCCATAAAAATCCACGTCGCCCTCTACCAAAATCCAGTTGTATGTTGTCAAAACTTATTAAACTAGTTTAGGGTTTCCCTGAAAGTAAAAATTATTTAACTGCGAATTAATTTTCGAATTAAATTCAATATCAAAGAATTTTTATTTAATAAAATTTGGATTTAGAAAATATTAAATATACATCAAAATTCAGATTTTAAGTGAGAAGTTTTATTATTTTCTAAGGTTAGGTGAATAAGATCATCCCAGACAATCATGAGAATAACTACTTATGGCTGTTGTGTTTGATATAATCGTGAAGAGATCAAACTTACTCATGGCAGTTATTAAAAAGAGGAGAATTAAAAAATGAAATTAGGAACTCTTATTAGCGGCAAAAAAAATGGTGAACTTATAATTGTAAGTAAGAACTTAAAATCTGCAATTAAAGTTTCCGACATAGCAAAAAATTTTTCTGATGCAATTGAAAATTGGAATGAAGTTTCCCCAATTTTGGAAAAAAAATATAAATTTCTAAACGAAGGAAAAGAAAAAGATGCTTTTAATATAAATGAAAAAGATTTAATGGCATGTGTACCTTCGGCTCCACTATTTGCAGATGGATCAGCATTTATTCAGCATGTAAAATTAGTAAGAATGGCGCGCAAAGCTCCATTGCCTGAAACACTAGAAACAGTTCCTTTGATGTATCAGGGTGAGAGCGGTAGATTTTTAAATCCAACAGAGAATATTAAGGTGGCGGATTTTAACTATGGGACTGATTTTGAAGGAGAGGTTGGAGTTGTTACTGATTTTGTTCCTCAAGGAATTTCTGCCGAAGAGGCATTAAAGCATATTAAGCTTATATTATTGATCAATGATATTTCACTTCGTGGCCTGATCCCCGCAGAATTGGCTCAAGGATTTGGTTTTTTTCAAAGCAAGCCCGCATCAGCGTTATCTCCTTTTTGTGTTACACCAGAAGAATTGGGTGAAGCTTGGGTCAATGGTCGTGTTCAACTGCCATTATTGGTAAACTATAATAGGAAATTTTTTGGCAAAGCTAACGCAAAAGAAATGCACTTTAATTTTGGTCAACTTATTTCTCATGCAGCTAAAACAAGAGATCTTCAAGCGGGAACCATAATTGGAAGTGGTACTGTTTCTAATGAAGACGAATCAGTAGGTTCAAGTTGTTTGGCTGAAGTACGAATGATTGAACAAATAAAATTGGGTGAAATGAAAACGCCATTTATGAAAAATGGCGATGAAGTTTCAATTGAAATGCTAGATATTAACGGTGAGTCTATTTTTGGTCAAATTAATCAAAAAGTCGTTATATCTTAGTATTAAAAATTTTATCTAGAGTATTTTGAACACTTGGAAAATAGTTAATTCGATTTTCTTTATATACTCTTTTTGCAAAATCAATTAACTCTCTATCTTCGGAGTTTAATAAATTTTCATAAATTGGTTTTAACCAAACATCTGATCCTGCAAATTTTAAAAACTCTTCCATTCCTTGAAGATACTTTTTATTTTTTAGTTTTGAGCAAAGCTCATACCATCTTTTGAGGATGACTTTATTTTTTAAATCAGGGCCAATTAATGATTGGTATAAAAAGTCCAAACTATTACCAACCAAATTTGATTCTTGAACTAGTTTGAAAAGAAGTAAGATCTTCCCAGTAGGAGTTAAGCTTTGTAAAGTTAATCTCAGCTCTTGACTTTGAGTGCTAAGTTCATTTTTTAATAAATAAATTTTAGTAATTTGTTCAGATTGCGGCTCTTTATAAGATTTAGGAAAATCAAAATCATAGATCCAAGAGTCAATAGTAAACCAGTCTAAGTTTAAATGTTCTAGTTGGGAAAAACTTTGTAATTCGCTCAAGAACAATTCCGTTGTTATGCTTTTCATGTAGTATTTTTTAAAATAGTTAATCCAAAATTTATCAAATTTCTTTCTTCCGATAAATTCTTCCAGGTATCTTAGAAGCCGATAACCTTTGTTATACGGGATTCCAGTAAAACCTTCATCAGGGTGGCGTCCAACTAAATTCATTTTTAATTTTAAAATATTAAAATCATCTTTATGAAAAATATTAATATCTTTATTTAATGAAATCCAATCAAACTCATCTTCTAATTCTAAGAAAGATTTACCATTTACTTTTTCAATAATTCTTTTTTCAAAATAAGTAGTAACTGCTTCATTTAACCAAAACTCGTTCCAATTAGCATTTGTAGTGGCGTTTCCTGCCCAATAATGGGAGAGTTCATGGGCCACAGTATACATTTGAGATTTATCACCAACTATTATACTATCTGACACAAAGGTTAATCGTGGATTTTCCATTCCTCCATAAGGAAAACTAAAAGGCATTACCAACATATCAAAGCGACCCCATTTAAATTCTCCCAACAAAGATTCTGCAATATTAATATATTTTTCTATGTCTTCAAACTCATGCGCAGCCTCTTCTAGCTTTAAAGGATCAGCATAAACACCAGAACGTCTTCCAAGGGATTTGAATTTGATATTTCCACTTACTAATACAATTAAATATGAAGGTATTGGAATATCCATTTTAAAACTATATAATCCATTTGGATTAACCTCAACAGGGTTCTCAGCGCTCATTAATGCAATTAAACTAGGGTCTGATACCTTCACACTTGCAGTATAAGTAGCTCTAACAGCAGGAGAGTCTTGACATGGAAACCAAGAGCGAGCACCTATTGATTCGCTTTGAGTAAAAAAGAAAGGTTGTTTGGATAAAGTTAAATCTTTTGAAAGCCATTGAAAACCAGGTCCTGTATTATTTGTAGTATATTCAATTTCTACGTAAACAGTTTTTTCAGATAACTGAATTTCTAATGCCGATCCTAAATTTGGATCTTTATCATGAAATTTAAATTGAGTATTAGTTTTTTTGCCCTCGTTTGAAATGAGTAAGATATTTTTTATATTTAAATCAAAGGTATCTAGAATTAAAGAAGCGGTTTTATTTTTTCGCATGAGTTTTAATTTTATAATCCCATTTAACAACTGTTGTTCAAAATCAAGATTAAGTGTAAAATCCATATGGGTAACTTGAACTTCTTCATAGTTGGCGTAACTATGGGGATCCTTAGTGTTACCATAAGTTTCAATGCGAATTAGCAATATCAAAATAAAAAATGTTTTTATAAAAAAACTAAAGTTCATATTTACTCCTCAAGAATATACATTGCAATATGTGAGCCAAAATACGTATTTTAAAATTATAAAAGTTTTTTAAATCTTAAGTTACAGAACTGTTAAATTTTTTAAAAAAAAGATCGTATCTATTAGTTAGTAATTAGTAGTCAATTCTTTCTTTTTTGTCACTACTGTATAAAAGTCTACAGTTGTTATTAAATACAGTTTACTATCTACTTATTTCTCATGCAGCTAAAACAAGAGATCTTCAAGCGGGCACCATAATTGGTAGTGGTACTGTTTCTAATGAAGATGAATCTGTAGGTTCAAGTTGTTTGGCAGAAGTGCGAATGATTGAGCAAATAAAAATGGGCGAAATGAAAACGCCATTTATGAAAAATGGCGATGAAATTTCAATTGAAATGCTAGATATTAACGGTGAGTCTATTTTTGGTCAAATCAATCAAAAAGTCATAGTCGAATAAAATATTGCTGATGAATAATTTTGAGTGCTATGTGATAATTTCAGACTTATTAATTTGCTGTTATTTTTAATAATGTATTAAGAATTTTTCTTAATACATTGAATTTAATTAGTTAAATTAAAGTCCTATTTTTGTCTCTAGTGTTTAAATGTCTACAGTTGCGAAAAACTTTAGTAATCTATATATTTATCTCTTACCAAAAAAGTAAGAAAATTAAATTCTTGGAGGAGAAATGAAATATTTAGTATTAATTTTTATTATTGCAAGTCAGTTTTCTACTGCTTTTGCAAAGGAAATCAAAAGTAATAGAGAAATTGCAAGACATATGTGTATGAGTAGTTGGAAAGTATGTTTGACGACATCAATTGATGAGAATAATGAAAAAATGATGGAAATTGGTATTGGTGAAAATTATGGTAATAGAAGTTATAATTTTGATAGAAAGTTTTACCCAATTAAGTATGATCAGTTAAATTCATTTAAAGTTAAAACAGGAGAAAGAGGAGAACCTCAATCTTGGTTGAAAAGATTAGTTGGCACCTTTGTTGATGATCAAAATCAAAGTAAAGAAATTATAATTGGGATGCTTGGCAGTGGAACAGATGATACTGTTAGAGGAATTTCATACCATGAACTTTTCTTAGATCAGAATGATTACAATGAAGAAGTTAGCTGTAATGAAGATACTTCTTTCTTAAGTAAACTTAGTTTTTTAGGTAGAAAAGATTGTTTTAAATATTTATTATTTGAAACAGAAGTAAATGGTACTAATTATAAACTTCAGACAACAGGGTTTCAAAACTAATTCATTTATTTAAAAATTTATTTTTTTATGGAATTCTTAGTTAGTAGGTTCTATTAAAAAACTTTTAATAGAACCTTTATTAAGCTTGAGTATTTAGTTTACGACTCTTGATCCAACCAACCAATACTGGTACTATGCTTAAGAAAATTACTGCAATAATTATTATATGAAAATTTGTTTTTACTGAGGGTATGTTTCCAAAAAAATAACCAGCATATAAAAACGAAGCAACCCATGCAATGGCGCCAGTTGTATTATAAGCTGCAAATTTAAAATAATTCATATGTCCAATGCCTGCCACAAAAGGCGCGAAGGTTCTAATTATTGGTGCGAATCGAGCAATGATAATTGTTTTAGGCCCATGCTGATCATAAAAAATTTGAGTTTTACGTAAATGATCTTTGTTAAAGAAAATTGAATCTTCTTTTTTAAATATTTTTGGACCTAAATATTTTCCGATACTGTAATTTACGAAATCACCAAGAATACCAGCAAAGATTAGAAGTAAAGCCATTACGTGGACTGAGTACGCACTATTTTCTACAGCTCCTAATGCTCCAACAGCAAATAATAATGAATCACCAGGTAAAAATGGAGTTACCACAAACCCAGTTTCGGCAAAAATAATAAAAAATAATACTAAATATAACCAAGGGCCCATCCAAATTGCCCAATCATTTAAATGCACATCGAGGTGAAGGATAATATCTACAAATTGTAAAGTTAAATTTATAAGTTGGTTCAAAATGCGTCTCCTTTAAATCATCAACATCGAATATGTCTCAATTTGAGAAGAGTGACAATCTTTGTTTTATAGAGTGTATTGACCTCTCGATAATAAGAGGCTATTCTGTTGTTGTCTCAAGGGGCAAAGGCTACTGAGAAATAAACCCTACAAGTAAAAGTACGGGGGCTGTCCCTGACAATGGTGTGCAAGCTCAACTCTGTATTGAGAAGCCTAAAGTTGTTATCATGGCCACCCACCTTAACAAACCTGGGTTTATATGTCAGAGCTGCTCCTTGGGATTTTTTTTTACTTTCTTATAAAAGAAATTTTTTGATTAAAAAAATTCACATAAAAATTCTAATATTAAAAATAAAAAATCAGAATCAGAATTAAAAACTAAAAATAAAAGTAAAATTAGGATAAATGATGGTTCTTTTATAGGAAACATCTGTGATGATATTGTTTGTAACACTTTCTTTAAACGAAGGATTATAAAAATGAATTTTGGCGGCTAATGCTATTGCGTCGCTTAACCAAAAGTTGTACCCAAAATCAAATTTTATTCCAGTGCCACGGTAAGATACTTCTGTGCCTGTCCCGTCATTATATTTAGCTGTAGAAGTAAAATAATAAATTAAAGAAGTACTCCAAGTTCGATTTTTATTCCAAAAATAAATAAATTTTAAACCTAGATCTGAAGTTGTGAATGAAGTTTCTGATGAGCCTTCTTTATTTTTTATCTGCGCAGAGCCCGAATTTAATCCTAAAACAATTTGTTTATTGTTTGTGGCTTCAAAACCAATTGTTAAATCGTAAATTGAACGAGTGTAAGAATTAACAGAGGCATTTGTAAATTGATCAGTGAAACTAAAATAGTTCAAATCAATATAGGCAGCCATTGATTTGCTTCCTAAAGAAATTAAAAAAAGTGAAAACATTAAATTTAAGAAAATTGAATTCATTGCATTATTATAACTCACTTGCATAAATGCTCAGAGGCCAGATTTATGGAAATTATGTTTTATTCTGGATGAAAGTTTGACTAGATGTTCAATTAAATAGCTATATAGCATCAATTAAATTTTCATTAAATGTAAGAAAATTGTTGTATTCGATTACTATTTTTATTTTAATGGCTCAAATTTTGAGATTTAGATTTCAAGTTTAAATAATCTGTTTATTTTTTTTAAGGAAATGTAAGATTTCTCTTGAAACGAATAAATTATTATGACGAAATAAACAAATCTTAAAAAATATTAACTAAACGGAGTTTAGGGGGAGACAAAGATGTCGCAAATTCCAACAACACTTTTAAAAGAGTGCAAAATGAAACTTCTTCAAGTCAAAACTGAAATTTTAAATAGAGTCAGAGAATCAAGATTTGATCTTAATGCCGACGAAAAAGGTGGAGATGAAGCAGATCAAACAATGAGAGTCTTGGCAGAAGTTGAAGCTCTAACTATGCATGAACGATTAAGACATCAATTACTTGAAATTGAAAATGCACTTTTAAGAATTGAAAATGGAAGCTATGGAATTTGTGAAGAAACTGAAGAGCTTATTGAGCAAGACAGATTAAGAGCAATTCCATGGACACGTTTAAGTATTGAGGGTGCTGAAATTCGCGAAAGCATGAATAAGCGATACGCAAGATAATTTAAAGTTATAAAATAGCTCTAAAATAGCTCTAAAGAAGAAAAGAATATTTGCTATCATTGTTTAGAAGTCTTAACTTAAAATGAGTTTTTAGGTTAATTAAACTAAGCAAACAAGAAAATGATTCTTCTTTGGAGTTTTTATGATTATTTATTTTCGGCAAAATCAACTTTGTAAACGTCTATTAGGTTTTTACTTTTTAATTAACATAATATTTTTTTCGTTTTCAAATGCCGTAACTGAACATGAGTTAGAGAGCGTTGTATTTCAATCCCCAAATTTACTTCTAAACTTAGAAGAATACAATTTACTCAATGCTGAGTATGAAAAAGAGTTTAGATTTCAAAATCCAGAGCTAAAATATGAAAAAATGAATATTGATGATGAAAATCCAGTATGGACTTTCACACAAAAAATACCTTCTTTGCTTGAATGGTATTTTTTGGATGCCTCATATAATTCAAAAAATAAATCTCAAGAAATTAAAAATAAACTAGCGCGTAATTTTGAGATAAATAATATAAATCAAATTCAATATGAATTACTGTTATTAAATAAACGAAAAGAACTGCTTACAGAACAACAAAAAATTTTTGATCAACTTATTTCAAATTTTAAGAATCAATATGTTCTAGAGAAAATGAGTCAAACAGAATTACTAAATATTCAAATTGCAAAAATTGAAAAAAGTGAAGAGCTTTTAAATTTAGAATCTGAAATAGAAACAAAAAAAAATGAACTCAATATAATAATTGGTGAAAGTGATATAAACCTTTATCAAATAGCTGTACCTGCAATTTTTTTTACTGAGGATAAACTCAATTTTATTTTGAATGATGAACCTCAGTTGCACCGTCTCATTGAATCCTCATACCAGGTTCAGATTATTCGAGAGAAGAGTATTGCTGAAAAAGAATTTGTTTCGTCTCAAAAAGCAAAGTTTTTTCCTGAATTTGAATTAATGTATTTTAAAAAAGGAAATGAAAATGGATATGGAATATCATTAGAGTTGCCTTTATGGGGTGCTGGAGATTTTCGAAGTGATATTCAGATTGCAAGAAGTAAACAAATTATTACTGACCATGAAGTTGAGTTGACACGAAGAGAGACAAAAGCAGCAATTAAAAATGCTCTTTTTAAATATATACAAATTATTAAAAAGAAGAAGTTTTTTGAAAGCGGACTATTAGCTCTTTCACAACAATCCTATGTGTCTTCATTGTCTAACTATAAAACCGGAAAAATTCGATATACAGATTTACTGAATTCACTTAATGGATTTTTTGAGTCACAATTTAAGTATGAAGAAACAAAAATTGATTTGGCCAAATTAAGTTCGGAATTAAAATTAAAATATAATATAGTTCAATATTAAATTGAGAGGCGCGATTATGAAGAATAAATTTTGGATTTACTTAATTATAATAGCATTCATTGCTTCAATAAGCGGATATTTGATTACTGTTAATTTAGGGATTTTTCAAAATCAAAAAATTAACCAAACTACTGTTGATAATAAAAAAGTAGAGCTTCCTCCAGAGAAAAAGCAAATCTATAGATGTCCAATGCATCCACACATAGTTTCAGATCATCCTGGCACTTGTCCGATTTGTCATATGGATTTACAATTGGTTGAAGAAGAATCTTTGAATACAGCAAATCCCATAAGTTCCCCAGTTTCAAACATTTCAGGCCGTGATGATATTGAATTGGGATTTGAGCGTCAGCAGTTAATTGGTGTAACTTTTGGAACTGTCAGTAAAAAAAATCTTATTCGTAAAGTTAGAGCAACAGGAAAAGTTGCATTTGATCCTGAGTTGTACACTGCTATTGAAGAGTACAGACAGGCTTATGCAACTTGGAAACAAGTTCAATCTGGCTCTGTCGTTGAAATGAAAAAGCAAATTTTTGAACTATTACAATCTTCAAGGACAAAATTAAAATTATTAGGTCTAAATGAAAGTAAAATCGATAAAATTAAAGACTCATATGATAACAGTTTAAATTTACTTTTACCTCAAGGTAAGGCTTGGATTTATGCAGAGGTATTTGAACACGAAATGAGTGGTATAAAAGTAGGTCAAAAAATACTAGCAACAATTCCGTCTAAAGTTCATGAAACATTTGTGGGGAACATTTCATCAATAAGTCCTGTCTTAAATGGGCAAAGTCGAACAATTCGTGTTAGAGCTGAGGTCCCTGATCCAAAAGGAATTTTGAGACCGGATACTTTTATGAATGTTACGATTGAAATTGAGTTTGGTGAGAAGCTTGCAATTCCTGAGGATTCAATTTTGTTTTCTGAAGGTGACTCATTTGTATTTTTAGTTAAAGACAATGGCAAGTTTATTCCTAAACGAGTAACATTAGGAGAAAAAACACAAGATTATTATGAGGTCGTTGAAGGTTTAAATGAAAACGATAAAATTGTAACGAGTGCAAATTTTTTAATTGATTCTGAATCTAAATTAAAATCGGTACTCAATCGTGCCTTAAAAAACACAAACTAGGGATAGTTACCATGATTGAAAAAATTATTGAATTCAGTGCGAAGAATAAAATATTTGTAATTTTAGTTACCTTAGTAGCTCTTGTAGGGGCTTATCAAGTTATTCATCGCATGCCCTTAGATGCAATTCCAGATATGTCAGATACCCAAGTCATTATTTATTCTAAGTGGGATAGATCACCGGATGTTATAGAAGACCAAGTGACTTACCCCATTGTGACATCTTTACTGGGCGCTCCCAAAATAAAAACTATTCGAGGTATTTCAGATTTTGGATACTCATATGTATATGTGATTTTTGAAGACGGTACTGATTTATATTGGGCACGATCACGAATTATTGAATATTTGAGTAAAATAAATTCAAGCTTGCCTGAAGGTGTAAAAACTGAAATTGGCCCCGATGCGACCAGTGTTGGTTGGGTATACCAATATTCAATAATTGATGAATCAAATAAATTAAATTTAGCAGAACTTAGAAGTTTACAAGATTGGGAGTTAAAGTTTCATTTACAATCTACTCCGGGTGTTGCTGAAGTTGCATCAATTGGAGGTTTTGTAAAGCAATATCAAATTCAAGTTAATCCACATATGCTCAATGCGTATGGAATTTCACTCACCCAAGTTGTAGAAGCCGTTCAAAAAGGAAATCAAGATACCGGAGGCCGAGTTTTAGAAATAGCTGGAACTGAATATATGATTCGTGGTCGAGGCTATGCAAAAAATATTTCTGATATTGAGAATATGGTTGTTATTACTGATGAGAAAACGCATGTTCCTATTTTAATTAAACACATTGGTCGCGTTACAGTTGGACCAGATATGAGACGAGGAGTGACTGATTTAAATGGATGGGGAGATGCCGTAGGTGGAATAATAATTATGCGCCAAGGAGAAAACGCTCTTAATGTTATTACTTCGGTTAAAGAAAAAATAAAAGAACTTTCATTGAGTTTACCTGAGGGTGTAAAAATAGTTCCAGTTTATGATCGCTCTAACCTTATTAATCGAGCTATTGCAAATCTAAAAGTAAAAGTCACAGAAGAAGTTATTATAGTAAGTTTGGTAATTTTAATTTTCTTATGGCATATACCATCAGCCATTGTTCCCATTGTTACTATTCCTATATCAATATTTTTATCATTTATTCCACTTTATTTTATGGGTCTAACAACCAACATTATGTCACTTGCAGGAATAGCAATATCTATTGGAGTACTCGTTGATGGAGCAATTGTTGAAGTCGAAAATGCATATAAAAAATTAGAACTTTGGAACTCAAGCGGGCGAGTTGGTGACTTTCATCTTGTTCGTTTAGAAGCGCTAAAAGAAGTTGGTCCTTCAGTATTTTTTTCTTTATTAGTAATTACAGTAAGTTTTTTACCAGTTTTTACATTGGTGGATCAGGAAGGACGTCTATTTTCTCCATTAGCTTTTTCAAAGACTTTAGCAATGGCGCTTGCTGCGATTTTGGCACTTACATTAGATCCGGCACTTCGTATGATGTTTTCAAGAATGGATGATTTTAATTTCAAGCAGTCATGGCTCAATAAAATATTAAATCCATTACTAGTTGGAAAATATTATCCTGAAGAACAACATCCTATAAGTAAATTTCTTTTTAAAATTTATGAGCCAATTGTTCATTGGGTAATTGAACATAGTAAAAAAACTGTTATTATTTCTATAGGTTTATTTTTAATTTCAATACCCTTGTTTTTTAAGTTGGGGTCGGAGTTCATGCCACCTTTAAATGAAGGTGATTTTTTATATATGCCAACGGCCTTTCCTGGAATGTCAGTTACTGAAGCTCAAAGAATATTACAAAAGCAAGATGCAATTATAAAATCATTTCCTGAAGTAGAAACAGTATTTGGAAAATCTGGTCGAGCAGAAACATCAACTGATCCAGCTCCATTTTCAATGATGGAAACAACAGTTACTCTTAAACCAAAGGAAGAATGGCCTAACCCTAAAAAAACGATGGAACAGCTTCGTAAAGAAATGGACGATAAGCTTAAGTTTGCGGGCATCCCAAATATTTGGACAATGCCAATTAAAAATCGAATTGATATGTTATCAACAGGAATTAGAACACCTGTTGGAATAAAAGTATTGGGCCCTGATTTAAAAGTGATTCAATCAATTAGTGAAGAAATCGAATCTAAAGTTCGAGCGATAGAGGGGACAACAAATGTTTTTGCAGAAAGAACATCTGGGGGATACTATATTGATTTTCAACTTAAACGAGATGAACTTGCTAGATATGGAATTACTGTTGAGACTGCTCAAAGTGTAATTTCGCAAGCTATTGGTGGTGAAGTAGTTTCTAAAACAATTGAAGGTCGAAAAAGATTTGGGATTAGTGTTCGATATAGTCGCGAATTTAGAGAAGATATAAAATCACTGGAACATGTTTTAGTCCCAACTCCAAACGGAGGTCAAATTCCAATGGCTCAAATCGCTGACCTTAAATTAGTTGAAGGGCCTGCAATGATTCGAAATGAAAATGGGATACTGGCAGGTTTTGTTTATATAGATATCCAAGATAGAGATGTTGGAAGTTATGTTGAAGAGGCAAAAAAATTAATTTCAGAAGAAGTTAATTTACCGAAGGGATATAACTTAGTTTGGAGCGGACAATATGAGAATATGATTCGAGTTAAAGAAAGATTAAAAATTGTAATTCCAATTACATTGTTTTTAATTGCACTTTTATTATTTATGAACACTCGTTCTTGGATCAAAACAGGAATAATTATGCTAGCTGTTCCATTTTCTTTGATTGGTGCTTTGTGGATTTTGTTTGCTTTGGGTTATCATCTTTCAATAGCAGTTTGGGTAGGTATGATTGCGCTTATGGGGCTAGACGCCGAGACCGGTGTTTTTATGCTGATGTATTTAGATCATTCTTATGAAGATGCAAAAAAAGAAAATAAATTAAATAATAAAGAAGATTTAATTCAAGCAATTATTTATGGAGCTGTAAAAAGAATTCGACCTAAAATGATGACAGTGATGGCGGCTTTTATGGGATTAATTCCTATTATGTTCTCAATGGGTACGGGAAGCGATGTTATGAAAAGAATAGCTGCACCTATGGTTGGTGGACTTATTTCTAGTTTTGCTTTAGAGCTTCTTGTTTATCCAGCTATCTTTTATATATGGAAAACATATGAAATGAATAAAAAAGATTGGCCTAAAGGCGAATTTACTTAAAGATTATTTGTGTTACTCTTATGGCTAGCTTTTAAAAAATTAATAGGGGTGAATTAGTCACCCAATAGTTAGGATGACTATTTATGAGTATTAAAAGAATTATTATTTTATTTGCCGCATATCTAACACTATGCTTATTTAGTTCGAAAATATTTGCTGCCAAATCGTCTTCTAGAAATACAGCTCAAGAATCTACAAAAGAAACTTCTATAGAGCCAAATTCTGTAAATAAAAATTCGGATTCAAAATTAACTGATACAAAAGTAAAATCAAAAGTTAAATCAGATGATTCAGAAGTTGAAATAAGTTCTGATGTTGTTAATTTAGATGATTCAAGAGGAATACTTGCAGGTTTAGATTATCCAGAGTTGCAAGTTGTGCCAAGAGCCAGTGAACGACTTTCAATGGAAGCACAAGAAGAAAAAGATAGAGTAATCTCACCTTATTGGCCAGTGCAATTCTCTGCATTCTCGTTAATATACTCCGGAATATACGCTTCTGGAAAATATAAAGTTGCAAATCCAACAGATGCTCAAAAAAAAGAAAATAAAATGGCTTCGCAAATGGCTATTCTTACCGGTGGATTATGGTTAGGCTCAACTCTTTATTTAACAAATATTCTCTCTTATTCATCTGAATTGCAGAAACTAAAAAAAATATCAGGGAAAGATAAAAAAAGCCAATTATTAAAAGAGCGAATAGCTGAAGAAGCTATAGAGAGACCTGCGAGAATTGCATACTTAGTTAATACAATGTCAGTGATTTCGTCGCTGATTTGTTCGTTGTATGTTTCAGGAAATACTTCACAAAGTAACCCGGGATATTCAAATTTTTCAATTGCGTTAGCATTTTTACCATGGATTATTGATAATCGCATTACTATGAACTGGGAAAAGCATCTCGAATATAAACGAAAAATATATGCGCCTTTAACAATGGGAACTTTTCAATACAATGAAAAAGCAAAAAAATGGGAACCATTTTTAACTTATAATTGGAGCTTTTAACTCAGTCCATTGGTTACTTTTTTTAGGAAACAAGAATGTTAGATAATAAACTCAATATTAATTTAAATTTAAATTTAATTTTAATTTTTTTAATAATATTTATTTTTAAACAAAATCTTTTTGCAATGGAATATTCTGAAAAACTTGATCGACTAACTCCTATTGAAAAAGAAAGAGTTTTAATGTGGAGCTTTGATAAAAAACATCCTGAATTATGTAGCCCAACAAAAGAGTTTAAAGAAGCTTTAAGTTTTATGAGATTGAATAAAAGTGATATTAATCCATCCGAGGGACGAGCGCGTTTAATGGCCGCTGAAATTGCTAAAGGCTGTGATGGAGCTGCTTCTAGATTTGCAAAGGTATATTTAGTTTTAGTAAAGTCAGGTGTAGATATAGGAAAATCAGTAGAGACTGCTTTGAAATTTTCAAAAGAAGATGATGAAACAACAGAAAATTTTTTTCAAATTTTTAAAAAAACATATTTAAGCGAGTTTTTTGATTTTGATTACTCATCGGCTATTCAATTGAGCTATGAAATATCAACACAGTATAAAGGTAATCGCAAAAAATCCAGGGAAGATTTTTTGAACTTATTAAAATATTGTACTGATAAAAATGAAATTAGCTTGCCAATGAAGACCTGTGCTGAACTAACATTAAAATTAGCAAGACTTAGTCAATATTACCCTGATGGAATTTTTAAATCATTTGTTGAGTTATATAAAACACTAAGAACAGATAAGCGATTTGGAGTTTCTGTAAGCGTAGCTATTAGTATTTTAATGGATGTATTACCCTATGGGCCTACAGCTCCAAAAAACTTTATAGAGTCGTATGATTATGCAATGAGCACAGAAGGACTTGGTGTAGAAGGAAAAGAAGCTTTACAATTTGCACTTGCTATGGCTCATAGATCTTCAAAAAAACTTCCACCTCCAATTTATATCCCACCCAAAGAAATCATCTTACAAAATGGTGCAGAACCACCTAAAGATTCTGCTTTAAATGCTTCCTATGAGTTAAGTAAAAAAGATGAGGTCAAAGGTGATAGTAGTAGATAAGAAACAGAAAAGAAATAAGTTTAGAATATTTATAAAATGGAAAATACTTGTAAATATTATTACATTATTCATTATAAATTTGAATGCTATTAAAAGTATTTGTGAAACACAAGACAAAACAATTTTCACAAAAAGATTTGTTGAGATTGAGTGGGATGAGATTCCGTATGCAATTAAATATGATTTAGAAATTTATAATTTTCAATCTAAGAAATTTATAAAATTATTTTCTTCAAGTACAAATTTATTTAAATTAAATGTACGAATGGGCAAGTATTTAATTCGGTCTAGGTTCACTGATAAATTTGAAAGGATTTCTCCTTGGTCAGAGTTAAGTGAATTGATTATAGCTCCGCCGCCAACAGAGATATTATCTTTCCCCCCTGCCGATGGCACATCAATTTTTGCTAATAAAACAACAGGTGTAGCAGAAATTAATTTAAATTGGAAGCCTTTGCCTCAAATAGAAAAATATTTAGTTAGTGTAGAAAATCCAGAAGGAGATATTGTGAAAGAATTTTACACTTCGAAAGATAATATTGCAATTCTATTACCTCCAAGTACTTACGCATTTAAAGTAAAAGCTGTGTTGGCAGACGGAACAATAGGTGAACCGAGTCCTAAATCAAAGTATTACACAATTGTTGGAGCTAAAATTTTACCTCCACGAATAAAGTATAGAAAAGATAAAAATGGAAATTCTATATTAAGTATGAATAGTGAACTTAAAAATGGAGTTGTAAGTGGCATAATTGAGTATCAACATTTTGAAAGTGATAACTGGATTATGATTGAAAAAATTGAAAATCAAAAAATAGGAGATTTAAAATTAGATTCAAAATTCAAACCGGGAAAATACAAATCTACTTTTTTAAGTTCAGCTAAAGGATTTTCAAATTCTGATACGATAACGTATGAGTTCGTGATTAAACCAAAACAACAAGACTTAGATAGTATTGATGAAGAATTGAAATTATTAGGTAAAATTAAAACGCATAATGAAAAATTCACAAAAATAGAATAATAACTGTTCTTGATTAAGTCTGATTGCTTCACAATTGTACGAGACAAAATCCTTCGCCGTTATTCTCATATTTGTTGAGGGCGATTTTCAATCACCCCGTATTATGAACTAGAGCGCGATATATTTAGTTAACATATTCGCTAATATTGCTGGATCTATTGGCTTCATTAAAATATCATTCATGCCATACTCTAAGCATTTTTTTATTTCATCTTCTGTAACTCCAGCAGTTAATGCAATGATTGGAATATCAATTTTTAATTTTCGAATTTTGAGAGAAGCTTCTAAGCCATTTAATATGGGCATATGTATATCCATTAAAATACCATCAAATTCATGCTCATTAGATAGAAGTATATTTAAACAATCCTCACCATTGTTTGCAATTACATATTTAATACTAGCAATTCTCAAATACCCTGCAATCACTGTTTGATTTACACAATCATCTTCTACAATTAAAATTTTTTTATTTTTTAAGTGTGCAATTTTATGTTCAAAAATTTGTTTAAGTGATTGTATTTTGGAAGTGGTAACTTCAATTTTTGAAATTGATTTTGACGGAGCTAATAAATTCAAAGTGAAACTAAATATTGATCCTTTGCCTTGTTCGCTTGTAAAGTCTAAATTGCTATCCATAAGCTGTAACAAGTTTTTTGAAATAAATAATCCTAAACCACTACCTCCAAATTTTCGACTAATTGAATTGTCAGCTTGTACAAAGGGGATGGTGAGATTTTTTAGTACACTGGGATCAATTCCAATACCTGTATCCTCAATAATAAATTTTATTTTAGCACGATTATTTATAATGCCAATATGAAGTACTTTTATTTTTACATAACCTTTATCGGTAAATTTGATTGCATTTCCTACAATATTAGTAAGAATTTGCCGAATTCTAAAATGATCACCAATTAAAATCTTTGGGATATTAGAGTCAATTTCACAGATTAAATCAACTGATTTTTGTTTTGCAGTAATATCAAAGATAACAAGCATTGGATCAATAATTTCATGGATATTGAATTCAGAATTCTCAATAAAAATTTTACCTGCTTCAATTCTAGAGTAATCAAGAATCTCATTTATTAAACCATTTAATCCTTCAGAGGTTTTTAAAATTCTAGTAAGATCATTTTTTGTTGAAGGATCGTCAGTATTTTCCAATAAAAGTCTAACCATTCCATTTATACCGTTTAATGGTGAACGAATTTCATGACTCATAGTTGATAAAAACCTAGATTTAGATTCACTTAATTTTTCAGCTCGAATTTTTTCTTGATTGAGTAAGTTTATTATTTTTTTATTTTCGGTAATATCTCTTACGAAAATTGTTAAAATTCCATGACGCATTGGAAAAATTGATACACTAATTTCAATATCTAAAATTGTACCATCTTTTTTTCGATGTTGAGTTTCAAAACGATCATATCCTCGCTCTTTCACTTTTGCAATATGAGCAATTATATCACTTTCACTTTCAATTGCTTCGAGATCCTTTATGGACATCTTTAATAATTCACTTCGAGAATATCCACTCATTAAAATATAAGCTTCATTTACTTCTAATAGTTTTCCATTAAAATCCGAAAGCCAGAACCCTTCGGGACTAGTATTTATTAGTTCCTTATATAAACCATCGGTTTCTTTTTTAGAAGTAATATCAAATCGCAAAGCTAAGAATTCAATAATTTCATTTTGACTATCTTTGATTGGAATGATGGTACTATCTACCCAAAAGTATTCATCGAATTTACTTATATTGCGTATTTCACCTCTCCAAATTTTACCTTCTAAAATTGTATTCCATAAATGGGTAAAAAATTCTTTTGAGTGATAATTTGAATTTACAATTCTATGATTTTTACCAATAAGCTCGTTTTGATTATATCCCGATATTTGGCAAAAATTTTCATTGGCATATATAAAATTACCTTCACGATCTGTTAAAGTTATAATTGCAAAATTATTTAGTCCACTTAAGATTTGTAAAATATAATCTTTATTTTCTTGATTGAAAAGAATATTGTCTATGTCAAATAATTTATTCATTCACTAATTTAAACTCAATTAAAAAAATTTATCTTTCAAAAAAAGGTAGTTGATCATGATTAGTAAGTAAGTTTTTTTGATTTTTTAATTTTTTTATTTGAAGTATATAACCTTCACTTCTTTTATTAAGTAGCTCTAGCTGAGTTAAATTTAATTTTTTACGAAGTTTACTTATATGTGTATCTACATTTCGTGCGGAAACAAAAATCTCACTCCAAATTGTTTTTCGGATTAATTCTCGTGGTAATTTTGAATTAATATTTTTAACTAATAATAGAATAATTTTAAATTCAATAGGTGTTAAATTTAAGTCTACCTTTTTATTTTCTTGAATATTAAATGCAGATTGATTGGTAAGATCTAAAAATAAATCTTTTATTAAAATAGTTGAGTCTGATGTGCGAATAGGTCCTCGTCTTAAAATAGAATGTACTCTTGCTAATAACTCATCTTTATCAAATGGTTTTGATACAAAATCATCAGCACCTAATGTTAAACCTGTAACTCTTGATGGAGAATCATCTTTAGAGGATAAAATTATTACAGGTATTTTAGCTAAATTATCATCAGCACAAATATCTTTTAAAAAATCTAAACCATAACCATCAGGTAGTAATAAATCCAAAATAATGAGATCAAAAAATTTAAATTCAAGTTGTTTTCTTGCAGAAGTTAAGTCGTAGCATGAAAAAATAGTATGCTCATTTGCCAATGCATTTCTCAGTAAAATCTGAGTCTCGACATTATCTTCAATGGCTAGTATAGATGACATATACGCCTTTCAATTTCATATACATAAAAAATATCATTGATGACATTATTTATTACATAAAAGTATTTTGCAAAAGTAAATTTGTATGTAAAGAAAAATC
Source organism: Bdellovibrionales bacterium (assembly GCA_005793345.1). Taxonomy (GTDB): domain Bacteria; phylum Bdellovibrionota; class Bdellovibrionia; order Bdellovibrionales; family Bdellovibrionaceae; genus SXSU01. The sequence goes on from SXSU01000092.1 coordinate 21,746, forward strand.
CAACTGATTATTTCTTCCATTTATTTGCAACTGTTTTAAGATAAGTTATAATTTTAAAAAGTTCATTTTCAAAATAGTTAATTTCTTCTATAGTTAAGTTTATATTATATTTTTTTCCTGCTTCAATTTCAATTTCTTTGAGTCTTGTTGTTAATGAATTCTGCATTATATTAACAAGTGAGCCACGCAATTTATGTGTTTCATTTATAAGTCCTGTAATTTGGCCATTACTTAAACAAGATTTCATTTCTTTTAAAGAAATTCTGCAATTTTTTTTAAAATGAATTAAAACTTCACTTAATAATTTAGAATCTCCAAAAAATCGACTTTCTAAGTATGTCATATCCAAAGGAATTAAATTATTAGAATTTAAACTAAAATTTTTCATATTTTTGTTAATTCGCATTTATTTTTTAACTTCCTTTTTGTAAGTAGCAATATTTATATAAACTTAATAATGAATATTAAGTCTTTTTATAGCATTTAAAACATTATTCATTTCGTACTTTATCTGTAATAATACATTATCAAGTTTAGTTTCCAGTTCAGGATCTTTTTCATACTTTTGACAATATTCAGAAAGCTTTGATGCACCAATTGTCAAAGCGCTAGATTTTAAAGCATGTAATTCAAATTTAAACCCAACAATGTTTTTACTCTCACTATATATTGTTAATTGATCTATTCTTTGTTTCGAAGATTTTGTGAATACATCTAAAATTTCTGATAAAAAGTCAGTTCCACTTTCGGACTGTAGCGCTTTTAATTCTTTAATTATTTTTTCGCATAAAATAAGATTGTTATTGTTTTGAGTGCTCATAGAAGTACCTTACTTTGAATTTTAGACAGCAATACCAAAATTTTTATTAAAACTTTTTAATAATCCATTAGTAAATGCATCTTTTTTACTTAAGATGCCCCTATAGTTTAAGTTTTGTAATAATTTTGAATTGAAATGAACAACTTCTGGACTACCTGTAAACAACAAAACCTTTGGTCTATTTGCTTGTGAAATTTGACTGTAATTTTTATCAAGTCTCAATAAAAACTCTTCTCCATTAAGCTCAGGCATCATATTGTCTATAACTGCAAAATCAAAAATTTTATTATTCATCTCTGCTAATGCTGCGATTGGATTCAAATAAGCTGCAACCCTAAATCCCATTGTTTGAAAAAATCTTTTTAAAGAATGTAAAGCAACAGCATCATCATCGACAACCACAATTAAAGGTCGTTCGATTTCAAGGTCATTGACTTTTAAAGAATCACTTTTATAAATTATAGCTAAAAGTACAGAAATCCCACCTATAATTATTAAAAATGGTGAAAAAATAAATAAAACCCATGGTCCTACTAGACCTAATATTAAAGTTAATTGTGACATTACCCCAATTAAGATAATCTTTTTAAAGATATTCATAAGTTCCTCCTTAAACGTACTTCAATGTATCTCGTGATTATACCTAATATAATCCTATTCTAAGTATAATCATAAGATTTTATTTATTTTAATTTCAAATTGAACTAAGTTCAATTCATTGCTATTTACTTTTAATCAATTAAATTTCTCCTCGGTATTAGAATATAATTGTTGAAATCTGATGACATTGACAATGAGTTTTCTCAATATTTCTAAACAAACAATATTTATTTTTTAATTTCAATTAATACTGTTTAATATTGTTCTTATATAAATTTAAGTACTTTCATCAGCTGATAAACCTTTCATATATCTGATTGTGTTTAAGTTAAATCGTCAGTTCGATTTGATCAGATTTAAACAAAAAAAGGTTCAAATGCTGTGAATGAAAATGAAAGTGCCAAATTTTGTACTTACCTTAGATGTATGATAGATCAATTATATCCGCTTGTAAGTAGAAATGAAATGATGGACTGCGATTGTCTCTTAATAAATGCAAAGATGGGTTTATAAATCTCTTATTTGATTGGAGTGCCAAATGTTTAATTTATTATTAATAGATAATAATAACGAAATAAAGGAAGTTATTAAAAAACTATTTTTACACACGGCAAATGTAGCTTCATTTTCAAATTTAAAACTCAGCAAAGATTTTCTTAACTTGCATGAAACAAAAATTATAATAATCGATATAGATTTTCATGAAGAAGATATTTACAATTGGATTGGAAATTTGAAGAGTGATGAAAAATTTTTTAATATTCCCATTATAATTTTATCTGCTCAGTATCGTATTCAGGATATGGTTCTTGCATTTCAGATGGGTGCTGAAGATTATTTGATAAAACCGTTTAATCCAATTGAATTAAAAATTAGAGTAGAATCTAAGATAAAAAATAATTCAAGGTCCAAAGAAGCTTTGCCATTAACTATAATTGAAAACTTAACTATTAATTCGATTGAACGAGTTGTTACTCTTACAAAAGACAATACTTCAAAAAATGTAGAACTTACGGCAACTGAATTTAGAATTTTAAATTACTTTGCTAATAATAAAGAACACGTGATTGAGCGCGAGCAATTGATTAGTGCCATTTGGAACTATGGTTGCCACATTTCAGATAGAACAATTGATTCACATATAAGCCGAATAAGAAAAAAAATAAATGAATCTAACTATTCGATATTTGCGGTGCAAAAAGTTGGTTATAAATTTACAAATGGAAGAGATGAGTAAATATAAAAAAATATAAAAAATAATTTTACACATAAAACTATTTTTTATATTTAGAAAATTAATATAATTCGGGGGTAATTATTATATTACCCCCACTTCAGTTTAATAAAAAAGATTCTTTAGTTTACTATTGCCCATTATAATAAAACATATTTTCTTAAAAAATTGGATCACCTGTAATATCGTCAATTCCATCTTGATTTTCATCAACTACTCCTGGAGGTAAAATAATTGGAGTACCTGTTGGAGTAGGAGTTGGGGTGGGTGCAATTGTTTCAACTGGAATTGGGTTAACTGTAGGAGTTGGAGTTGGAGTTGGAGTAGGTACATTTGTTTCTACCGGAATTGGATTTACAGTAGGTGAAGGAGTTGGGGTTGGAGTAGGTACAATTGTCTCAACCGGAGTAGGAATTACTGTAGGTGTAGGCTCAATTGTTTCAACCGGTGTTGGGTTAATAGTAGGGATAGGGGTTGGGGTAGGAGTAGGAGATGCTGTAGCTACTGGCGAGTTCTCACAGTAAGAAATTTTAATTTCAGAACCAGCAGATCCTAAATCACCTATTAAAAGTACATTTTCGTCCTCTATTATTGCTTCAACTGATTTGCTATCAATATCAACTTTTAATGAGTCAGGATTTAAATTCTGAGTATGCTCCAGTTCGATTCTATCGAAAAGTTGTAGTCTTTGAGAAGTTAAGTTACCTATACTTTTCAAACCTTCAAGGTAAGAAGAATTGGCTAAATCTATCGCATTGCCTTTGTTAAGATTAATTAAATCAAGATAACCATGTCCAACTTCATTTTCACCATCTTTATTTAAAGTTAAATTATCAGTATAAATTATTCCACTAATTAAAAGAGGTCTATCCTTCATATGGCTTACTAGTTTAGAATAAACAGATTCAGGGGTGATGCCTTTACAGTCTCTTTTAAAAGCACTTTCCTCTAGTTTATCTGGATCGCGAACAGGAACTAAATCCTTAGGGTAGTTAAAGCAAATATCGTTTTCATCTGCGATAAACAAAATAGCCAGCGCAGCATCTTCTCTTAACATCCCATGAGCTTGAATTGAATTTAGTTTTCCATTATCTAAACTTCTATTTAGTGAGTATAAACCCTCTTCACCTCCATCAGAAAAATAATCTCCTTGCATATGGGTAAGACTTTTTACCAATGAATTACTAATTTCTAATTGAGTTAACACAGTAGATTTTAGAACAATAGGTTCGTTTTTATATTTCCAAAGAGCGCCAGAATGACTTCCGCGACTACCGTGTGCAGGTAAAATACCAATTTGATAATCGATTCCATTTGGTAACTGATTTATAAAAGCTCCAATTTCAGTTGCGATTTTTTCTCTTTCTTTATTTAGAGAGCCTGATGTGTCAGAAATAATTAATACATCTAATTTATTTACTTTTTCAGCTAAAGGTTGATGTGCAATTTGAATATAACACATTGGAGAAGCTGATGGCGGGATTTCTTTTATACAATTTTCAGATAGTTTATGATGATGTTTACCTTTTCTTTTTTTATTTTTATTATGGTCGTCTTTGTCATGTTTATCTTCTTTATCAGAATCTAAGTTTTTTGTGACACTCCCATGATTTGAATCATGATGTTCACCTTCATCGTTATCCTCTTTATCATCCTTCTTCTCATCATTTTTAACTACTTCATTAGAATCGTGATCATTATGATCCCCATTTCCAACTTGTGAGTCATGATTATCATTATCATGATCATCATTTTTATTTTCAGATTCGTCTTGTTCGTCCTCATCATCTTCTTTTACTAAACAAGTTTCTTCTTCACTTTCAGACGAAAATGATTGCTCATTAGTATTATTGTGATTTTGGGTTTGCGTTGAACTACTAGAATTATCTTGGCTAAGGCACCCAGTTAAGGTTGTTAAGAATGCCGATATTATCAGGCTAAGCATTAACTGTTTGTTCATAGTAACTCCTTTATATAACATTTCCCTGTTATTTGGTTTCCACTTACGCACAGCTTTATGAGGTTAGTTTATTAGACAACTGTCTAAAGGTCTAGTGTCCTTCTAAAATTAAGACAGCATTTTAGTAATAAATTTCATCGTGGATTTCAAAATATTGGCGAACTAATTTACAACCTCAGAAATAAAATTAAGATATAAAATTTTATGAAAAACTTTTAATCATTTTTTATTAAACTAATTTTAAGTGACTCATATTTAGAATTGAATTTAAGTTTTTTTAAATTCTCCAAAAACAACATCCGTTTTGCCTCATTTTTAACGGAATGCAATTTTCTGATAAATTGTATTATAAGTATCATAAATTAGGGATATTGCACGATCATTAACCGAAAGGTAATTCTGATTCTCAATAAATTTAAAGTCATAAACGACATTAAATTTTAAATCAAAAACTTCTTTGCAACAATAAATGGCATTCATTTTTTTAAAAATTTAAATAGATTAGCTGAATCATTGACTAAATCTAAAAGTGACCTCGCTGGCTTCCTTGAAACGAATTCATCCCACAGAAGCTCGCTCTCAATCATTGGTCGAGTTAGAAAATTAATTGTTTATGTATTTTCGTTTCAAAACAAAAAACGTCCAGCCAACTACGATCTTATCGAATACGTTCCGCTAAAAAAGATCTAACAATTTTTTAAAAATATTCAAAATTAACAAAATTATTTTTAAAATTTTATAAAGTTCTTTCCAATTATGACGATATATACACTGGTTGGGTGTATATATGTTAATTTTAATCATAATGACCTCCTTTTTAGTTTGTGGGAGGTCATTTCTTTTATAAGCCAACGAGGTCACAATCTATTATTGCAAACCAAAGTCTTTTGTTAAATTCAATTTGCTTTAATCTATAATTATAAAACCGGATATATAATCCATTTTTCGAACTTTATTTTTTGCAACACCAATTTTTTCTAGTCATTTTTTTATTATGAAAAAACAAATATGCCATCATTTTAGGTTGTGAAAAATTCATAGGAGTTATTTCTAAATTTAAAAAGGCAAAAACATACAAATATTCATTAGAGAAAGTTCAAATTCCAAACCAAAAACAACATTTGTCTTAATAAAAAACAATAATTCCAATTTTCTTTTTTGCCAAAATGCATTAGAAGATTTGTATGGATTTAAACTTAAAAAAAATTGCTACTATTGATTCATGTTATCGAGATCGTTTTGCAGTGCCACGACAATCATTACTTGTCTCAAAAGCAGAATCTATAATTGTTTTTGAAAATTGGATTCAACCTGAATTGGCACTTCAAGGTTTAAGTGAATTTAGTCATATTTGGGTGATATTTGGATTTCATTTGAATAAGGAAGGTCGTTATCATGCTAAAGTTCATCCTCCACGATTAAATGGAGAAACGATGGGTGCATTAGCAACTCGCAGTCCTCATCGGCCAAATCCTATTGGATTATCTTTAGTTCAAATTTCAAAAGTTAATACTAATAATTTAGAAATTTTGGGGGGAGATTTTGCAAATGGTACTCCTGTCTATGATATTAAGCCATATCTTCCCGAAACAGAATCGCAGCCGTTTGCCAATGGGGGATGGTTAAAAAAAGCCCAAAACAATTTATTAGAGATTGAATTCGAGAACCAAACTGTAGAGTCAATATTAGAGGATTGGGCTAAACAAATTAATAAACCATTTCTAAAGGATATAATTATACAAACTTTAGAAAGAGATCCTCGGCCCTTAGTTTATAAAAAAATAGATGGTAATTATAAAGACAAACATGCATTTCGTTTATTTAATGGGGATATTCACTTTTATATACAAGGTAACAAGGTTGTGATTTTTCAAATTTTAATCAGCTAGAATTATACTCTAATTATCATCCGTAATCAGAGTAATACTTAATTGGGTATTTGGTGGATTTATTTTTTTGCTTTTTGCGTTTGTTTGACGTGTTTATCGTCCTTTTCTTTCACTAATTTTGAATTAGATTGTTGAGGAACAGGGGCTGAGGTGGCTAAAGCAATTTTTGCATCCTTAGTATCTTTGGATTTTTTCAACTTTCGTTCATTCACGATACGATCTAAGATTTCGAAAGCTTCTTTTTGAAGATCGTTTTCATAAATGAATCTATAAAAACCTTCAATCTCTGGACTTTGGCGAAATTTTTTAACAGACGTTGGAATACTTTCAGATTGAATAAAATCGATTGAGCTACCATCTTTTGAAAGTTTAACTTTGTCTGCCATTAAATCTCCTTTAAGTGCGTCTGAATAATTATTGCAACATTTAGATATTTGTAACATCATCCCCTTTTAAAATCAACTTAGCAACTTGAAAAAATGGAGGATATAATGCTTGTTTTAGATGGAAAAATAGTTTCACAACTTCTTAAAACAGAAATATCTCAAAAGGTGACAGAGTTTAAGGCAAAATATCATAGAACTCCAGGGCTCGGTGTAATCATAGTTGGAAATAATCCTGCAAGCCATGTTTATGTTCGAAATAAAGAAATAGCTTGTAAAAATGTTGGAATGAATTCTATAAAATGGGATTTTCCCGAAGATATCTCTGAAGATGATTTAGTTAAACAAATTAAAAAAATGAATGAATTAAAAGATGTTGATGCCTTTTTAGTTCAAATGCCGCTCCCTCAACATATTAATACAGATAAAATTTTAGATGCCATTGATCCGTTAAAAGATGCTGATGGATTACATCCATATAATTTAGGTATGTTATGGGTTAATCGCCAAATAGTTGCTCCGTGTACTCCTTGGGGAGTTATACGAATTTTAAAACATTATGAAATCTCAATTGCAGGAAAGAATTGTGTAGTTGTGGGCAGAAGTCAAATAGTAGGTAAGCCAATGGCTCATTTACTAACCCAAGCAGATGGAACAGTTACAATTGTTCATAGTCGAACTAAAAATATTTCAGATTTTACTCGTCAAGCGGATATTGTAGTCGTTGCTGCTGGTAAAAAGCATTTGATGGGTAAAAATGATTTTAAAGTAGGCTCTGTGATTATAGATGTGGGTATTCATGGGTCAGGCTTGTCATCTTCAGATCAAAGAGAAAAAAGTAAAATAAGTGGAGATGTTAGATTTGATGAATTGCAAGGATGGGTTTCGGCTGCAACCCCAGTCCCTGGTGGTGTTGGACCTATGACAATAGCTTGCCTGCTAGAGAACACGTTAAAATTAGCCGAAAATAGAATGAAAATTTGCTAATTTTTAAATAGATTTTCCAATTATTTTTTCTAAAGGTTTTTTGGCAATGAAAAATAGTGTACCATTTGCAATACCAAAAGCTGCAAGCATTAAAAAGAAGTTTTCAGGACTCATTTTGCTATAATAAATTCCAAGATACCCAGCTAAGTTATTTCCAAAAAAGCTTGATAAAAACCAAGCCCCCATCATCATTGATAATATTGGAGCAGGTGCAACTTTTGTTACTAATGAGAGTCCAATCGGCGATAGATAAAGTTCACCAAGAGTAAAAATAAAAACAGTACCGACTAACCACATAATATTGCCTTTGTCTGCTTCTGGATTAAATCGAGCGGCTAAAATCATTACTAAATAGGCAAGCCCACAATATATGGAACCAATTCCCATCTTTGTAACAGATGAAGACTCCTTACCAACCTTAGCTCTTTTATTCCAAAAGGAAGAAAGGAGAGGGGCAAATAATATAATCATAAGAGGATTGAAGGATTGAAACCAAGTTGATGGAATTGTAAATCCTAATAAGTTCCAATTCGTTTTTTCATCGGCCCATAATTGCAAGGTATTGCCTTGTTGTTCGTAAATAGCCCAAAAAGTGATATTTAAAAAACATAAAAATAAAAGTGCAAAAACAGAAAAGTATTCTTCTTTTGATAGTTTTGTTTTTGTAGTGGATTCTAAATTTAATTGTAACTTATGATCGTCTCTTGGAACTAAGTTTTCACCTAACCAATAAAATATCAAACCAATTAGCATTCCCACCCCTGCTGCGCCGAATCCCCAATGCCATCCAACTAATTGTCCCAAGGTGCCACAAATCAAAGGCGAAAACATTGCTCCTAAATTAATTCCCATATAAAAAATTGTAAAAGCAGAATCTCTTCGACTATCACCTTCTTTATATAAATTACCAACTTGAGTTGAAATATTTGGTTTAAATGCTCCATTACCTAAGATTAAAAACAAAATGGCAATAAGGAACATATTTTCATAGGCCATTAAAAAATGACCAATGGCCATAAGTAAACCGCCTAGATATACTGATTTTCTTTGTCCCAAGTATTTATCTGCAAGGATGCCACCAAAAAAAGGCGTAAAATAAACAAAGCCTGTATACCATCCATATATTATTGAGCTTGTCTGTTGAACATTCATTTCGCCATACATTGAATTTAAAAAATTTTGTAACCATTGAAACCCAATGACTTGATCGGCACGGACAGGATCAATAATTAAGTATTTTGTCATATAAAGCATGAGTAATGCTTTCATTCCATAAAAAGAAAAACGTTCCCACATTTCAGTAAAGAATAATACGTAGAGACCAGCTGGGTGACCCCAAATTTCTTTGGATTTCAATTTTGTGGTTAGCATTTCTTTCATTACGAATCCTCACTATATCAAAAGCAATTATTCTCTTGTTTGTTTGGGGCGATTTTCAATCGCCCTTTATTATGACGACATGCCAACATTACTCATTGTCAAAAGAGATGCAACATTTTTTAAAATGTACATTTTTATACAGAAATATTTAAATATCCTACTTGTTTAATTTTGATTTTTTAAATTTTAAAACTTGAGAAGCCAATGGGCCAGAGATTGTCAATGAAGACTCGTGAAATTCAATTTCACTAATGGGTACATTAAATGTAATTATATAGGCATTATTCCAATGAGTATGAAAGGGAAAAATATTTTGAATTTCTGAAACAAGAAAACTATATTTAGAAACCTTCCCTTCGTAGCGATTGCCGCCAGCAGTTAATATGACCTTCCAAAGTGTTTCTGATCTTGTGAGATCATTGTTTTTTCTTTCAGGTGTATAGAATGATACAAAAAACTCTGAATTCTTTGAATTTATTAAAAAACGGTCCGTGTAATCCTTATCAAATTGTTCTTTATTCCAATTTAAAGTTGTGGCTTTTCTTTTTGAAATAGCCTGGGAAACTTCTGTATTAAGAATAGTAGCATTTACCTCCAGAGTATTATGAAGCCCATCATATTCAGTGGCCTTGTCCGTGAATTTTTCTATAATGTTTTCGTAATCAGAATCATCAATTGTGATATTGGTGTTTTGTGGAACTTGAGTTTCATTGAACTCTTTATTTTGTTGAGTGCTGCACCCAAGTGCAAAAATAAGTGTTGCAGAAATAAATATCTTAAAAGTAAAAAAAATTGCATTTAATTTCATATTGATTCTCCAACTCACAAATTTTCAAGATTTGAAGTTCTAAATATAGCGTCAATTTTAATTATTTAATCAGATCCTTGTGAGGTCAAACTTAAAACACTATATTAAAATCTAAAATCCTATCTAATTTTATTCCATTTGCAGAAATTTTAACTACCAATGGAGTAATTTTTAGACCTTCGTCATGAGCTTGTTTTAAAAGCTGTGCATATTCGGGATCAATATGAGTAGCTGGTTTAAAAATTTCACAATCATCTCTTTGGATGATATATAACATTTCAGCGGTGAATCCTTTTTTCATAAGATTCATTAATTCGTGCAAATGCTTTTGACCTCGCTCAGTTATAGCGTCTGGAAAATAAACCACTCCATTTTCACTTAAGGTCACATTTTTAACTTCAACCAAATGAAAGGGTAAATTTGTTTTTTCAAAAAAAGAAGGGGTTATTTTACCGTCATAAATTGTTTGATTCCAAATTACAAGATCGATACGGCTTTCTTTACTAATTTTAACTTCTGTTTGCACTCGATCAAATTTATTCCAGTGTGGAATATGTTTTTCGTTAAATGCCTCAACGGCTAACTTATTTGGCCAAGAGGTATTTACTCCGACCCAGGTGTTATTCGTTTTAATTGCTTCAAGGGTATAAGGAAGTTTTCTATCAAGAGAGTCACTTTTTGAAATAAGACATGGGCTATTAGGTGTATTACAACTTTTCATGCTACCAGTATTTGGAACGTGAACTGTAATGATCTCGTTATTTAATTTTATATCAGCTAAAAATCGATTATAGCGTTTTAAAAAAATACCCTCAAAACATTGATTTTTAAAGTTCATAATTTTATCCATTCATATTTTTTTATGAAACTATCTTTAAAATTATAAAGTTCAAGAAAATATTTAATATTTTTAAATTTTTTAATTCACTAAACTATGGATCCGATTTCTGAATAATTTTATGGTTCATTGATTTCAAATCGCTTTAAACAAGAGCTTGATGTGGAAAATGAATTGTAGATCTTGGATTCGACCTCGTTTGCTTTTAAAAAATTGTTAGATCTTTTTTAGCGGAACGTATTCGATAAGATCGTAGTTGGCTGGACGTTTTTTGTTTTGAAACAATGAAACATAAACAATTAATTTTCTAACTCGACCAATGATTGAGAGCGAGCTTCTGTGGGATGGATTCGTTTCAAGGAAGCCAGCGAGGTCACTCTTGTAATTTTAAAAATCGTTTATGCAATTTTTGAAACCAGTGGGGAGCTTGTTTGGTCATAACAAGATCTAACATATATTTTCCTGGTAAGTTATAAAAATAATTACCCCAAAATCGAGAATTTAAACTACAGGTATCATTTATTTCATTCAAGTTATTTTCCTTAGCCTCAGTAATTTCTGTAGAGTGATTTTTAATACAGTCTAATTTTACCACTTCATTGATTATGCGAAAGTGTTCATTCAGAGTTTGGTTTGGGAGGTAAATTAAATTCAATATATGACTTAAAATATTATCTGGAAACTTTTTATTCAAATCGGAATCAAGATCTCCGGTTGGTGCTATATTGGTTAACTCTAAAACATAAGGACTAAAGGGGTAAGATAAAAGGGCACTTGCTAAAATTACTTCGCCTTCAACTGCATTTTGAACTAATGTGTTGAAACTCAATTTTTGAATTAAAACTTTAATTTTTTCTAGAAGCTCAATCGATTTTTGATGTTTTGTTCTTGCAGCATCATGAATAAAATTTTTTGTTTTATTAAGTAGAACTTCGTAAATTAGTCCCTCTATTAGGCTAAATGAAGAATTATTTAACAATTGATAATTAAAATAATAGAAATGTTCTAATTCAAGAGCAATTCCATCTCGAATTTTAATGTTATTTAGATTTTCATTCCATTTTAAATTTAAGAACATTAAATAATGTTTGGAGATATTGAAGTAGGCTAAAATTGGTTTTTTAAGGTGCAGATTTGTGCCTTTGCATCCAAAATTGTTGCCTTTTAATATTTCTAATAACCGATCAATATATATTTTCTCATTTGGCAATTGTGTTTTAAGTTCTGTAGTTTCATCATTTGTAAAATTACAAATACCTTTGCAGGGGTCGACAAGTTTTAAGTTACTTTTAAAGTTTGGTATTTTTATATCATTTAAGTAATTATTTTCGATACTAGGTGTGGCTTTAAGTTGGTCTAGAAGTTTTCTGCCCTCAATATCAGAATCGATGTCAGCAGGTGATCCAATTGCTAATAATTTAGAGCATTTCAAGTTGTCTTCATCGCTCATTAAAGAATTTTTTTTGAGAATTAACTCTACATTTGAATTTAAAGTTTCATCAAATTGATTAATTAAAAAGAATAATAAAAAAAAAGAAAAGATGGCGACGCTTAAATATAAAATTATTTTTTTCATTAATCGCTCCAACCGTTTAAAACTTAAAAAACAAATAGTAATATATCGTAAAATAAATAAAATTGATACTGTAGATTTTCAGACAGTATAAAAACTTACAAATGTAAAAATAATATACATTCATTAACTATTTACTCATGGAATATTACTTTTTAAATCTTGAGATTGAAACTTTATTAGTATAAGTTGATTGAATAACGCATCACAAAACTTTAATAGAAATCAATCAACTCTCTGAAGACTTTAGAGTAGTGTACCGTCCAATATTGTTGTTAAATCCAAAACATTAAAAGGAGATTTATGTCTGAAATTGCATTAAAACCAATTCGACATCCTAAACCTGAGTGGCTTAAGGTAAAAGCACCATCTAATGGCGATTATCATAAAATTAAAGATATGCTTGGAGCTTTAGGGCTAGCAACTGTATGTCAAGAAGCTCGATGTCCTAATATTGGTGAATGCTGGGGTGGTGGTACTGCTACTTTTATGTTGCTGGGTGAAGTATGTACACGCGGATGTAAATTTTGTGCTATCAAAACAGGTAATCCCAAGGGCGTTGTAGATAATTTTGAACCTGAAAAAGTGGGTTACTCGATAGCGCAAATGAAACTTAATTATGTCGTCATCACAAGTGTAGATCGTGATGATTTACCAGATCAAGGTGCTGATCATTTTGCTCGTACAATTAAAACAATTAAAACAAATAATTCTAAACTTATTGTTGAAGTTTTGACTCCTGATTTTAGGGGGCAACGTGAGTTAATTGATATTGTAACGCTTGCTCAACCTGATGTATTTGCACACAATGTGGAGACAGTTGAGAGATTACAAAAAAAAGTAAGAGATCCAAGAGCTGGGTATAAGCAATCATTAGATGTTCTTACTTTTGTTAAAGAAAAAGATCCCACTCGTTATACAAAAACTTCAATAATGTTGGGTTTGGGTGAAGAGGAAAATGAAGTTATTCAAACTTTAAAAGACTTAAGAAATGTTGGCTGTGATGTAGTTACGTTTGGTCAGTATTTACAACCAACCTCAAGACATTTAAAGGTTGAAAAATTTATTTCACCAGATGAGTTTTTAAACTGGCAAAAGATTGCAGAACAAATGGGGTTTTTATATGTTGCCTCTGGACCTCTTGTAAGAAGTTCTTATCGAGCCGGTGAATTTTTTATGCATGGAATGATTAAAAAAAATAGAGAAAACATTTAAACATTTAAATGTTTAATTATGTAAATAAATAATTTGCATCTATTGTGAGACTTTTACAAAATTAATATCGAAATTAAATTTAAATTAGAAAGGAAACTTAAGAATGGCAGTAACTGAAATTAAATTACCAGAAATTGGCGAGGGAGTAACTGAAGGTGAATTGATCAAGTGGTTGGTTAAAGTCGGAGATAGTATTAAACCAGATCAAGCCATTGCCGAAGTTATGACTGATAAGGCTACTGTTGAAGTTCCTTCACCTATTGCTGGTGTTGTTAAAGCTATTAAAGCAAAAGAAGGCGATGTCATTAAAGTGGAACAAGTTATGATTGAGGTGGAAGCATCAGGTGCTGCCCCAGCTGCTGTTGCGCATTCTCCAGTTCAGCCTTCTTCTAATATACCTGCTGCGCCAGTCGCAAATCCTCCAAAGTTAGCGACAACAAATACAACTCCAACTCCAACAATTAATGCTGCGGGGGCAAGTTATTATCCTCCAGCTGCCGATTCAAAAGTTTTAGCGACTCCTGCCACTCGAAGATTAGCCCGTGAAACGGGAGTTGATATCAATGGTATTAACGGAACTGGGTTAGCGGGGCGAGTAACTAGAGAAGATGTTATTCAAAATGTTGGAATATCGACATCTGTAACAACAACGGCATCAACAACTAAGTCAATTGGAGCAATACCAAGATTAGCTTATACTAGTACTAATGCTGCTCTTGAGGAGCGTGTTCCTTTGAGAGGTGTTCGCAAGAAAATCGCTGAAAATATGCAAATGTGTAAGCAAATTGTTCCCCACTTTACTTTGATGGATGAAGTGAATGTTACTTCGCTTGTAGCTTTTAGAGAGCAATTAAAATCTTTAGCAGAAAAAGAAGGAACAAAGATTACATATTTACCTTTTGTAATGAAGGCATTGATCTCTACAATTAGACAGTTTCCGATGTTTAATGCTTCGATGGATGATGCAGCTCAAGAAATTGTTTACAAAAAATATTTTAACATTGGCTTTGCTGCGGACACACCAAATGGTTTAATGGTACCAGTTATTAAAAATGCAGATCAAAAAACTATTGTAGAATTAAGTAAAGAAATTATTGATCTTTCAAAACGCGCACGCGATGGAAAATTAAAGCCAGAAGAAATGAAAGGTGCAACAATCACCATTACCAATATTGGTTCTGTTGGTGGTACATATGCGACTCCAATCATTAATCATCCTGAAGTTGCAATTCTTGGTATGTATAAAATCCAAGATAAAGTTATTTTAGAGAATGGTGATTTTAAAGTGATTAAAGCGATGAACTATACCATCACAGCAGATCATCGATTGATTGATGGTGCTGTTGCAGCTAATTTCTTGAGAGCATTTTTTCAACGTATTGAGAACCCTGCAGTATTAATGGCAGATATGATTTAAATTAAAATATTGGAGTAAATAATTATGAGTCAAAATTTTGATGTAGTAGTAATTGGTTCTGGTCCCGGTGGTTATGTGGCTGCAATTCGTTGCGGTCAGTTGGGTTTAAAAACAGCGATCATAGAAAAAGAGTCATTGGGTGGGGTGTGTTTAAATGTGGGATGTATCCCCTCTAAAGCCATGATTACAGCTTCGCATTTTTTGCATCGAGCTCAGCATGATGCTCCTGAAATGGGTTTTGAAATTCCAGGTGAAATAAAAGTGAATATGAAAAAGCTTCTTTCGTGGAAAGAATCTGTGACAACCAAAATGTCAGGCGGAGTGGCCCAGCTTTTAAAAGGTAACGGAGTTACTGTAATTAAAGGTGACGCCCAATTTAAAACGACAAAAGAAATAACTGTTAAAACATCAACTGGAACAACAGAATCTTTTAGTGCAAAACATTTTATTATTGCGACAGGTTCTCGCCCAATAGAAATTCCAAATTTTGCATTTGATGAAAAAGATATTATGTCTTCAACAGGTGCATTAGCTTTGGATCATATTCCTAAAAAACTACTTGTGATTGGTGGAGGGTATATTGGTCTTGAGATAGGAACTTATTTAGCAAAATTTGGAACTGAAGTGACTGTAGCAGAAGCTCAACAAGCTATTTTAAATGGAGTGGTTGACCCCGAGTGTGCGCAAGTTGTTGCACGTAAATTGAAGAAAAATAAAGTTGAAGTTTTATTAAATACTAAAGCTAAAACACAAAAGAAAACAAGTAATGGTATTGAGGTTACACTTGAAGTACAAGGTAAAGATCAAGTTAAAATTTTTGATAAAGTTCTAGTTACTGTTGGCCGTCGACCAAATTCAGATCAAGCTCAGATTAAAAATGTTGGAATCTTGGTTGATGAAAGAGGTTTTGTAAAAGTAGACGCGCAAAGAAGAACTAATATAAATAATATTTTTGCAATTGGTGATATTGCTTGCCAACCTATGCTAGCTCATAAAGCAAGTTATGAAGGTGTCATGGTTGCTGAAATTATCGCAGGTAAAAATAGAGTTTATGATGTTAAGACAGTACCGGCTGTAGTATTTACTGATCCTGAAATTGCATCTGCAGGTATGACTGAAGATGAAGCAAAGGCTAAAGGTTATAAAGATTTATTAGTTTCAAAATTTCCGTTTGGTGCAAATGGCAGAGCGGTTTCAATGATGGAAACTGATGGTTTTGTAAAAATGATTGCTGATTCAAAAACACATATTTTATTAGGTGTTCATATTGTTGGTCCAGAGGCGAGCAATCTGATTTCAGAAGCAGCCCTTGCAATTGAAATGGGTGCGAGATTAGAAGACCTTGCATTAACAATTCATCCTCACCCTACACTTGGTGAAACTATGATGGAAGCAGCTGAAGCCACTTTAGGTCATGCAATTCATGTTATTCAAAAACCGCTTGGTGCTTCGGTAACAGCAAAGCATGAAGCAGCTAAATAATATTTTGAAGTTTGAAGATTGGGGCCTTGTCAAATATAGTGAGGCCCTTCAAAAGCAAGAACTATATGTTGAAGAGGTAAAATCTCAAACACGTACCTCTACTGTAATTTTTTGTTCCCACCCTCCAATTGTGACTCTTGGTCGTTCAACTCAAGAGGGTGATTTATGTGGATGGACGGGGGAAATTCTTAATGTGAATCGTGGCGGTCGGGCCACTTATCATGGCCCTAGCCAATTGGTAATCTATCCTATCATTTCAATTAAAGGGACTCGAAATAATTCTGGACCTCAAGATGTCGGAGCTTTTCTTCGTGATTTTGAAAGTGCTATCGTGAAAGTGTTAAAAGATATAAATATTAATTCAACTGGTAAAAGTTATCAACCGAAGTCACAAAACTCAGATCCATCACCAGAGACTGGAGTATGGGTTGGAGATAAGAAAATCGCATCACTTGGGTTAGCAATTCGACATTGGATCACATATCATGGTGCTGCAATTAATGTTGAATATGACAATAAAGCTTTTATTGGATTAAAGCCTTGTGGCTTTGACCCCTCTGTGATGACATCCATCGAAGAACAGTTAGGTGCTCCTCCTGATCGTTTATTTCTCAAAGATAGACTTATGATTAGACTCAAAGAAGAATTGTTATAGTTTGAGAGTCTTAAATAGTGTTTATTTCCAACTACTAAATATATATTGAATTTTTTATGTCAGAACTTGTATGATAGGATTGTCATGATAGAAAGTCTATCATGACAATCCTATCATAAGGTAATATCGAAAGAGGTAGTTAAATGTCATTTATTCATGATGTAATTTTAAACGAAGAAGATATTTGTAACTTAAGTAGAGAGAAAAAAATATTAAATCATGGGATAGAAAACGGAAAAAAACTGGTGGTCTACGGCAGACGTAACTCCGGTAAAACAAGCTTACTTAAAAATGTAATAATACCAAAATTTGAAAAAAAAAACAAAAGTGCTTTTGTGATTTTTTGTGATTTTATGGAAGTTAAAGATATAGACTCTATAGCTTTAAGATTAAGAGTTAGTTTTGAAAAAGCTTTTATGAAAGCATTTCCCAAAGAGACCTTTGTAAAGCAAATTAAAAATTTTTTAGTAGGTTTGCGACCACAGATTACTGTTGATCCTTTAACAGGAGAAACATCTTTAAGTATTACAGCTGAAAAAGCGGGGCAAGAAGTTTCACTGGAGTCAATATTTGAGATACTCGGAAAAAAAATTGCAACGAAAATGAATGTACTAATTGTATTAGATGAATTTCAAGACATATCTTTTGTTCCTGAGGCTCAAGGATTATTCAGAGATGCTCTTCAAAAAATGGGAAAAATTCCAGTAGTCATAATGGGATCTAAAAAACATTTATTGGCAAAGATGTTTGCTGTTCCGGATGCTCCATTCGCTGACTTTGGTGTAGATATTGAGTTTAATGATATTCCTTACGAGGAGTACCATGCTTATTGCCAAGAACGATTAAGTAAAAAAGGCATAAAATTATCACTAGAGAACTCAACTATATGGCAAAATTTAATGTGCCGAAATGCTGAAGCAATGAATATTTTGGGAGCTTATATTTTGGAAAACTTTAGTAATAAAAATATAAATGAATTGGATTTACGGAAATCAATTGAATCAATTATATCAGAACGTGGATCGCGATATGAAGAGTATATAGGGCACCTGCTAACTTCTGAACAAGAAGTGTTAATAGCAATTGCAAAATATGGTCCTGTACTTGAGCCATCTTCTAAAGAATTTATCAAAAATCTCAAGTCAGCTCATGCAACTATACTGAAGGCCGTTCGAAATTTAGAAAATCACTCTTATATTGAAAAAACTATGCAAGGTTATCAATTGGTTAATCCTATGCTAAAGTACTATCTATTGAAGAATAGATAATATTAGACTTTTGCCCTCTAAACTTTTGGTTTTAAAAGTCATACAATAATTTAATGCCACGTAAGTATTTAGATACAATTTTATTTTTAATATTTGCTACTTTTTTTTCTTTAATATTTAAAGAAAAAATTCATAAGGCGTTTTTCTTTAAACACCAAGTTGCAATTGGGCAAATAAAAATAATTGGCAAAGAGTCCTTGAGAAAAGAAAAAAATAGTACTGAATTTGATTTTATAAAATCAAAAAAAGATAAACTTATCCTTTTTGACCAAGATGTTATTCAGACAGGGGTTGGTTCAAAGGCAATAATAACTGTTGGTTCACTTGTTGAATTAAAAATTAATGAAAAATCTGAATTTGAATTTTTAAGACTTGAGAATAATAATTATGAAATTAAAATTAATAAAGGGACAGCCGTTGGGACTTTAGAAGAGTCTAACTTTGAAACTAAGATAAATAAAAAAAGAAAATTGATATTTAGCGCAGGTAATAAGAGAGTTACAGTGAAACCTTTATTCATTAAAAAAGGTGAAAAAAAAGTAGAATTTAAAATTATTAGTAAATCACAAATTGAATTTAATATTGAAGTAGTAACTGGATTCCTGATCGTAAATGAAGAAAGTACTTTAAATGGCCAAGAGAAAGTCAGTTCTTCTGAAATAATTATGGAACCAAATGATTTATATCCTTCTGAAGAGTTATCATTAAAATCGAAACCTTGCACTTTTATTTCTCCCAAAGAAAACGAAATTACTGAATGGTTAAATGAATGGGGAAGTTATCAGTTGCAATGGATGAAAGAAGGAAATTGTACAGATTTTTTAGCGGAAGTGAGCAAATCCGATAATTTTGATAAAGTATACTGGTCAAATAAAACTACTGAACAAGTGATTAGTATTGAGCCTCCAAATGAAAAATTTTTTTATTGGAGAATAATTGGATTTACTAAAGCTCAAAAAGAAGTTGGGGTTTCAAAAGTAGTTAAGGTAGTAAGGCAAAAATTATTACCTCCTATAATTTCAAATCCAAAAGTTGGTCAGATAATATTTCTTAAGAAAAAGAAAAAAAACATAAAAGTATTTGGTGATTGGCATTCTGAACTTGATACCGAGTATTATGAGTATGAACTTGCAAAAGATGTAGAGTTTAAAAATTTAGTTAAAACTGAACATATTAAACTTCCTCAAGTATTATTTCGGGAATTAGGAGCGGGCACTTATTATTTTAGAGTAAAAAGTAAAAATTCAAATCGTCCAGATACCCCTTGGTCAGAAATAGTTGATTTCAAAGTTCAATAATTAAATTTCACTATTCAATTTTCACTATTTTATTTTTACTAAAGTAGGATTATTAGTATCTAACTGATTTGAATCAACATCATAAGGTAATGGGAGGACAGGTTTGTATCCTTTTTCATAAAGCTGAATAAGAAAACTTTCTAAGGAAGATGCCGTAAGTTCTATAGAATCATGAAATAAAATTATACCCTTTTTATATTTATCTAATTCGTTAAGAGTATTTTGAATAAAGGTTTCAGAATTTTGATTGGGGTTAACTGCGTCTTTTGTATCTATTTGCCACTGAAAAGCAATAAGGTTTTTTGTAGTTAAAAAATTTCCCAAATCTGAATCATGTTCTCCAAATGGAAAACGAAAGAATGGTGAAGCGTATCCGTTTAGTGCTGCTGCCACCATTTGATGTCCAAGAGTAATTTCGCGTTTTGCTTTATTAAGAGAAAGTGCAGATGGAAAAAAGGAAAATCCATCTATTACATTTTGTTTTTTGCAATTCCAAGTATTTGCAATACAAGAATGTCCGTTGCTCGGTGAGCCGTAAGTATGAGACCCTACAGCATGACCACTCTTTGCAATGTCTTGAACCAAACTAAAAGTAGAAGAATCAATCTTATGTCCGATCATGAAAAAAACTGCTTTGGCGTTATATTTGTTTAAAGTTTCTAATACGCGAGGAGTTGTTGATAAACGAGGACCATCATCAAATGTTAAAATAACTTCTTTATCATTAAGTCCTAAGTTTTCATTAGTTAAGTTGTTATTGTACAAAGATGAATTTTTAGTAGAAACATTTTTATAGGCAACAGGAAACTCGAAGTTGGATAAGGCAATTTGAGAGGTAAAAAAAATAAAAACCAAAATAAAATTATTACTATTAATTTTAAACATATTTTTTAATCCTTAAAAAATTGAAAATTGTTTGCTGCAAATATAGAATTTATCACTTTTTTTATAATTAAAGAAAAAAAAATGAAAGTTTTAAGAAAAATTAAAATTCTTACATTTAGAGTTAGTTAAAAGTAACATTTTTTGTCTTGCAGCTCGATTTTATAAAGATGAAAATACAAACGTAAGTTTGGGTTTGAATAATCACTCAATATTAAATCTAGACAATGGTCTAGAGCCATTCTTATCTAAATAACTTTTCTTAACAAGTCTAATTCAATAGTAGATACTGCTAAGAGGAGCATCTTAAGAGAAGGAGAATGTATGTCTACTCAAAAAGCTTTTGACTTTGATAATATAGTTTCGAATTGGCAAGCTAAAAACCCTTCAATCACGCATCATTGGTCAGGGACTTTTCAAGAGTATTTAGATCTTATAAAAAAGAATCCAAAAATTACTCGTAATGCATTTCAAAGAATGTTCGATATGATTATCGAAGCCGGTACTGAAGAATATACAGATTTTAAAAAACCAATTGTTCGATATAAATTTTTTGATGATTCAAAAAATAATGGTAAAGATGCTGTGTTTGGGCTTGATGTTCCAATTATGAAATTAGTTAACGTCCTTCGTTCGGCAGCACTTGGATATGGTACTGAAAAACGTGTTATCTTATTACATGGACCTGTAGGAAGTGCAAAATCAACCATTTGTCGATTAATTAAAAAAGGTGTGGAAGCTTACTCTAAAACTGATGCGGGAGCTTTATATACTTTTGAGTGGATTGATGAAAAAGGTGATCTTGGTTCATTGCTTGGTAAAGATGTTAAAAATTATCAAAGCCCAATGCATGAAGAACCTTTATTATTAATTCCAGAGGAACTGAGAGCTCAAATTTGTGAATCATTAAATAAGGGTCAAGAGGGATCTTTTCGAGTTCATATTGATGGCGAGTTATGCCCCCCTTCTCGATTTATTTTTAAAGCACTAATGGAAAAATATAATGGCGATCTTAAAAAAGTTTTAAGCCATGTAAGGGTCAAAAGGCTTTTCTTAAGTGAAGCAGATCGTATTGGTATTGGAACTTTTCAACCTAAAGATGAAAAAAACCAAGACTCAACAGAATTAACTGGAGACATTAATTATCGTAAAATTGCTGAGTATGGTTCTGACTCTGATCCACGAGCATTTAACTTTGATGGTGAGTTTAACGTTGCAAATCGCGGTATTATTGAATTTGTCGAAGTTTTAAAATTAGATGTCGCTTTCTTGTATGACTTACTTGGAGCTTCGCAAGAGCATAAAGTAAAACCAAAGAAATTTGCCCAGACTCATATTGATGAAGTGATTATCGGACATACAAATGAACCTGAATATCGACGACTTCAAGATAATGAGTTTATGGAAGCATTAAGAGACCGAACAGTAAAAATTGATATTCCATATATCACTCGTTGGAGAGATGAAATTAATATTTATAAAAAAGATTTTAATTCTCAAAAAATGAGGGGAATCAGTATTGCTCCACATACAATCGAAATGGCAGCAATGTGGGCGATCATGACTCGATTAGAGAAACCAAAAAAAGCAAATCTAACAAGACTACAAAAACTTAAATTGTACAATGGTAAAACATTACCAAATTATACTGAAGACAATGTTAAAGAACTTCGTAAAGAAGCTGTTCGAGAAGGTTTAGATGGTATGTCACCTCGGTATATCCAAGATAAATTATCAAATGCAATAGTAGCGGCTCAACAAAACAATAAAGGTTCTGTAAATCCATTTATGGTAATGAATGAACTTGAGTCTGGATTAAAAAATCACTCTTTACTTTCTAATGAAGAAATTAAAAGTGAATACAAAGAACTTTTAAGCGTAGTTAAACAAGAGTATGAAGAAATTATCAAAGGTGAAGTGCAAAGAGCAATTAGTGCTGATGAGTCTGCATTAACTCGTCTTTGTGGAAATTATATTGATAACGTAAAAGCTTTTACACAAAAAGAGCGAGTTCGAAATCAATTTACTGGTCAAGATGAAGAACCTAATGAACCACTTATGAGATCGGTCGAAGAAAAAATTGATATCCCAGAATCTCGTAAAGAAGATTTTAGACGTGAGATCATGAATTATATCGGAGCGCTTTCACTTGAAGGAAAAAAATTCGATTATAAAATGAATGAACGACTTCATAAAGCTTTGGAGCTTAAGTTATTTGAAGATCAAAAAGACAGTATTAAATTAACTTCACTAGTTTCTTCAGTTACAGATAAAAGCACCCAAGAAAAAATTGATATTGTTAAGAGTCGTTTAATTAAAGATTTTGGTTATGATGAAATTTCTGCGACCGATGTTCTACACTACGTTGCGAGTATTTTTGCTCGAGGGGATGTAAAGAATAAATAATGGCAATCAAAGAAGATCAAAACCGATTTCGAGATATTATCAAGGGTCGAGTTAAAGAGGATCTTAAAAAGTATGTTAGTCACGGTGAAATGATTGGGAAACGTGAAAATGACTTTGTTAAGATTCCAATTCCTCAGATCGACATTCCGAATTTTCGATATGGTCCTAAGCAAAAGGGCGGAGTGGGTCAAGGAGATGGTAAGGCCGGAGATGGAGTTGGTGATCCGAGTGATGGGTCAGGTCAAGGAAAGGCCGGCGATCAATCTGGAGAACATAATCTTGAAGTTGAACTCACTATGGATGAACTTGCAGATATTCTAGGAGAAAAACTAGAACTTCCTCGTATATTGCCTAAAGGTAATAAAAATATTGATTCAGTAAAAACAAAATACACAGGTTTATCCCCAGTGGGACCTGAGAGCTTAAGACACTTTAAATCCTCTTATAAAAATGCACTTAAGAGGTATTTATCATCTGGTATTTATAACCCAGAAGATCCTATAATAATTCCGATAAAGAGAGATCTTGAGTATCGTACATTTAAAAAAATAAATCAGCCACAAACTAAAGCTGTTGTAATTTATATGATGGATGTATCAGGCTCGATGGGTGATGAGCAAAAAGAAATTGTTCGCATTGAAAGTTTTTGGATCAATACATGGCTTAAAAAACACTATAAAGGTTTAGAGACTCGTTTTATCATTCATGATGCTTCTGCCAAAGAAGTTGATGAAAATACTTTTTTTAGAACCAGCGAATCTGGTGGAACACTAATTAGTTCTGCATATAAACTATGCCAAGACATTATTCTAAAAGATTACCCAGTGAATGAGTGGAATATTTATCCGTTTCATTTTAGTGATGGCGATAATTGGAGTAGCGAAGATACAAGATTGTGTCTTAAATTGCTAAAAGACTTTTTTATGCCACATACAAATGTTTTTTGTTATGGCCAAGTTGAGAGTAAATATGGAAGCGGGCAATTCTTAAAAGATTTAACTAAAGAATTTACTGGTGATGAGCGATTGATTGTAAGTCAGATAGAATCTCGAGATAAAATTCTTGATTCGATTCGTGATTTTTTAGGAAAAGGAAAGTAATAGGCCATGGCTAATCTAACTCCTGAACTTGAAAAACATAGAAAAAAAATCGAAAAAGTTGCAAAAAGTTATGGGTTAGATTTTTTTGAAACAATTTTTGAAGTTGTTAATTATGATTATATAAATCAATTTGCTGCTTATGGTGGTTTTCCAGTTCGTTATCCCCATTGGAAATTTGGAATGGAATACGAACATCTTTCAAAAAGTTACGAATATGGACTTTCTAAAATATATGAAATGGTTATAAATACAGATCCTTGTTATGCCTACCTCATGGAAGGCAATTTAATGATGGATCAAAAACTAGTAATGGCCCATGTCTATGGTCACTGTGACTTTTTTAAAAATAATATTTGGTTTGGAAAAACAAATCGTAAAATGATGGATCAAATGGCAAATCATGCCACACGTATTCGAAGATATATTGATAAGTACGGTTATGACACAGTTGAAAATTTTATTGATGTGTGTTTGAGCTTAGAAAATTTAATTGATCGTTTTAGCCCCTATGTTGAAAAATCAAGATCAATTGTAAAATCAGATGGATCGACGATAAGTAAATCTAGTTCCAATAGTGATACTGAATTTGATGGGAGTGATGAAGATGGTTCACATCAAAACCCTAATGATCCACATTTATTAAAAGTTAATAAATCATACATGCGTGATTATATTAACCCCCCTGAATTTGTTAAAGAGCAACAAGAAAAAAAGCGAAGAGAAAATGAAGATAAATTTAGTAAGTTCCCACCAGAACCTGAAAAAGATGTGTTAAAATTTTTAATGCTATACTCGCCACTACCTGATTGGAAAAAAGATATAATATCAATTATCAGAGATGAATCATATTATTTTGCTCCTCAAGGTATGACAAAAACTATGAATGAGGGTTGGGCAAGTTATTGGCATTCAAAGATTATGACCGAGCATATTTTAACTGATGCTGAGATTATTGATTTCGCTGATCATCACAGTGGCACTACGCAAATGCAACCCAACGGATATAATCCATATAAAGTTGGAATTGAACTTATGCGAAATATAGAAGAACGATGGAATCGTGGACAATTTGGTCGGGAATGGGAAGATTGTGATGATATTCGAGAGAAAAAAAATTGGGATCGAAAATTAGGTTTAGGTCGCCAAAAAATATTTGAAGTTCGAAAAATATATAATGATGTCACGTTTATAGATGAGTTTTTAACAGAAGAGTTTTGTGTAAAAAATAAATTTTTTGTTTATAAATTTAATCAAAAAACAAATCGTTTCGAATTAGATACTAGAGATTTTAAAGCAATAAAAGCAAAATTACTATTTCATCTTACAAATTTTGGTCAACCTATAATTAAAGTAGAGGATGCAAACTTTGGTAATCGCGGTGAGCTATTATTGACTCATCACTATGAAGGAATTGATTTACAACCAGATTACATGTCGCAGACCTTGAAGAATGTTTTTAAAATTTGGATGAGGCCAGTAAATATTCTTACCGTAATGGATAATGATGCGCAAATATTTAGATTTGATGGCAACGAATATACAAATACCAAAATTTCTAAAACTGACGAAAAATAAATTGTATGAAAAAAGTTTTTTTTATTAATAAAAAAATTTTGAAACTGATAATTATTTTATTAGGATATTTATTTGTTGGGTGTTCCAATATTTTTAAACCAGCTGCAAATATCTATACGGATAAAGCATTATATTATCAAGGGAACAAAGAGTTAGATAATCGTAATTATCAAACAGCTCTTCAATTTTTTGATCAAATGAGTGAATCTTTTGCGTCCTCTAATGCCGTAAGATTAAAGTATGCAAGTGCACTAGCTGGGGCTTGTGGTATGGAATTTATAACCTTCTTTGAAAATATAAAGAATGCAGATGTATCTCAAGGTGGCTCATTGTTTAAATATTTAATGAGTTCATTCACTGATTATCCAACGACTCCAAACTATTGTACTTTAGCTGAAGCAAAAATTAAAGCAATTGGTGCAACTGCAACAGATCGTTTAGCTGCTACTGGTAAAGGTGATTCAAGTATTTTTATGGCCATTCTTGCGATGGCAAAAATTGGTTCTTATTTAAGATCAAATGCTGATGTTGATGGAACAAATTCAAATGGAGATGGAACAACAGATTTAAGTTTTGATCCATGTATAAAAGATGCAACAAATGGATTTGAATCAACAGAGGTTGATGAGATTGCCACAGGGTTTGGTTTACTTTTAGAAAACTTACCAGCTTTGCTTGGCTCAAGTAACTCGACTGCGCAATCGTTGCAAGCGGCCTCACTTTTACTTTCACCAATTTGTGCTTTGCCAACTATAAATGTAACATCTACGAACTGTGTGGTTACAGATATAAGTTCTGTTCCAGAAGGGGAATTGAAAAATTTTAGATATGTTTATAGAATTTTATTAGCTTACAGTGCCATAGGAATCGGAAATGTAGGAACACTTGATATTGCCACTTGTCCATCTGGAGCACCAGATTGAAAATTTTAAGATCAATAACTTTTTTTATATTTGCTTTAATATTCTGTATTGAAAATTCATTTAGTGCAGAAATTTATGAATATGGACAATCCATTAGAGCATTGGGTATGGGTAATGCGTACACTGCTGTAGTTAATAATTACGAGGCGATGTGGTATAATCCAGGAGCCTTAGGAAGAGTTGAAGGAATTAATTTAACAATATTAGATTTAAATTTTGGAGTTGATGGTCAGGATGCTGTAAAGACTGTTAATGAATTTAAATCGTCAACAGCATCTGGTTTGCAAAAATTTAGTGCTCTATACGGTAAGCAAATTTGGGCGGGTTTAGGAGCTAAAGTTGCTTTAGCGTGGCCCTATTTTGGAGTTGGAGTATATGACTCAGGATTTTTTAAATTAAACTTAAAAAATCCAGCTCTCCCAACTTTTAATGTTGGCTACATGAATGACTTAGGTTTTACAATCGGCGGAGCTGTTGCGGTAGGTCCAAGTGCATATGTGGGATTAGTAGGTAAAAAAGTTATTCGATCGGGTACAGTTGGTGAATATGAAGTTTCAAATTTTTTAGATGGAAATACTGAAGACATTACCAATGATTTAAAACGAAAAGGAAGTGCATACGGAGCTGATCTCGGTTTTACTTGGACATTGCCTGGGCCACTGTCTACAACAGTTTCAGGAGTGTGGAAAGATGTTGGGATGACAACATTTGTAAAAGAATCGGGGTTTCTTGCTCCACCAAGAATTGAAGATGAACGTATTTTGGGAGTAGCGACAGGTTTTGATTTAACAGTTATAGATATGACTGCTGCAATAGATTATAAACACATTAATAATAATAGTGAAAATATTGGTAAAAAAATTCATATGGGATTAGAAATAGGTTTACCAATGATTGATATTCGAGGTGGCTTTAGTCAAGGTTATTATTCGATGGGAGCCTCACTTGATCTTTTTATTCTTCGAATGGATTTAGCGTATTACGGAGTAGAATTAGGAGAGTATCCAGGGCAACATGAAGATCGACGTTTCGAAGCTCAATTAGTAATGGAGTTAGGATTTGATCCGAGCTTTAACTTTCTTGAAATCAATAAAGCAAAAGGACGCCGGCTTAAACAAAGACGGTAGGGATTATCTTTTGCTTGGGTGATAATTTTTTTGACATCAAAACTTATCTCATCCAAATATAAAACATGTTAAATATTATTTGTGTAAATTCTCATGCTCAAAAAAGAATTGAAATATTAGATTTATGTCAACACTATGAAGTTGTTAATGAAAAATTTCTGATCATTGTTTCTGACCTTGAGTCCAAAAGGTATTGGAAGCGAGAGTTAAGTGAAAAAAAACTTGAAGGTTCTCTTTTTCGAGCCCATGATTTTTGGAAGTTTATTTTCGAAAAAAGTTATCCAGATTTTAAAATATTAAATTCAAATACGCTCGGGTTGGTGATTAAATCATTTTGTGATGAAAGTTTATTGGAGCAGTACCAGTTATCGTATATTAAATTCAGTCGCTTGAAAAAATATTTTGAAGAATTGTTTCCATTGTTTTCTCATCCAAATTCTGAAGAAATTATGCAAGCCTGGTTCACTGAAAATGAAATTGGTCAACAGGTTCAATGGAAAAATATATATCAATTTTGTAAAATTATTTGGAATACTCTTTTGCTAAAAAAACATATTCCAGAATCATGTTTAATACATTATATTTTAAGTTCTACAAATTTTGAGCAGTTTTGGAAAAATACAAAAATCCTAGTTGATTTGGGTGGACATTTTAAATCAATAGAATCTGAAGTCATCATTAATTTAAGTCTGATTACAGATGTAACATGTTTTGAGCCAGATATTATATCACAGGAAAATTATTTTTGGCTAAATAGACCTTACGAACATTTAAGAACTCGAAAATTTAAAGTTGAGCATTCGAAACATAATATAGAAGATAAATTGGTTAGTAATGAGAAATATTTACGATTTCAAACTCCAATGGGAGAAATTGAATATTGTATAATTAAAGTAAATGAATTATTAAAAAATAAAAAAATTGATCCGAT
This sequence comes from Bdellovibrionales bacterium, assembly GCA_005793345.1. GTDB lineage: Bacteria > Bdellovibrionota > Bdellovibrionia > Bdellovibrionales > Bdellovibrionaceae > SXSU01. The sequence goes on from SXSU01000092.1 coordinate 50,497, forward strand.
AGATATTGCAATTTCCGCTCCCAATATTGAATATTATTGGCCAATGCTTGAGTACAATTTGCAGAAAAAGCAAATAGCTTATTCTAAAGTGAAAATTATAAACTTAATTGAACTCTCAATGTGTAGAAAATTATTAGCATTGTTAAAGGGTAAATATTTATTTAATATTAAATTTATCGATATAGAACAAGCTATTTTTCTAAATGAAAACTCTAGTGAGCCAACTATTAAATTTTCACTATTTAAAGATCGACTTAGCAATATTAATACTAAATCCGATTTGTCTCGATTACCTGAAGTAAATATTCTCTTAGATACTTATTTTGAATTATTATCACCGGAGCAAAAGCTGTTAAGTGCGTCTGATTATATTGGAGTAAATGATTTTCTAGATTTGCTAAAAAAAGTGTTTAATCGAATAAATTCTGATGAAGCTGATCTAGTAACTTTTATTGAAGAAAACTTTATAAAATTTAATATGGAACAAATCCAATGGACTATACCCCAGTGGATTGAGTCTTTAGACTTATTTTTTCAAAAGCAAGAAAAAACAGTTGAACATGCTACAGTTGGAGTTTCTATTTTGCCTATAAGCCAACTCTATTCAAATAATTTTAAAATTATTATTATTATGGGATTAAATGAAGGTGAGGTAAAGGCGGATTCTAGTGTTGTTGCAGGGAAAGACGTATTAAGCTTAATGCATCATACTGGTCATGTTCTAAATCATTCTGATAAAAATCAAAATGAATTTTATTTAAAATGGCTACAAAAAAGTGAGTGTGATAAATACTTTTTATTTTCAGAATTAGATTGGAAACACAAAGAGCTTACACCGTCTTTATTTTGGACAAATGGATTTAATAAGTTTAAAGAATTACAAAATAATTTAGAGAATGAGTTGTTACATATTGATTCCGAGAAATTATTAAATACTAAAATTAAAAATTTAAATCAGGGCAGCATAGAAAAATCAATCGGGTCCATCGAAATAAACATTAAATTGTCGCCAAGTAGTTTAATTCGTTATTTAGAGTGTCCATTTAAATTTTATATGGAACGTGTTTTAAAACAAACTGAGGAACAGTTACTTGATCTTGATTTGTCAAATCTCACTTCTGGGACTTTACTGCATAATGTTTGTGAGGAGTTAATTGAGGATCCCTTTAATGGCAAATCAGAAATTACCGATGAGTTTTTAAAAAGTAAGATTACTACCATTATTGATAAAAACTCTTCTGGTTTTATAAGTGGAGTTCAAAAATCAATTTTTATAGAAAAAATTATGTCTTGGGCTATAAGATTTTTAAAAAATGAAGAAAATATTAGAAAACAATCTCCTGAATTAAAAACAATTTATAAAGAAAAATCATTTAAAACTATGATTGAAGGAATAGAATATTCGGGGAAGATAGATCGAATTGATTATTGTAGTAATTCAAAAGAGAGGTTATTTTATGTTATTGATTATAAATCATCTGTAACTTCTATTTCGAGCTATAAATCTTGGATAAAAAATTTTGATATTCAAATCTTTGCCTATATTTATGCTTTAGAGCAAGGTTGGGTAATTGGCTTCAACCCTAATCAAGATAAAGTCGTTGGTGGTTCGTATTATTGTTTAAAAACATTTACAAAAAAAGGGTTCTTGCTTGAAGGAGTAAGCTCACAATTTATTATTGAGCAAAATACACGAAACATAATAACTGAAGATGATAAAAATGATTTAGTTAAAAATTTTGAAGATGTTTTAATGAGTGTTGTCACCAACGTAAAGAGTAAAAAATTTGATCCAAAACCTTATGATTCCAAAATCTGTAAAGAATGCAACTGGAGATATGTATGTCCCAATCCTCAACTGAATTTATAAATAAAATGGTTAGGGCTGGCGCTGGGGCTGGCAAAACCCATGATCTTATTGAAAAAATATTTCGAATTATTTTTGAGTATGCAGAATTAAATCAAGGTAAACTTCCACAAATTGTAGTTTGTACTTTTACTCGTAAAGCTACTCAAGAAATTAAAGAGCGTTTATTAAAAAAAGCATTTCAACTTCAGTCAGAGGGTGATAGTCGTGCTGATAAAGCACTTCAGTTTTTATCAAAGTCAAATCTTCTCCATGTTTCAACTATACATGGGGTATTGTTATTGTATCTGCGTAAATATGGTCATTTAATGAAATTAGATAGTGACCTTAAATTAATTGAATCCCATGAATGTGAATTTGCACGAAAACAATTATTCAACCAGATATTAAAAAGTGAAGATCAGTCTGCTAAAGATATTTTCAAGTTATGGAAATGGGATGATATAAATTATTTTTCAGAAAAGTTTAGGATGGCAAAAGCGCTAAATCACAATCTACGACCTCTGAATTCGAAATCTATTTGTTCTGAGCTGCTATTTGAATTTGAAAACATTAAAAAAGAACTTACTTTGTTATTAAATGTGTTTGAAAGATATCGAGATACCAAAAAAGAAAGCGCAGTAAATAAATTTTGTGACGCCCTTAAAATATTTTTAGATTTCATTAAAAAAAATAATATAGCTATCCCATTGCATTCAAATGATATTCACAATCAATTACTGCAAGCATATGAAAAAATTCCTCAGAAACTTGGAGCTATGAAAAATATTGATGAGGAGACAAAGGAATTAAAAAAACTTATTCACGAGAAAGTTACAAAATTTTTAGATTGCCCATTCGTTACGAAGAATATGTTGGATTTATTTCAAAACCAAATGGATACCGAAGCAAAATTTTTAGATGATTTTAATAATCAAGTTCAGCAATTTAAAATTGCAATGGGAGAGCTTAGTAACTCAGATTTAGAAATATTTTCTTTAAATCTTGTACATGAATTTCCACAAAGTGCTATGGAATTTTCGCAAGAATGGCACTATTGGTTTATTGATGAATTTCAAGATACGAGCCCATCACAGGTTGCATTGTTAAAAAAACTGATTGGAGATAAAAATTATTATTTAGTCGGTGATCCTCAACAATCTATTTATTTTTTCAGGGGAGCGAGAAGCGAAATCTTTAAGAAAGAATGGTTTCATTTTTTAAACCATGGCTATGAAACAGAACATAAGATAATAAATCGAAGATCAGATGCTAAATTGTTAGCATGGATAAACTCCTTTATCACTCATCTAAATTCAGAACAGTTTTCCCCAATGGATCACCTTGATGGGATTGAAAATTATAAATTATTAAACTCAACTCAAGTTGAATTAAGTGATATTTTAAGTATTAAATTTTATGAGAAAAGTGAATCTGTAATACAAGATAATGAGCTTGAGTTTATAGGAGAGCAAATCAAGCAACTCAGCTCTAGAGGTTTTGATTATTCTCAAATGGCAATATTGTGTCGTGAAAATTCAGAAATAGAAAAAATAATTAATTATTTGCGAAGTGTTGATATACCTGTTCAGAACTTTTCAAAGGGTAAGTTCTTTGAATCAGGTGAAGTACAAAAGTTATTATCTTTTTATAATTTTTTATTAAATCCTTTTGATGATTTAAATTTGATAAATGTTTTACGAAATATAAATGATGTTACTGAAGTTGAAATTGAGTTGATAAAGCTGACAAATAATAAAATAAGTAATAAATACTGCTCACTTTGGAATACAGTTGTCAAAAACCCATTGGTGATTACTTCAGGTGAATGTTTGCTACGATTCATAAAGAAGTCTAATTCTTATGGTTGCTTAAATACTTGGATTGAGATGTTAACCAATTTTGGATTTCTAGAAAATGATCAAACACTTGTTTGGCAACTTTATCACCATTTAAGTACAACTGTTGACCATCATAAAATTATTGAAATGGGTTCTTTACCTCAATTAAAAGAAAGTAATTCAATAAAAATAATGACAATTCATGCATCCAAAGGTCTTGAGTTTGACCATGTCTTTTTACCATACTTAGAGAAGAAAATTAAAAAAGATGGACCAGATATTTTCATGATTCAAGATGAGCAAAATATTTATGTTTCGCCACTTAAAATTGAAGCAACAGGTGAGAATAATTACCCACCTTACAGTTATAAAATAAAAGATGAAGAGTTTCAACAGCTTCAACTTGAGCAAGAGCGTTTAATTTATGTTGCAGTAACAAGAGCTAAAAAAAGTTTGCATTTTCTTATTGAAAATATTGAAGATGAAAATCGCCCATGGGTTCAGTTTTTAAAACGAATAAGTGAGACCTAATAAAAATTTAGAATTACCAAAATTAGTATTATCAACTACTTTTAAATTAAACTCATTATTAGATCCATATAATGAATCTGAATTTGTTATTCCAGTATAAAACGAAAATGAATCAGTGAAATCCACATTTAGTAATTCTGTGAACTCATAAATGTTTTTCGTATTATTACCATAATCCCAACTTTGAGTATCGCCATATATTAAATTCAATGATAATTTTGAAACTAATTTTATTGTTAAACTCAAACGTTCAGATATAGAAGTTTGAGGGTTATATTTAAGCTCTGTAGAATCAACTGAATCTAAAGCATCAATGTCAATTTCATCAACATCAACACTTGTTGCCGTGAGGTTGTTAGACTCATTTTCGCTAGGTGGAGCTACATATGCAGTTGTGTATTCATAAAAACTTTTATGTACACTAATAATACCTTGAAATGAAAATCGGTCTGAGCCAAAGGTATTTTCAGTTGAGTTTATAATTAATCGCAGTCCTGAACCAAATAAAAATCCATCAAGTTTTTGCTTTTCAGAAACAGGTAAGGTATTGCGAAAAACTGAAGTTACCTTAAATAAACTTCCAATATCAAATTTATAAAAATTAAGTGACAAAGCTAAGGAAGATAATTTTCCAGATTTTGATGTATTATCTATATCTCCACTTAATGCAGCTCCAAGTGAGTAATTGTCATTAAATTTATAACTTGGCATTAATAAATAGGAAGTTTCTACGGTTTTTTTCTGAGTACTTTCTTTAGGTTTCATTGACTCAGTAGCGCTTTCTAAATTTATAACTGCTTTGAAGCTGGGAGTAGAACTGAGGGTTGCATCCACTTTACTTACAGACTGAGAAAGAGACTTTGAACTAGGATAATTAGAATTATTATTGCTATTAGAACTTACTACAATCCCTTTTTTACTATTTTGTAATTCAAATTCAGAAGTTTCGGCAAAATTATCTAATTCGCTGTAATTTCTGATTTCACCATTTGTTTGTTTATTAAAATTTAATTCGAGATTAGTTTTTTTATTTTTAGAATTTGTTTTAGAAGTTGAAAGTGCAAATGAAAAATTAAATATTATTAATGATAAAAATATAATAAACAAATTGTTTTTCATTCGAAACTCCATGAATGATATCTAAACTTAAGTCTTGTCGTAACTACTTTGGCAGTTATTATGAAAACACAAACGTAAGTTTGGGTTTTCATAATACGGGGTGATTGAAAATCGCCCCAAACAAACAAGAAAATAACGGCGCATGATTTTGTCTCGCATACAATTGCGGAGCAATCAGACATAATCATGAGAAGTTATTATATATGTTTATTCGAAAAAAAACCACAAAACCAAACTAGCTTTTCAAATTTACAATTTTTATTACTAAAGTGACAAAAAAAGTTAATTTTGGACTCGTCATAATCAGAATTTGTATAGATAATTTAAAAATGGCAGTTTTAAATATAATTCACTTAAAGTTCATTCACCAAAAGACTATAATTAAAATTTTTAAAAGTTTTATTAAAAATTTTGCAGTTGTAAGTATAATAATTTTTTTTGATTATAATAATTCAATTGCTAATACAAAAGTAAGAACGAAAACCCATAAAGGAGTTTTGATAACTCACACTGAGTTTATGAATTTAAATTTTGAACAACGACGGTATTATCTTAAATCAGTTCAAAAAATTCTCCAGAAATTTGATAAATTTGATTTAAAAAAATCAGCTTTATTTTTCGGAATGTTAAATATTTTAAGTTTTGCACAGGATACAGATTATGAATTCGTTAGTGATTCGTATCTTGCAAACAAAAGACTATTTGATTTTTTTGATACATATGCTTCAAGTAATAATGAAAAAGAAAAGCAACAAAAAATTCAAAATCTTTTCAAAGAATTAGAAAGAGAAATTGAGTTAGATAAATCAAGTGAGAATAGCAAATTAGGTCTTTTAGTTCAGGAGCGGAGTGGAGATTTTAAAGAAAAGTTTATATTATTCTACAATAGTGCTGGCAAGAAGTTGTCACCTACGGAATTTGATGAAAAGTATAAACAACTTAAATTAGATATTAATAAAGAAATTGTAAAACTAGGAAGTAACAAAGAAATACTAGCAAAAGCATTGAAATCTGATCTTGAGTCGCTTAGAATTATGATAGATGTAGCAGGTGAGCCGCCACCACTTAATCATTCTGAGAAAAGAATAAAAAATGCAACCGAAAAAATATTATTAGAGCATGAACAAAATTATAATTTACCAACAGTACTTAATCCCCAAACAAGTGGCATAGAAGGAAAAAACCAACAAAGAGATTTCGATTCAAAATATCATATCAACCCTGATAATAAAATATCAAGTAAGTTAGTTAACGCTGAAAATACTTTTACAGATGATAACCTTCCAAAGGTCTATGATTCTATTTTAACTCAAGATCAAGTATTGCAACAAAGTAAGATAGAAAATTTAAAATTTAGATGTATTTACGCTGGTAATATTATAAAAGGCGAAGAGTGTATTGCTCCAAGTGAGATCTCATTTGGGCGAATAACTTATTCATGTAATGGAGATAAAAATATTATTTGTAATCCTTTAGTATATGGTTTAGATGCTCCTGAAACAATATGTAATACAAATCAAATTGAAAATCTCAGTAATTTAAAACCCATTTGTATTTCAAAATCGTCTAAAGCTTCTTTAAATTGTTCAAATGCTGCAGCCAATATTTCAAATAATTGTTCTAATGTTTTGATGGCAATGAACTATATTACTGAGTGGGAAAAATTTAATGATGACTTCACATCGATTTGCATTTCGTATGCAGAAATGGAAAAAGCACCATCAAGGTATGCCGCAAGTTTACTTAGTAATCCTTTTAATGATCTGGCTTCAACTTGTAAAATAGTTAAAAAAGACCTATTGAAATTAAATCAAAACATTGCAAATTATAATGTACAAAAAACTGCCCCTAAGAACTCATACCAAGGAGCCCAGAGTCAACCGAGCACTAATCAATAATACTATTGAATAATTCTGATCGTTGAAGCAATAACGCAAGGCTATTGCCCCAGAATTAGTCGGCTAAAGTTCTTGTCAATTTATTATTATCCACTTAAAATTTTCAATTGATTTAGGGGGTAATTTACTTGAAACAAGACTTAAAAATTCAAAAAGTTAAAAAGGCCGTTATTCCTGCTGCAGGTCTTGGAACTCGGTTTCTACCAGCAACAAAGAGTGTACCTAAAGAGATGTTAACTGTAGTTGATGCTCCAACAATTTTATATGTTGTCGAGGAGGCAGTAAATGCTGGCATTGAGGATATTGTTTTAATTCAAGGTCGTGGTAAATATTCAATTGAAGATTTTTTTGATGTGTCCTATGAGTTGGAAGATAAATTAGCTAAAGATGGTAAACAAAACACTCTTGATCGTATTAATCGAATTAAAAATATGGCAAATATTATTTCTATTCGTCAAAAACAAGCATTGGGTTTGGGGCATGCAGTATATTGTTCAAAATCAGTTATTGGTGATGAGCCATTCGCTGTTTTACTTGGCGATGAGATAATGGTTTCTCCTATTGGTGAACCAAATGTGAGTCAGCAGTTGGTAGATTCATTTTCGCAATTTGGAAATTCAACAATTGCTGTAATGAAAGTTAACGATGAAGATGTAAGTAAATATGGTATAGCTGAGGTTGAAGAGACTGATTTTAAAATTTCAAACTCTACTGTTTTTCAAGTTAAAGGCTTGGTTGAAAAACCAAAACCACAAGAAACCACTAGTCGTTGGGCGCTACCTGGCCGTTATGTATTTTCTCCAGAAATTTTTGAGTTCTTAGCGAATACACCAAGTGGTAAAAATGGAGAAATTCAACTCACTGATGCCATGGCACTGATGCTTAAAAATTTTAAAATGAAAGCAGTAGCAGTGCAGAGTCAGAGGTTTGATGCTGGTGACCCCTTTGGTTTTATCAAGGCAAATATTGAACTCTCATTGCGACACCCTGAAATTGGTGAACATGTTAAAAAATTTATTAAAGAATTGGTAACTAAATTATGAAAAAAATTTTTTCGACAAAATTAATTGCGCTAGTTTTAGTAAATCTAATTTGTTATTCTGTAACAGTTTATTCTTATATCCCAAATTCAAAATGGATTTTGAGTAAATGGGCTGAAAACAACAATTCTGGAAATGTTTATTTTGAACAAGAAATACAGCTTCAAGGTAAGGGTCAAATTTATTTTTTAAAGGAACAATGGCTTGTAGATAATGAAGGTTCAATGAAAGTCTTAGTTAAGGGTTCTAGGGACCTAGCTGATAAGATTCAATTTCAAATTCAATACAATACAAATATTCGAACAATGACACCAAATTGGATGACACAACGAACACCTGTTGGATTAGATTTTTATGAACCTTTATTTTTCTATAAATCTCCGCAGCGTATAGTTCAATTCTTAGTAAAAAATAAAATTTTAAATACAGATATATCTAATTCTAAAAATTATCAAAAAGTTGATAACTCATATATTCATACGCCAGAAGATTTTATCCGATTGGGGCGAACTTCAGGAGTGATAAGCATAATATTTGGACCCCAACCTCAAGTAGATTCAAAAGATACCAAAAATCTTGGAGTCTGGCTCGATCAAGATAAATTTTTTGTTTTAAAAATTAGAGGCGTTTCATTAGCAGAGTTGAATATTGACAAATGGCAACTGAGTTACAAAGGTGTTTATTTGCCCAAGGATCGAACCTATTTATGGGAAGATAAGATTGCTTCTGCTAAGCTTGGTGAAGCAAAACCAATTTCTGCTTCTCACAGATTAATATTTAATAAACCAATTGAAATGTATCCACCAGACTTTGATGACTCTGCACTTAAAGAACTATTACTGAATTTTTATTCAAAGTTTAGATAAATGAAAATCTATTGGAACGTAGTTATAGATTGCCCCATTGATACGGTTTTTACTTATTCAGATTCAAATTTAACTGAAGAGGAAAAAACAAAAATTCAACGGGGCATAATAGTAGAGGTTCCTTTTGGGCGTGGGAAAAAAAATACAACAGGTGTCATTTTAGGTAAATCCGAATCACAAATTGAGAGTCTATTTCAATTTGAAATAAAAAGTATAGCAGCAATTTCTATTGATATGCCCCCAATTCCAGAATCCTATTTATTGTGGATCGAATGGTTATCGCAATATTATCTCTACCCCTTGGGGCAAATTTTATCATTTACAATTCCTCCACTTTTAAAAAAGGCCGAGAAAAAAAAATTAATTAAATCTAAAAATATTATTTCTTCCGCGCCTCCTCAATTAACTGTAGAGCAGGCTAAAGTCGTTCGAGACGTATTAACTTATCCTAATTTTGGTGTGCACTTGGTATTTGGAGTAACTGGTTCTGGCAAAACTGAAATATATATGCGTGTTCTACATGAGATCTTATTAAAAGGAAAATCTGGGCTGGTTATTGTGCCTGAAATTTCATTAACTCCACAATTAATAAGTCGATTTAATGATCGTTTTGGTGATGCGGTGGCCGTGATACATTCCCATCTCACACCCAGAGAAAAAACTAATCAATGGTGGGCAATGGTTGATCAAAAAAAATCAATTTTAATAGGTGCTCGCTCTGCACTTTTTTGCCCAATACCAAACCTAGGAATTATTGTTGTTGATGAAGAACACGAACCAAGTTTTAAACAAGAAGAGGCCTTGAGGTATCATGCACGTGATGCTGCCATTGTTTTAGCAAAAAATAATAATTGTCCAATTCTTCTTGGTTCTGCTACGCCATCTTTAGAGAGTTGGAATAATGCTTTGAACGGACGTTATCATTTACATCGTCTTAATTCCAGAGTTGAAAATCGTGCTCTTCCTAATGTTGAAATTGTAGATTTAAAAAAAGAAAAACTCCTTAGGAAAGATGCAAAAAATCCCTCGTGGATGACTGAGATTTTATATAGCGAGATGATTGCTGTTTTAAATCGTGGTCAACAAGTTGTTTTATTTTTAAATCGTCGAGGATTTGCAAATGTTGTTCAATGTCCTGAGTGTGCATTTATTGTTGAATGTCCTAATTGTGATATCAGTTTAACATTACATGGAAGAAACCATCTTGTTTGTCATTATTGTGATTATCAAATGAATCTTTCTTCAGTATGCACCAATTGCAATCAAGGAGAATGGAAACCTTTAGGATTAGGAACAGAACAAATTGAAGACGAATTAAAAAAAATGTTTCCTCAATATGTGATAGCAAGAGCTGATCGAGATGAAATTAAGAATAGAAAAGATATGGAAACTCTGATTGAAGATATGGAGACTGGGCGTATTCAAATTTTGATTGGCACACAAATGATTGCAAAAGGACTAGATTTTCCAAATTTAACCTTAGTGGGGTTATTGCTTGCTGATGTGGGATTACACATGCCTGATTTTCGTAGTTCAGAGCGGGGTTTTCAATTAATTACTCAAGTTAGTGGAAGAGCTGGACGACATGTGAAGCCAGGAGAAGAGCCCGGTAAAGTAATAATTCAAACTTATTCTCCTGAACATATAAGTGTGGTCAAAGCTTGTATTGCAGACTATGAATCATTTGCAGAGCAAGAATTACAAGCAAGAAAAGAACTGAATTACCCACCTTTTGGAAAATTATTATCTTTTAGAATTTCAGGTTCAGTGCAAAAGGATACTTTAGATCAAGCTATACAATTAAAAAAACGAGCCCAATTATTAAAAGAAAAATATAATAATTATTCTGATATTATAATTATGGGACCTTCAGAGGCCCCACTTGCTAGATTAAAAAATCAATACCGTTTTCAATTATTATTAAAGGGCCCCAAAAGTATTAATTTAAATAGTTTTGTCAAACAACTTATGGGCGATAAAAAATGGATCGCTCCCAAAGTACATATTACAATTGATGTTGATCCTATGAATATGCTCTGACGGGGAGCGCGATTGGTGCGTCAAACGCAAATTTAATTAGTCAATAAAGCCTAACTTTCGATATCATTAAGTTATGAGTTTAGTAAAATGTCCAAGATGTTCATCTGAAGTTGAATCACTCGTTATTGTTGATGCGGGATTTCGCAGCCGATTGCAATTATCTGGTCAGTCTCAAGTAGTTGCTGATGAAGTTTGTAATAATTGTTATCAAGAATTAGGAATGTTACTTTCTTCGCCCACCAATTTAGAGAATACAAAAGATAAAATGAAGGAAGCCTCAAAACTAAGATTGTGGAAAAGCAGGGTCAGTTTAATTCGAAAAGCTCGCGGACAAATGCAAAAAAAGAATTTTAGCGATGCAGTGATTTCATATGAAAAATACTTAAAAATTTTAGATGTTATTTTTAATACCAATCAAGAAACAATAAATCCCGAAATGATCAAAGAACATGGAGCTACTAAAGAGTTGACAGTTATTGCATCTGTTTATTGGGACTTAGTACGTATATATGATTCAAATGAAAGATATAAAAACAGAATGATTCAAATGGGAAATAAACTTGCTCAATTTGCACGATTTACCCCAATGCATGTAGATTTGATGAAGCAAGCTGAGGCCTATAAACGTAAAGCAAAAAATCCTGATGTGATTAATAAAATTTTAAAACAGATGGCAATTAAAAAAAGTCGTTGTTTTATTGCGACTTCAGCTTTTGAGTCTCCGTATACTGATGAAGTTATATTTTTGTCTTTTTGGAGAGATGAATCTTTAATGACTAATCCAATAGGGCAATTTTTTGTTAAGATTTACTATTTGTTTTCGCCGCATGTAGCGAGGATTCTCGATGAAATTTCGATACTAAAACCACTCATTCGTCTTGTTTTGCGGTTTTTGATTATTTGCATCAGTAAAAAAACACCAAAAAACTTGCCAACGACAATAGTCTCTAAGAGTTTAATTCCATGACAAAAATAAATTTAAATTTAAGTTTAATCAACAGTGATAATAGCAGTATAAATAAATCTCAGTTTATTGTGATAGGTGCAGGATTAGCAGGACTTTTAACTGCTGCGGCTCTAAAGAAAATTGGTCATCAAGTATTGCTACTTGATGGGGCTGACTTTGCAGGTGGTAGTTCGAGAGGAGTCTATTCTCCAAATGGATTAGTTGATAATGGTTTAAAGAATTTTACATCTATTAACAAAAACGAAGATGAACAAATATTAAATTTATTATCGATGATTATTGGCGAAAAGCTAAAATTAAATTATTTTGAAAATGGGCCAATAACTTTCAAAGAAGGCGAGTTAAAGCCTTTTGTGGGCTTTGGTTCCCATGCGCCTGATTTTCATAAGCCACTCAGCTATTTTTTAGCACCTAAGCGATTCAATATCGAAGATCAAGATGGTAAGTTACTTACAGTTCATGATATAGTTTCAAAATTAATACATATAGTAAGTGATTCATTTCAACCACGAATGCTTGTTACGCAAATCATTTCTGATGCAACTGGTGAAGTAAATCAATTAATGATCAATGGTTCTAAACTCATTCAAACATCAAATGTGATCTATTGTGGTAGTCCAAGACAATTTAATCAATTATTCTCTGGGCAAAACTTAACTTCAAAAATAAAACAAAAATTATCTAAAGGAATATACTGGACAGCTTTATGTTTAGATATTTTTCATAAAGGTGAAGTCACAAAACATGAAGAAATGCATCTATTAAATGGCACAACACAAGATGAAATCGGACCATGTGTAGGATTGTTTCACCATATAAATAAAGATACAGGTATTCAGCATTCGCAATGGATTACATATATTGATTCAGAAACTGCTGAGGATGCAGAAGCTGTTGGTCATGTATTAAAGAAAATTAAGCGACAAATTAAACGTGCTTATCATACAGCTCTTGATGAAATTGTTTCCGAAAGAATTGTTGTTATGCCATTTACTGAAGCGGAAATTGATTTGAAATTACAAGAGAGTGGTTTGTTGCCTACTTTTAAAAACCTCTGGGTTGCGTCTGGATCATGGTCAAATAAAGTAAATCTCTGGGGAACCCTAAGTCAAATTTCTACAATTTTTAATTTTGAAGGTATCGTTCAAAATAAATTAGCACCAGATATGGAAACATTTAATAATGAATCAAATACTCCAACAGAGCTAATTTAACAAAATCTTAGTATAGCTCTAAGCTTTATCGAATTTTTATTTCATCTAGATATTCAGGAAGTTGACTCCAAGGGATTGCAATAATATTTTCTTCTAGCAAAATGCGATTACGACCAGTATAAATTACCATTCCCCCTTTAGGGCAATCATACTCTTGTATAAAGTTTCGAAGATGTTTTAAGTCTGAAGTTTTAATTTTATCAGTATATTTAACTTCAATTGGATAGTATTTTTTTGAACTAACAATCACCCAATCAACATCAGCAACCTCGGGATCTTGCCAAAAAGAAAGAGAAGATTTTAATTTATTTGAACGAATATATCTAATAATTTCTTGCCCAATAAATTGTTCAAAAACTTTACCCTCTAACGATTTTGGTAAATGCAATCCTTCATTAGCGGAATATCGCCTAACACCTAAATCAAAAAATAAATAACGAGGAGATCGAATAAGTTTCTTTCTTTTTTTGCTTTCAATAATGGGATTAATTTTATCTGCAATTAATGTAGACTCTAAAATTTCATAATAAGATTTAACTGTAACATGGGAGAGCCCTACATCTTGAGCGATTCCTGAGTATGAAGTTATTTCTCCGGCTCTTTGTGCTGCAAGTTCTAAAAATTCATAAAAGTCTGGGATATTTCTGATTTGTGCTTCTTTTCTAATTTCTTCTTCAAGATAAATTTCAACATATGACCTAAGTAGCTCATCCTTTAATTCGATATCATCAGTTAAAACAATTTCTGGTAGAGATCCATAATAAAGTAAATCAATTATATCGTTAACTTTGTATTCTTCTATGGAAAAAGCATCCAATCTATAATAAATAACTCTCCCAGGGAGTAAGTTAATATCTGTTTGCATTTTTAACTTTCGAGCGGATGATCCAGTTATAAAGAATTGAGCTTTTTTGTCATCTATCAATTTTTGAATGGGGTCCATTATGTCGGGCACCTTTTGCACTTCATCAATGATGATACGAGCGGGACGCTTTAATTTAAGTGCCGCAACTTCTTTTAATATTAAATCTGGATTTCTTTCGTAATCAATTCTGATCCGAGTTGAAAGAAAACTAATATTTAAATCAACATCAAATTTATTAATTAATGTTGTTTTTCCGGTTTGCCGTGGCCCCAAAAGAAGAATACTTTTTCCTTTGGACCACATACGTTGAATTGAATCAAAAATTATACGCTTTACCATGCTTTCAAATTTCCAGGAAATTTGAAAGCATGTCAAACAAAAAATAAAATAGAGTTATAATATATCTTTTGAAGCAAACTTACAATTTAGGATTTTACAAATTATTTACATTCAATTGACAATTGATATCTAGTGGTAGTGTAACTTCATAAAAGTTATAAAAAATCTAACTTTTTTCTAAAGTTTATTAAAGTATAAATAGGTATTTAAATAATGTACAAATTGCACTGGTCTAAGGGTTATTTTTTAATTTTAAGTAAAGCGGTTGGGCTTTTGCTAATCATACTTAGTGTAGGTTATATAGTTATTAGTGAAAATTTTATTTATTTCAAATACCAAGATGAAAATTTTAAGAATACCATAAATGAATTTACAAAAACAAGAAAACCTATCGTTTCAATTAATTTTTGGGCGCTTTATGGGGCAAACAGCAAGTTTGAAGTTCTACACCCACTTTTAAATAGTTATACTTTAAAAGTGCGAGATGAAAATCCATCATGCATTGATGATTTCACTGAATTATCAAATAAAAAAATAAAAATCGAAAACAGACCTATAATCAGTAAATTTAGAAATTCAATTTTGAATAATGATTTCATAGAAGGTAACCAAGGCCACCGAAAATTAATGATCTTAGAAGATTTTCTAAATTTTAATAAGAAATTACCTGAAGATTTTATTTCAAAGCCGCCATACATAGATGAATGGAATCAAAGTTTTGCTTACTCCTTGGTTCAAAAAGCAAATTCGACTTACAATGATAAAAAATGGGTTGAACAACACTTAGCTTTTTTTAAAATATCTGAGTTAAAAAATATTCTATCACAGTATAAAATTACAGATTTAAAATATAATATCATTTCAAAATTAACTGAAGTTGAAGTGGAAGAAATCATTAAAGCATCTCCATTAGTTTTAACTAGTGAATATCTTTTTTTAAAAAGCCAATCTAGATTTGGTTTTACTCCCCTTATTTATTGGGTGTTTGATCTCAAGGAGTTTAAAGAAGAGCTTAAAAAAAGTAAATTTGACTTAGTATTCTTTTCTGAAGAATCTTTATGTCTACAAAAAATGGGTAATGGCTGTTGGACTTATAATTCAAAGCATGCGATGAATTATTTATACCGATACTCTTTAATAATAATAATATTAATTCTAATTATAATATTAATATTTGTAGGATTATATTTTAAATCACAATATCAAAAAAATAAACAGCAAATTCGAAATAGAATGGCATTGCAAGTTTTAAGTCACGAATTTAGAACACCTGTAAGTTCAATGTTATTATTAATTGAACAACTTACCAAAAGTTATAACAAGTTTGAAACGAAGGAGTCAGATTTAATAACTCGTTTATCTGGAGATATATATAAATTGCAAAGAGTAGTTGAGCTAAGTAGAACTTATTTACAAGCTGAAAGGCACAGAGTTGTATTTCGTAATATAGAAATTGAATCCATAAATAACTGGATAGTTGATCTTACATCTGAATTAAATTCTCAAATAAATTATGACTTATTAAAGCAAGATCAAGCTTTAATAATAGACCCGTATTGGCTTAAATTTATTTTAACAAACTTAATACAAAATGGAGTTCAGCATGGAAAAGTTCCAATACTCATAAGGATTACTAAGCTCAATTCAAAATTAGCAATAACCGTAGAAGATCAAGGACACTGTGAATTTTCAACTCTAAATCAAATGACTACTGAGTTTGTAAAGAGTGGCAAGAGTACAGGAATGGGTCTTGGATTAAATATCATTAAATTTATAATTGATGATTGGGGTGGAGAATTTGTATTTTCTAAAAACCCAACTGCATTTTCAATAATATTAAATGAGAAAGGCCCTTCATAATATGTCAAAAATTTTATTAATCGAAGATCATGAAAATATTAGTTTATCTATTAAAGAATGCCTACTCGTTGAGGGGCATGCAGTATTTACCGCAAATTCAATAAAATTGGCAAACGAAAACTTATTGAGAGAACCAGATCTAATTATCCTTGATTGGATGCTCCCAGACGGACAAGGATTAGATTTTTTACGTGAACTAAGAAGTCAAGGTTATAAAATTCCCGTTATATTTTTAACAGCCAGAATTGAGTTAGTAGATAAAGTTCTTGGATTAGAAATGGGAGCAAACGATTATATGACAAAACCTTTCGAATCTAGGGAGTTATTAGCACGTATAAGAGTCCAATTGAGGGGTCAAAACTTAACAGAACAAAATAATATTTTAAAAGTAGGTTCTTTAACTATTGATAAAGTTCGACATAAAGTAAATTTTAAAAATAATGAAATTGATCTTGTAAAAAAAGAATACGAATTACTACTTTTACTTGCAGAGAGTCCTGAAAAAGTTTTTTCCAGAGATGAAATTTTAAATAAAGTCTGGGGATACGAAATTTATCCAACAACAAGAACTGTAGATGCTCATATAATGCTAATAAGACAAAAAATAAACAATGATTTAATAGAAACAATCAGGGCTGTCGGCTATCGCTTAACCCCTTTATAAAAAAATAAGTATTTTTGTTTTATCATTTGTAAACTTTAATTTTCTAATAAATTACAGTTTCAAGACAAACAAAATAATTCTATCGGGTATATTATTTTTATAGTTGCAATCAAGCAATTATAATATTCCTTCAGGGGGTAAAATGAAAAAAATAATAAGTCCTATCAAGTTAACCTTAGTCCTAAGTTTTATGTTTTTAACGAGTTATAATATATTGTATGCCGGTGAAAATAATAAAATAGAAAATAGCATTATCGCAGGTCCAGAAGATGCGCCAGTAACTATCGAAGAGTTTTCTGATTTTGAATGTCCATATTGCAGAAAAGGGTCACAAACAATTCATGAAGTATTAAAAAACTATAATGGAAAAGTAAATTTGATTTTTAGACATCTATTAATACCTGGTCATGCAAATTCACCAATTGCCGCAAAAGCATTTATCGCAGTTAGTTTGCAAAGTCCACAGCTCGCATATGAATATCAAAGAATGATTTTTGCGAATCAAGAAGACTTTGTAAAAAAAGGCGAAAATTATTTGTATTCAATAGCTGAAAAACTAGGTTTAAACATAAACCAATTAAAAATCGATATGGAAAGTGAAATTGTTAAAAAAACCATTGAAAATGATATGGAACTTGCAAAAAAATATAATTTTCAAGGAACACCATCGTTTAAAATTGGTAATGATAAAATTATTGGAGCATATCCCTATGAAGAATTTAAGAAAATAATAGATAAGCAGTTAGGGATATAATATACATAATTAGCTAATGATTAAAAATAATTTCTGAAAAAAAAGTAATTTAATAAAATTCAAAGTAGTTACCACTTAAGTTATAGAATTTATAAATTTAATGGTAATTACTTAGAATGTTCTAAATTAATGCCATTGGTACAATTTTAAATTTTAACATTCTTTTTGATGTAATAGTTCATGACACTATTTAGCTGAAAAGAATTTGAAATTAAATTAGATGAACATTTTTTTATTTTCTTATAAAAAATAAAGTATTTCATATAAATTGATTTTACAATATTATGAGTAAGTAAATAAGCAATTTTGTAGATTTACTTAAACTGGATTTTAGTTATGATTAAAATTATTAAATCTAAAGAGTATAAAAATATGCCATGGAAAAATGGCTTAGGTACAACTTATGAAGTTGCAATTTATCCAAAAGAAGCTCAGTTAGTGAAATGTGATTTTCAATGGCGCTTAAGTTCAGCTCATATTTTAAATAATAATTCGTTTTCAACTTTTAATGGTTACTCACGAATTTTAATAGTTTGGAAGGGGGATGGTTTAATTTTAAATGATAAAAAACTTTTACCAATGGTTCCTTACCAATTTTCTGGTGATGATAAAATTGATTGTAGTCTCATAAAAGATGAAGTTTTTGATCTTGGCTTAATTTACAAAAGTACCGAATTTAATGCTTCAATAAAAGTATATAATTTCTCTGCAAATCAGAATTTTGTTAATTTGAACTTAGATGATGAAGTTAATTTTATATTTTGTTCTAGTTGTAAACTTACAGTACATGCTGCCCCAGACATGAAGAATCAAAATGAAATTAAAAATTTGAATAAAAAAGTAAATGATTACAATTTTAATAAGTTTTATTTAAATATTATGGATACAGCGCAAGTTTCTGGAAAAATTACAGTAAATTTAATAGAACAAAGTCAAATAAATGTGATGGCACAGTTTATTCTTATTAGTATTAAAAAACTGAATTATTGAATTAATATAAATTTTATGATAGTAGCATAAAATGAAAACTTTAGATCATGTAAAATCAA
This sequence comes from Bdellovibrionales bacterium, assembly GCA_005793345.1. GTDB lineage: Bacteria > Bdellovibrionota > Bdellovibrionia > Bdellovibrionales > Bdellovibrionaceae > SXSU01. The sequence goes on from SXSU01000092.1 coordinate 69,390, forward strand.
CTACAAATCAATCAGCAGAATCCGTTGGAACTAATTTTGATGAAGCAAGTTTAAAACTTGCCCGTGATAAAACTCTACAAGTAATTATTGAGTCCAGTAAGCAAATCAAACCTGGCTGCTCTGAGAAAGAAGGTCGTAAGATTGTGTCAGAAGTTCAATCCCAATTAGGTGCACCCAAATCCTGGCATCCACCTCAAATTCGTTTCGGAGAAAATACCCTATTACCCTTTGGAAAATTAGGTCTTGAAAATCCTATTTTAAAAGAAGACGATATTTTTTTTATTGATATAGGTCCCATTTTTGATGGATATGAAGGTGATGTAGGTAGGACTTTTTCAATCGGCAACAATTCAATTATGCAGGCATGTGTAAATGACGTCGAGCAAATTTGGCATGAAGTTCATGAGCATTGGAGGGTAAACAATATTAGTGGAGTGGCACTTTATGAAATTGCAAAAAAGGTGACACAAGAAAAAGGTTGGTTATTAAACCTTGAAAAAGCAAACGGGCATCGAATAAGTGATTTTCCCCACGCTGCCAAAATCAGAAGTTCAATAGACTCCTTAGATTATAAGCCAAGTCCAAATCGTTGGATTTTAGAAATTCAAATCAGACACCCAAGGTTACCAATAGGTGCTTTTTACGAAGATCTATTGAAATGAAAAATCTGATTGATTTTCAAGTACTGATTTGAAGACTTAATAAATTCAATTTAATCTAAAAGTTGAATAATTGGTTTAGTATTACCTTCAAAGGCTGGACAAGTTACTTCATAATAGTCAGATCGCTCTACTGTATAGTTTAATATTTTTTCTTCAGGTAATTTTTTAATTAGATTACTTTTAAGTATTTTGGGAATATAAATTTTTGACTTTACAATTGGATCTAAACTTAGATCATCCGTATTTTCTTCACTTATATAGTGATTAACCTGCTCCAATAATTTCTTTGTTAATTTATTTTCAAAACAATATGTATAAAGATCTTCCTTCATCTCAAGTAAATTAAATTTTGTAAAGTCAGAGAATGCAACAAATGGACAAGCAATATTTCCAGCTAACATCCCAATCGGTCCGTTGTAAGAATTGACATCGTCAAAACAGCTGTAGTACTTTGCACTCCACTTTGAGTCATCTATATTTATCTGTTCTAGTTTTGAAATTGAATTAAAAAATTCAATTTTATTTATATTATCGGCAGAAGTAAATTCTTCTGAATAAGAAGTTTGGAAATAAATTGAAATTATTAAAAATGTAATTATTTTACGAGTTTTCATTATCAAATCCTATCGCATAAATGTTGATTTATATTTGGAGGTTCATATAAATTTACGTTTGAAGTAATATAACAAAGATTGAATTTTAAATATAGATGTTATTATATTGACAAAATGGCAAGATTTGTCAGTGCAAGAAACCTCCATAATAAAGCGAAATGATTTCGAATAATTGAGACTTTTCCAAGACTTCCAGTTGTTATTTTTTTTAACGGAAATCTGCTACTTAATGATTTGTTACCAGCTTTGAATATAACATTGATTTAAAAAAATTAATTTCTTCCTTTAAATGCCAACTTTCAATCCAATAAAAATTTTCATTTTCAACATGGTAAAGTACTAATAATGACCTTTTGTTTTTTACACGTCTTTTGAAGTAATTTTAGGTTTCTATTCAAGATAAGATGACTCATTAGCTATATTTGAAATCATTTTCTTTCCTACATATCTTTTGTGAAAGTATTCTAAATTTTAAGCAACTTTGCGTTATAACAAGTAAAAAAATGATTAGACCCGGCGCGGGTAGTCGTGTTAACTACCCCTCAAACGATCTTCAATTTTTGAAGATTTTTATTTAATACACACTTTCTGATACATTCTGGTCTTAAAGACGTCATGGTCTTTAAGCCTAACCAATTTTTGGTCACTTTCAGAGAGGCGGCAAACCAGAAGGAGATTACCATGGCACAAGTTACTATGAAAGAAATGCTCGATGCGGGCGTACACTTTGGACACCAAACACAACGTTGGAATCCAAAAATGAAACCTTATGTATACACTGCAAGAGGTGGAATACATATCATAAACCTACAAAAAACAGTTGTAAAAGCTAATGCTGCTGCAGATTTCGTAAAAGAAATGGCTGCTAACGGCGGTAAAATGATTTTTGTTGGTACAAAAAAACAAGCTATTGAACCAGTTCAAGAAGCTGCAAAAAAATGTAACCAATTTTATGTTGCAAAAAGATGGTTGGGTGGAACTTTAACAAACTTCCAAACAATTAAATCATCAATTGATCGTCTTAAAAAAATCGATCATATGCGTGAAAAAGGTGAAATGGAACTTTTCACTAAAAAAGAACGCGGCCAAATGGATAAAGAATACATTAAATTAACTGAATATTTAAATGGAATTAAAGACCTTAAAGAAACTCCAAAATGTTTATTTGTAGTTGATTTATGTAAAGAGCACATTGCTGTTGAAGAAGCTCGTCGTTTAAAAATCCCAGTTGTTGGTATCGCAGATACTAACTCAAATCCTGAAAACATCGATTTCCCAATTCCAGGAAATGATGATGCAATCAGATCAATTAAATTATTTGCTAACTTAATTGCTGATGCTTACCTTGAGGGTGCTAAAGAATACGATTCTAAATTAAGAACTCAAACAGATAAAGCTTCTGATTCTAAAGACCACAAAGAAGAAGTTGTTGAAAAACGACGTGCAAAACCAGGTAAAAGAGAAGAAAAAGCTGCTCCTTCAGCAGGTCCTACAGTTGTTAAAGTTCAAAAACAACGTAAACTTGTTGCTGCTGGTATGGCTGAAAAAATCGAAATCGAAGCAGAACTAGAAAATCAAGATCAAGAAGTTAAGGAAGAAGAATAATCTTAATTACTAATCTTAGATAATAGATTGCTCTAATAGATTATGCTGACCTAAATAAATCTACTTCAATTATTAAATATAAATATTGGCGGCTTCATTGTTACGGGGCCGCTTAAATTCGGTTCAAATTAAAATTTCAGGAGATTAAAAATGAGTATTACAGCTTCAATGGTGAAAGAACTTAGAGAAAAAACAAGTGCAGGAATGTTAGATTGCAAAAAAGCTTTAGAAGAGAACGGCGGAAACTTCGAAGCAGCAGTTGATTGGTTAAGAAAAAAAGGTCTTTCTGCCGCTGCAAAAAAAGCAGATCGTTTAGCTAGTGAAGGCTTAGTTCAAGCATTTAAAACTGCAAATGGAAGTGTTGCTGTGGTTCTAGAAGTTAACTCTGAAACTGACTTTGTTGCTAGAAACGATGGATTCAAAACTTTCGTAAATGATTTGGCTGCTCATATCGCAGAGAAATCTGAGGCAGGCATAGTTGAACCTGCAACTGCAATATTAGATCAACCATATTTTAAAAACCCTTCTCAAACAGTAAACGATTTTTTAAAAACAACGATTGCAACAATAGGCGAAAATTTAGTTGTTAGAAGATATGCAAAATTTGTTGCTGATAATTCAATGGCACATACTTATATTCATGGAGATGGTAAGATTGGTGTTGTTATTGATGTTGCTTGCGACAATGCATCTGCATTAACAAAAGATGAATTTAAAGGATTTGTAAATGATGTGGCTCTTCACATTGCAGCAATGAACCCAATGGCAATCTCTGATGCAGAAATCCCTACAGATGCAAAAACAAGAGAAAGAGAAGTCTTGGTTGGGAAAGCTCAAGAGCAAGGTAAAAAAGCAGAAATGATCGAAAAAATTGTAGATGGTCAAATGAGAAAATGGTTAGCTGAAAATTGTTTATTAGATCAAGTTTTTGTTAAAAATCCAGACTTAACTGTTTCTGCTTACCTTAAACAAACAGCTGCAAAAGTTGGTGGTAATATTACAATTAAAAAATTTGTAAGATTTGAATTAGGTGCAGGACTTCAGAAAAAACAAGATAATTTTGCTGAGGAAGTTGCTGCTCAAATGAAAGGTCGCTAATAGTGACAAAACCTTCATATAAAAGAATATTGATTAAATTAAGTGGTGAAGCCCTTGCTGGAAAGCAGGGGACTGGAATCCATACAGCAACAATAAAACAGATTGCAAGTGATGTGGCCGCTGCTCATCATGAAGGTGTCCAGATTGGTGTAGTTATAGGGGGAGGCAATATTTTTAGAGGTGTTGCCGCTTCTACAGAAGGAATGGATAGAGCTAGTTCTGACTATATGGGAATGCTTGCCACTTGTATAAATGCCCTTGCATTACAAGATGCTTTAGAAAAAGAAGGCATTCCAACTCGAGTTCAAACAGCAATTGAAATGAACGAAATTGCAGAGCCTTTTATTCGACGTAAAGCCATTCGACATCTAGAAAAAAATAGAGTTGTTATTTTTGCTGGTGGTACTGGAAACCCTTATTTTACCACTGATACTGCTGCAGCTTTGAGAGCGGCTGAAATTAATGCAGATATCATTATGAAGGCCACTAAAGTCGATGGCATTTATGATAAAGACCCGGCTAAGCATAACGATGCAAAAATGTATAAAGAAATTACTTATATTGAGGTTTTAAATAAAGGTCTTAAAGTAATGGATTCAACTGCTGTAAGTTTATGTATGGACAATAAGTTACCAATTTTAACTTTTAATTTATTTACATCAGGTAATATTTTAAAAGCTGTTAAAGGGGAGCTCATTGGTACGATCGTGAGAAACTAACCATCTAAGTGTTTTACTAACAAAGGAAGAGTTTTATATGATTGCAAACTTAAAACAAACTACTCAAGAAAAAATGGAAAAAGGTCTTCAAGGACTAATTAATGAATTAAAAAAAATTCGAACAGGACGAGCACAAGTAACAATGCTTGATTCAGTTCGTGTTAATTATTATGGAAATATGTCGCCCCTGTCTCAAGTTGCATCTGTATCAACTCCTGATGCAAAATCTTTTTTAATTGCTCCTTGGGAAGCCTCAATGTTGAAAGAAATTGAATCTGCAATTATTAAAAGTGATGTTGGAATGACTCCTATTAATGATGGAAAAGTAATTCGTTTAAAAGTTCCAGATTTAACTGAACAACGCAGAAAAGACTTAGTTAAGCAAACCAAAAAAACAGTGGAAGATGCTAAAGTTGCTATTAGAATGGCTCGCAGAGATGCTAATGAAGAATTAAAAAAGGCATTAAAAGATAAAGCTATTAGTGAAGATGAAAATAAAAAATCAGAAACTGATATCCAAAAACTCACAGATGATTATATTAAAAAAGTTGATGCTATTTCTGATGAAAAAGAAAAAAGTATCATGACTATTTAGTATAATTATTTATTTTTGAATTTAAATAAATGAAGAAATTTCCTCATCATATTGCAATTATAATGGACGGTAATGGACGCTGGGCACAGGTACAAAATAAACCCAGAGTCTATGGCCACATTAAGGGTGCAAGAGTTGCTAAACAAATAATAACCAGGGCGGTTGAACTTAAAATTTCAAGTTTAACTTTATATACTTTTTCAACGGAAAACTGGTCTCGTCCTATAGAAGAGGTTTCATTTTTAATGACACTTCTAAATCGTTATCTTATTCGTCAGCGAAAAAAATTGGTCGATCAAAATATAAAATTTAATGTAATTGGTGATATCTCCAAACTACCTTCTCAAGTTATTGATCAAATAAAAATATGCAAAGAGATTACAGAAAATAATAATGGGTTAAATTTAACTTTTGCTCTTAACTATGGTGGACGACAAGAAATTGTCGAGGCAGTTAAAAACATTACTTCAAAAGTAAAATCAGGAAACTTATCAATTGATCAAATAAATGAAGATTTGGTAAACTCAACTATAATTAATAATTCTGTTGATGCTCCCGATTTATTAATTCGTACAAGTGGTGAACTTCGCCTTTCTAATTTTTTAATTTGGCAATCAGCTTATAGTGAATTTTATTTTACAGACGTACTTTGGCCTGAGTTTTCTGTAAAGGATCTTGAACTTGCAATTTATAATTTTCAATGCAGAGAAAGAAGATTTGGCAAAGTTTCTGCACAAGTGGGTTTACATGAAGACATTATCACAGAAATCTAATTTTCAAATTCGAGTTATTTCTGCATTACTTTTTTTTGCAATAATTATTGCGGGCTATTACTTTTTAGGTAATTCAGGTTTGCTATTTATTGGACTTGTAGTTTCAGCGTTTTTAATTTTAGAAGGTGGCAATTTATTAGGAATGAACCAAGTCCCCTCAAAATTTTTAAAATTTTATTTTTACTTTTCTACATCAATTATTCTATTTATTTATTTGTTTATTTCAATTCAATTTACGTTGCTATTTTTTACAATATTTGCACTTTTCTTTTTTGTAATTTCGCTTTCTTACGGTGTTCATAAAACTGAAGATATTACTTATGTACTTCAATACCAATTAAAAACTTTATTAGGATGGATTTACTTAGGCTTATTACCTGCAATGTGTTTAGAAATATTACTTAAGCCAAAAGGAGATTTTTGGTTTTTGTTTTTACTAGCAATTGTATTTGCAGGAGATATTATGGCTTATATAATTGGAAAATTATTTGGCAGTCATTTAGTACTTCCACTCATATCACCCAAAAAAACTTGGGAAGGGGTACTGGGTGGCTGGCTGGGATCCACAACAATTTCATTGATTGTTTGGAAATTTAATTTTCAAAATGTAAGTATTTTTCAAATAATATTTTGCGCAACTGCTGTTAGTTTTTTTGCTCAAGGTGGAGATTTTTTTGAATCCCTTCTCAAGAGAATAACAAATGTAAAGGACTCAGGTTCAATTATGCCGGGGCATGGTGGATTATTAGATAGAACTGATGGGTTACTTTTTGCTTCGCCAATAATGGCATATTTTATTTCACAATATGAACGATTTTTTAGAGTATTAAATGCAAAAGTACGAAACACAAACTAAAGTTTGTGTTTTCATGATAGCCTTATGATCTTGGATCAAATAAGGTGCGACGAATTTGTTGTGCTTCCTCTGGTAGTTTTTTAAAACAATTAAAACTTATAGAATTAATATTAAATTTAGAATCTCCAAATAAAAATACTAATGGAACATGTTTCCAATGTCTTAAATCAGGTTCCATCGTATGGGCTACAATATCAGTAGATTTAGACATTATAGTTGCCCCAGCTTCAATTGAAGCTTTGCAGATTTCGCCGCCATTAGCTCTGCCATTACCACTTCCAATTGCACAACCACCAAAAATAATAGCTCCCCCTAGAGAAACAGTCGCTATTCCATATGTTAAACCCGCAGGTAATCTAGCCCAACTTTTAAAATTTAATAATGGATGGTAATCAGTATGATATCTTAAATTTATTTTATTAAACCAACTTTTTGTAGATAGAATAAAATTTGAATTATCTTCTTCGGTGCAAAATTGAGGAAATTCAGATTTAGTAGTTATTGTATAATTATTATGGCTAGAGAAATTTACGAAGTTAGGCTTCCAGTCCAGTTCAGGAAAGTATCCAAGTGCTTTTATAATAAATTTTCTGTTTTTATGAGAATCAATTTCTGAAATTCGATTTTCCGCATATTTTTTAATATCAAATTCATTTTTGTCAGTACTTAATTCGGCAATTTTATTCCAAAAAGGTCGACTATCAATTTGAATATCCAAAGTATCTGCGAGAGTAGCTTGAAGAATTAAAATTGTTAGATCATTCCCATAATTGTATAGTTGTGCCTGGGTATCATCAATTGACTTTAAAAATTCAACTCTTGCACTTATTCGATCATTTTTTTGATAATAACTGAGACTGATTAGTAATGAGAGATAAGCTCGTTCATGGGATTCTAAAGTATATTCTGTAAAAGTTCCTTCAGGGAAAAAAACTTCTGAAACTTCTGCTGTTAAGGAGTATAATTTGTCGCGGCTTTGAGTTCTGAGTTTTGGGCCGAGTAAAATAACTTCATCATAACATTTTTTAAAGTATAGTTCTGAAATGTCATCTAATTTTTCAATAACATTATCTTGATTAAAAAATTTTGAGATCTGAGAACAATCTGAAGAACTAATTTTGGTAAAATGAGAACTAGTTTGGCATCCATAAATTAAATGTAAAAAACAGTTTATTGTTAAGATAACAAAACAATTACGAAGGTTAAAATTTATAAACTTAAAATATTTAGATATTAAGGAATCCATAGCGATATAATAGTAAAAATTTATCAATAATTGCAAGAAATTGCATTGGCCAGTTTGAGTTGAAAATGATTTGGTAAAGGTCTAGGTCAAGTATTCTTGACAAATAACCAGGAAAATACAAAGCGGTTTAAATATCGCGAAGCGATCAGACTTAAGCATAGCAGTAAAGCGGGGTGATTGAAAATCACCCCCAACAAGCAAGAAAATAACTGCTAAAGATTATGTCTGATATAATCGCGAAGCGATCAGACTTAATCTTTAGCAGTTATTTCCAGACTTCATGCAAAAAAATAACAATTTTCATTCATATTAATACTCAACTTATATTAATATGGATGAGTATAAATTGTTATAGCATAGGATCTAATTTTTTGCAGTCATAATTTGAGTCAAAGTCTCAGTACGATAAAAACTCAAATTGTGACTGTAGTAAAAATATCTAAAATTCGTAAAGGAGTTACGTGGAATTAATCACTTCAATTTTTCAACAAGGATATAGTGTCATCGTGCCTTTCATACTTTTATTGGGTTTGCTAATTTTTGTTCATGAACTTGGACATTTTTTAGTTGCTAAGTATTTTGGTGTACGAGTGGAAGTTTTTAGTATTGGATTTGGAAAAAAAATATTTTCTTTTAAAAGAGGTGATACAACTTATGCCCTAAGTTTGTTTCCATTAGGTGGATATGTAAAAATGTTTGGTGATGAGGTCGGCGCGGAAGTAGATCCTGCAGATAAACCTTTTTCATTTGTACATAAACCAGTTCTTCAAAGAATGGCCGTTGTTCTTGCTGGGCCAATGATGAATTTATTTTTTGCGATTTTTCTTTACTTAATTATTGTTATGGTTGGTGAGGATGTTAAAGCTCCAATTGTAGGGGATATACATCCCACCTCAATTGCGTATCAAACGGGTTTCCGTGACGGTGATCGTGTTTTAAAAATAGGAAATGAGAAAGTACAATCTTGGAATGATATTCAAGAAATGCTTTCTAAGTATATAGGTGCAACAGTAGACGTAGAAGTTTCCCGTGCAGAAACACATCAAAATGAAATTTTAAAAGTAAATCCAGTAGCGGCACCGAATCCACTTATAGTTGCACTTCATTCGACAATTGGTGATGTGCAAGGTTTATCAAATATAACACTTGCACCGATGATAGGTGTTTCAATTAATAATTTAAAAAGTAATTCAGGTATAAATATTGCTGGTTTAAAGACTGGTGATTATATAAACAAAGTTAATGAAATTGATATTAAATCATTTCGTGAACTAAGAAAAACTTTACTCTCATTACAGGGTAAAGAAGTGCAAATTTCTGGAGAACGAATGAAACCAGAGATTGATACTTCAAAAGTGGAAGGCAAAACAAAAGAAGAAGTAACAGAAAAGTTTACATTAAATATTAAATTACCAGAGTTGAAATCTGAAAATGATTTTTGGTTTGAACGATCAGATTTATATTTAGCTAAAGTAATGCCTGATACTCCGGCTTCTAAAGCTGGAATAAAATCTGGTGATCGAATGCTTTCTATAAATGGATTAGGATTGGATCGCTGGGAAGATGTACAATCACAAATTAAGAACTATAAAGAGAGTTCTGGACCTCTAAAAATTGAAATTTCTCGTGATGGTCAAAAATTATTATTTGATTTAGAACCTGAGTTTTCTGAAACCATGAGTCCCCAAGGTATGCATGAAAAAAGATTTACGATTGGGATTGTTCCATGGTATGCACAAACTCCTCCATTGGTAGAAAAATTAATACAAGATAACTTATGGTCAGGTTTTAAGCGAAGTATTTTTAAAACCTATGAAGTTACAATTATGACCTTAAATGGTTTTGTGAAACTTTTTAAATCTCAGATCTCATCTAAAAATATTGGTGGAATTATTTCTATTGGGCAGGCAGCAAGTGAGACTTTCAAGATGGGTTGGATGCAATTTTTAACAATGATGGCCCTAGTGTCTGTAAATTTATTTGTATTGAATTTATTACCTGTTCCTGTGTTAGATGGTGGACATATGGTTTTTTATACTATTGAAGTACTCAAAGGTTCTCCTCTCAGTCTTAAAAAAATGGAGTTAGCTCAAAGAGTGGGAATAGTTTTGCTGATGAGTTTGATGGTATTTTCATTATTTAATGATTTTTCTAGAATATTTTCTTCATTCTAAGAAATTATAAAAATGTCAAATCAGTTATCACAACATTATATATTGAGTTTAGATTCCAGCATGACAGTTGCCTCAGTCAGTTTGGGCGCTGGAGGTGTTTTGATTGACTCAATAGTTCTTACACGTCAGAAAAGTCATAGTGAGCAAATCAATAAAGCTATTGAATTATTACTTTCTAAAAATTGTGTTTTATTTTCACAAGTCTGTGCTGTTGCTGTAACAGAAGGACCTGGTAGTTTTACTGGACTTCGTATAGCTGGAAATATAGCTAAAACAATTTGTTATTGTTTAAATATTCCAATGATTGTTTTAAATTCTTTAGATATTTTAAAAACTCATACACTGAATCAAATTAATAGTTCATTAAAAGATGCTTGTATTAAAAAATTTACTAAACAAAATTTTGAAAATGAAAATACTATTATATGTTCTATGGTGAATGCATTTAAGCAAATGGTTTTTGTTTCTGTAGACCAATTAAACGGAACAATAATTTTACCTCCAACACTTATGACTTTGGATGAAGTCATGCAATATTTAATTACTTCTTATAGTTCCAGTTCAATTTTAATCGTGGGTGATGGCTTTGATTATTATGAGCTAGATTGGAGTAAGGATTTTTTAAATTTACTTTTGATAAGACCTAAAGATGAATATAAACCCCAACTCGACTATCCATCAGTCGATCAAATCACAATATCCTCTTTTGAAAAATATAAAACAGACACTACTATTGACTGGAAAGAGTTTTTGCCCCTTTATTTAAAACATTCAGAAGCCGAAGAGAACCTCAGATTAGGTAAATTAAAATTTAGAAATATTGGTGATATCTAAATTGTAAATTTCAAAGAGGTTCATGGTGTCTTTACATAAAGAAAAAGTCGTTCAATTTGATAAAACAAAAGTTAATCATACTAATTATCAACCCCAAGTCATATCTATTTGCTCAGGCAAGGGTGGTGTCGGCAAAAGTTTTATTGCCTCATCACTTGCAATTACTTTAGCTAAATCTGGAGTTAATGTAGTTTTAATTGATTTTGATATGAATGGAGGAAATCTTCATAGTTGGTTAGGGCAATCTCCAACATGTCCTAATTTAAGTCATTACTTTAAAAATAAAAATATTACGCTTAAAGAAATTCAAAAAAATACTGTTTTGGATAAATTAAAAGTTGTACATGGTTTTTGGCCAATGTGGTCCTTAGATCCTGTTCAAGATAATGAGCTAAACAAATTATTGATTGAAGTCAAATCACTAAATACAGATGTTGTGATTGTTGATGTTGGCACAGGATTAACTCCATATTCATGGGAGTTTTTAAAAATTTCAGATCAAAAATTGCTAATAACTACTTCTGAGCCTATTAGTATTGAAAAAACATATCGATGGATTGAAAAATTTATTGTTCAAACATTAAAAGATAAAAATGCAAATGTATATAATGAAGAAGAGATTTGGAAAAAGTGGTTCAGTCGCAAAGAAAAAATTTCTCAAATTTTTGAGTTGAGAGAATTTATCGAAAAAGAATCAAATTTAAAAAGTGCAACTATTGAAGATGTTGTCCCTCACTTGATGGGCCCAATCCAATTGATTTTTAATCAAACTCGAAATTTTGAAGATGAACATATGGGTATTTCGATGAAAAGTGTTGTAAATAAAAATTATTACACTCAATTAGATTATTTAGGTTTTATTCAATTTGATAATAGTGTTTGGCAATGCTCTAGGCAAAAAGATCCAGTTTTAATTACTCAGCCCTATAGTCCCCAGGTTGGTCAATTTTTAACTTTATCAAAGCAAATTATGTTATATAAACAAGTTAAGCTTTCTGCGGCGGCTTAATTTTATAAAAACTAGCCTTTGATCTATATATTATGCTTGTGGTTGATCATACTTCATTCAAGCTTTAAAATAAGGATATGATTGAACATTTTACTGGTACTTACTACGATATTTTAGAAGTTAAAAAAGATGCTCCTCAAAATGAAATTAGCAGAGCGTACGAGAGGGCAAAGATCACGTATTCTACTGAAAACCCTGCTCTCTATACAGTTTTTTCAATTGAAGAAGCGCGACAACTCACTCAAGTTATTGAAGAGGCCTTTGCAATACTAGGAAATAATGTTTTTAGAATTCGCTATGATGACTTGCTGGGTGATCCTACAGTTGATCATAATTCTTTGAATTACAATACCATTGTAGGTACAACCGTTATAAATCCATCAACTCTAGACAAGCAAAAAGTAAATTATAAAGCAAACTATTCAAAAAATGATTCATTTGAAACTGAAATACAGAGAACATCAATTTGGGATGGTTCAATGATTAAAAAAGTCCGAGAATATAAAAATATTTCGGTAGAAAAAATGTGTGAAATTACTCGAATAAATCAAAGTTATTTAATGTCTATTGAAAAAAACGATTGGAAAAATCTACCAGTTCCAGTTTTTATTCGAGGATTTATAATTCAAATTGCCAGAGTTTTAAATTTGGATGAAAAAAAAGTTGCCGATTCTTTTATGAATTTTTACAAACAACAAGTTGGAAAAGCTTAAGTTTCAAATTATTAGGTTTAGGTGGTTATTCAAAATCTTATATTTTGAATAACCAATCAACCCTTCTTAAACAATTATAATTGTTTTACTCAACATCAATATTTAATGCTTTTAAATCACTTGCCGATTTAAAATGGTCTTGATCTTCTTCCATTAGTTTTACAGGAATCCAAGTGTAGTGACCTTCGTTACAACGAGCATAATAATATTCGTCTAATGGGGTATCGTTAGAATATATATCATCATCTAGATTTTCAGCAGGTGAAGACGCTGTTACTTCACTAAAATCACTTTTAGATTCTTTGCTGCTTGGGCAAGTAATGTCGAAAACTCTAATCCCACTTTGAACTAAACAAATTGAAAGTTCTGAGTTTGCTAATTCAAAAAGGATATCCCCTTTTTTACTTTGGTAGAGTAATCGAATAACTTCTAATGATTAAGTCTGATTGCTTTGCAAGTATATCAGACTTAATCAAAAACAGTTACTTTCTTGTTTGTTGTGAGAGATCTTCAATTACCCCTCCCCATATTATCAATTTTAAATGAAATATAAAAAAATTTATATTCACTGACTTTCAATCGCAATTGTGATATTCTGTCGAGGGTTTTAATTGTAAAACTTGATAAATAGTAATTTATTATTTATCAAAATTTAATAAACTAGATAGAAATATGAATAATTGCAAATTTAAATTAATAATTGATGATCAACATGCTAATCTGAGGATTGATAAATATTTAGGTTCAGTTGAGCAAATTGGTACTCGAACTCGTGCTACTTATTTAATAGAGCAAAAAAAAGTTAGCGTAAATGGTGAAATAGTTGTTAAAAATTCTTTGTGTTTAAAAACTAATGATACTGTTGAAATAGATTTAGCTGGAGAAATGACATCATCGTCATCATTATTGTCAGACTCAAAGCTCATACCATTAAATATTCCGCTGGAGATTGTTTATGAGGATTCTTTTTTACTAGTAATAAACAAGCCCTCAGGTTTAGTTGTCCATCCTGCTGCTGGGCATGAACAAGATACTTTGGTGAATGCACTTATTTATCATGTAAAAGATTTATCAATGAAGTTTGGGGAAAATAGACCTGGTATAGTACATCGACTTGATAAAGATACAAGTGGCTTGATGGTGATTGCAAAAAATGATCAAGTTCATGAAGCACTTACTGCTAAATTTAAAATTCGAGATATTCACAGATATTATCTCGCTGTTGCTATTGGTAATGTTCAACCACCTATTGGTACTATAAAAAGTTATTTAGCAAGACATCCAAGTGATCGAAAAAAATATGCTAGCCAAATTGGGATCGATAAAAAAATAATTCGAACAGAAATCTTTGATGAAAATAAAACTACAGGTAAATGGGCCATTACAAATTATAAAGTTTTGTCTAAATCTCAACGAGCAAAAGGGTTAACCTATTTAAGTTTAAAATTACATACAGGAAGAACCCATCAAATTCGAGTTCACATGTCTGAGCTTGGATTTCCATTATTAGCAGATGAAATTTATGGAGTTAAAAAATTAAGTATAAAAAAAGAATTAAATTGGCCGAGGTTAGCCTTGCATGCCGCGGAATTAGGTTTCGAACATCCAATCACTAAAAATAAATTATTTTTTAAGGCCCCGTGGCCAACAGACTTAATACAATTAATTCAAGATTTTGGTTTTGATCCAAATCCTGAATTAAAAAATTTTGTATAGTCTTGAACTTAATTTAATAAAAATTAAATTAAGTTCTAGTTCGTGATATTTAGATAACTCTGTTTATAAAAAAATCTTAGTTTCAAAATTAAATCTAATCTAATTTAATTTTAAAGCTATCGTAACTTAAAATGATTACTCTTTCTAAAAATTTAAAATGAATGTTAATTTTTTAAAAAAGATTAAGATTACAAACTTGATCTGCGTCAACATCAACAATCACTGTTTGACCTTTCTTTCCATCAAATTCTTTACTTAAAGAAGCAAAATTAAATAATTCATTTTCGACTTCTTTATTATCCTTCAATAATGTAATTGAAAACATTTTTTGATCGGTATACTTAGTGCAATTTTCTTTTCCATTTACTATATTTAACTCAACATGCTCTTTAACTGTATAGGATGCAGTATATGAAATTTCATTTTCAGAAGTCTTTTCAAGAAAAGACTTTAGTTCAGTACAATCATCTTTAAAAGATATTGACTGTAAAGTTTTAGGAAAGTTAATCGCTTTTGGAGTTACAATATTTGAAGAATCTAAAGTTGCACCATTTAAAGATGAGCCTGTGTAACTATTATTAAGAATGCATTTAATATTATCTGACTTAATTTTGCCATTGAAAGTTTCTTTATAAGTAATCCGACTTTGAGGATACTTATTTGTTGGTTCGCTACTAGCTAAAGACTTATAGCTTAAACCCATTACTAAATTCATTATTAGAATCGAACTTTTAATAACATTTAGGTTCATATTTTTTACTTTCATTTGATTTCTCCTATTATAGTTTTTAATTTGTAAAAGATGGATAATTCCATTTGGTATGTTAAATAATTGCAAATATATATTTGATTTTTTGCTTTGAAAAATAAGTCATAATATTAAACTGATTAATTGTTGCCCTTCCTCGATGAAATCCTGTCTACTTTTTACGTGACAAAATTCGACCTTCACAACTTTTTCTTTCTATAATTTTACCAGTCTTAGTAGACCAAATTTTCTCAGGATTATAGTCGAATTCATGCCATGAAGGTGTATGCAAATAAAGTCCTGGGGCACTTTTTTCAACCTTCTTTTCAAGAAAATTTGGATAAAAATTAATCCCATATCTATTGCCAGCATTTTGAATATCATCAAGATCTTGTGATTGTGGGCATTGATCTGCTGAAAATTTTAATTTTAATTTATTTGCAAATTCTGAATTATTAAAATTATCAAACTGTTCATGATAAATATAATAAGTCGCCAACTCTAAATCTTTATTAGTAAGACCAAGCCTATATCGCAAATTAGTATAACGAAGAGTTTCTTTAATAAATACGCCATGAATTTGATTTCTTCCTTGGATTTTATTTTTATGTAATCTAAGTAAAGCTTGGATTTGGAAATATACAATTCCCCTATTAAAGTACGCTATTTGGTTTTGATTCGAACTGGATATTTGAGTGGAATCTTTCAATTGAGGAATTTCAAATGCTGTTCCATAAAAACTAGCTTTTCCATTTCCCTGGTTTTCCAGGTTTGCCATTAATTCCTCTAAGTTTGGCATTCTCACAAATTCACAATCGGAAAAAGGTGACAAGAGTGGTTCACTAGCTATTTTTAGTAATCGTCGAGCTTCAGCAAACTCCGAGGTAAAAATCGTATTATTTCTGTTATAACCAGATACTCCATCTTTTGAATATACATTGTATGTATATTCTCTTAAGTTGCGATACTCTTCATCACTGCATTTTATATCAGAAATGATATCTGCTTCATTTGAAGAAACAAAGTTTAATTTACTTAATTCTTTTTGAGAGAGAATGTCTAAAAAATAAAATTTACCATCACTTGTAACTGCACCTTGAGCACCACCGGCGTCACCGCCACCATCAACAGCCAGTGCAAAAGGGAATACAAGTGTCAAAACAGTAGATAATAAAATCTTCTTTAAATGAAATTTAGTCTTCATAAGGTCTCCATTAGTTATGTGTTACAAATCTGAAGCCAATATAGCGCATCGCGTTTACTTGTTCCATATTATCTTTGTAAAGAAGAGAAGATTTTTATCACAAAATGTAAAGTTTTCTCCATAACCTTCCGAAATTATGTGTATATGTCTATTTTTCAATTTTCTTCTTATAGAACTTACTTAAAAGATTATATTGCCCATCTCCCTAAAAGAGGTCGTGGGGAGCTTTCAAAAATTGCAACTGAGATTAATATTCATCCAACACTTTTGAGCATGGTGATTTCAGGGGACCGTGAACTAACAGTTGAACAAGGATTCGATTTATCTAAATATTTGCAACATACGGATTTAGAATCAGAATATTTTCTACTTTTAGTCCAATTGGATCGAGCTGGGAATCAGCGATTAAAAACACATCTAAAAGAAAAGATTCAACGAATAAAATCAGAAGCAACTAAGATTTCCAATAGGTTTGAGCATGATAAAAAACTATCGGATGAAGAAAAAACAATCTTTTACTCTTCATGGATTTATTCAGCAATAAGGTTATATTGCTCAACTTCAGAATCTGGAAAAACAATAAATGAAATTATAGAACGCTTTCAAATTCCAAGAATTCGTGTCGTAAAGGTACTAAATTTTTTGGTCACTTCAGGTCTTGTAATTCAAGAAAATGATCGATTTTCTTTAGGTGTTAGTCGAACATTTTTAGAAAACAATTCACCACATTTACCTCGACATCACATGAATTGGCGCTCAAAAGCGATGCAAAAATCAGATCATATTTCAGAAGATGAGTTAATGTTTTCATTTCCTCATTCTGTTTCCAAAGAGAACTTTCAACAAATCAGAGAAATTCTTGCCGATTCACTAAAGAAAATTTCTCTTATAGTTAAAGATTCTCCCGCAGAAGATATTGGATGTTTAAATATTGATCTTTTTTGGATTGAAAAATAATTCTATCAATCTATCAATTAATTAATACATACTGAGTAAAAATAGTGGGTATTGCTTTTCTGACCAATCAATTGAATCTACAAAAATATATTTTTCATCAATATTAATTCCCTTAAATTGACTTCTGCCTTTTCCTCTCCCTCCCACCTCAATAACTATTTCACGACCTTTTAAGGTTTCTATTATAAAATCTGGAGTCTTTTCTCCTCTGGTGCTCTTTAAATAATTAATGTTTATCAATCCTGATGCTCTTAAAGTTTCAACGACAAAATCTTCTCTTAGAGCACCTACTGCATCAATGTGATCACGGTAGATTAATCTATAAGGTAGCGCCATTAGTATTTTAGGTTCTTTGGTTACATTAGTACCTCTAGGATATACAACTTGAATCAAGTAGGCTTTGTTTAATAGCTTTAAATATTCTTCTACTTTATATTTAGTGATTGCCAGATTTTTTGAAAGTGAAGTTACACTTATTCCCTCAGAATCTGATCGACCTATAAAAGCCAATAATTTTTCAACATTAAGAATGTCGATAGTAGTTAGTTTGCCTATCTGGGGTAAGTCCACTCGAACTACTTTTTCTAAAATATTTTTAAATAATTCGTCGCATGATTTTTCGTCTAATGTAAATGGGTATAGTCGACCTGTTATAAAATCTTTAAATAAGTAGGCATGCTGCAAATGTTCACTTTGCCAGTTCTTTTTTAATAAATTTTCTAAAGTAAGTGGTAATATTTTAATGCCTTTTTCAAAATACAAAAACTCTCTAAAGGAAAAAGGAAAGAGTTGGTAAAAATGAGCACGACGGCTTAAATCTATTGACAGCTCTTCTAATTTTAAAGCAATGGAACTAGTTACTAGTACTTTTAAATTCAAAAAATCATAAATTGCCTTTAAATCTGTCTCATAGTTGTGATTGTAGTGAACTTCATCCAGAATTAAATTTTTTATTTTATATTTAAGTTCAAGTTCTTTTGCGATTTGAAATAAAGATTCATCTGGAGGTAGTTGATCGACCGACAAATAAAAGCTTCCAGATACATTTTTAAGAAGTTGTTTTAATAAAATTGTCTTTCCTACACCCCTAGGACCAGCTAAAATTACAATAGATTTATTTTTGAGTTCTGGTTCAAGTTTTGAATATAAAAATCGTTTTTGCTTAAATTTTTCAACTGAGTCAAAGGCCAGTTGACTCAATTCAGTTAACTTATCATATAAATTAGGTTTTTTCATAATACATACATTTTAGCAAATAATTGGCTAAAACGCCATACATTTTAGTAAATAATTGACTAAAATGCCATTTTGGAACAGTTTAAGCGACTATGGTTATAAGGGCGGGACTCATTTTAAAATTAATTCACTTTATGAATGCGGTAATCTACTTCGAGTAGGTCGTTTAAAGCCAATCAGAACACTATACTCTTTAAGATTTAATAAATCGCTCAAGGAGCAAACTATTGGCCTTCCATTTTTTTTTGATAAATGGAGAAATTTATCATCACCAATGCAAATAGCAACATGGGCACCAAAAGGATTAGAAGTTGAATTGAAAAGAGCTAAATCAAAAGGCTGATATTGACTTATCTTTGAAGTGAATTCAGTGTCTTTCCAAAGATCTGATGAACGAAAATTACCTATCTCAAACTCAAAATGCCGAAGCAATACATAGCAAAAGTGTTGGCAGTTTGCTCCATTGGATAGACCTGTTGCTACTCCTGGGTATTGAGAACCGTCATATTTTGTTTTAAAAAAATGAGATGGAATTTGTATCATAAAACGTAAGTATCAATGTAGTTTGAGAAAGTGAACATAAATAAATATTATTATTAATTTTCTAAAAACTAGATTTACTCACGAATAATTTCTTTCCATTTAGAAATCCAGTATTCAATTTCTTTATGGTTCATTCTATTTGGTATTTTTGCATTAAATTTATTTGCATCTTCAAATGGTGTATTTGAAGTTACATTTTTAATTACTGGATACATGTAATTTTTTTGCATTATTATTTTTTGAATTTCAGGTGTTAGCATAAATTGAATAAACTCTTTTCCTAATTCGCAATTTTTGCAATCTGATACTAATCCCATATGTTCTATTTGAACGGGCAAGTTTTGTTCAAAGTTAATTGCTCTAAAGTTTGGATCTTTTTCTTCAAGCAAGTGATAATGTGGAGAAGTTGTATAAGAAAATACAGATTGCACTTGGCCTTGAGTAAATAATCCATAGGCATCGGACCAACTACTTCCATATGTAAATACATTTAATTTTTTATAAAACTGGATAGCCTCTTCCTCAGTCATTTGATTGAAAACCCAAATTAAAAAAATTAATCCTGGAGAACTAGTTCTTGGGTCTTGTAGAACAATTTTTTTTGAAAACTTTGAGTTAGTAAAATCTTTTAAATTCTTTACATTATCAAAGTCTGTAAAATTTTTTTTAGTAACAAAAGTTAAAATTCCCCAGTCATAGGGTATCCAATTTTGAAAGCTATTATTACTTTTAGACTCATTAAGAATTTTTAGAAAGGCGGGTTCTCCATTTACTTTAAAAAGATCGGAAAAATTTAAATCTTTCACAGAAATTGAGTTTTCTGAGTAAAGAGCATCAAACAAATCTAAACCGATAATTATATCTGGTTTTTGATTTTCGGATAAAAGAGAATATTTTGAAAGAATCGACCTACTATCTGGCAAAATATTCCATTCAATTATACAATTACAATTTTTTTCAAATTCTGATTTTATAATAGGGCCTGGTCCCCAATCACTTGCAAAAGAAGAATAGGTCATTACTTTTAATAGAGTAGTTTCTTTTATTTTAGGGGGCGAGGTAAAAGGGCTAAGTTTGGTAAAATAATAAAAGAATCCACCGCAGGCAATAATTGCAAAAATAAAAACAAATTTGAAGTTTCTTTTTACCACCAAATACCCCGTTGACGTTTATAAAAGAAGTAATCAAACCCAAGGCATCTTCCAGCTCCTAGCCATGCCAAAGTAAAATGAATTACAAAAAAAGTTCTAAATAGGGGTTCTTGGGTAGGGCCACTTAGCATTGCTAAGTTTAAAGATATAAATGCCGCTATTAAGCCTACTGGGCGGACTGCAAATCCTAGTAAATATGAAACCGCAACTGCAAATTCTACACCTGTAATTCCATAAGCAAAGATTTGCCAATTTGGAATTACGAAAGTTTCGATAAAAGCTTTATAACCTAATGGAGCATTGCTAGAAGGTAGCCAATTTGCAATTTCATCAGCCAATCTGGGTCTGAATAAATAATCACCGCTATATTTGATTAATGCTGTTTTTAAATAAAACCATCCTAAGAATATCCTGAGCAATATTATAGGAAATAAATGTCCTACATATTTAAAACTTTCTAAAAATGAAACAAACATAATTTCACCCCGTATTTTTAAAATACAAACAAAAGGTTTTGTTTTATGAATAATTAGAACATTGATTTTCAAAGAAGCAAATTAAATTTAACTTAAATAAGATTAGCTGACGGACAGTATTTTATTAAAAAGCAATTGGCACAATTTGGTTTTCTAGCTTTACATAAATTTCTACCATGATGAATCATCCAATGTGAAAAATCTATCCAGTATTTTTGGGGTACGATGGTACAGAGAATTTCTTCAGCTTTAACTGCATTGTTAGTATTAATCCAATGAAAGCGGTTTGATAACCTCAATACATGAGTATCCACGACAATACCACTTGTGATTTGAAAGGCATTTCCTAATAAAACATTTGCAGTTTTACGTCCGACTCCGGGTAGGGTGATTAAGTCTTCAAGATTTTTTGGGAGAACGCCATTAAAATCAGTAATTATTTTTTGTGAACAGGCCTTTATATTTTTAGCCTTATTTTTATAAAAACCAGTGGATTTAATTATTTTCTCTATTTCAATAATTGGAGCTTTCGCAAGTGATGAAATATCTCCAAATTTTTGGAATAATTTAGGTGTAACTTGGTTGACTCGTTCATCAGTACATTGTGCTGAAAGAATTGTTGCTATTAATAATTGAAATGGTGTTTCATGATGGAGAGCACAGATCGCGCCCTCATAGATTTCACTTAATTTTTTTATAATTATTTTCGAATTTTTGAGGGATTGACCATTATTACTTGTCACCATCGTTTCCTATGGCTTCAACAGGACACCCATCCATAGCCTCTTTGCATGCAACCTCTTCATCTGGTGTCGAAGGTTGTTTTGATACAAATGCATGGCCATCGCCTTCATGCATTGAAAAGTTCTTTGGTGCAGTTAATACGCAGGCATCACAGGCAATACATGATTGATCAACAAAAACTTTGCCTTCAGTATTTTCTTTCCATTTATTTGTTTTATCTGCCATATGAAGTTCCTTTTATTTTCTATCTTTAAACCTTTATTGAGACTTAAGTCCGTATTTATAAATAAAGGTTTTTTAAAAGAGTAAAGTTCGAATTATGATTATATATTATAAATGTTAACTGGGCCAGACATTTTACTGTTAGTTAACACCTGAGTATTGAAATTGTAAATGATATTTGAAATGGAGGAACATGGAAGGACCTCGTCCCCCTTTAGAATCAGAATACCCACTCCTTATTGATTTTTTGAATCTTAAATTGCGTGGAAATTGCCAATGGAGTATCGAAGACGAGTATCCAACGGCCTTAAATCCATCAAATAGAAACAATTCTAGGGTAATCATAATTAATGACAAAGTTATCTCACATGCTGTTGTAAAACCCTATGTTGTGAAAACTCCACAATTGGTTGTAAAAGTAGCTGCAATTGGAAGTGTTGTTACAGACGAGAACTTTAGAGGCCATGGCTACTCAACAAAAGTAATAGAGGATTGTATTGAATTATCCAAAAAGCAAGATTGCATACTTGCTATTTTATGGACAGATATTTTTGATTTCTATAGGCGACTTGGGTTTGAATTGGTTGGAAATGAAATCAAAATCGAAATTACTAAGCCATTATTAAATTTAGGAAATACTACTTTTAAAGTTATAAAAGGCCCACAGATTGATCCTCAATTGCTTTTAAATTTATACAATAAACATACAGTCACAAGCTATAGAACAGTTATTGATATTCAAAAACTGATAAGAATTCCCAATTCAAATATTTACACGAGCTGGAATGATGAAGGCAAAATGGTCGCCTATGCAATTGAAGGTAAGGGTGAGGATTTAAAAGGTTATATTCATGAATGGGGTGGAGATGTTAATCCTCTGATGAATTTATTTAATTTTATTTATGAAACAGGTGGAAAAAATAATTTAAATATTATTTCCCCTTCGCATTCGCAAAATTTAATTCAAAAAATGAAACAAGCCGGCGCGACTTGTTCCAGTGGTTATTTGGGTATGATTAAAATATTAAACTATGATTTATTTTTTAAAAAAATAAAAAAAGCAGCAAAAATTTATGGAATTAATGATCTAATTTTTGAAAAATCTGAAACAAATTTTAAAGTTGGAGTTGGTGCTAATGTTTATCACTTGTCTTCCGAAGAAATTATTTTAAAACTGATTTTTGGGCCTCAAAAAAGTTCTGAAATATTTAATTTCGATTCAGAAACTATAAAGGCTTTTCAGCAAGTATTCCCAATTAAATTTTGGTTATGGGGTTGGGATTCAATTTGATAAATATATTTACAACATCAGAATTTTATAAAGAAAAGAAACAAAAGATATGAAAAAATATGAAATTAATAAAATATTAACAAATGTTGCAGTGGGAATTTTAGTTATATTGTTTAACTTAAGTTGCATGAAGAAAGCTTCAGATAAAATTGAATATGGTCCTGAAGTATCGAAAGATAAAATGGTTTCTGCGATTCGCAAAATACAAGATGTTAATACGGGACCACTTAATATTTTGCAGGGTGAGTTTATCCAAAAAGATTCAACACGAGTGATTCGAGGTCGAAGTGTCATTGATATTTTAAAAACTGTAGGACTTACAGTAGTGACAAAAGATGAATTATCAAATCAGGTAAAGCTTAGATTAGTAGAAAAACAAATTACCTATGATTTAAACGAAAAAGGTCCCCCAGAAGAAGTTTTAAGAGAGTTTTCAGAATGCTTAAATAAAGTAACAGGTAAAGCAGAAGCCTGTGAAGTGCTGCTTCCAACTCCAACTCCTACACCAACGCCTGCACCCACTCCAATTGTGGCACAATATTTATCTTCTGACGAAATTCATATTATGAATGACTCTGCGGAAAAAATCCTAAGTTCTGGGTATTTTAAAAATTTACTTTTAAGCCCAACAGCTGATGAAGACACGGGTGAAGAAACTAAAAAAGTAAAAAAAGTCACTTTTCATAAGCTAATTGAAGTCACTCGAACAGACGATCCACCTCAACTAGTAAAAAATCAAACTAACTGTGGTGGTATAGTTAATTGTAAAATAAAGATTAATGAAGTGCAGTTTGATCAAGTGTATTGGTTTACTGATGATACATCTGAAAAAATTCATGTTAAATTAGTTTCTAGTCCTGATGTCCCCTATTTAGCAAATCCTCTTGAGGATTGCCAACAGGGCTCAGTAGTCGTTCAATCAACCTCTGCAGATCCAAAAAATCAGCCTAGAGTGCTTGTGACTTTCTGCGAAAGTATTCGCAATTTTCAAAAGGGCGAGTAAGAATACTCAAAATAACTGCTCATGATTAAGTCTGATTGCTCCGCAATTGTATCAGACATAATCATAAGCAGTTATTTTCCTGTTTTTTTGGGGCGATTTTCAATCACCCCGAATTATGAAAATACAAACTAAAGTATGTATTTTCATAAAAACTGCTCATGATTAAATCTGATCGCTTCGCGATTGTATCAGACATAATCATAAGCTGTTATTTTCTTGTTTGTTTTATTTTTTATTTGAGAGGATTATTATGAGCACAAAAAATATTGCAGTCATTTTATCGGGATGTGGTGGTAAAGACGGCGCAGAAATAACTGAAGCCGTAAGTACTTTAATTTCATTATCGCAAAATGGAGTCACTTATAAAGTTTTTGCTCCTGATATTGATATTATACCGACCAATCATCTCACTACTAAGTCAATGACTAACGAGAAAAGAAATTTAATGGTTGAGGCCGCTCGAATATCTCGTGGAGATGTTACCGAAATAGCGGCCTTAAAATCCGATGAATTTGATGCTGTGATTTTTCCTGGAGGATTGGGTGCCGCTTTACATTTATCGACCTGGGCCCAACAAGGTGCTGGCTGTAGTGTTTTACCAGAAGTAAAAAGAGTTATTGAGGAGTTTTATAATGCCAGTAAACCTATCGGAGCAATTTGTATTGCGCCAGTTTTAGTAGCTAAGGTTTTGGGTAAGTATAATATTACAATTACCTTAGGGCAAGATGATAAAGAAGCGATTAAAGAAGTTCAAAAAACTGGAGCTATCCATGAGGTGTGTCCCGTTGAAGATTATATTACAGATCGTTTAAATAAAGTAATTACGACTCCTGCATACATGTGCAAAGCGAAGCCCCATCAAATTTTTAAAGGAATAAGTGGTTTAGTAAAAGAACTGGTTGAAATGGCTTAGTTGAGCTGGGAGAAAGTTATGGAAGAATCAAATATAAAAAAAGTCGCAGTAGTTTTTGGTGGCCGTTCGGCAGAGCATGAAGTTTCAATTCGTTCGGCAAAAAATATAATTGAAGCTCTAGATAAAAATTTATTTCAGCCCTTTTTATTTGGAATTAGTCAAACTGGTACGTGGTTTTATTTTTCTTCATTAGAAGAACTTAATAAAAAAGTTGTGATAAAAGATGAAGAGGCTAAGAATAAATATCCTACAGTTCAGTTTTCTTGTGAAGATCAAAGGCCAACGTTTCATACGTATTTAAATAATTTTAAAGTGGAATCAATTTCTATTGATGTTGCATTTCCAATTTTGCACGGTAGTTATGGTGAAGATGGTTGTGTGCAAGGATTATTTCAAATGTTGAATTTACCATTTGTTGGATGTTCAGTTTTAAGTTCAGCAATTGGTATGGATAAAGAGATAATGAAGAAAATATTTTTGAGTTCAAATATTTTAACCTCGCCTTGGAAAACTTTGTATTCATGGGATATGTCAAATATCAAATTTGAAGAATTAGCAGAATCGTTAGGTGTACCATTCTTTATTAAACCAGCAAATGCGGGTTCAAGCGTTGGCGTTCATAAAATAAAAAGCAAAGAGGATTTTGTAAATCAATTAAAGGATTCATTTTTATATGATTCAAAAGTTATAGCAGAACGGTTTGTTAAAGGTAGAGAAATAGAGTGTTCTGTAAAAGGATTACAAGAAAATCCACAAGCATCCCTTCCAGGAGAAGTTATTAGTAACCATGAGTTTTATTCATATGAAGCAAAATACCTTGATGAAAATGGAGCTATAATTAAAATTCCTGCTGATTTAAAAAAAGAGGAAATTATACGTATACAAGTGTTAGCACAAAAGGTTTACCAAGTTCTTTGTTGTTCTGGATTATCGCGAGTTGATTTTTTTTTAACAGAAGATTCAGAATTATTTGTAAATGAAATAAACACAATGCCAGGATTTACAAATATTAGCATGTACCCAAAAATGTGGGAAGCTATTGGAATTAAATATTCGCAATTGATTACAGATTTAATTCAAACTGCAGAAAGACAATTTCATAAGGATACAAAATTAAAACGTACTTTTTAATATCCAAAAAAACTAGACTTTAGAAATAATTACTTTCGTCGATGAATACCTTAGTCCAGATCTAAACCAGATCTTAGGCGGGAGGTAGGTTATGATGAAAGCTTTTAAAAATTTAATTCAATATATAATAATTGGAAGTTTTAGCTTACAGACTAAAGCCCAAGATATAAAAATGAGTGGAGACCCAATTAGATCATTTTTTATTGAACAAGAAAAATCTGAAAGGGTTAAAGCTAATGGGACATCAAAAGATTTTACCGCACAAATTAATCTTAAAAAGAATCCAATTGGTGAAATTAAAGGTGGGTTTCCTTTAGAGTGTCAGCCAAGAGCAGTTGAAGATGCATTGTCAAAGCATAATCGAGAAGGGAAAGAATTCGCTTTGCTTACGCAAAATTTATTTTCACGTTGTGAGAAGTATTGGAATCGACCAGAAAAACCAGGATTATTAGCTATCATAGATTTTATGAACACAATTTATAATATTCATGCCAATCCTTCAATATCCAGTGAAAGTATTACTCTTAGAGATGGAACAAAACTTACAGCATTCGTAGGAGTTAAAGATAAAGAAACAAAAAGGCCATGGGTAATTGTTAAGTGTGGCGTGTTTTGTACCGTGAATGATGGAAGCTCCACTGCAAGCTTTTTAATTAATTTATTTGATCAAGCTCCATTTAATGTAATTTTCTTAAGTAATAGAACAGGAACAAATTACATTCAAAAAAATGAGTCCCTCACAATGGCTGGTCACTTAGAAGTCCATGATCTTTATGAAGTGGGCCGTTGGTTAAAAGAAGAGAGTCCATATATTAATACAATTGATTCGATTCATGCTATGGGAATAAGTTTGGGAGGATCTTCTGCATTGATGGTAGACCCAATGGCTGAGGCTTATGGATATACCGATGAAAAAAAACTTTTTAATTCCGTACTTGCAATTTGTCCTGTTGTAAATATGAAAGAAACAATGGGTGATATGTTTGCTAATACACTCAAGGGTGCCATTTTTTCAAAATACACTTGGAGTCAATTACAAGAATCCGGTCATGCTTTGAAAGAAGCTCAAGAATATTTAAATGTTTCACATCAACCCCCAAATTATAAATTTCCTGGGATGATGGCAGATATTGTTTCGCGATACTCCTCGAAGTGGGCACAGGTATCAAAGCAATTTAGAAATTCAAAAGAAATTTTTACTCCTGAAGATTTTTGGATCTTTAATCAAATGAAATTCTACAATAAAAAAATTAATACTCCATATTTTGTATGGGCAAGTCGAGATGATTTGATTGTGGATAATAATTTGAATACGAAATCATTGTATAATTCCTATGTTTATAAAAATTCGCCCCAGATGGGAATTGTAAATGTTGATCAAGGCAATCATTGTGGTTTTTCAACTTCTTATGGTTATCCAGTTGTATCTGCAATTATGAAGTCATTTATTTTAAATAATAGTAATGAGTTTGCAATCAGTAAAAAATTAAATCGTACTAAAGTAAATTTGGGTAAAAATAATTTAGGATACTCTCAAGAGTATGTGAGACATTGGTGGAAGGCTTCAGCCAATCAAGATACAGTAACACTTTACTATGAAGTATTTAGACCTTGGGCTGGGATTCAATGTCGATTAGCTGAATATTTTGATGCTCCAATTGAATGCCGTAATACGATATCCAAAAAAATAAAATTATCAGAACTTTCATTTTTAGGTTTAGAAATACCGAAGAATGAATCACAAGCTTTAATTTTATCGAGAAAATTAAATGGAAATTTGCGAGTGACAGCAAATGGATTACCCATTGAAGGGGGATCTAATGATCCAAATCAAATTGAGTGGTATAGTTATAATTAAACCAAGGTCTGTGAATCATTCTTGCATATGAATTTAAAGTCACGTTATGGGGGAGCGAATATGCAAGATAATTTTTCAGATGGTCCAAACAATTCAAAATCTGCTGTGCAAAATAATTTAAAGCAATTAGATTTGCAATTTTCAAAATATGAAGAAGTTTTATCACTTTTGCATAATTGCTCTTTATGTGGATCACAACTAGAATTTGTTTATACTATTGAATTACCGGGATCATTAATTCGTGAAGAAGCCAAATGTAATCACTGCGAAATCAGAATTAGAGATAAATTATTTAATATTCAATAGAAAGTGTCTCATTTTTTTGACTAGACCAAATAATTTTGACACTATAAACGCGAGTTCGATACTAAATATTTATTTTAGCTTGTTAATTTTTATAATTCCATCGTCATAACTCAAAAAATTATCTGCGGCTTATCGCAGAGGATAAGCCTCAATAATTTTAATGAATAATTCCTCGTACTTAAAAAAATTCCCTGCGCTAAAAACAAAATTTATTATCGAACTCGCTTTATAACAATTTTTTAATTTTAGATTGCATCTCAAGCATTTCTTCAGAAGATCTTCTTTGTGCTCTTGAAAAGGAAAGTTCAGGTATGCTCCATGCTGGAATTAAATGGAGATGAAAGTGATTAACTTCGAATCCTGCGATTATAGAACCAACTCGAGGAGCTCCCGAGGCAGTTCTAATTGCAGAACTAATTTTTTTGGCAGCAGTAAATACAGCAGAGTAATATGGTTCTGGTGTATCAATAAATGAATCCACTTCAACTTTGGGTATTACAAGTGAGTGTCCTAAATTGACTTGATCAAGAGCGAGTATTGCAAAACAAAACTCATCTTCATAAATTTTATATCCAGGAAGTTCACCATTTAATATCTTAGTAAAAACAGATGCCATATTATTTTTCTATTTTCTATTTTCTATTGAAGTGTATTTCAAACCTTGGCGACCAATCCAGTGACCACGAGGTCTGTAAATTCGATTATTTGCATATTGCTCAAAGGCATGGGCAACCCAACCAGAAATTCGCGATACTGCAAAAATTGGAGTATATAAATCTATTGGAATTCCCATACTGTAATAAACAGTGGCTGAATAAAAATCAACATTTGGTAATAAACCTTTTTCAGCTTGAACAACATCATCCATCATCGCTGACATTTCATACCAATGAGGCTCTCCCATTCTTTGTGTGAGTAGTTGACTCATTTTTCGCAAAATTGCAGCTCTTGGATCTCCATTTTTATAAACTCTGTGACCAAACCCCATAACTTTTTCTTTGTTTGCAAGTGCATCTTTAACAAAGGCTTTTGCTTTCTCAAGGGTGCCAATTTTTTTAAGCATTAGCATCACTTGCTCATTGGCGCCACCATGTAATGGGCCTTTAAGGGCACCTATTGCACTTACGATGGCTGAGTACATATCGCTGAGTGATGATGCAGTTACTCGAGTCGCAAAAGCGGAACAATTTAATTCATGGTCGGCATGAAGTATTAAACACATATCAAAAACTTTAACTAATTCTGCATCTGGTTCTTTACCAGTCATCATATAAAGAAAGTTCCATGCTAAACTTTTTTCGTTTCGTGGATTAATTACGGGTTTATCATTTCTAATATTTTCAAATGCTGTAACAAGTGAGCCCATTTTAGCCAAAAGTCGAAGGCCTTTTCGCTTATTTGCTTCTGGGGAGTTATCTTGTGCTTCATTATCAAAATGTGCAGCTAAAGAAACTGCAGTTCTTAACCAAGCCATGGGGTGGACATTTTTTGAAGGAATTGTTTTTAAAATATTAACTAATTGTGGATCTAGAGTCGCATAGGTATTAATTTCTCTATTGAAATCTGCGAGTTCATTTTTTGTTGGAAGTTTATCATTCCAAAGTAAATAAGTAGTCTCTTCAAAAGTACTATTTTCGGCAATATCTTCGATTGTGTAACCTCTGTAGCATAATGTTACATCCATAATTGATGAAACAGCAGTTGAACAAGCAACTACTCCTTCTAAACCCTTATCTAGGGCGCCTTCATAAATTTCAGCCATTTTAAACTCCTAATGTCTAATATCTCAGTACTATTTCAGAAAATTATTTTGGTCAGTAAAAAATATAATATTATAACACAACAAGGCTATAACACTGCCATTACTTTGCAAGTTTTAAAACCTTTTCTTTTACTTCAGTAACTATTAGAGTGATGTCTTCAGCATTTTCATTATTTTCAGTAAATTTTTCGATTTGATATAATATTTCATTCCTGAGTTCATGAACACCTGAAGCTGGAGCTTTTAATATCGAGTTGGTAAGTTTATCAAGTCCAAATGATTCGCCTGAAATATCCGATGCTTTAAGTAACCCT
Source organism: Bdellovibrionales bacterium (assembly GCA_005793345.1). GTDB lineage: Bacteria > Bdellovibrionota > Bdellovibrionia > Bdellovibrionales > Bdellovibrionaceae > SXSU01. The sequence continues at coordinate 99,863 of SXSU01000092.1, forward strand.
TGCGAACAAATGACTAAGCGGTCTTTCGGATTTAAGTAAATAGATTGGAGTTGAATCGGTTCATTAAACTTTTTAGATAGTGCAGCATTTTTTGGTTCAAGAATTTTTAATTTACCCGTTTCACCATTAATAATTATAACAACATTGTCACCCACTTGACAAAGATCCATTTGGAAACTTCGGCGGTCAATTACACCATAAAAAATATTAGTTTGATCTTGATCTTGCATTTGGATTTGAATTTCTTTTGCCATAGCATCAATAACTTTGTCAGGTGGTAAACCTTTTCGTGCCTCCATTTGTCCTGCTAATTTTAACAATACAGACAAAAACAAGGCTGACATGGCATAGCCTGAAGAATTACTTAATAAAATTCCGAACTTTAATTTATCTTCATGTTCGAAAATATCAAAATAATTCCCACCTTTTTTAAATCCAGGAATAAATTTTGTACTAAACTCCACTCCAGTCATATTTGGATATTCTGTTGGGACAAGTACTTTTTGAATTAAATGGGCAGTTTTTAATTCATGAGAAACTTGTTGAATCATTTTTTCTAATGTTTTATTAGCTTTGGTTAGTTCAGATTTGTATCTTAAAAGATCCTGTTCTTTTAAGGCCAACTCTTTTTCAAGTTCAATAATTTTTTTTTCTAAGACATTTAATTTTGAATCCATTTTAAGATAATAAATTAAATCCATCAAATTGGAATAAAATTTTGTTTAGTTTTAAGGCTATATTACAAAAGTCCTAATTGACATCAAAAAATATGACAATTAGCTTTCTTGTTTATGTACTTAGAACTTAAAAGTTATCTTTTATGATGAAAGGCTAGTTGTTTTGAATTGGTTTCAAGATTTAAATGAAAAAATTGAGAAACATGAGTTATCCACATTCGATGCTTTTGTATTTGTGATGCAAAAAATTAAATGGGATGAAAATTTAATTTATATTTCAAAAAAAATTCGTTTTATTCAAGCAAACTTAGGACTTTTGCGATTATCTTTATTTCCAGATTTAGATTGGAACACATTAGCTCCTAATGAAAAAATTATTTTTATTAATAATCGTCTATTTCAAGAAAAAAAAATTGTAGATTTATTAAATGCTAATCCATTAATGATGGGTTTAATGATTCAAACTATTGCAAATATTAACGGAATAAAACTAACATTTTGTTTATTGGGTTCAGTATTAACTCTTAAGTTAGTAGATAAAAGTAGTAATTATTTTTTCCATTTAGAGAAAAAGGGAGAGTTAATATCAAGTCAAAAAATATTGGATTTGATTTTTGAAGGTAAACAAATTGTGCAGTTGAGCTTTAAAGAATTAGTCATTTATTACTATTTAGAGCAAGAATCTTATTTGTTAGAAACATTAACAAATGAAGAATTGTTAAAAATGTACAATATAATGAATTTAATAAAAGAGCATGATCCTCAGTTGATTATTAAACGAGTTACTTATATGAAAATTCTTGGAAAAAATGATGAGGCACTTTCAGCTTTAAAAAGCTATCTTAACTTTCTGCCGCAATCTCATTTTACAGGTCCGTTAGCTAAACTTTATAAGCAGTTATCAAATTCTTTTTAAGAATGCTTAGTAATAAATATGTTTGCCTGTGGTTATGTTTATTCACTTTGAAACAAGTAAGCACAAACAAACTTTTTTATTTTAATTAATTCGAGTTATATTCGAATAAAAATATTTTAAATCTCTTCGGATATTTTGAAATAAAAAATCAGATTGGGTATATTCTAAAATTTGACCTAATCCAACGTTGCTATTGGATAAAATAAAGATATATTCAGAATGAAGTTTTGTTTTGCTAATGGCTTTTAATTTAATTTGTAAACACTGTTGCGTTGATGATAAAAAATAATGAGCTGGGCAATCAATAAAAGTAGATTCTAAAATTGAAATTTGAAAACCAAAACTTTCTATTTTTTTTAATTTCGCTCTAAAAAAATTTCGATTGATTGATTCCCAAAAATACTCTGTAATTTGCTCAGCTGAAGTTTTTTTATCTGCTTTTGTGTAAATATTTATAAATAAATTACCAGCTAAATCTTTTTCAACGATTGCTTTATTTTCAATTGGATTTTGACAAGTATTTGCTAGACATTCAATGGATTGAATTTTAACACTATCATTTATATTGAACGAATCTTCAAAATTATTAGCATTTAAAAAAATATCAGATTGAGTAAGAATACTATTTGGATCAATAATCTCTGATTTTAAATCGTAACTTGATGTTAATAGCAGCATAAAAAATAATCTAGAAAAATATAATTTAAATTTAATCATAAGTTTTATATTCCTATTTGTGAGTTCATTTTAAATTTAATAAGTTTAACTTTAATAAAAATAAATTTTTTATCAAACTAAGTATATGTTTAAAGTAAGTATGACAACTCAGGCTATTAATATTATGAAAGAACTGAGCCTTCCTTTTTGTCAACTAGAATTAAATCTATTTTGTAAAATTCATTTTTGGAATAATTAATTAATTTAAAAAGTTTTAAAAAGATACGTTTCAAAGTGATACTTAATTTACAATTGTTGTTCATTGAAAAAAATGTCAACACAACAATTTACTATTAGTGAATATAGAAGCTTTGAGAATTAATATTAATGGACTCTCCGTTGCAATTCTAAAATTACGGAGGGATCAATGAAAAAAATATTTCTTAAAGCATCTTATATTTATTTAACTTTAATACTACTTTTGTCACAGAATTCTTTAGCAAAGGTAGAATTTAAAGAGCCAATCAAAGTTTACGGTCAGTGTGAGGATGAAGCTGTAAGTGCGACTATTTCACCTGACGCCTATTCATTATCTATGTTGTTTGATAGTAATTTATTATTAGAGCATATGCCTGGAATAACTACAAATGTTAAACAAATGAAAAAATGCTATTTTACTATTCCGTTAAAAGCAAGTCCAAATGAGAAATTCGAAATTTTAGGATTTGATTGGAGACTCTTTGTTGGTTTGCCAAATAGTTCAAAAGCACGATTTGAATCCAAAATCTGGTTAACCCATAATAAGATATTGCGAAATGGAAGAACAAAAATTATTACCGATGCGTATTCCGCTAAAAAGAAAACTATGAATGGTCCACTAAATTCTGATTTATTTATGAATCAAAACTTTTATGAGCCTAAAAAAGTTACAGAGTGTGGTGCTGATTACTTCATTACAATTCAGGTAACGATGGAGCTCAAAAATAAAAACAAAGTTACAAATGCTATTTATAGTTTGGATAGTCTCGATATTGGTCAGTCACTATCAGATAAAATTGTGAAAAGGCCTTGTTCGTAAGGGAAACCTAATATGAGAAATTTATTTCATATAAAAGTATTTTAATTTATCAAGATTATTTAAACTATCAATGTAATAAAATAAATTAGATTAGATAACATCTTTGAATAAATCTTCAAGAGTCACAATGTGGTGGAAATATTTTTTTTGTTGAAGGGTCTTTGAGATTCCAGATGGTGAAATTAGAGCAAATTCAAGCATATTATAGTTTTTTAAATGTGGTTTTAATTTTATTAATTTTTCATCAAACTCATTTATTATTTCAATTCCTACAGGCTTGTCTGTTAGTTTAATTTCGCAAATAGTAATTATATTTTTTCTAAAATAGATAAGGTCAATTTGGACTCCACTCTCATTAGCTGTACTTTTTTGGAAAAAAGATCCAACACCAGTAATTTCGTCTGCAAATCCCATTAAATTTGCAATGAATTCATTATTTTTAATACAGAAAAACTCAAAAGCTAAACCTAACCATGGTTTCCATTGAAGTATAATTTGATTTTGAAATATTTGTTGAGAATAACCTTTATAAAACAATTAAATTTGAATACTCTTTTTTGTATTCAGTTTTTAAAATATTCAATTCATAGCTGCGACCAAAAAATAAATCTGACATAGTAGTGTTCTCCGCAAAGATAGTATGATTAACTATCTTTGCGGTTATGTAATATTTGTAAGTCTAAGAGTAGTTTAGGATCAGGTCTGATGATGGATAAAATTTGACACGTTAAATAACGGACTTAGTGTAGATTGTGTATTTAGGAACACTTTTTATATCAAGAAATTGCAGATTATAGACTTGTAATAAATAATCCTGAAACTGCAAAATTAATTCTTAGAACATATGTAAATACTTATTTTAAAGAAGAGATACAATTAGAGGGTCATATTCGAAAGCTTGATACAGGGGCCGCACGTGCTACCGCCAATATTCTTGTTGAGCATCCAGACAAAGAATGGCTAGGGTTTTCATTTGAAACAATGATTTTACATGAACTAATGAAATAACCGCTCATGATTATCTTTGTATATAGTCGCGAAGCGATCAGACTTTATCATGAGCAGTAATACGGGGTGATTCAAAAATCACCCCAAACAAATAGGAAAATAACTGCTCGTGATTATGTCTGATACAATTGCGAAGCGATCAGACTTTATCATGAGCAGTAATACGGGGTGATTCAAAAATCACCCCAAACAAACAGGAAAATAACTGCTCGTGATTATGTCTGATACAATTGCGAAGCGATCAGACTTTATCATGAGCAGTTATTATTAATAAATTTAATTAATATTTTTGTGAATTTAAATAACTTAAAATATCAGTGTCGGCTTGTACGTTAGTTCCAACTCCTGGTTTTATTGGAGTAAGTTCACTTGCAGAGTAAGCCATTTGAACATCATAACGTCTTTCAGATTGATTTCTTAAATATTGTTCTTGTGTATACCAATACTTTTTATCAGAATCTTCACGGCATGAATTTAATTCGTTATAATCTGTAGCTCCCCATCTTCTTTCAACACAATGGTAGGGGTCAAAAGATAAAAGATAAAGTCTTTTTCGCACGTCTTCATAACTTAAAGACACTTCTCTCCAAAAACTATTTTTATAAGTAATTTGACATTGAGCCGCTGTAGATTCGTAACTATCAATCATATCTTGAATAAGGTTATTGCCATCATACTCAATTATTGGATTTGACATATTTGCTTTGTAAACCAAGTCTTTGACCTGAACTAAGGCATCAGCATACATGACTTTAAGTCTGGCATCACGTGAAGGTGAACTATAAGTTTCCCAATCACCATCTGTACCATAAATATTTGAAGGCAATGAATCAGGGTGACCTCTTTTATCTATTCCAGCAACAACAGCGACATCAACAGCTTGAACTCGATCTTTCACAGATTCACAAATGTCATTTACTAAATTTTTAACTTCTTCAACGGGGTTAATTTTCAAATCACCGCCAGCCATTTGAGTTCGAACATATTCATAATAGTTCACAATACGATCATTAACTTTATATAATGCTGCACTTGGTAATTTAGAATAATTTGATTCAGTACCATAAAATTGAACTAAACTATAAAATGGTAATGATTCATTTGGGCGATGAACTATTGTTCCTCCAATTAAATTTCCGCTGGCATCTTTTGAGTAATTAACTAACTCAATAGGTCTCCAGTTTTTGAATCCAGCTGATAGCCCCTCTGAACTTCTCATAAATTTACTACTATATTGCCCATGAGTAATAGAGTTGTCTGGATGTGAATCAATATAAAAAATTCTTCCATCGGAAGTTACTTTATAAACAACCGCAACGTGACCACTTGGATCGTACATTGGTGAACCAGCACGAACTGCACGTCTTGAAATTTCAACTGGGTATAAGTCTGTTGTTAAAGCATTTCTAGGATTTGTTGAAATATCTGAAGTTCTAAATGATGCAGTTCCGATTCTAGTTGTTAAGTAATCAGAAAATAATGAGGTTGCATTTGGAAACGCATTTGAGTTTTTTGCAACTAATGTAGCTCTGCTTACAACATAGTTTCCGTGTGGATTGTATCTAATATCAGAAACACCATTGCCTGGTACATTTCTTGGAGTAACTGTAACTTGAAATGCAAAGGGTAAATTGTTTTTAAAAGCAAAATATCCTCGTAACATATAAGGTAAATCTGCACAGTCAGAGAAAAAACGAAAATCATTTGGATAAGTATTAAAGTAAGGATTAGCAGGTGATTTCATGCAATTTTCATAAGTATGACATTGGCCACGCTCAATGGCCTCACCTAAGTGAGCAACAAATTCTTCATAGTTTTTTTCATCTTGATCTGACCAAGCTGCTTTTTTTATTTTATAGGCATAGGGACTATTGACGTTTACTGTGGGAAACTGAATATATTCTGGTTCAAAGACATCAACTTTATTTTTGTCTCTGAATAAATCTTTAAATGAATCCCACCAGCCAGCTTGAGCATTAATACTCAAGGTCCATCCTAGAATTAGGCTAATAAACATTTTTTTGTTCACAAAATTCTCCTCGTATTGTTTTTATTTATTTTAATATCAATTTAATCATTCTTTTCTTTATGTTTTATTTTTTTAACTTTATTTTTTTTATTTACAAAAACCACATTTGGTTTATGTGAATCAGCTTCTTTAGAATCCAATAAACAGTAACTCACAATGATGACAATATCGTCTTTTTGAACATGTCGTGCAGCTGCTCCATTTAAACAAATTTCACCTTTTTTACCCTTAATAACATAAGTAGAAAATCGAGCTCCATTGTTGCAATTATAAATATCTACTTTTTCATTTAACAAAAATTTAGAAGCAATTATTAACTCAGGGCAAATAGAAATCGAACCTTCGTAGGTCAGATCAGCATTTGTAACTGTTGCTCGATGAATTTTTGATTTTAACATTTCAACTAACATAAACTAATTCTCCGTATTCATATGCAAAGCTTTAAGTAGTCCAATCAAAACTAAATCAGCGTGGATAACATCAAAAATTTTTTCAATTTCGAATAAGCCTGCAAATCCACCTGTGCCAATGACATATGGTTTTTCTTTTGGATCAAAACACTCATTTGTTAATCGACTTATTAACTCTTTCATTTGTCCAAGGTGTCCAAAATATAATCCTGATTGTAGGCTTTCTATAGTGCTTCTTCCTAAGGCTTCAGTGCAGGGAACTATTTCTACCGAAGGAAGCTTAGAAGTTTTTGCCTCTAGAGACTCCATTGATAATCGCATTCCTGCAATGATTGAACCTCCTAAATATTCTTTTGAACTATTTATTGCACAAAAAGTTGTGGCTGTTCCTAAATCAACAATAATTATATTTTTATTAGGGTACAAATTTATAGCTGCAATGGAGTTAGCAATTCGATCTGAACCAACTTCAATCGGATTTCTATATTTAACTTTTAAACCAGTTTTCACTCCTGGTTGTAAAATAAAAGGAGTGATATTAAAATATTTTCTGCAAGCTCCTCTCAATGAATAAATCACATCAGGAACAACACTACATAAGCCAATTTTAGTTATAGAATCTGGTTTGAAACCGTTTTCTGTTAAAACAGATCTCAAAAATAAACCAAGCTCATCGGAAGATGCTCCTGTTTTAGAAGTTTTTCGAAAACGAAGTAATATTTTTTCGTTATCAATAACTCCACCAAAAATTTGGCTATTGCCTACGTCCAATGTCAAAATCACAATCTACTCCTTAGATTTTGGTTGTTATATAATGATTGTCTAATTTTATAACAGGGTTTCATAGATCTTTTGAAAAATTTCACTTGAGGTAGTACATTTTGTGGCACTTTCTATGTTTTGATCAAAGAAAGTAAATGAGTGTTTTCCCGAATCACGGTCTATTTCGGAATGATCATTATGAACAACGGCATCTACTTTTGATTCTGTAAAAAGTTTCATTACTGCCGCTTTTTGTTCTTCGTAATTTTTTGAAGCAGTATATTTAAAACCGATCACTTTAATTTTTTTATTTGCTGACCAGGATTTAAGTGAACTGATTAATTTTGGATTTAGTTTTAATTTAATTATTAATCCTTCATCAGATTGAATTTTGGAATCTTCTTTTATTAATAATTTTTTTGAATTATTTGAAATTGAGGGAGTTTCGATTTCAGAAACATAAAAATCACTTACAGCTGCGGCATGAATAACAACATCAAAAGTATTATTTTGTAGTTCAGTCGATAATAATGTTTGAAGATCTTTAAAAGTTTGAAAATATTTTGTCGTGCATGAGCTACTTGGAGTATTGTAAGAGTTTTTTGCTTTTAATAAAGTAACATCAAATCCAAGATTAGATAGGTAATTAGCCAATTGCGTTCCAGTACTTCCAGTACTTAAATTAGTAATGACTCGCATGGCATCTATAGGTTCTTGGGTTCCTCCTGCGGTAATTAAGATTTTATTTTTTAATCTAATTTGAGTACTTAATTTATTTAACTTATTTAAGTTATTTAACTGATTTATGTTATCTTCTAAAGATTCTATGTTGTTTACTTCAGTTGCAATTGATTGTTCAACTTTTTTTAAAATGAGTTCAGGGTCCATTAGACGTCCCCAGCCCACTTCACCACAGGCCAATACACCGGACTCAGTTTCAAGTATTTCAATATTTAATTTACGTAACTTTGCAATTGATTCTTGTGTTACAGGATGTAAGTACATTGCGGTATTCATGGCGGGTGCAATTAAAAATGGTTTTTTAAAATCATGAGCTAAAAATTGAGTTGTTAATAAATCATCACCAATTCCATTTGCAATTTTATTTATATAATTTGCTGTAGCTGGAGCGGCTAAAATAATATCTGCCCATCGCATTTGATGAATATGATCCATTGCTTGCCCAGGAGTAAAAGTATCTTTATGAATTTGATTTTGTGATAACCCTTCAAGCGTAGACTCTCCAATAAAATTTAAAGCGTGTGTAGAGACGGCAACTTTAACATGATGACCAAGTTGAACTAATTTTGAAATCACAGTACAAATCTTAAATGCCGCAATTGAGCCAGACATTTGGATTAAAATTTTTTTTGAACTCATAATAACCACCGGTTAAATTACTGACAAATTTATATTATCTATTAATCGCACATCACCTAAAAATGCAGCTGCAATTCTACGATTATTCCAATCTTCAACGTAATCTACTTTAAAACCTGCTTTAGTTAATTGTAGTGTTGCTTCTTCTGGTGTATTTGCAGTTTGGAGAATTTTATATAAAAGAGGAGCAATTTTCCTTTGTTCTAAGCTGAGTCTAACATTTCTAGAACTCATTGCTAATCCATCACTTTCTCGTAAAGTTGGAACTGGTACAATTTGAAGTGGCATAAAAAAGGCTTTAACCATACCTTGAAGTAAAGTCATTTGTTGAAAATCTTTTTCTCCAAAGTATGCTTTTTGAGGATGAACTAAGTTAAAAAGTTTCATAACAACACTAAGAACTCCATCAAAATGACCCTCTCGATGTGCACCACATAATTGTTTACTAAAATCTGTTTCAATAATTTTATATTTATAGTCATCAGGATACATTTCAGAATAATTAGGAGCAAAAATTAATTGAGCACCACACTCTTTTGCCATAGTTAAATCTTGATCCCATGTTTTTGGATATTTTAAAAAATCATTTTTATCATTAAATTGTGTTGGATTAATAAAAATACTAACTATTGTAATATCATTTTCTAAGTTTGATTTTTTAATAAGTTGTGCATGACCCTGATGTAAAGCTCCCATTGTAGGAACAAAACCAATAGTATTATTAGATAATGTTTTTCTATACTCAAGCATTTCATTAGGACTATGAATGACTAGGATTTCTGTGATAGGCTTCACTCAAAACTCTCTTTGTTAGAAGGAAACGTTTGGTTAATAGTTTCGTTGTGAAAAAATTCTATGCCTTCCAGCAAAATTTTTTCTCCATTAATAAAATGACGAACAAATTTTGGTTTGAAATCCGAATTTAATCCAAGCATATCTTGTAAAACTAAAATTTGACCATCTGTTGATGCGCCAGCTCCAATTCCAATAGTTGGAATTGCTAATTTATTTGTAATGAGTGTTGCTAAGTTGGAGGGAACACACTCAAGTACAATTGAAAAGCAACCTGCTTTTTCTAAAGCTAATGCTTGATTTAATATTTCGGTTTGAGCTTCTGAACTTTTACCTTGAACTTTAAAACCCCCAAGTTGAAAAACGGACTGTGGTGTTAATCCCAAGTGTCCCATGACTGGAACACCAGATTGAACCAAGTGAGAAATAAAATCTAAATTTCCATGGGCGCCTTCAAGTTTTACAGCATGAACTCCTGTTTGCATAATTCTATGCACAGCTTTAATATTTTCTTCGAGTGAAGAGCGGTATGATAAAAAAGGTAAATCTCCAACAATAAACTTATCAGGAGCCCCTTTACAAACGGCCTCACAGTGATACGCCATCATTTCTACTGTTGCAGGAAGAGTGGTTTGATGACCATACATGACCATTGCAACACTATCTCCAACTAAAATTGCATCAATTGAAGATTTGTTTAAAATCTTTGCCGACCAATGATCATAACAAGTGAGCATTGAGATTTTTTGTTTGGATTCCTTTTTTTTCTTAAAATCAAAAATGGTTTTCATTTTTTATTTGCCCTAATTCGAGGTTATTTAGTTGTGTCTTTAAAATTGCTATATATATTTCTTTTAGTGAAGTATCTTCAAGTGAGTCGAGATTTTTACTTATAGTTTTAAAATCTTTTCTAACAATTGGCCCAGTAACATTATTTAAATTTGGGTTAGGTATATTTAAAAAATTATCGGAATTTTTTTGCAAATAAGGTTTTAAGACATCAAAAGGTAACTCTAAATTTGTACTCCATAGCTTAAAAACCTCAAGCCAAAGTAGCTGAACTAGATTACCGCTGCATACGCAAAGTGAATGGTAGAGTGATTTTTTTTGTGGCTCGACATAAAAAGATGGATTCGTTAATTGATCATGAAATTTTTTGAGATTAAAATTTTTTTCAAAATAAGCCCATGGGATCTCAGAATAAAAATCCGGATTATATAAATCTTCAGTAAAGGTCATTAATGGATGAATACAATTTATTCCTGGAATTGTTAAAGCCCCTGAGCAATGAAAAGTTTTAGATTGTTTTAAGAATAAATTTTCTTCAACAAATGGTTCAATAGCATCATCTTTAATTAATATTAATGTGCGGAAAGAATTATTTGCTAATGGTTCTAATTCTGTTTGACTATTAAATTTTCGGGCCCAATGTTTGATTGGAATATTGAGTTGAGAAAAGTAGAAAGTTATATGACGCACAAGGCGTCCAGAACCAATTAAGAGTACGTACTTTTCATTTTCTAACTTTGCTGAGGGTACCTGTCGCATGAGATCAAGTCCTATATTACAGTTTTATTAAGGTTAAATAAGTCAATTTTTATTGTAGACGCCTTAATTTTTAATCCCACCTAAAACTGCAAAAAGAAGTAAGAGTAAAAAATATTAGTTACGGTCGCCTTCATCTTGTGAAATCCTGCAAGGTAAGATATATCATTTTTTATAAACAAACAAGGAAATAACGGATTATGATTCAGTCTGATTGCTGGCGCGATTATATGCGAGACAAAATCATGTGCCATTATATGAAAGAAAAATACGATGTTCAAAAAACTTTACATATCCTTTTTAATTCTTAGTGTTCTTGCTGGTTTCATTTATATACTACAAATTGGATTGCAGGAAAAAACGATTTCGAAAATAAAATGGAGTCATTTTAATGATTCACGTGAAGTTGCAGAATCTATTGCTAACCGTTTACGTCAAGAAACAAAAGATCATCAAGTTATAATGTTTGGAGTCGACCCTGGTAACTTAAATCATCTTAAAATTGTAAAAAGCTGGCTGGAGTTTAATAAAAGTCCTGGATGGAATATTGATTTAATTTACATAGAACCAGCACTTTCAGGAGGTAAAGAAATGTTTCCCCAAGCGACTCCAATAGATATTCGTGAATTTGAGGATAAGACGGTGGGGTTATTGAATGATTTTTTTGAATCGAAAAAAAGAATTTTAATTATTGCTCCCCATATTTACGTATCTCAATTTATAAAAGAAAATCCAGTGTCAAGAATACTAAAAAAATTAAAACCTGCTCAATCTCAATTGGTAATGGGCATAAGTTTGATTCCAATTTTGTCAGAGTCCTCTTTGACTTGCGTCTCTGCAGGTGTTGATTATACAGGTCAAAGTCCCTTGGGTTGTTTAGCACAAGAAAAATCTTTTTTTTATCAAAAAAAGAAGTTTGAAAAAAATATGAGTGGAGCTTTAGATCAATATGGCTTAAATGATTATTTATTTTTCTTAAAAGGAAATCAAAACTAAGGCTAGAATTTTACTATTTTTTTAGGGGTGAAATGAAATTTATAAATGCTTTCATAATTTTAATACTTAGTTATTTTTTATATGGTTTTTATTTATCATCATTTAATGTTGATGTTTTTCCATCTCGGATTCATCATCAACATCCAGAGCCTTTTTATGACTATAAAGGTGTTACAAATGTTTATTCACAATTAAGTTTAGGTTCTGGTGATATAAAAGAAATTGTAACCGATGCAAAAGCAGCTAATTTAGATTTCATATTTATTACGGATTTAAATATTTTTGAAAATAACATTTTTGTAGATGGATACCATGATAATTTACTATTATTAAGTGCTCAAAAATTTAGTTATCTTGATTCAAGACTTTTATTTTACTCATCCAAAAAAGTTTCGTTAGGGCAAAACTTAGGTGATTTAAACTTAAAAGTAACAGATTTGCTTTCACAAAATTCAGATTCTAATAAAGATTTTATTTTTATATTAACACACCCATTTATGAAGGGCTTTGGTTGGACGGGAGAGCTTCCAAACTCACTAGATGGTATTGAACTGATAAATTTTAAAAGAGTTCAACAAAAGCATTTTGAAGAAGAAAAGGCCGATTCTTTTTTGAGTTTATTGATGTATCCATTTAATCCAGCGCTTGGATTTATTCGTTTATTTGATGAACCTGTTCAAGAACTGCAAATGTTGGATGCTCAACAAAGTAAAAAATTTTTTACAGCTAGCCTGGGGCTTGAAGCAACAGCAAAGGCAGTCCCATTCACTGGCTCAACAATTCATTTTCCAAGTTATGAAACAATATTTAGATTGGGAAGTCAGCATATTTTGTTGAGATCCGAACTAACAGGACAGGTTCAAAATGATAAGCAAAAAATTTTAAAAGCATTGAAATCCGGTGAGTACTATCTTTGTTTGGATGTACTAGGTAATCCAAAAGGATTTAATACATTTATTAAAACTGGAGAGCAAATTTTTTTAATGGGAAATGCTATTCCATTTAAAAGAAATTTGATTTTTAATTATCAATTACCAAAGCCTTTAGGAGATTTTGAGGTGATTGTTTATAAAGATGGAGCTGTATATAAGAAGTTCAGTCAATCAAAACAAGATTTTCCAATTTTAGAAAAAGGTATTTATCGCTTAGAAGTTCGTCTTAAGTTAGGATTACCTTTCCCAATGAAAGCACGCTGGATACCTTGGATTTATACAAACTCATTTTATATTAATTAGTACCAATTCTTAGTCTAAAGTTAGATTTTAATCAGAAATTGGAAATTGAAAATCTACTTTTTTGCGAAATAGTTTTTTAACTCGTATGCGCACTTCCTCATTTTCTTTTTGAATTTTTTCTTCTCGTGCAATTCTTTGATCGTGTAATGCACCAATTTTTTTTGCTAAATTGTGATAAAAATTAGAAATCATTTCTATATTTGCAGGCTCCCTACTTTTTATACTTTGCTTGTAGTTTTGAACTAACTTTAAGTTTGAAGACTCAATTGTTGAAGTCAATAAATTCCACGTAAGTGCTGTAGGTATGCCCTCAGTATTTGATCCATTTGAATTGATAGGTCCAAACCAATTCATTGTTCCTGCGGGTAAAGAGTAATTTCCATTTTGAGGTTTATTGGGATTAATTGTAATTGAACCTTTTAATACAAAAACACTTGTTTTTGACTTTTCTTTATCTTGAGAAATTATGATTTCACTTTCTGGTTGAATTATAAATTTACCGGCTATTGATTTAAATTTTGCGACATCTGTAGAAGTGGTCCATTTAATCGATCCTTTAATTATATTATATTCTTGCAAATTTTGTCGATAAACCAAGGATTGGGAGCCAAACATTAGCGTATCATTTTTTGAAAGTTGCAACTGGGTACCAGATTTCTTAGAAATAATTAAGCAGTCTTGATTTTTTTCTACAAGGCAATTTTGAGGAAATTGATAAAGCTCTAATGCTTTTACTTCAATATCAATTGCTGAAGCTAAGAAAAATATAATTAGTTTTTTAAAGAAATTCATAAAATCACTCCAAGCTTCTGAGCAATTTTTTGGTTTGATTTTGAATCTCAATATTTGAAGAGAATGCTTTTGAAGCCACAAGCCAAGTTTCTTTAGCTTCAAGAAAGCGATTTTTTTCTTTAAGTAACATGCCTACTCGAAGTAAAATCATCCCAGTTTTATCGCTTTCTGGAAATAGCTCCATCATTTTTTGTGAAGTTTCGACACATAAATTTAACTCGTGGGTTTGATAATAACTTTCTGCTAAAATAAAATATAAATTTACTAAGTTTGGAGAAATAGGGTCAAGTGCAAGAATTTCATTCACAGAAGTTATGACCTGCCCATATTTTCTATCAGAAAACTCTTTCATAACCAAATCAATACGGGCATCAATTTTAGAGTACTTAATGATATCAGGATTTTCTTTTGTAACAACACTTGCTAAGCTTCGTACCTGATAATCTTTTTTTAAGTCTGATTTAATATTCGGCAATAGTGCTGCTACATTTTGTTGAAAAACTTGATATTTGTAAGTGAGTAAGTCTTGTTGCGCTTGGGATTTTAAAAGCGAAACTTTTAACTCATGATTGGCTTCAATATAATCTCGAGTATCACTGAAATACTCTCGAAACTTGTAGTACGACCATTGCCAAAAACTTAGCAAGGCCATCATAAAAATTAATAAGATTGAACCCTTTTTCATATCTAATATATCGGCAAATCATGAAAAAACTAAAATAACTGCTTTTGATTAAATCTGATTGCTTATGAAACGTTCGTTCTGACTCAAAATAAGATTGAAAATATTTAGGCAAAACGCTGTTAGTGGTTTTATGGGCTAAAGTTTTGGGCTGGACTTCCGATAAGGTATTTGGATTATCTCGGTATCAAATGCCAATCTTAAAACAAGTGATTGGTGCCACGCAAACTTTTACATTGGCAGATTTTAATTTGCTGTCGATTTATGGTGGGGGCTTTGCAGGTTTAAAAATCTGGGAATCGGAATTTATTTCATGGATGCGATTGCAGTATCCAATTTCAGGAACAGGCGCAGCTAAACTTTCAAATGGTATTAGCTTTGATGGAGCCTTAACATACCTAAGCCCGTCAGCCTCAAAAAAATCGTATTGGGGATTGACGTGGGGAGGGCAGTATCATTCACTCAATTATAATATCCAAAGTGAAAATAATACTAATCGCACCTTCTCCATTTTTATTTCAAAAATGGATTTTATCTACGGCTACTCATTTTAACATACGAGTAAATTCATATTCATATGAATTTACTCGCGTGCTAACTTATAGTTAATCACAAGCAGGAAAATAACAGCTCATGATTTAGACGAAAGTCTGAATGACTCTCTCAAATGTAATCTTAGAGAGAAGGGGTAATATCATATGACCAAACCTAGATATCTTAAATCTTGTATAGAAAAGGTATTTTTGGTCAACGTTTATTGTATAAGATCGTCAAATGAGATTATTTTATAGAAATAATTGTTAATTATTTCTTCATCTTCAATATAGATTGTACCTTGGTAGATTAATATAGGCTTTAATGCAGATCTTTTTGGTATCGCAATCGCATCAATTTTTTGTTTTACTTCTTTTATAATTTCTTTTGTTATTATTTTTTTACATTTTATTTCACAAAGATAAAAGATATCTAATTTTGTATGTATCAACAAATCGATTGCGCATCCTTTTTTGAATCGAGAGTTTTTCTTCTGGATATAGGGAGCTGATGAGTTTAGTTCGGTTTCTTTAATTTCGAGAACTTTATGAATTAAATCTTTATTTGCTAATATTAAGTTTTCAAACTGGTATCCAAGAATTTGTTCTATATTTTTTACTTCATTGAGATCATTAAATTTAATACCACCTTTTTCAATTTTACCTTTGAGAGGTTCAATTATTTTGAGGTAAAATCGAGTGTAGTTATCTTTTACGCGAATATGGCTTGATTTCATAACTTGGGATGTATCAGTTTTAAAATAAAAATCTCTGCTAATAAATCCTGAAATTTCTAAAATATGTAGTGCCTCAGTAAGATCGCTATTGTGATCTATTTTTAGTTTTTTTGCTAAAGAGTTAGGAGTCAGTTTTTCGTCTAAACATAATCTAATAATTTTTTCCAAACCTTGTGATCTTCTTCTAAAAATATCTCTAAAAATTTTATCAAAATCTCTATATAGTATTCCTCCTTTATCAAAACAAATTTGAGCTAAACTTTTAGTGGATGCTTTTGATTTAACTATTTCTTCGAGGTATTTAGGAACTCCTCCTGTTATTGATAAGGTAAGCATTTTTTCTAACGAACCCATATGAAAATTATTTTTGACCCAAAATTCATTGATTTCAGTTAATGAGAGCTCTTGTAAGTTAATATCAAGAGAGACTCGTCCTAAAAAATCAGTATTGTTTAAAATATTTTTTTCAATCCAAGCAGAAACTGATCCGCAGACTACAAGAATAAGTTGAGGGTTCTTTTTAAATTTAGTATCCCATGCGGATTTTAATTTTGCAGCAAACAGTTTATCGCCGTTTCCTAGCCAAGAAATTTCATCTAGAAATATTAACCACTCTTTTTTATTTGTTAATTTTGCAAGGTAATCAAAAGCTTCATCCCAGTCACTTAATTTGGGCTGGGGAATTTTAAATTGTTCAGCTAATGAAATTGCAAAGTGTTGGAGTTGATCTTTAGCTGTCGATTCAGTTTCAGGCCCCAAACCTTGCACTTCAAAAAAATTCGAAAAAGATTTTGACCATTCTTCTATTAATGAACTTTTCCCAATTCGTCTTCTGCCGAGCAGACAGACAAAACTAGCTGTTTTTTTATATTTTAAGTTATTTAATTGATTGAATTCAGTTTTTCTTCCAATAAATGACATAAACTCCCCGCCAATACTACAAATGTACATTTAGCGGGTATATTTTGTCAATATACAAACTCCCCGCCAAATGTGCATTTATAGTATTAGCGGGGAGTTTATTATTAATACAAACTCCCCGCCAAATGGAAATTATTGATTAGATTCTTTGTCTACGCTAATTGCGAATTTTTTAATTCCGCCCTGTTTAACGGCATCCATTACACTTACGACTTGTCCATGGGGGACCGCTTTATCTGCTTGGATGACGGCTTGAATTTCTGGATCTTTTTTAAATTCTTCGATAGCACGATTTTTAATTTGATCTAAATCAGCAGGATTACCATTGAGTAAAGTCTTACCATCGCTTGAGATTGTCACATTAAATTGGGGTTTGCTTTCTGTTTTATCTGCACTTTGTACTTTTGGTAAGTTTACATTAATACTTGGTTTCATAATCATAGGAGCTGTGACCATGAATATAATCAATACAACAAGTATAATGTCAACTAAGGGTACTACGTTGATTTCTGCAAGGACCTCATCTTGATCACTATACTTTTGTGACATTTTATAAACCTCTTTTTTTTGCTAATGCCAAACACAACTCTTTTACTAAATCTAAATTTAATAAAATACTTTTAACTTTTTTAAGAAAATAATTATAAGACATAACAGCGGGAATCGCTACAAATAGACCAGCGGCTGTTGCAACTAACGCAAGCGAAATACCAGCCATAACTGTTTGTTGTCCAGCTTCGGTGTTTTGGGCTAAATCATTAAACGCTTTCATAATTCCTAACACTGTACCAAGTAAACCAATATAAGGTGCATTGGATCCAATTGTAGCAAGAAACCCTAGATGTTTTTCAAGTTCGGGTTTTTCAATTAATACCATTGAATTGAATACTTCTTCCAAACCTCTTGAGCCTGATTCTTTAATATGTTTTAAACCATAATTTACAGCTCGACCCTCTAAAGTTGTAATTTCTTTAGCTAGATCTTCAACTTCTTGAATGGACTGACTTGAAATTGCTAATTTTAATTTGTACCTGATTTTATCACTTTCACTAGAAATTTTACGAAGGGTAAAGAAACGTTCTAGAATAAACCCAATGCTCAAAATACTTAATGATATTAACAACCATAGTATTGCTTGGTCTGCGATTTGCGCAAATGCAAATATTTTTTCAGTTAACATATAAACTCCAAAGTGAGATTATTAATAAATATAGAGTTTCAGAATTTAAATCAAAAAGCAATGGGTCTATTCGATATGCGCCAAGTCTCATTATTAAAAAATGCAATATTAATATTAAATATCTATTTTCTTGTGTGTTGCAATCAAATTCAATCGGAAAAACACTCTGTGCTTATTATTGCCATCGAAAAATTAGGAGCAAACGATTTTTCTTGTCATAATTATGAAGATCCCGAGAATACTAATTCTGGTTTTAAGAGAATTTGTGAAGAAGGAATTCGATTTACCCATACTTTTACTCCATCAGTACTTAGTGCACCAGCAATAGGTGGAATGCTTACAGGAATACATCCATTTATTAATGGATTGAGAGATAATGGTGGGACATCACTTTCAGGTGCTTTAAAAACAATACCTGAACTTTTAATCGAACAAAAAGTAACTACTTTATTTATTGGAACATCACCCACCATAAAAAGACATTCGCGTTTACATCAAGGTTTCGAGAAGTTTGATGATGATTTTAATTTGCAAGTAAATAAAGAGTTCCGTTCTTCTAAAAATGCTGTTCAGATTTTTAAGGATTGGTATATAGATGAAGTTAAATTTAATAATTTTTTTGCCGTCTTACAATTGTCAAATTTACTTTTTCCATATGCAGAAACTACAAATGAAATGGGAGAACTTCGCCCATTAGGTTTTGAAGCACAACTTGAAGATCTTGACTATTCGTTATACCAATTATTTAAATTCTTAGATGATAGAAAAGCATGGGAAAAAAATTATATTTTCCTTGTTGGGTTAAACGGTAAAAGTAATTTTGAAAAGTTAAAAGATATTCCAAATGCAAGTTTATCTTCTGATATATCAAATGTAGTTTTTTTTGTGAAACCTCCAAAGGGCAGAGAAGAAACGCCACATCATTGGAAAATTGATGAGTCAATTTCTTTATTAGATATTGGTCCGACACTTGCTGATATATTTAATGTTAATGAAAGCTACGAAAAGTTTTCTCATGAGTTTTTGAATTCAAAAGGTAAAGAATTAGAATTTAAATTGTTAAAGGGAGAGAGTCTTTTTAATCTAATCAATAAAAATAAAAATACAATTTCAAGTGATCGATTAATTTTGATAGAGTCAGCCTGGTCAAATTGGATTAATTTAAGTGGAATTCGTTATTTACTTCGAAAAAATAATTGGGTGTACAACATTGAAGAAAAACCTTACTACTTTAATGATTTAATTGATAGAAACCAAACTAATAAAATTTATGATGAAGACCATGTTGATAAAGATTTTTTAGTTCACGTAAAAGAAGTAAAGCAAAACTTAGGACTAACTGAGTGGCGCCCGTTCGATGACTCAACCATTGAGATGTTTAGTATTATATCTCAGTATGATAAGTTTAAAAAAATCTCATCTATTGATGAGCTTAAGTATTTAGAAGCACTTATAAGTTTAGTATTAATTAAACCAGATGTTAATACTGTTAATTTATTTTTATTTAATGAGTTAATTAAACTTAGAAAATGGAATCGAATAGAACAAATCAATAAGGTGGTTAAGAGTAATTTGATTGCTGAGTTAATAAAATATTTAAATTTATCTATCTCGCAAAGGCAACAGTATCAATTTGTAAATTCATGCCTAAGTCTTTTGTTAACTGGTGCTGAACCTAATGTCCCTATTATAAATCAACCTTGCAGTAGTAATTTAATAAAAATATTTAGTAATTATGTGTATTCAAATTTAGATTCAACTCAAAAAGAGTTACTGGCTCAAAAGTTTAGTCGAATTAAAAATAATTTAATTTTAAAAAAAGCAATTTACGACTTAGATATACAAAATATCGGCGTCTTTGGAGTTATTAATTTTTTGCAAGACGATTTATTATATTATGAAATAATAAAAGCTTTACCTCAATTTCAAAGAACATTGCTAACACTTTAAAATAATTAAAGCGAACAATTGCCTATCCAAAATGGTATTTGCGAGTTTCTATTTGAAAGTTCTGTTGCTAATAAACTAAGATCAGTTTTTATTTTAAAATTATGATTAAGAAATGTTGTTGGAAATTGTGGGCCTGCGGTAACAAAAAGTTGATCATCAGGTTCAAAGCGAACACTAGTTAATTGAGGATAACAAATATTATCTGTTCCCATAAGGTTTAATGGAATAGGTGGTTGCGAGGCAAGATCATTTGTTACGACTCCAGAACTACTAGTTAAAATAATTGGGTCAAAGGCTTTATTAATCAGAACAGTGCTGAAACTTCCAATTTGGCCAATAACTAATTCGTGACCTGAAATTCCTATTGAAATTAATTCTAGTCCAGAAACATAACTTTGCTTATTATGTGCTCGGTAAATTTTCTCATTACTAATTAGTAGTGAAGTTCTCATTATATTAGTTAAAGGTGATAAACTTGGTATTTTATCAAATGGTGAAGTCGACTCAAAATCATTTTTAGAAGCAGAAAAGTAATTTGAAATAGTTTCGGATACTTCTTGAAAAGGGTTAATTTCACCCCAAGAAAAGCCTATTGTTATTAATTTTAAATCTTTATCAAATAATACATCTGCTTTTGGAATTGCAAAATTTCCCCGATAATTATGTTGAGTAAAATTTTTCATATAGCACCATATTTTTTTAATTTGATCTTTGATTTTTGAAAGTATTCGCCAGCGGGAACGTCAAGCTCTAATATTTTTTTCCAACGTTCTTTTGCAGTTTCAACATTTCCAATATTTTCTTCAACAATAGCTTCCTGATATAGACCTTGCATTTTCTTTTTTAATTCACCAGTAATCAATGCAATTTGCTCAGGAATTTTTTCATCTTCTGGATCTAAGGTTTGTGCTTTTTCTAATAATAAAATTGCATCTTTAAAGTTTTCTCCCTCTGCCATTGATTTACTTTTTTCAATGGCTTCTTTTATTTTATTTTCACTATCTTTCATTAAGTTATTTTTTTTCTTTTTAGCTTTTTCTTTTAATTTTTCAGGATCAGGTAGTGTAGAACCCATAACCTCATCTAGAGCTGCAATTCCTTTCAACTGATTTTTTTCAGTTAGAGCAAGAGCAGCATCATATTGATCTTTGAGGGCTTTTACTTGAGCTTCGAATTGTGCTTGTTCTTGTAAGCGTAATTTTCTTTCTTCTTCAATTTTATTAAGTTGCTCTTTTAAACTTATAAGAGCTGGATGTTCAGGATTTATTTGTAATGCGGGGGCAAGACATTCATTCAATTGCTCAATAGACATATCTTTATTTATAAATTGAGAACAATGTTTTACGACATTCTGAATTCGGTCTTCTAGCTCTCTTTTTTCAGATTCAATTCTTTCATTTTCTTCTTTACGTTTTAAATCTTCAATTGCTATTTTAACATAATTTTCTAAATCTTTTGAATCTTCATATTTAGGAATTTTTTCGTGTAATTTAAGTAATTCGGCTTGGGCCATTTGATAATTGGCTTGCATATATAAATTTTTAGCAAGATTATAAGTATGCTTAACATAATTTTGTTCTTCTGGACTTAATTTTAAAAATGGATCAGCAGCGGCTGAGGCCTTTGCCGCATCGTCAACACCATTCGAAGAATCATTACTGTTATTCAAAAAAATTACTATTAATAAAAGTGCACCTACAATTGCGATGCGGATTTTATTTTGTTTATTGAGTTCAATTTTTAAACCCCAAAAATTAAGAATAGGATAGGGATTCGCAGGTGCAGAAAAAGACTCTACAGCTGGTTGGGAGTTTAATTGTTCTTCTGATGGAGGATTAAATTGCGGTTCCCAAGACGCTAATTCATTTAAAGGCTCTTGAGGAGCTATTGGTAAATGATTGATTGCTTCGAGAGCTTTTATTTCAAAATTAGTATCTATCAATGTAAAACTTAGTTTAATATTTAAAACACTAATTATATCACCACTTAATAATACAACGGGCTCACTTGGAGAAATTTTATTTCCATTTAGAAAAGTGCCGTTTACAGAATTTAAGTCTTGAATAAAAAATTTATTACCAATATTTGTAATTTTAAATTGTTTGCGACTAATCCTTTGATTTTCTAAAACGATATCATTATCAGCCTCTCGACCAGCAACAAAAATCTCTTTATTCATTTCAATTTTTTTTGTTTCGTTACCATTTTCATCTAAGAAAATTATGATTGGTTTTAGATTATAACTATGGGCTACTGTCATTGTTTTTTCACTGATAGCAACTGCATGTTCGTGCGCACTTAAATTTTCAATAGTTTGAACTGCTTTGGCTTGAGAGTTTTGCTCAACTTGAGGTTCTAAACTTAAAACTGTATCTTCAAAAATAAAATCATATGGATATACTGTAAATAATAGTCCATTTTCTAACTCAATTTCATTTTTTGATTCGTTATTTAGAAAAAGCTCACCTATTTTTGAGACTAGCAGAACTTTCCATTTGGAGTTTGAGTAATAAATTTTTATATGTTGACGAGAAATTCCCTTTTCAGCTTCTAAAATAATTGCACAATTATCACCTCGACCAGCAAAGTATTCTTGGGAAATATCGAGATCTAAAGTTTTAATAATTTCCGTTTTTAATTTGACAAGTATTTTTGCCATTTAGTACCTGCCCTTTGATAGAATATCACACTCATCAAGTATTTGTTTTGCTTCTTTATAAATCGAATCATTAGGATCTCTTCGCAAAATTAAGACTTGTTGTGCGGCTGATTTACAAAGCCTAAAATTACTTTTTTCACGATACCTTCTTGCTTGATTCATATTAAATTGAGTTAGGCTATCATACTTTTGTAGTGATAAATTTAAATACTTTTTAGCTAAAATATGATTCGGATCAAAAGATAATGCAGCTTGAAAAGATGAAATAGATCGACTGTATTGCCCATTGCGATAATCTCTAAAACCTTTTACATAATAAGTTTGAGCAGACTCAAATTGACGATTTAAGGATCCATCTTCATTTATTTTTTTATTTATTTTATATTGTTCTGCTAACTCTTTTGATTCCTTAATTTCATTTTCGTACTCTTCAATTGTTCTTAGCGCTGAACCTTTTTTGGGTTTCTTTTTTTCTTCTGGCATCAAAAATAAAACTACAGCAATTATTAATACCACTACGATAAGCATATTTTTATTTGAATTACTGTTTTTATTTGCATTATTACCTTGGGATCCTTTTTTTGCAGGTATGGGTTTATAGGGATCAGGTGTTTGTTGTATTGGTTGTTGTATTTGTTGGCGAGTAAAAACTTGCAACTGGGCATTTTGTTTTTGAGTTTGAATTTGATGTGTTGTAGGTGGTTGTGAAATATTTTGTGGTGGTAAGCTAGGAGGATTTGCTGTTGTGATTGTATCGATCCAATCAAACGACAATTCTGAGTCTCCAATCACAATTCTTCCATTTGCAACCATTTCTACTATTTCTTTAAAAATTCCTTGGTAAAAAATTGGATTTCTTTTGCTTTGGTTTTCTATTTTTAAAATTAAGTTTTCCTTATTAACCCGAATATGTGTTCGACTCATTTTTGAATCATTTGGTAAAATAATTTGATTTTCGGGTCCTCGGCCAACTGTAAAAGTATTTTTATCCAAAGTAAACGACTCACCCTTGTGAGGGCCACCAGTAATAGTAACGACAATCTTTCGATGTTGGTTACTTAAAAGTGATTGAGCCGTTGCATTTTTTGACATAACTTCCTTTTTTAGTTCATTGGAATAATACTTATAATAAAATAACTGGGACTTGATTTTTCATAACAACAGACACAGTTAAGTTGATTATTTAATCCTGCAAACTCAAGTTCACTTTGGTGAATTTGACTTGGATCCTTTGAGGCTCTATCTAATAAATCGTGAATATTCTTTTGAAGAGCCTGATCTGGTATTAAACTTATTGGTTGATTGCGGAGATTTGATTCACTTACACCCATTAGATTTTCAAAAGCATGATTTAATGAAATGATATTTAGTTCTTTACTAAACCCTATAGATGCATAACCGATTAAGTTAATCATATTACTTGCTTCTATCTCTTTATTAATAACTAAATTATTATTGTTAATATCATTTTCTCCCAAAGACGCAACTCGACTTAATATAGTATTTATATTTGTAATTAAGTTTTGGAATATCGGAAATTCAATTTTAATTGGCTCTGTTGTTTCAGATTTATTTTTGAGTGCCAAATCTACTTGAGTATTTAAAAAACGAATGGGATATTCTATCAGCCGAGAAAATAAAAAATAAAGTATTGCACCAATTATTAGTGCTAAAACTAATATTTGTATAAATAAACTAATTGTTCTTCCATCTTCTACAGCAAGAGATTCGATGTCATAAATTACAATTGCGTAGGCCTTTATAACAAAACCACCAGAGTCAGGATTATAGGCTGATATTGGTATTGAAACACCAATTTGTTTAGTGGCAATATTTTGTACAAACTCTTTCTGCTCTTTTCGAGCTTTTTCAATAAAGGGTATATCTGGAACTGAACCAATTTTAGTTGCAGGCGCCATAACTGATCCGTCTGATGCTCTTATAATATAAGTGTTTGATACACCCTCTTCAAGCTCTGCGAGACTAGTTGTAAGTGCAGTTTCATTTTCATTAATAAGTGCTTGTTGATTAATATTTGCTAAGCTTCTTGCAATAGTGATTGCTCTTCGCTGAGCTTCTATTTGAATACTTTCAGTACTAATAGCTATCATCGGTATAGTTGCCAAAATAGTTAGAACTACTGCATATCCAAATAAAAATAAAGCAATGACTAATTTGAACTCCATAACTTCAGTGAGTTTATAAACTCCAGGTAATAAAACTGTATCAATGTAGTTATTAAATTTTTGCGCTGGAGTTTCCTCAAGTCTTACCTGCTGTACGTTTTGAGCAGGCTGAACAGTTTGAGAGTTAAGTTGTGGATAAAACTGTTGAGCGTGTGATTGATTTTGTTTTTGAATTTGAAAATGTGGAGAAATCTGCTGATTACTTTGAGATTTTACAACAAGTCCCTTTTGGGAAGGTGTTGGAACTTCTATAATATCACATAAAATGTCTGTTAATGAAATTTTATTACCTTTAGATAATTGAACTTTTTGAATTTTTAATCCATTTACAATTGTGCCGTTTCTAGATTTATTATCTGTAATAAATATTTTATCATTTTCATCTAGTTCTATATAAGCATGTTCTTTTGAAATATTAGGTCCATCAACTTTAATTGTACAATGTGATGATCGACCTATAAGAGTTTTACCAACTTTAAGTGGGTAGACAAGTCCTGATTGAGGTCCTGATAAAATTCTAAGCCCCCACATAAAATTTATCTCCCTCTTTTAAATCAAATTTTTTAATTGATCCTGCACGCATTTCAATAACTGAGTTTGCAGCAATGACTGGCCAAGTTGCTCGCCATGGGACAATGTTTTCTTTTAATCCACGAATCACTAATTTATCATCTAAGAATATACAATCGATGGGATAATTCATAAAAAATGTATGTATGCTATTGCACATTTTTATCCAAAGCATATGGTCATCTTTAAGCTCGTGAGTTCCCAATAAACCTTTCATTCTTTGAAATGAATTAGATGCAATAGTTAAATGTTGAGAGATAAGTTTATTATCTGATTGAACTAAATATAACTTTTGCATTATTTAGATCCTCCACTCATAAACTGAATTACAACAGGTCCAAAAACCATTATAAATACTGCTGGGAGAATTAGAAAAATAATTGGTAATAAAATTGTTTGTGAGGCTTTTGCACCGGCTTTTTCAGCACGGACAAATCTTTCAAGTCTCATTTGAATGGATTGATCCTTAAGTACTTGTGAAATGCTTGCGCCAGTTGCATCCGCATCAGCAAGTACAGCAATAAAACTAGTGATCTCACCCATGTCGAGTCTTCGAGCCATTCCTCGAAGGGATTCAATTCTTGAGGCACCAAGTTTAATGTCTTTAAGAACAATTGAAAGTTCATCCGCTAAAACAGAATTTTCTGCTTTATCAACAATTCTTTGTATAGCACCAATAAAATCAAGTCCGGCTTCAGTAGAGAGAGCAAGTAAGTCAATAAAAAAAGGCAAATCTATGCGAACAGCATTTATGCGAGAGGTTCGTACTCCATTTGCATGTATGTCTGGTAACATATATCCAAGTGGCATTATAAAAAGGAAAACAATATACGGAAAACCAAGATCTAATGCAAAATTCATTACCAGCAAGAAAAATGGAAACATTATGCCTAAGAATAATCGTAACCCAATGTATTCATCAACAGTAAGTTCCCGCGACATACCCGAGGTCATTAAAATTTTTTCAACTTTTTTACGATAAAATTGATCTTTAATTTTTACTGCATACTTTAAAGTAAATTGGTGGACTAGTGGGAGACAGGCGTTAATGACTTGTGACTTTGACTTAGGGCGCTCTTCACCTTTTGCCCAAGCTAAAAACTCAGTTTGATTTTGATTGCCAAATAATACACGCAAAAAAAGATAGACAGATATACCCGTCAGCATTAATGCGGTGATTAGTATTAAATCAGCTCTTCCCATTTTTAATCCTTTGTGATCAAAATAGTTTCATGTATAAATTAATTTTAGCTTCACAATCCCCACGCCGAAAAAAAATTTTAACAGAAGCAGGGTACTTATATAAAGATCTCCCTGTTAACTTATCGGAAACTCCTGATAAAAACCTAAATCTGGACGAACAAATAATTAAGATCGCACGCGAAAAAGCAGAAGCTTGTCTAGAGTCAAATAACTATTTGAAAAATCAAAGTTATTTAATATTAGCATCAGATACTATGGTTATTGTTGATGGAGTAATGTTGGGTAAACCAATTGATAAAAATGAAGCTAAAAAATTTTTGCGACTTTTATCTGGTCGAGATCACTTTGTTAAAACTTCTGTTTTTGTTTTAAATTGTCAAACTTTAGAACACATAGAGGGAATAGACACAACAAAAGTATTTTTTAAAAATTTAACAGATAACGAAATAAATTCCTATGTTGAAAGTGGAGAACCAATGGATAAGGCAGGAGCCTATGGAATTCAATCTTTGGGTGGAACATTTGTAGATTACATCGATGGCTCAATGAATACTGTTGTAGGTTTGCCATTAATTTTATTTGAAAATTTACTAAAAAAAAATAATTGGTCCATTGAAGAAACAGAGTCTTCCGATAATTTAGTTCAAGAAAATTTTTTAAAATTTAAAAATATTTTTGAAGCTGAATTATTAAGAAATAATCAGATGAAAATAGGATCATTAACAAAAGCAAAGTTATTGGCAGTTTCTAAAACACATCCACTTTCAAAAATAAAATCTGTTTATAAAAAAGGCCAAAGACTTTTTGGCGAAAATTATGTACAAGAAGCGAACTTAAAAGTTGAAGAAGCTCGATCAGAACACTTAGACATTGAGTGGCATTTTATCGGTAAACTTCAGCGAAATAAAGTAAAAGATGTTATTGGTCGTTTTGCTTTAATACATTCGGTTGATAATTTAGATTTGGCAAAAAAAGTTTCATCAATTGCTGAGCAAAAACAACTTAATCAAAAGTGTCTTCTTCAGTTAAATATCGGAAGTGAAGATACAAAATCTGGTTTTTCTCCAGTGGAACTTTTAAGTTGTATGTCAGAGCTTATAAAGTTACCGAATGTCACTTGGCAAGGTGTAATGTCTATGCCACCATTAACTGAAGACGAACAAAAAGTTCGTGGATTTTTAAGACAAACAAAGGATGTTTTTGAAAAAATAAAATCAAATTTACCTAAAGAATTTATTTCTGAATGGAAACATATATCAATGGGTACCACTCATGATTTTAAAATTGCTCTTCAAGAAGGATCTACATTTATTCGAGTTGGAACTGCAATATTCGGAGAAAGAGAATACACGTGAGTTTAAGTCATATCATTCAAAATCCAAATCATAAGATTGGTTTTTTAGGTGCAGGAAACATGACAACTGTTTTTTTGCGTAGATTAATAGAGTCAAATACTCTAACACCAAAACAAATTATGGTGAGTAATCGTACTGATGGTAAATTACAAAAACTAAAGTCAACTTACGATATTTTAATAGCAAACACAAATGAGCAACTTGTTGATGAGTGTGATGTTGTAATTATTGCTGTAAAACCACAAGATTTTAATGAAGCTTTAGAGCCAATTGCATCATCTTTTAAACCCGATCAAATAGTAATTAGTTTAGCTGCGGGTTTAGCATTAAATTCACTTTATAAAATAGTGCCCAATGTAAGATGGGCCAGAGTCATGCCTAATACTCCTTCAAGAATCGGCCATGGGGTTATTGGATTGTGCACGCGTGATAAAAAAGATGTGGGGCTTGAAGAGTATATTAAATCTTTATTAGCTTCTCTTGGAACAATTATTTCTGTTGAGAGTGAAGAAGATTTTAATACAATTATGATTTCATCCTCATCAGGCACTGGTTTTGTTTTTGAGTTGATGAGTTATTGGCAAGAGTGGATTGAAGAACGTGGGTTTACGGCTGAAGAGGCTCGTCAAATCACAGTTGAAACTTTTTTCGGAGCATCGCTATTAGCACAACAAAGTCCAAATATTTCATTTGTTGAATTAGTTTCAGCCGTAGCTTCTAAAAAAGGAGTCACTGCCGCAGGTTTGGATTCGATGAGAGAAACAGAAGTAGAGAGAGCCCTACGCATAAGTTTTGAAAAAGCTTGGATTCGCAATCAAGAGATTGCGAAATTAGTTTAAATAATTGCTCCCTGCTCAATAATCCCCTCAATTATTAAAGCTGTGCATTTTTTTAAAGTAAAATGGAGTTGACTCCGAATTACTTTAAAGTAAAATGGAGTTGACTCCGAATTACTTTGTACTTTGACTCTAAACAAAAGGTGGAATTGCCCAGATTACGCCTGAGACTCTAAAAGCATTGCAAGATCCTAATGGTGAGGTTAAAGATTTCATTTTTAGAAATATTCGGAAGAAAGATTTGAAAAATCCAAATATTGCAATTCCTTTGGCCATTAGATGGCTATCACGTAAAAAAAGATTAGCAGAAGGAAAGCTGGGTAGAGCTGCAACTGCGGAGGAAATTATTTTGGAATATAAAGGGCTTCTAAAAAGCAAAAGTGAATTTAAAAACAACGCTGTCGAAAAATTTAGAGAAGAATATGGCAAGCTTACAGCGAAATAAGCATTCGATCATTTTCGTATTTTATTTATTTTTGCAAGGTTGTACTACAAGCTCATTTTATAACGTTGGTAAACCAAATGCATCAGGAACAGAAATAAAAGTTAGTCCAGATAGAATTATCACAGAGTGTGAATTTATTACTGATTATGATGGAGATCAAAAAAGTCCTTATGGTTTTATGATACACATTTTAGACTTACAAAATACCGTGATCACCGTCAGCAATGGAGTAGTCCTTGAAAAAGAATATTGCTTTGAAAGACAGGTGGCAGTAGATAAGATTATTAAAAATGCCCAATCAGTTATAGTAAGTGGACGAGGAAATGCTGAAGCCCCGATTGTTAAGGGGGAGTTTAAACACACCTTTAAAAGACATGGCACTTATTATGGTAACGGTCGTAGTCTTAATTTTTTAGCTATTTGGAATAATAGAGAAGATTGTTATAGTGGATTTAACGGTGAAGACGATCCTTGTCTGCTGCTCAATAATCCCCTCAATTATTAAAGCTGTGCATTTTTTAAAAGTAAATTGGAGTTGACTCCGAATTACTTTGTACTTTGACTCTAAACAAAAGGTTAGTTTATGGCTTCGAAAACTAAACTCAAAGAACGTTTATATGCATCCTACATACTTAAAGATCTTGGAAAAAAAATGGTTTTTTTAGGTGGCCCACGTCAAGTAGGTAAAACAACACTGGCAACAGAGTTTCTAAAAAAATATTATGATGGGCATCCTGCATATTTGAACTGGGATAATGAAATATCAAGAAAGAAAATATTAAAGTCTGAATGGTCAAAAGATGAACCCCTAATTATCTTTGATGAAATTCATAAAAAAAAAGGGTGGCAAAGTTTTATAAAAGGGATTTGGGATGTCTGGAAGAATACTCAAAAATTTCTAATTACTGGTTCGGCACGATTAGATATTTTTCGTAAAGGAGGCGATTCAATGTTGGGTCGCTACCATTACTATAGATTACATCCATATTCACTTCCAGAACTTGGATATAGTGAAAAAAATTTAACTCTCCTATTTAAATTCGGAGGTTTTCCTGAGCCATTAATAGAACAAGATGAAGTTGAGTTAAGAAGATGGCACCTTCAAAGAGTTGCAAAATTAGTAAGAATTGATTTAAGAGATTTAGAGTCAATAACTGATTTAGATAAAGTTGAAATTCTAGCTGATACTTTACCTTCAAGAGTGGGGAGTGGGTTGTCTTATAAATCATTGGCAGAAGATTTAGAAGTGTCAGATAAAACAGTAAAGCATTGGGTGCAGATGCTTGAAAACTTATATTATTGTTATTTGATACCTCCGTTTGGCTCTCCCAAAATAAAAGCTATAAAAAAAACTTCCAAATTATATTTGTGGGATTGGTCGCAGGTTGAAAATCCAGGATTTAGATTTGAGAATATGGTCGCCTCGCATCTCTTGAAGCTTTGTGATTTTTGGCAAGATGTTTTAGGTTATAAAGCAGAGCTTCGTTACATCAGAGATGAAACAGGTAAAGAATGTGATTTTGTCGTGATTAAAGATCGTAAACCAATATTTGCCGTTGAATGTAAGTTGAGTGATACCGATGTTTCACCGTCTTTGATTTTTTTTAAATCAAAGTTAGATATTCCAATGTGGTATCAAGTTCACTTGAATGGAAAAAAAAGAATTATTGAACCAAATTTTAAAATTTTATCCTTTGATGAGTTCTGCAAAGAAATCAAAGCAATCTGATAATTAATTCCTTGTAACATATGTCGGATTTAAGGTATAATTCCGATATATGATACAGCGAATATGTAATTTATCGAATTCACATAGCTTTTTCTTGTTTGGACCGCGAGGTGTTGGCAAAACTACCTTTCTTGAACATTGGGCTAAGGGGCAAAATGTTTTTTACGTTGATTTGCTTGACCCTGAAATTTCACATCGTTACTCCTTAAGACCTCAATTGTTGATTTCTGATTGGGAAGTGAAAAAAGCTGAATGGATCATTGTTGATGAAATTCAAAAAATACCTGAACTGCTTGATGTTGTTCAAAAACAAATGCGAAAAAAAAATGTATACTTTGCTTTAACAGGGTCCAGTGCTCGAAAACTTCGAAGAGGCGCTTCTAACTTGTTAGGAGGGAGAGCTTTTGAATTTCATTTCCATCCGTTAACTCATATTGAATTAGGATCATCTTTCAATCTTTTAGAAGCTTTGAAGTGGGGAACCTTACCCTATATTGGTGAGCTATCTGATGCAAATAAAGTTAGAAGTTTATACTCGTATGTTTCTACTTACTTAAAAGAAGAAATTTTAGTTGAGCAGATAGTTCGAAAAATTGAACCTTTTCGAAGATTTTTAGAAGTGGCAGCACAGATGAACGGAAAAATTTTAAATTATGCAAAAATAGCAAGAGACTCAGGAGTTGAAGAAAGAAGCGTTGCTCGATATTTTCAAATCTTAGACGATACATTAGTAGGGTTTCACTTGTATCCATTTGAAAAGTCATTGAGAAAGCAGCAATCTCAAAAAGCAAAATTTTATTTTTTTGATACAGGTGTAACTCGTGCTTTGCAAAATAAAATCACCTTAGATCTAAACACTATGACAAAAGATTATGGTGATTATTTTGAGCAGTTTCTTGTATTAGAATTTTTTAGGTTAAATGATTACTATGAAAAGCATTTTGAATTTTCGTACTTTCGATCAAATGATAGTCTCGAGGTAGATTTGATTGTTAAGCGTCCTGGGAAACCTGAAATTCTCATAGAAATAAAATCACATGATTATTTTAATGAAGAGGATTCAAAGAATTTAGAGATAATTTCAAAAAATTTCCTAAACCCTGAAATGTATGTTTTATCTAATTGTAAAAAGCCTACTAATGTTCGAGGTGTTCAATTTATTCATTGGCAAGATGGGATTAAAAATATTTTTGCGTAAAATTTGTCATTAAGAGTAAAAAGCTAGACTTTTGATTTAAAAAATTTAGTTTTAAAATTTAGTTTTAAATTATATCCTTAACTAAAAATTAACTTGGGTTTGAAAATACTTTTGCCGAATAAAAAGTATGTTTAAAAATGTTAAAGTATCAGAAGATAATATAAAATACTTAAGATGGTTATATGTAATTAGCTTAATAACTTTTGCTATTTATATTTTAAAATATAATTTTATATATCATTTGTATGAATATAACTTGGTAATTCTCCCTACATTTTTAATTATATTTTTATGTGGTCCACTTTATTATTTTACAAAAAATAACAAATTAGCATCTATTATTATTTTTGTATTATCAACTTTTCTTGTCTCTTTTTTTATTTATACAGCAGGAGGAATGAATGCTCCTGGAATATTTTGGGTTTGTATTTATCCATTTGTAGGAGGACTTCTTTTTGGTTTGATAGGAAGTATTTATGGTGGTGTAACAATGATTATAAGTTATTTTATATTCATACTTTTAGATTATTATAAATTAATTCCCTATCATCAAGCAATCCAAGCTGAGTTTGAAAATGAAAAAGTAACAAATATTTATACTTTCTCAATTGTAATGATTATAACAACTTTTTATTTTTTAAAAAATGAATGGAATACTCAAGAATCATTAAAAGAACATCAAAAAGAAATTGAAGTATTATTTAAATTATTAATGCACGATGTGGCAACTCCAGTTACAGCAATTCAAGGAGCCGTTAACTTTATAAATAATAAAGGAATCGAAACCGAAATTACCAAAAAATATTTTGGAACAATCGAAAGATGTTCTCAGATAATTATTAATATTTTATCACAAGCAAGAAGTATGACTGCTTTATCTGATGGTAAAATTCAGTTTAAAGGTGAGGCAACAAATTTAAATGAACTTTTAATTAGTTCTGTTGAGTTTGTTAAAATTAGAGCTGAAAGTAAAAAGATAAATTTTATTTTAAAATTAGATCCTAAAGAACCAACTATCTTTATTGATCAGAGTTTATTTAAGTTGGCGATTCTTTCAAATCTTTTGACAAATGCAATTAAATTTTCTTCTGCAAATTCTGAAATTATTATAAGTTCATTATTAGATAATAATAATGTCATAATTGAAATTAAAGATCATGGGATTGGAATACCTAAGGAAATATTAACTAAATTGTTTGATGTAAAAGGCAAAACGACTCGGGCGGGAACTCAAGGCGAGTTAGGTACTGGATATGGTATGCCAATAATGAAATCCTTTGTTGAAAAATTTAATGGAAGAGTTGAAATAGAATCCGTTGTTGCAACTGAAGAAAATAAAAGTAGTGGTTCAACTTTTAGGTTAATATTTCCTATTTATGTTGCTCGAAAAGCTTTTAAAAGCTTGGCTAAGGTCTAGTTTCCAAATGTAAAGAACTTAAATCTTGATAGTCATCCAGGTCTTTTGTCATAATTTGGGGAGATCAAAATTACCTCAGAGCGGAGTTTAGTTTATGAAAGTAACCCCCGTTGATATTGCACATAAGAAGTTTAATAAAAGTTTTATGGGTTTTAATCAAGATGAAGTTTCACAATTCTTATCGGAAGTATCACATCAGCTTGAAGAGTTAATAAAGGAACGATCTCAATTAAAAGATCTTGTGCGTGAAAAAGATTTAGCGTTAATTGAATATAAAGAACGAGATCAAATTTTAAAGACTACAATTACAAATGCATCACAAATGGTTGAGCGGATGCGTGAAGATAGTGAGAAGCAAGTGCAATTGATGATAGGTGAAGCAAGATTAAAAGCTAATGAGATTGAAAGAGACGCTCACCAAAATCTTAAAAATATATATAATGAAATTAATCGATTAAAGAAGTTAAGATTACAATATGAAGCAAATATGAAGGCTATGGCTCATGCACATTTGTCACTACTCGAAGAAGGACAAAAGCACTTAGGGTTTCCGACTTTAAACTCATCAGAAGAAGCAAGCTTAAATGAACTTGCAGAAGAAAGTAATTTTAATAATGTAGTAACAGGAATTTCTCCTCTTTCTGTAGATATGATTTAGATTTCATCAAGAAATATTTTATAAACAAAATTATCAATTAGGAAAATTTTATGAAAAACATTAGAAAATTATTTCAACTTAGTCTTGTAAGCATAATTCTAGTTTTTATCCAAATTCCAATCGCAATTGCTAGGGGTGGTGGTGGCGGTCATACGTTAGGTGGATTACTTGCTTTCACCTCTCCAAATCAAAGTGATATAAATAATTTAATCTCAGCTGCAAACACAAGAGAAGGTGGAATATCCACAAAAGAACTTGGTAGTGGTTATGAATTAACTGGAACTTATCAATATCGATTTAGTGGAACAATGTTTGCTATTATGGTAAGACCATCTTATTTTATGCAAAGTCAAAAAGGCAAAGGTACTTCGGGTGGTTTTGATTATGTGCTTTCAGGTTGGACTTTATTTCCTATGTTTAAAATGATTCCTTTAGAAAATAGTTTCATTAAATTTTTTATGCAAACAGGTGTTGGTTACGGAAGTATGTCAGGTATGATCAGTGAAGCAGGTTCAATGGTAACTTTCAAAACAGGTTCTTTTGGAGGTGTGTTAGGGTTGGGTGCTGAATTTTGTTTTACTGATGAGCATTGTATGAGTTTAGAGGGCAATATGCGATACCTACCATTCGAAAGAAATATTGCAACCGATGTTGTTACAGGCAATGGCTTTGCTGCTGGCAGTTTAACTAATGCTGTAAAAGGTCAAGAAGTTGAATTAAACAATAGAGATTTAGGAACAACAATGTCTGGGATGTTAGCTACAATTGGATATGTTTATAATTTTTAAACTCATGAATAAGTTTAAGTTGCAGTTATAGTAAAAATAAAATTGGAATATATCTTTATAAAAAACGATATTTTTAAAAAAATAGAAGGGGTGAGTTTGTATCTACATGCTCAACCTAATTCTTCAAAAAATCAAATTGTAGGTTTGCATGGAGATCGACTAAAAATAAAATTAAAATCTCCTCCTGTAGATGGCAAAGCCAATGAATGTTTAATTGAGTTTTTATCTGAGATGCTAGAAATTTCCAAAAGTAAAATTCATTTAATTAAAGGACAAACTGGAAGAGAAAAAAATTTATTCATTGAGGGTTTATCCAAAGAGTTCTTTTTGCAAAAAATAAACTTATGACCATAAAACTATAAATCAATTACTCATCGAGTATGTAGTTTAATGGATCCACAGGAATATTGTTGATGCGAACTTCATAATGCAAGTGAGGACCAGTTGAGCGTCCTGTGCTACCAACTGCTGAGATAACATCCCATCTTGAAATTTTTTGGCCAACCTTTACGTAAATTTGAGAGTTGTGTCCGAAGCGAGTCATAACTCCAAATCCATGATCAATAGTAACAAGTTTACCATATGTTTCATCATAGGACGCATAGGTTACAACTCCATCAGCCGGAGCATATACTGCTGAGCCTGGAGCTGCGGCCAAATCTAAACCAAAGTGCATTGCTGGTTTACCATTAATTGGTGAAATTCGATAACCAAATTTTGAAGTCAGCCAACCTTTTGCTGGGCGAATACTTGGAGTTGCATTCAATAAACTTTGACGTTCTGATAATACTTCCCAAAGTTCAAGAACTGTTTGTTCACGTAATTGAGTATTACGAACAGCTCTGTCAATTCGAATAGCAAGTGTATCATAATCTCTTGGTGCTTCAATGGCAATTTCACCTTTTCGCTCATTTGGAATATTGACAACTTCAGAATCCAACAACTGTTCTTCTTCGCTTCCAACGGCATCGAGTGGAGGTCTTTGACCAATTGGTTGAATATTTTCTTTTATAGACTCACCAGACTTAGGTTCTGTTCCAATACTTAGTTTTAAGTTTCTATTTTCATCATCAACATTTGTGATTAGCTTTAATTTTGTCGAAAAAGTTTTAACACGCTCTAAAGAACTTTCAAGAGCAGAAAGTTTAGTTTCAACAATTTGAAATTGTTTTTTTAAGTGTAGATTTTCGATATTTAATTTTTTATTTTCAAAAGCATCAAAAAGCATACTTAAGTAATCAAGACCTAACGCAATTAAAATAAGACTACAAAAAACAGTAATTGCCATAAAGATTTTAATCCACTTCGACGATACAACTACTTTTTTAGTTGCTTTCGTAGGGTCTGTCATAATTAGAAAAGTAATTTCTTTTGCGCCCAAGTGTATTCTCTATTCTACTTTTAAAATCAAAGTGGTCACATTATCATCGCCGCCGTTTTTTTTTGCCTCTTCAATAAGTTGAGTAGTTATAGAGTCAACGGGTGCTCTTTGTATAATTTCATTTATTCTTTTATCACCAACTAATCCATGCATCCCGTCAGAACATAAAAGATAGATTTCACCAGGTGTGGCAATTCTTTCAATAACATCGCAGACGGCATCATGCTCAAAGCCTACACTGCGAGTGATCACGTTTTTGGCGACCATAACTTTTGCTTGCTCGGGAGTCATAATTCCTGCACGAATTTGTTCATTCATTAAGGAGTGATCTTCAGTAAGTTGCCAAAGTGATGATCCTCTTGTTAAATAGCATCTAGAGTCGCCAACATTAGCGATGTAAAATACATTACCTTTATGAAGAATAAGAACCATTGTTGTTCCCATTCCTGTAAGATCTGGGTTTTCTTTTGCATGTGAAAAAATCCGTGAACTTGCTTCTGCATATGCAAATCTTAGAATTTCTTTAGGCGAGAGATGATGATTATTGGGATTAGTAATTACATCTTTTACTGTAGAGCAGGCAAGCGCAGAAGCTATTTCGCCACCTTTATGTCCACCCATTCCATCTGCAACAATATATAATCCAATACCTTTTTCACAAAGAAAGGAGTCTTGATTATTATCTCGTTTTAATCCTACGTCTGTTTTTACCCAACTTTTAATTTGCATATTTTTATTTTGAACTTAGTGAAGCTTCAAAACAAGTCAGAATTTTAAACCTCTCCCTAAGACTTAATCATTCATAAGTCTAGATCTGTAAAACCATCAATAATAGATCTGAATGTTTTTAAATATTTACCGATATGTCTAATGATGAGTTCAACAAAAAAGTTTTTAGGATTATGGTTTTTTATAATCTCTGCAGGATTGCATTTTCTGCTTACTTTCTCATTGTCATTTCTGAATTTGAACTCAACGATTCAAGATCGAAATCAACAACCAATTGAAGTCACTTTTGAGGATCCTAAAACACCAATTAATAATAATGAAATCAAGAAAAAAAATAAAATTGATATAAAAAATAAAGTAATTGTTGAACAAGAAAAGTTAAATAATGACATCGATAAAAAGGCAAAATTTTTAAGTGATCATAACCAAAGGGCCGTTAAAGAAACCGTGGCATTAAATCATGGTGATTTTCAAAATGTGAAAAGTAAAATAAATTTAAACTCTCCAAAAACTGAAATTAAATCTGAAAATGAAAAATTTCAAAAAAAATTTCAAAAATTTATACCTGATGCTGATTTTTTTGTTAAAAATGAATATAAAAGATCTGATAAAAATATAAATGAACAGATTCAAAATGCGGGAGGCTCAAGCTCCCAAACAAAAGATTATTTACCTGATACAGAAAAAGGAATGGAAACAATTTTGTCCACTCAGGAGTTTGTGTATTTCACTTATTATAATCGAATACGAAACCAATTAAATCAATACTGGGAGCCTAAAATAAAAGAAAAAATGATCCATATGTTTAAAAAAGGTAGAAAAATTGCGTCCAAAGAAGATCAAATTACAAAAGTGTTGATTACATTAAATACAAAAGGCGAACTAGTAAAAGTAAAAATTCTAAGTGAGTCAGGTACCCAAGAGTTAGATGAAGTTGCACTTGAAGCTTTTAAATTAGCAGCACCGTTTCCAAACCCTCCAAAAGGTATTGCAAATGAAAATGGCGTTATAGAAATAAGATGGGACTTTGTGGTTGAAACTTAATTCAAAATTGAGTAGTCTACACAATCTTAGATTCACTTAGGGATAAATATGAAAAATTCTAATAAAAAAATTTATGATAATAAAACTACAATTGAAAACGTTGTTAATAGAGCACATTACTTAGCAACTCAAATGATCATTCAGGCTAATCATCGCACTGACAAAGAAAAGGGTGATCCTAAAATTGGCGGTCATGTATCTTCTTCAGCTAGCGCGTTGCATATACTCGGAGCCTTACATTTATTAGTAAAAACAGGTTTTGATTTTATTGCAAATAAACCCCATGCTTCACCCGCTGATCATGCATATAATTATCTTTTAGATCTTTTTTTAAAGCCAAACTTATCTAAGTTAACACTTGATGAATGCAATACTGCAATGATGGGCTTAAGAAAATTTTCTAAAAATGGTGAACCTGTTTTTCAAAGCTATCACTCCATAAGAGATCCTGATCAACATCATTTCTTTCCTTCAGGAACAGTGGGAATTCCACCTGTTCAAGCTGGGTATTTAGCCCTTGCTTATCGTTTAGCAAAAGAGCAAGGATTTAATGTACCAGATGCGCATTTTTGGGCGATATGTGGTGATTCTGAGTTTAGAGAAGGTTCAATGTATGAAGCAATACCTGATTTTGCTGAACGAGAAATTGGAAATTTGACTTGGGTTTTAGATTATAATCGTCAAAGTTTAGATGGTCATCGTATTACAAATAAACAAATCATGAATGGTACAGATGCTCTTCGTATTGAAAGAACGATGGTTGCCAATGGTTGGGAAGTAATCCATGTTCGTCATGGTTTATTTAGAAAATCACTTTTTGAAAAACCTGATGGCGATTTATTTAAATCTTTTTTAGAAGAAGATTTAGATGACTATCAACTTCAATCACTTTTATTAGTAAAAGATATTAAGACCTTAAAAGAAGGCATCTGTAAGGAAAAGCCAAAACTTAAAAAATTTATAAGTTCAATTTCTGATGAAGATTTATATCGAGCATTTCATGATATGGGTGGACACGATATTTTTGCGCTCGCTGAAGCACTTGAAGAATCTAAAAAAAGCACTCGTAGACCAACGATGGTCATCGCTCATACTATAAAAGGTTGGAATTTGCGAATGGCAGCGCAAGCTGGTAATCATTCTGCACTTCCGAATGACGAAGAGATGGCTGAGTTTACTAAAAAACAAAATTTAAATAACGGAGATTTATTTTCAAGATTTAATGATGGAACTCCAGAAGCGCAATTTTGTAAACAGCGTGGAGAAAAATTATATCAAGAAATTCTTCAACAAAATGATTTGAAGACAAAAAATAAAATATATTTTGAAAATCAAGTTCAAGGAAGTGGACCTCTTCCTTTAGCATTAGATATTAATACAAAAATGGCAAATTATCCCCATACACAATGGATGCTGGGTCAATTGACTGCTAAATTAATTCGAATCGCAGAAACTTCAACAGATAATACACAATTAAAAGCACATCAAAAACCATTAACTCCTGCTGAATTAAAATGGAAAATACCTGGAGACTTATTTGTTACAATGGCTCCAGATGTGGGAACAAGCACAAATTTAAATCCAGCAATGGATGGTAAAATTTTTGGTGCTCCTGTAGTTAGCGACTTTGAAACAGAATTTGATGTGAAAGATGATAAGTTACCTGACCTTGTTCCTAATGAAGATAGTTCTCGTCGCTTTATACGATTTGAAATTGCTGAAGGCAATGTGATGTCTTGTGTAGGTTCATTTGGAAAATTAAGAGATTATTTAGGAATTCCTGTAATACCCTTAATGACAGTTTATGATTTTTTTATCAAAAGAGCTTTAGATCAATATTTTTACAACTTATATTGGAAATCAAGTTTCATTTGTGTGGGCACACCGTCAGGAGTTACTTTATCACCTGAGGGCGCACAACATGGATGGAAGAGTGACTTTCAAATTCCTCAACAAATTACTTGGGAACCATTTTACTGTATTGAACTTGATTGGATTTTAAGTGAATCAATTCGACGACATTTAAATTATGATAATGAAGGCCGTACAGGAGTTCTAATTCGTGCAGTGACTAGAGGTATAGATCAAAAAAGTTTAATGTTAAATATGAAACGTCAGTTTCGTTTTAAAGTTGGTTTATCTTCTGAACTAAAATTATCAAGAGAAGGTTTTCAGCTAGGAGCTGGTGTTATTGAATCACAAATAGAATCATTAACTGAAGCAGAAATTTTAACTATAATGAGAGACGATGTTTTAAAAGGAGCATATTACCTTGTCGATTATCGAGGTTATGAAGGCTATGTTCCAGGGGATAATGTTGTACATATTTTTGCACTTGGAGTAATGACAACTGAAGCATTAAAGGCATCTGAAAAATTATTAGAAAAAGGCATTTATGCAAATGTGATTGTTGTAACTAGTCCAGACCTTTTACTTGGCCAATTAGGTCATGATAATAAATATGATTATTTGATAAATGGCTTAGGAATTAATGGTAATCTATATTTAAATCCAACAGCTGATTTGACTGAGCCAGCTGTGTCAGCTGAGACTTCTGATGTTGTAAGAACCTATGCCGGTCGAAGGATACCAGTTGTAAGTGTGCATGATGGAGAACCCGGACTTTTAGATAATATTGGTTCTATTGTGGGTGTTAAACATATTAGTTGTGCTGTACGAAAACATTCACTCTGTGGTCGCCCTCCCGAAGTATATCAGTACCATCATATAGATTCAGATTCTGTATTTGAAGCTTCCCTTGATGTTTTAAGGCAAACAGCCGATGAAAACATCATAATAAATGAAAAGGTTTTATCATAAGTTTTTAGTTTTATTTGTCTTTTTAAAATTGAGAATGTTCACAAAAAATGAAAATAATTGTGAGCATTTTCTTACTTTTAATTATCTAAATTCAGTTTATATTTTATTTTTTAATTTTTTCATAGCTATTAACTTAAGTGCTGGAGAGCAAAGTACAACTGAATTTGATTCAAGGCAACTAAGTGCAATTGAAAGTAAAAATTACACATGCGGAAACTTAAGAAATATTTTTAATTCATTCAAAAATACTCAAGGTCAAACAACAAGTGACTGTGATAATGAAAAAATAACTGAAAACCCAAAAGAAATTTTGTTAAGTTACAAAAATAGTGAAGCATTTAATGTATTAAATGAAGATCAGCATGAGAAAATTAAATTTTGTCTTGCAGAAGATAAACGACTTTGTGAATTAGGTATTAATGCGCCAGCAAATTGCCCTTCCTCAAACCAAGTAAAAAAGATTACTGATTTTTATTACTACAATGGACGAATTGAATCCACTTCGGAGATGAATATTCAAAAGGGAAAGTTCATTGAGCAAATTTTATCATCTGCACCGGAAAATTTAGTTGGAGAATATGAAAATTTTCAGTTGAATTGTTCTTTAATAAATAATGAATCATTATTGAAAAGTTGTAAAACTAAGTGTCAACCGAGTTCAGATGTTTATCTTTCATTTATAAAATCATATAAAGAAGCATACGACGATTTAAAAAAATTAGAAAATAAAAAAGAAGAAATAATTAAAAGAAACTCTACTGGCGGGCAAGGTTTATTAGAGCTTCCTAGATTGATTGATGAAGAAATTCAAGAATTAACGACAAGGTTTCCTCTATTAATCGGAACTGTATTTGAGAAGCAAATAAAAAATAACAATACTTTTGATAAAGCAATTCTTTCACAACTTAAAAGTAATCAAAAAAAAATTAATGATGATTTAATAAAGCTCAAACGAGCAAGTAATTGTTTAAATGGTACTCTAAATTGTGACTCTAATTATATATTTGAAGCCTTAGAAGTTTCTACCACATATAACCCCAAGGAAAAAATACCAATTGGTTTTAAATCAGCAGAATGTCGTTTTAAATTGCTAGAATCGAATTTTAAAAAAAGCAATATGTATAAACAAGCAGGTAAGGATATCGCTACGGATGCGATATTAGTTGGAAGTGCAGCCCTTACAGGGGGAGGAAATGCACCTGGTGCAATTATGGGAATTAGCAATTTTGTAGTTACAATGGGAATTGTATATCGTGGATTATCTTCTTGGGCTGAGGATTGCACAAAGGAAGAAATAAACTCAGGTCCTGAAGTTTTAACCTGTAATGGTAGCGCTGAAGTAAATTTAGAAAACCAGAAAAAAATTCAAAATTTAAATAAAACGCATCAATGCATAACAAATGCTTTAGTTGCAATGGTCAGCTCACCTGGAAAACTTATTAAATTAGGAAAAAAAATAAGTAAAGCAGAGCAAACTGAAAATAATTTATCAGGTTCAGTCTTAAAATCAAGTGAGACTGAAGTTGCAGAAGTAGAAACTTCCAAAACTGTTAAAAAGCAAACCGCAAAAGATACAGTCAGTAAAGGAGAAAAACTAACGATAGAAAATGAAGTAAAAATTGCCGAACGAGAAAAAATAAAAAAACAATGGAAAGAGCAAGAGGCCATCAGGCATGATGAGATGTATAAGGAACCAGGTACAATCGATCGTAATGTGAAATCTATTTCCGATTTAAAAAGGAACTATGCTCAAGCTAATTTTACAAAAGCATCCGAAAGTGAGTCATATCATAAATTAGTATCAGAACATCCAGAGAGATTTGAGTTTTTAGGTTCACGTTTAAATTTAATTAAGAGTTGCAATGATAATTTGAGTGATAAAGATGCGTGCACGGCACTTGGTCACTTATTTTTAGATTTATTTTCTGAAAAAATAAATTTATTAAAAAAAAAATATCCTGAATTAATTTTTGACTCAAAACTAAAATATTCGGAGGTCGCTATTGATAAAAATAATAAAAGTTTAATAGAAGAGGTTAAGAATGCAATTTTAGATGCGGATACTGAATGGAAAGGTATTATTAAAAAAAATGGTTTTATTGATGAGTTAATTTTAGCGGATAAAAAATATGATACTCAAGAAAAGATAGATGAATTGAAAAAAATGTTTGATATAAATAATTGGTATACTGAGGGGCAAAGTTCTGAGATTAGAGAACTATCTGAAAAAGCTGCTGAATATGAATCTAAGGTACTTCATAAACGAACATCTAACAATGAAAATGAATTGATTGAAGTGACTAAATCCACCCAACCGAGAACTAATTCAGGATTTAAAACTTGGGACGAAGTTGAGAAAGAATTTGATAAAAATCTGGATAATACGTATTCAATTCGAAAAAAATTTTATGAAGATATCAGTTCTCGAGAAAATGGGAGAGTTTTAGAAATGTTAACTGATAATGTACCAGGAGTTGGACCTGTTATGAAAAGTGAAGTGTGGGAAATAGTTCGTAAATTGCAGCGAAATACAAAAAAAGAAACAACAAAATTATTAGGAGAACTTAATCAAAAATTAAGAGACTCAAATAAAAATTATTTTAAAGTTAATGGTGAAAGTCCAAAACTAACTTTTGAAGAAGCAAGAACTCTTCAGAATTTGTATAAGGGATTGGAGCCATTTTCAGCCTCCCCTAAGCAAATTTTAAGAACTCCTCCTGAAGCA
This sequence comes from Bdellovibrionales bacterium, assembly GCA_005793345.1. Taxonomy (GTDB): domain Bacteria; phylum Bdellovibrionota; class Bdellovibrionia; order Bdellovibrionales; family Bdellovibrionaceae; genus SXSU01. Next base: position 143,886 of record SXSU01000092.1, read on the forward strand.
GGTATTTTTAAGGATACAGGTGGAATATCATTTGATTTAAAAAGTTTTGGAGCACTTAATACTCAAAATGCAGAATTAGCAATTGCTTCAACCAAAGCTTCAAATATAAAATCAGGTGCTAAAGAAGTTTTTAAAAGAGTTAATGAGTTAGATAAACCAACGACTGATTTATTGGAGAATACATCTGCCGAATTATATATGGGTGCAATTGAATTTGCAAAAAAGAAAGGAATAGAAGTAAAATATATAAATAAAACAGGTGATGATGTTTTGCTTTCCTTTAGTAGAGAACTTTCTAAAAAAGAACGCGGCGAATTCTTATCAATTGTTTCTAACCAAGTTTCAAAACCAGGTATATTCAGATCATCTTGGGTTCCAAAAGGTGTTGATGAAGAATTGGCTTCAAAAATTGCAAATGTTGGTGAGAGTGTTGAGAAAGCTTTTGCTACTCGTTTAAAAATGTCGAAAAAATATCAAAGCGTATCAAAAGGTATTAACACACTTATTGAGCGTGAAGGTGAGCAAGTTAATTTGGTAATAAAAATGGACTCTAATGTTAAACGACAATATCAAAATTTATCTCAAAAAGAAAAAAGAGCATTTGAATCAAGATTACAAAAATTACTTGATAGTGCAGCAAAAACAAATAGTTCAAAACCAGGAAAAGTTAGATTGCTTTCAAATTAAAAATTATTCAATTAATTTATAATTATCTTGTTCATTAGCGGATAAAAATCAAAAAAAACCTATCCGCTAATGAACGACGAATACCATTGGAATGATCGGAAAGTACTAATCTTTGAAATCATCAGTGTTGATGCCGTATTTTTTAATTTTTCTTAGCAAAGTATTTTTAGGTATATTTGCTTGAGCGACTGTTTGGTTAATTTTTCCTTTATTTACTTTAAGGGCGCTGATGATAAACTCTTTTTCACTTTGCTCTCGAAAATTATCAAAATTTAAAGCAGATTGCGGGGCATTTATCGAATAATTGCCACCGTTCATTGTTACTGAATTAAATTTTAAATTTTCATTACTTGGCTTGCGTTTAATGGAGTCAGGTAAACTAGTTACTGATATTTCATTTGTAGTCTCATAAAAGAAAGCTCGTTCAATAATATTTTCGAGTTCACGAATATTTCCTGGCCAATTATAATTTTTCATCGCCTCAATTGCAGTTGCTGAAATTGAATTGATTGGACTATCAACATGTTGTTTAGAAACTTTTTTAATAAAATGCTGAGCTAAAAATTGAATATCATCAGTACGTTCTCTTAGTGGTGGTAAAAAGATCGGTAAAACATTAAGACGATAAAATAAATCTTCTCTAAACTTATTTTCTTCGATCATTTTTTCAAGATTTCTATTTGTCGCTGCAATAATTCGAGCATTGGTTTTAATTTCTCGATTACCACCGATAGGTGTAAAAACTTTTTCTTGAAGTACTCGCAAAAGTTTAACTTGCATATCAGGTTTTAACTCCCCAATCTCATCTAAAAATAAAGTACCATTGTTTGCTAATTGAAATTTTCCAATCTTGCGTTCTGTCGCACCAGTGAAGGCACCTTTTTCGTGACCGAATAATTCGCTTTCCATTAATGATTCTGGAATTGCTCCGCAGTTAATAGCTACAAAGGAACCACTTTTACGAGGGGAGTTATAGTGTATTGCGCGTGCAACTAACTCTTTACCGGTTCCATTTTCACCCCGAATGAGAACTGTGGTGTCAACTTTACATAGTTTGTATATTAAACCAAATACTTCTTTCATTTTTTGAGATTTACCAACAAACTCACTATCTATATCATCGTCAAAAATTGGATTTGATAAAGCAAGATCAGATACCATATTACGTGCATCATTAGATTTTTTAACAATTTCAATTAATTTTAATGGATCGACAGGTTTTTCAAGATAATCATAAGCTCCTTCTTTTATGGCTTGAATAGCATCTTGTAAGTTTGCATGGGCAGTCATTAAAACAACAAAGGTTTGTGGATCATTTTCTTTTATTTTTGTAAGAGCACTTAGTCCATCAAGTTCAGGCATTTTGACATCCATCAGAACTAAATCAAAATCATTTTGAAAGATTTTTTGAATGGCTTCTAAACCATTTTCAGCTTCCTCAATTTCAATGCAATAATCAGGAATAGAATTTTGCAAAATTGTAATTATTGATTTTCTTAATTCAAGTTCATCATCCACAATCAAAATTCGACATTTGTCTGTATTTTCTTGAGTTTGACCCATATTAATTTGTGTCTCCTTGGGGGTGATTAATAAATCACTCCATGTGTAGCTGTTGTGTTGGTAGAGAAATGGTAACAGTCGTTCCTTGTTTTAAAGCGCTCTCAATTTTTATTTTTCCCCCGTGAAGTTCGACAAAATATTTTACCAAATACAAACCAAGTCCAGTTCCTTTTGATTTTAAATCTTGATTGCTTCCACGAACAAATTTTCCAAATACATTTTCAATTTCATTAGGGTTAATACCTTCACCTGTATCTTTAATTTGAACAACAATTTCATTTTCAGCTTCTTGTGAATAAATATTTACAACTCCATTAGCAGGTGTATATTTAATTGCATTATCGATCAGATTTACTAAAACCTCTTGTATTAATGTAATATCAACTTCAATGCTAAATAAAGGTTCAAGAAAAGTATTAATTATTATATTTTTTTCTTGAGCTAAGGGTTTAAGTTGAAGAATAGCACTAACAATAAGTTCATTTATATCGGTTACATCTTTATGAATTTTAAAATCTCTAGATTCAACTCTCATAACTCTTAAAATAGATTGGATATATTTATGAAGTTCGTTTGAAGAGTTTCGTAATGCTTTTAGGTCATCATTCAAATGAGGAGGAATTTCGGTTGTTAACAAACGATCAACAATTGCTTGAATTTTTGCAATTGGTGTTTTTAGGTCATGGCTTATTAAACTTATAAAATTATTTTTTAATTGTTCTAGCTCAGAATAATTTTTTGATTCTTGAGCCAGATGCCAATTTTTCTTTTCAATCTGATTTATAATATACCCAACAAAAATAATCCAAGTACTTGTGAGTTGAATAATAGGGGAAAAAACTGGTGTCCAAAAATAAAAAGTATCAAATAACCAAATAGAAACAGTTGTAATAATTCCAATAAAAATGAAAATAAAAACTAAAGCCACATTTTGAGGGTAATGTGATATTATAAAAACAGAAAATATTAAAATTAATAGTAACTCTATACCATAAACAAAATTTGGGAGTCGTTTTATCCATCTAGAATTAATCATATTATCAGTTACATGGGCAATTATTGTTGATCGATTTAAATTTCCTACGGGAGTTGAATATAAATTTAGATCAGAAGTTTCTGCTCCAATAATAATTATTTTTCCTTCGATATCGCTTTTAGGTGTTTGATCAGACAATACTTCAGAAAGTCTAATAGATGAAAAAACTTTATCATCTCCTCTAAAATTAATTATTTTTTTAAATGTAGACTGTTCGTCTATAGGTAAAAGTTTATTTGATAAAAGTCTTTTTGCTAATTGGAGGGACATGTGAGTAATCTGGCTATTATGCGATGTAAAAAAAGTTCTAACTTTACTATCGTCATCTTTGATCAAGTCCCCATTACCATAGTTTTGTAATTCGTTCAATGCAAAATAAGGAAGAAGGGCTTTATCGCTTTGGTAAACAGAAGAAAGCCAAACAACTCTTGGGTCATGAAAAACACCAAGATTAGTGGAGTCCGTTATAGTATTGGAAATATTATCACCAAAGAAGAAAGTAATACCTATGGCAGCAGGGTTATATTTTAAAAGCTTCTCAAGCAATTCCCTCCAGCTAACATAATTCCAATAATACGAATCTGTATTTTCATTAAAATCTATAAATGGAGATCTTCTAAAAAAAACATTAACGTCACTTTTAGATAGATTTAATAATGAAATAGAACTGTTTTGAATCTGATTACCCCTAATTTGAAGACGTATATCATAATCAGATTTTTCATCAGACAGTAATGCTAAGCAACCAATGGCCCAGCATAAAAGACACCTTATAAGGAAGCCTCTTTGCCTATAAATATATCGAAAAAAAAAGTAAATTCTTCTATTCACAGATTGAAAATTATAGCATATTTGCTAAACTTTCAAGAAGAAGGATTCAATGTGAGAGTTTTTTATAGTTTAAATGAATTTAAAAATTTTATTTCAAATAATTCACTAGAAACCACAGTGTCAGTGGGTAATTTTGATGGAATTCACAGAGGCCATAAGTTACTTCTATTAAAAAATGTTGAAATTGCAAAAGCAACTCAAACATCATCTGTTGTACTTACTTTTGACCCTCATCCAGTGCAGTTTTTTACCCATCAAAAAAATGAATTTGAACTATTGTTTAGTCGAGTGGATCAAATTGAACAATTAAGCTTATTGAATATTGATTATTTGTGTATAATTAAGTTTAATGATGAATTTTCTAAAATAAAAGCTTTAGACTTTTTAAATATATTAAAAAATGATGTAAAAGTTAAAAATTTAGTTTTAGGTTCAAATTTTTGTTTTGGATTAAATCGAGAAGGAACAATAGATTTTATAAAAAATAATATTGAGTTATTTAATTTTCATTTAGAAATCCAAAATTTAAAACAGATTGATTCACATATTGTCTCGACAAGTAATATTAAAAAAATGCTAAAAATGGGTGAGGTCAATATGGCTAATCGCCTACTTGAGCGTAATTTTTATATTACTGGAGTAGTGCAAAAGGGAGATCAACGAGGAAAATCAATTGGTTTTCCTACAGCAAATATAATTTCATTAAAATCTAAATTTCTTAAATGTGGTGTTTATAAAACAAGAGTAAGTTTTATAGATTCTAAAATGCAACATGAGCAAAGCGTTGTTTCAAGTCAATTTTATCAAACAAATCAAGATAGTCAAAATTTAAGAATTTATTCATCAATAACGAACTTAGGATTTCACCCTACTTTTAAGTTAGATTCAAACATGCCAATCATAGAAACACATATTTTTGATTGGACAGGTGACTGTTATGGTGAAACGATTAAAGTAGAGTTTATCGAGTTTTTAAGACCCGAAATGAAGTTTAGTGGTGTTGAAGAACTGAAACAGCAAATTCAAAAAGATATTAATAGGAGTAAATCTTGACCAATGCAAAATTTTTATATGTTGGCACCAAGAATTATTTTACCAATTTAGAAATTTTAAAACATAACTTAAAAAATTTAAACATCAATTTTGAATTTGAATTTACTGATTGTTATCCAGAAAAATTAAATACACATTTTGATGGTATACGCTTGGCAGAACCCTTTCAAAATATTGCATTTCAAAAAAAAATAAGCAAAGTAAACACATTAATTTCTAGAATTGGAATTGTTGATTTTATTTATCAAAAAAATTTAAATTGGTGGCCATCTTTAATTTTAAAAGAAGCATTGCATTTAGCTATAGTTCATAAGCATCAAAACTTAAGCTCTCGTGAGCGGGCTTTAATTATTGGTGTGTCAATAGATTCAAAAATTGCTTTTGATGTTTTAGTTTTAATGGGTTTTAAATCTTTTACAATTGTAGGCGAATCTCAAGAAGAGGCCAATGAATTTAAATCTTCAGTTCAAACTAAATATTTTAGTCTCGATATAGAAGCTATTTCATCAGATAAAGTGATTTTACTTCCAGGCGTTCATTCGATAGTAGTCAATACTTGGAATCTAAATAAAAAAAGTGATTTATTAACAGATTTGCTTTATTTTAATTATTTAAAAGGAAAAGGTTTGGTTTTGCATTTTTATTCTGATGATGAAAAAGATCCTTTAATTTCTGAAGCAAATGCAATTCAAGAAAAAACTATTTCGAGGTTAGATCTATTAATTTTTAAAGAGATTGCAGCTTTAAGATATATTATTGATATCGATGAATCTAAATTAAAATCCCTTAGTATTTTATAATACTCCTCAATCTCTAGACTTGAGTATAGTACTTATCCGGTCGTTGGTGCAGTACCCATTCACAAAAGTCTGTAGTACCTTTGGATTAGTACTTTAGTAGTTATTATGAAAACACAAACGTAAGTTTGGGTTTTCATAATACGGGGTGATTCAAAATCACCCCCAACAAACAAGAAAATAACTGCTTATGATTATGTCTGATATAATCGCGAAGCGATCAGACTTAATCATGAGTAGTTATACAAGTAATTGTTTGAAATAATTACTAATGGAACTTTCAAAATATTTGAGGAGTTTTCAATGGCAATTGGGCCCCGTCTTGGTGAGTTATTAATTAAAGAAGGTTTAATCAAACCTGCTCAATTAGAAAAGGCGTTAGAGATTTATAAAAAAACTGGTCAACGGTTAGGTGTAATTATTGTAGAACAAGGTTTTGCTAGAGAAGAACAAATATCTAAAGTTTTAGAAAAACATTATCAATTGCCATCAATTGATCTAAGTAAATGGGTTTTTGATCCTCAAATTTTAAAACTAGTTTCAAGGGATATTTGTGAAAAAAATTGTATTATTCCAGTCATGAAACAGGGGAATACCTTAGTCGTTGCATTTGCAGACCCAAGTAATATATTTGTCCGAGAAGATATAAGTTTTATTACAAGATCAAAAATCCAAGTTGTTGTCACATCTGAAGCTTCAATCATGGGTGCCATTCATAAATCATTTGGTGATAAAATGAATCAAATGACTCTTCAGCAAAAAACTACAGATAAAGGCGAAGAAGAATACCAAGTTGCAGGTGTTGGGCAATCAGATATTGTAGTATCGGGTGGTGAAATAGGAGAAGATGCACCTATAGTTAAGTTTGTGAATACAGTATTAAGCGAAGCAATTAAAAGACGAGCATCTGATATTCATTTTGAACCTTATGAAAAAAAATTCCGTGTTCGATTTAGAATTGATGGTATTTTAGTAGAAACAATTGAACCTCCTCAAGGCACAATGGCCGTAGTTACAAGTCGATTAAAAATTATGGCTAAATTAGATATCGCTGAAAAAAGAAAACCACAAGACGGTCGAATTAAAGTAAAAACTTCACGAGGTAGCGAAATTGATTTCAGGGTAAGTACAATACCAACATTATGGGGAGAAAAAGTTGTACTTAGAATTTTAGATAAATCAACAGTTCAATTAGATATTGATAAATTGGATATGGAACGCGACGATCTTGAAATATTTAAGACAACAATTAATTATTCCCAAGGAATGGTCTTAATTACTGGACCAACAGGAAGTGGAAAAACTACTACAATTTATGCCGCTCTTTCTGAACTCAATAAAACTGATACAAATATAAATACGGTTGAAGATCCAATTGAATTTAATTTAGAAGGTATTAATCAAGTTCAGATGAATGTTGACACTGGATTAACATTTGCTGTGGCAATTAAAGCTTTTTTAAGACAAGATCCAGATGTTTTAATGGTAGGTGAAATTCGAGATTTTGAAACTGCTGAAATAGCATTTAAGGCTGCAAGCACAGGGCACATGGTTGTGAGCACTCTACATACGAATGATGCTCCAAGTACAATTATTCGTTTAACAGAAATTGGAATTCCTTCATACCTTATTACTTCATGTGTGAATTTAATTGTAGCCCAAAGATTATTGGGAAAAATTTGTGAAAATTGTAAAGTGGCAGTTGAAGTTAATCCTCAAGCATTAAAAATATTAGGTGTAACTTCAAAAGAATTTTCTGAATACAAATTAATGAAGGGTAAGGGATGTAGCTTTTGTAATAATACGGGTATTCGAGGACGAATACCAATTTTTGAACTCTTACCTTTAACTGACAAAATTAAAGAAGCTATTTTAAATGGTGCTTCCCAAGCTCAGTTGCGAAATTTATCCAATGAACTTGGATTAAAAACTTTAAGAAAAGCAGCATTATTAAAATTAAAAAGAGGCGAAACAACAATTGAAGAAGTTTTAGGTGCATCAGTTAAGGATTAAAAGGTGAATAAAAATGAAAACAATTGAGACATTACTAGAGAGTGTAAAATTAAATGGTGGACATGAAATGCTGTTAACCCCTTACTCTGAACCACGAGTTAAAACTTTGGGTGGTTGGGTACCATTAGAAACAGAAAAAATTGATAGTAAATCTGTAAAAAATTTATTATTCAGTATTTTAAATGAACAACAAAAAATTGATCTAACTCAATATGGATTTATAATTGGTAGTGTTTCTATACAAAGTGGACTTAATATCAGTTTTAAAATAATTAAAAATAAATTGGGTTTTGTTGGGCAAATAAAAGAAATAGAAACTACTTCTAACAGTAAAACAAAAGTTTTTTTAACAAGTAATTTAAAAGACCAGCTCTTAAAATGTAAGGGATTAATATTTTTAAGTGGTCCTGCTTGCTCAGGTAAAACAACTTTATTGTCGGAATGTATTGATTTTATAAATCAAAATACTAATAATTATATTTCTTTAATTGAATCAACTGTGCAAAATATTCATTTTTCTAAAGAATCAATATTGAATCAAATTGAGGTTGGATCCAATAAAATGGATGAATCATTATGGAGATCTATAGAAAATTCAGATATCATTGCAGTGGATTTGCCCTTCACATCTTTTAATTTTGAAAAAGCCATTGAAATGTCTGAAGCTGGAAAGTTAGTAATTATGACTATTGCAGTTGATGAGTTTTCAAGTTTGTTAAATAGAGTAAATCAATTTTTTGTTGGTGCAGCTCAAAAATATATTATTGAGCGTTGGCTTAAGCAAATGAATGTATTTGTTAACTTAAGGTTAATACAAAATCAATTTGATGATTATTCATCTGCACAAGAAATTATAATATTTAATGATCAAATTCGTGAATTCTTAAGAGGTTCTCAACTTTCTGAAGTCTATAATTATATATTAAACTTTGGTGATAAAGTTGGAATGAAAACTTTGAATCAATCAATCATGAATTTGTATATTAAAAATAAAATACATATAAAAGAAGCATTTGCAAATTCACCCCAACCGGATGAGCTCGATAAAATGATTGGTGATTTGGGAGTTTAAAATGCCAATATATGCATATCAAGCACAATCGATAAATGGTAAAAAAACAAGGGGAGACCTTGAAGCAATTGATATTGAAGATGCTAAATTAAAAATTCGGCAACAGCAACTTATTCCTCTTCAAGTTGTTCAACTTAAAAACACCTATGCACGTAAAGAGAAATCTGCAACCTTTTTACAATTATTATTTGCTCCAAAAGTAAAAACTCGTGATCTTCAAGTTTTTACTAGACAGTTTGCAACATTAATTAATGCAGGAATCACTGCAGGTGATAGTTTAAAAATATTAGAAACAGGAACAGGAAATCCACTCTTGCGGCAAGTGATTCGTAAAGTTCGTATTTCTGTTGAGGCTGGAAAAAATCTTGGTGATTCTATGGCAGCGTTTCCTATTACTTTTGATAATTTTTATTGTAATATGATTAGAGCAGGAGAGGCTTCTGGGAGTTTAGATAATATTCTAAATCGAATGGCAGTGTACTTAGAAAAAAATGAAAAAGTTAAAAACCAAGTAAAGAGCGCAATGTCATATCCAGTATTAATTTTAGCATTAACTGCAATAGTTGTTTCAGGAATTTTAGTTTTTGTAATTCCTAAATTTCAAGAAATGTATACCAGTTCAGGTTCCGATTTACCTCAACTCACACAAATGATCATAGCATTGAGTTATGCCATAAGATCAAAGTGGTATTTCTTAGTTTTATTATTTTTTGCAGGACCTTCAATTTTAGTAGCTTATTATAATACAGGCGAAGGCAAAAAACTTATTGATAAAATATTCATTGATTCACCTCTATTTGGAGACTTAATTGTTAAATCAAGTGTAGCAAGATTTTCCAGAACAATGTCGACTTTACTATCTTCTGGGGTTCCACTTTTAGAAGCTATTGAAGCTGCGGCTAAAACAGTTGGAAATGTTATTATTGAAAATACTTTAAATAAATGTCGTGAAAGTGTTGCCGTAGGGAAGGGTTTTGCGCTTCCTCTTTCTAAACTCAAAATTTTACCACCGATGGTTGGGCAAATGGTTTCAATAGGAGAACATACTGGAGCTCTCGATTCAATGTTAAGTAAAGTTGCAGATTTTTATGAGGATGAAGTGGAGAATGTAATTAAATCTATGACATCATTAATTGAACCATTAATGTTAGTCATAATAGGCTGTATTATTGCTGTAATTCTGATTGCAATGTATTTACCGATTTTTGGAATGGCAGATGCAGTTACTCGAGGGGGATAAAGTGCTTCATGCAAGTATAAATAAATCAGTAAATCGAATTAACTTTAATTTACTTCACTGGGTAATTTATTCTGTTATTATTATTTATGCATTTTTTTTATTTGCAATAGTGATTGCCCCTTTTTTTCAAAAAGATTTTTTTCATCCAACGTTATTAATCCCAATTTTTCTCTTGATTGCTTTTAGTGAATTCATTATGAGTATTTTTTTATGGAATTTTGAAAAATTTAAACAAAATTATGAATCAATTTTAATTCTATTTATTTTAAATTCAATTGTTATTACAACAATGCTTTCCTTCACTGGTTGGCATCATTCGATAGTTTTTATTTTGTATTTAGTAAATATAGTTGGCTGTGGGATTATCATTATTGGAGATGGTAGTTTTTGGATCGCCGTTTTTTCATCAATTGGTTTTAATTTAGCAGTTTTAGTTGGTCCTGAATTTAATGGATTAGAAACTATTTTATATTTAGCCTTAAATAATATTAGTTTTTTCTTAGCTTCAAGTTTAACTTCATTTGTGAGTAATGAGTTTTTAGATATTGAAAATAAATTAAATAAAATCACTGTCGATTTAAATAGTTTAAAAAATATTCATGAATTAGTTTTAAAAAATATTCCGTCTGCTGTAATCGCAATCGATGGTACTGGAAAATTCCATGCCTTCAATGATAATTTAAAAGACATTTCTAATTCGCATGAATTTGAAGAAAAATTAAAACATATAAATTTTCAAAATAGTGAGTCAGAATTTCGAATTAAAAATGGAAATCATAAATTTAATTATTTTCGCGTAAAAAAAGGCGAGCTCAATATAAAAAATCAAACTATGCAATCGTTTGCCCAATTGTATGTCATTGATGATATTACAGAAATTAAAAACATTGAATGGAATATGCGCGAGCAAGAGAAACTTGCAGCAGTAGGAAAACTTGCCGCAGGTATTGCACACGAAATTCGTAATCCCCTAGCTAGTATCAGTGGAAGTGTCCAATTACTATCACAACAAGCTCATTCAGATGAAGATAGGAAATTATTTAATATTGTGATCAAAGAAACAGATCGTTTAAACTCCCTCATATCTGATTTTTTAAACTATTCTCGCCCCCTAGAAAAACCTACTGAAAAAATAAATCTCTCAAAAATTTTAATGGAAGTTTTAGATTTATTAAAATTCGATAAAAAATTAAACTCTAATGTTAAACTAAATTTTGAAATAAATGATAATTTATACATTTATGGTTATGGCGATAAATTAAAACAATCTTTTCTAAATATTATTATAAATGCATATCATGCAATGGAAAAATCTGCAGTTTTAAATTTAGATATTAAATTAGTATCAAAATCTAATGGTATTGAGTTTTCTGTTAAAGATACTGGAAGTGGTATGAATGACGAAGTTAAAAGACGATTATTTGAACCATTTTTTACAACCAAAAGTCGAGGCACTGGTCTTGGTCTGGCTGTTACACATAAAATCTTTGAAGCTCATAATGCCTCGATCTTAGTAGAGAGTGAAGTGGGTCAAGGCACTCTTTTCGTGATAACTTTTCCGAATAGTGTTATAGTTTAAGGGATAGTTGAAAAATTATAATAATTTTTTGAGAATTTTTGTTTGTACAACAAAGGAGTTTGTAATGAAGTCTCGCATATTAGTAGTAGATGACGAAGAATCAATTCGCGAGTTTTTAGATATAATGCTTCGTAAAGAAGGTTATGAAGTTACTACTGCTGAAGATGGTCAAAAAGCAATTGAGCTTTTAAAGAAAAAAACTGTTGATATGATCATTTCTGATTTACAAATGCCAAATGTAACAGGTATGGAGTTGTTAAAACATGTTAAGACAAATTATCCCGACGTGATGTTTTTGATGATTACTGCATTTGGTTCAACTGAAAATGCAGTGGAAGCAATGAAAATTGGTGCCTATGATTACATTACAAAACCGTTCAAACTAGATGAAGTTCGTTTAAATATCTATAATGCATTAAAAAGTAGAAACTTAGAGGTTGAAAATAGAGTTTTAAAGAAAGAACTTGTTAAAGAGAGTTCATTTCAAAATATTATCGGAAACTCAGAACCGATGCACAGAATTTTTGATTTAGTGAGAAGAGTTTCTCAAGCTCCAACAAACGTTTTAATAACTGGTGAGTCGGGAACAGGTAAAGAGGTTGTAGCAAAAGCAATTCATTATAATGGTCCACTTAAAGATAAACCATTTGTGACAGTAAATTGTGGAGCAATTCCTGAAAATTTAATGGAATCAGAAATGTTTGGTCACAAAAAAGGATCTTTTACAGGAGCCATTATAGATAAATCTGGTTTATTTGAAGTTGCAGATGGTGGAACCTTATTTTTAGATGAAGTTGGTGAATTACCTTTATCGATACAAGTGAAGTTGCTACGTGCTATTCAAGAGAGAATAATCAGAAGAGTAGGTGCTACTGAAGATATAAAAGTTGAAGTGCGAATAATAGCTGCGACCAATAGAGATTTAGAAAAAATGGTTAGTGAAGGTGGTTTCAGACAAGATTTATATTATAGGTTAAATGTTATAAATATTTTAACTCCTCCGTTAAGAGATAGAAGAGATGATATTCCAATACTTGCTACTCATTTTTTAAAAAAATATGCTGATCGTTTAAATAAACCTATCAATACAATAAGTATTGAAGCGATGGAGATGTTAAAAAAATATGACTATCCTGGAAACGTAAGAGAACTAGAAAATGTAATTGAACGAACAGTGGCTTTAGAGGCAGGTAATACAATTTTATTAGAAAGTTTGCCACCAATAGTAAATACTCCAAATGGTCGAAAAATGGTAAACACTGCGGAAATTGAAATCGGACCAGAAGGAATAGATATAGATAAAATTATTGGTCAAATTGAAAAAGAATTACTAATAAAGGCAATTCATGCAGCAAATGGCGTTAAAAAGCGTGCTGCAAAACTATTGCATATTACATTTAGATCAATGAGATACAGAGTTGAAAAATATGGCCTAGGTGTTGTTGATGATGAAGATGAAGGCGAAGAATCAGCTTAGTTCAGTAGATTTTTTTCGTCCGCAATTGGAAAAAAAATACGGGGTGATTAATAAGCACCCCGTCAAACAATAAAAAAATGAAAATAATTACACGTGCGAGCAGAATTAATCAGGATTGATTATTTATGATGGGTATTATTGCCAGAAGAGGATTTAGATGTATTACTGAAGAATTTTTTACACAAAGATTTTAATACTTTTTTTAGGTCTTTGTTTTCTTCTTCGTCTTCTTCTTCGGATTTGAGTTTGGATTTGCCTTTGACATTTTCAGAATATTTATTATCGGCACAAGATTTTGGTGTTAACTCGTACTTCGTTCCGGGGTTCTCGATTCCGTGGGGACCATGATATTCAATGGAAGTAACATTACAAGTTTTATCTAAATATACATCCGAAAATTCATTTTCAGTTGAAGTGGATATATTTTTGTATTCAAAAAATGCCCTCTTTTTTTTCTCTACTTTAGCTTCACTTAAACCATTTGGATAATAATAAAAATTTTGCGATTCGGACTCACATTGATAAGTCTTAACTGGGTTTTTGAATCCCTTTATACTTTTATCAAGTAAATCACAATTTGATTTTATACTAAGTTTTTCTTTGATTTTAGTAATCTCTGGTTCACACTTAAAATTACTATTTGCCAACGTAAATTGAGTTAGCATCAAGCAAAATATTCCAATCAAAATTTTCATACTGACCACCTTTTTTGAATTTATAAGTCTATTTTACAATTCGCAAAGTTATTTAACCAGCAACCTAATTAATTTTCTTTAAGCTAATCGAGTTTAAAGATCTTTAATCAAAGTTTGAATTGCAAAATGAATAAAATAATTAACTCAATTCAATCGTGCAGAGTTCAGAAACGAGAGTCAAATGCTTTCAAAGCAAAAAATATTTAAAGATGGTAACCAACCCGTTACAGATTGGCTAAAATCACTTCGTAATAAAACTGCAATTGCTAGATTCGTTCACGACTGGAAAGGGTTGAGAAGGGCAATTTTTGTGATTCCAAACTCTATGGTTAAGGGGTTTGTGAATTACGTTTTACTTTCGGCAGCGGATTTAGAGTTTATTTTAGATTGGATGACGATCGAATCGTTGTATTATTAATTGGAGGAGATAAATCTTCTCAAAACAAAGTTATTAAATTAGCTCAAGAGTATTGGTCGGTTTATTTAAGGAGAACTCAAGATAAAAAAAGTGAATAAAGTGAGTGTTTCTTACCGCGAGAGTTTGATTTAAGGTTTACGAGGCGATGAAGAGGTTCAACTTGAATATATTAAAACTAACTTTGAAGAAAATGGTGATATTCCAGCTGCAAATCTTTTCAAACTCTCGAGATTTTCTTCCATATTTTTTTAAATCAATCAATCTCATCATTGGAATAAAAGTTTTATTACAGTGGAGGCATTTCAATCTTTGTAAAAGTACACTCACCTCTCCAATTGAAGTTTTTAATTTTCTAAAGCTAGAGCTGTGAATATGATTTCTTTTAGATTGACATCGAGGACAACTCGCTCCTGATTTTATAAATAACCCCTATAGGCACGATCAAATTAGCTATGAAAAATTTAGCAGAATGTTAACTTCAACTTCAGTTTCAAAAAGTACAAAAGTTCATAAGTAATAATTAAACAAAATAAAATTATTATACATAAAAAATCATTTACAGGCCTGAACTTCGATAGCTCAGGCTTTTTTATTTTTAAAATCAACAGGAGTTATTTAAAATGGATATACAAAATCCAACAATCGGTTATTTCAAATATAAAAGAATTTATGGAGCCGTAGCCAGATATTCAAAACTAACACAAGTATCGGTTATCATCACTTATTTTGAAAATGAAAGTTTGGTTCATTCCAAGAAAAACTGGGAAATGCTTCGTCTTCTTGGTGATGACGGTGCCAATTTATAGAGGCTTCATTGGATGGAAAAATTGTAGAAGGGTAATTGCCAACATCTATTACGTACGAAAAAACCATTCCGGATTGAGAGGTTACTAAGAACTTACTTACGACATGTGGAGCGTTTTCTGTCGATCCATCGATATCTATAACTTTTGATCTTGGGATTGCCAAAAACTCAAATGCGGCTCTGAATAAAGTAGCGTGTGTTCTGCAAAAACTGTAACCATCGGGCCATTGAAACCTCTTAAATGTTGCGAGGGCAGAGTTTACAATACAAGAAATAGCAAGCATCACTTCGCCTTTGGAATATTCTCTGCAGGGATTCGCAATTCCTTGAGCCATGCGCTTAAAATCTGAAGCATTATTGACCATCAAATCCACTAATTGACCCACTGGGTGCTCTTGATAGCTGGACTCGTCTCTTTGCCTTTCTGTGACCTTTCTGCCAAATAATATTTCTTTGATCTCATCGCCCCAGTCAGATCCCACACTAAAAGAATCTCCCGGTTTGAAAACTATGCCGAGCTTTTTGTCGACATAATTCACTTGTTCTTCAGCTACGGGAATAAATTGGGTAGTGTTGGAATTTTCAGAACTCCTGTCAAAAGATTTTGCATTGGCATTTTTGGTCGCACAAGTTCCAACCCACGGATTCACATATAATCCATTTTGGCAGTGACAGTCTACGTCAGCTCCTGCTTTCAAGCATAGCCTCTGATAGACTTTGTCTTTATTGTGTTGTGCAGATAAGATACAACAATATGTAGTGAGAATAAACCCAAGAAAAATGGAACCGTTTCTCTTGGAAAGATTCGATCCCATTTGGAAGAAGCTGCCAATTGAATTCAAACTCATCTTGCAACCAATTATTGCAAAGGATATCAACATATCTGTTTGAAACATTGCAATTACTACTATTAGTCTTCTCAAAATTTTAAAGGTCATAGAACTCATTATTTGCAATAATTAAGCCTGAAAATGAACACACACAAAAGAAGGGCCGGAGATTTTTGCCTCCACCTTACTGAAAAGATACCTTAAACTCGTTCGATCAGATTGATTGTTAACACACTAGTTTTTAATGAAGCCCAGGGCGTTAACTGAAACAGGGGGACACTGTCTCAGTTCAATACAAAATATTGTAGGGTGATTATCAGGGTGAGATATTCAAACAGATAAGGGGTACGAGGCCCCTTCCTTGACTATTCTTGCAATTGCGAAAAAACTAAAAAAAGTCCCCCTCAGGATTAATGATTAAGTCGGCGGCACTCAAGTATATTGAGACAAGTTTTATCAAAACGATCCGTGAATTACTTTGCAATGAAAACAACCCTATTATTAAGTCTCAAATTATTCATAAAATTGTATCAAAGATTTTAGTCACTCCAGATGGTATGGAGGTGCATTTTCATATTGGATAAGACTATTACAAGAGAGAACTCGATCTAACGGGCTCTCGCTTGATTCAAGGGACAAATGAATTAACAAAAATAGCTCAGCATGAAAAATCTGAAAGGCAAGTTTTAAAGTTCAGGAAAAGAAGTCAGCCACTCGAAAAGTATTTAGCAACTAGTTCGAACAGCTTGACAAGTGGTGACCTCAGGGCGCAGTTGCGCAATGTTAGCTAACCACCATGATATTATTCAGTTTTCGTATTTAGTAAAAGAGGATCTTCTAAGTAAAATCATACCTCTTTACAAGCAAGGGCTCTCTCTTCGCGATATTGCTAAACGCTTTGAAATTTCAAAAACTGCTGTTCGAAGTGAATTACTTAAAGGTGGAATTACTTTAAGACAATCTTCCAGAGAACTGAAAGCGACCACTTGGAGAAAACCTGGAAAGATTTCAACGAAACCGCCGTATGGATTTTGTTACTTTGAAGGCGCTATTACCAAACACCCAAAAGAATATCCAACTTTACAAGTGATCTACAAAAAATGGAAATTGGGTGTTAATGCAAATTCCATTTCAGACCAACTCAATGAGAAAAAGATTCCATCACCAATGAATAAAGATTGGTCGTGGAATTCCGTGAAAAATATTATTGATCGCTTCAAAAATAAAAAAATTGTCAGCAAAGATGGAAAGTTGGAGTTGATGTAAAAAAATAAATGGAAGTTAAAGATCAAATATTAACAAAAAATAATTTTTTAAATTTAACAATAGGAGGATCTAAATGAATTTAGATAAACTTTTTGATTGGGTGATAGTTATCGTAATTGGATTTGCAACTGCGGGGCACTTGGATACACTCACCAATTGGGTTTACCGAGCTCAAGCTAAACTTGTGTATGAGTCTCGCGCCTCGAATTGGGGCAATCCAAGTATTTTTAAAGACACAAATTCTAAAACTTCAAATTCAAAAAGCTTGAAGTTCAATAACAAAACAACTACTTTCAAAGGAGGTACAAATGACTAAAAAGGTTTTTTTATACGCTAGGGTAAGTACGACGGAGCAACAAAGTGGGTTAGAATCTCAAGTTCGCACACTGAAGGAATACTGTCGTCTAAACAACATAACGGACTTCGAGCTTTTTGCCGACGAAGGGGTCTCTGGAACAAAATCCTCTAGACCCGCACTCGACAGAATGATGGAGGCCGTTAGAAGAGGTGAGGCATCACATCTGGTTGTTTATTCGTTCAGTAGATTTGCTAGAAGTGTAACTCATATGCTTCAGGGGTTAGAGGAATTGAAAAAGACGGGAACTAATTTTGTAAGCTTAACGGAAAGAGTAGATACTGAGAGTCCGATTGGAAAAGCTGTATTCGTGATAATAAGTGCGATCGCACAATTGGAACGAGATTTGATCGTTGAGCGTGTTAAAAATGGATTAAAAAATGCGCGAGAAAAAGGAAAGTTACTGGGTCGAGCGAAAAAAAGAGATTCTGTTCTTATCAGAAAATTATTAGATGCTGGTTTAAGTTTTAGAAAAATATCTGTGATCGCAAAAACCTCACACGGTTCAGTTAATGCCGAAGCGCAAGCTTACAAAAAAGATAAAGCAAAGAAGAAGGAACAAGAACTTTTAACTTTGCAAAGTAATGTAGAATCTCTAGATCAACTTTCCATTCAAAACTCAACAGTAATATCTGATTTAAACCCAGAGCCTAATCCCATCGCTTACCCAAAGGTTGCATAGCCGTATATTGAAACCCCATGATTTAAAACATGAGGGACAATGTTTAATATAATTAAAAAGTTTTTAATCACATATTTTCAAATGGTAGAATTTCATTTCATCCATTTGATCCTATATTATTTTAAGTATCCATTAAGTTTTGATATCAATAAAATAAATTCAATTCGTTCAATAAATCATTTTATACTGAAATAGGTGCTATTAATGAAAAAAAATATTATCCTTCCAATTTCTTACTCTGAAGTTTTAAATGAAATTAAAAAACAAGCAAGAATTTCTCAAATTTCTGCTGTCAAAAAGGTAAATCAAGAACTTATTCTCCTTTATTGGAATATTGGCAAAATTCTAGATCAAAAAATTAAATCAGAAAAATGGGGTTCAGCAATAATTGATTCCTTAGTATTAGACCTACAAAAAGAATTTACAGGCTCGTTGGGCTTTTCTCGAACAAACCTTTATCAGATGATAAAATTCTATCAGACTTACCCTCTGATTCAAATTGTCCAGTCACTGGCTGGACAAATAAGCTGGACTCATTTTAATATGTTACTTTCAAAGTGTAAAACTAATAAGGAAAGAGCATATTATGCCAACAAAATTATTGAAAATGGTTGGTCTGTGAGAGTTCTGGAACACCAAATAGAAGCAAATACATTTCAGAGTTCTAAAAAAACTCAATCAAATTTTAAAAGCACGTTACCAAAAGTTGCAAATCGCGAACTATTAAATTCTATCAAAGACGAATATATCTTTGATTTTTTAGATTTAGAGGACTCACACTCAGAGAGACAATTGGAATTGGGGTTACTCCAAAAAATAAATGCATTTTTAATTGAAATGGGTGGGGTGTTTTCATTTATAGGAAGTCAGTATCGCCTAACAGTTGATGGTGATGATTTTTTTGTGGATATTTTATTATTTCATAGAAGATTGCGTTGTATGGTTGCGATAGAATTAAAAATTGGTGAATTTAAACCTGAATATGCCGGTAAAATGCAATTTTATTTGACTGCCCTAAATGAAACCTCTCAACAACCAGGTGAAAACCCATCAATTGGAATTATTCTTTGTAAATCGAAAAAGAAAACCATCGTCGAGTACGCTCTCAAAGAAGCAAAGCAACCTATAGCAGTTGCCACATATAGAGTAACAACAAAACTTCCATCGGATTTAAAAAATGAGTTACCAACTCCAAAACAAATTGAAACACTTTTCAAAATTACTGATGCTAGCCCAATTGTCCAGGCACCGCCTGGACAATTAAGGAAAAAGAAAGCAAAGCGAGTTAATAAAAAATAAAATAGTTTGAATCTCCAATTTATTTCAATAAAATTGGTGTATCGTTGAGTCAGCTATACTATCCAATTCTCTCTCTAGAATTGCTTCAAAAACATGTTACACCATTTTGAAGCACCCTTAAAATTTGGCAAAACCCACTGACTTACTTGTCACTGTTTCATTTTTGATAAAATTGACGATTGACTCTCTTAAAAAAGATTTTTTAAAATTAAAGGACTTCATTGTCACTTGAACACCAACGATAAAATGGCCCAACCTATTTAGGATGGACCAAGACACGAATTCTAGTGTTTTTAACACAATAATTTTTTTCTCATTTTGAAACATGGCATTTGATATGCACTCGAAATTTGTAGGAGGTATGAATGGCTTTTCTTAAAAAGATATTTTATTTATTAATTTCTTTTCAAAGTATAGGTGCAAATGCTGAATATAGTGCTTTTTGCGTGAAATTCACTGGAGAAAGATTTGTTAATATAAACACGTTTTTAAAAGATGATACATATTTTAGGATATCAGACGATGAAAAAATATTTATAGTTAAATCAGAAAGTCAAAGTGGACTTCAATCGTTATGTACAAATGGTAGTCGACTGGTTACCAGTTTTACAGAACATGAGGTATCAGAACAAATTACACCGAATCAATATGTACATGCAGGTAAATATTTGAAAAATCCCATAATGTTTCAGTTTCAAAAAGAATATAAAGTAATAACAGATTATAATAGAACTGCTCGCTAAATTAATGCTGACGACCTGGTTTATTTTGGTGTAGATTTTTTTTGGATAAAAATATTTAGGCGTATTTCGGGCACTTTAGTAAAGCAATAGCATGATAATTTGGATTTACTAATTTTTGATTTAACTTTCAGATTAGCATTTAAAGTGCACGTAGGCGCTCCTGACTTCGTCGATTTTAAAAAGGACATAAGTAAATTCAATTAGTTAGAAAAAGTTCAGTTCCCTACGTTACAAAAAATATGGCTTTTCTGGGCTCTTAATTCCTAGAGCTTCGAAAAGAGATTTTTGTATCGGATTTAATTTTGATGGTACTACAAATCTTTTTTTACTTTCAGGATCATACATTACGCTTCTTTGAACTCTATTTAATTGATACCTTATTTTATCAACACTAATTTTAATTCCAGCATCATTTAATTTATTTCGTATTTGAACTATCACACTATAAGCAAGATAGCAGATTGCAATGTGTGCTTCTATTCTTGATTTTTTCCAATGAAATATAGGTCGCATTTTTAAATCTGTTTTATTGATTCGAAAGGCTTCCTCTATTTGCCATAAATCTTTATATCTCATTAATAATTCTTCAGCAGTATGGTCATGGGTATTTGTTATTATTCCGTGTAGTCCATCCCATCGACTGTCTTCATTAATTTTTGTATTATTTATTGTTGCAATTAATTTACTGTCCGCAATTTTTAAATATTTTTTTGTTCCCTGATTTTTAACTAACTTTTTTATTTCAATTTGATTGTTTTCATCCAATTGTTTTTTAAGTCGATTAACAAGTCGCTCTCTATCTGATAAGTCTTTTTTTGCTCTATCGGGTGAGTAGTTTACTATAAGCCTACGCCCTTCAATATTCTTTTCCATTACGGTAAATTCTTTTTTGTTAACATTATCAGAAAAACTTAAAATTTCTTTTTTTATATCTGAAGACATAGATTTTAATTTTGCAGCTACAACATAATTTACCTCAATTGAGTCCATTAAATCCAAATTGGACTTATTAAACATAGCTCTATCTGCAACTAAAAATACTTTTCGTAAATTAAACTTTTCTTTATGATTTTTAACAGCATCAATTAGAGTTTTTCCCTCATAAGTATTTCCTGGATATAACTCATATCCTACAGGAATGCCTCCTTGGGCTGTTTGTAAAGCCAATACAACTTGCGTCTCCTTGAATCTACAATTTTTACTAAATCCAAATCTTCTTAATTCATCCTCTTCAAAACTTTCAAAATGAAGTGTAGTTACGTCAAAAAAAGTAACATCGATTTGATTCTCAAGAAGTGTTAATGAATTTTCTAAAACTAATTGTTTAATCCTATCTTTATTTTCAAATACTTTATCCATCATTCGATAGAGCCGACTCACTGAGATGTCGATACCAAAGTAATCGACCAATTGTTCAGATGTCTTTAACTTACTGGTTGGGTTAATAATTCGAGAAAGTACACATTGTTTTAGAATACTATTCCACTCATCTTGTTTATAATCTGTCTCTAATAAATTATGAAAATTCATTTGCTTATAGGTTTGACCAAATATTTCCTGAGAACCACTAACAAGGAGTACTTCCACTTGGAGTGTGGCTGGATTAACCTTAAACTCAGAAGGAGTTTCGGGACGTGGTTTTACTTCATAAAATTCTAAAGGGTCAAATATTGGGAGTAGTCTATTTTGACTTTCTTTTATCTCTGCAATCATTGCTGTAGCTGATTTTAAAATAATTGATAGTTCTTTTTCATTGGTTGCAGTACCTAAACTACGAATTGTTTTATGTGTGGGCTTTCCGTTCTTACGAACTGACTCCACAATTAAAATAGATACTCTACCATTTGATTTTTTAACTTGTTTTACAAACATGCGCCTTATTAAATTTAAAAATTACAAAAAGGCAAAATAAATCAAAAAAATGGCAGTTCCCTACAAGAAAAGTTCAGAAAATTAGGACTTAAAATGAAATTAAATTAAGAATTAGATGTTTTTTAAAAAAATCAGAATTATAAAACGACGAAGTCAGGAGAATGGTGGCCACGGCAAGGATTGAACTTGCGACCCCCAGTTTAGGAAACTAGTGCTCTATCCAACTGAGCTACGTGACCGATTAATAGATATCTGAAATATATGAGTGTATTTCTAATTGGTCAATTTACAGTTGTATTATTGATTTGTACCGTCGTAAGTTAGTTATTATGAAAAAATAAAGGTAAGTTTGGGTTTTCATAATAAGGGGAGATTGAAAATCGCCCCCAACAATCAAAAAAATAACTGCGAATGATTTTGTCTCGCATATAATTGCGAAGCAAACAGACTTAATCATGAGCTTTTATTATATTAAAACTGTTCATAGCAATTGAAAATTGGTAAAAGTAGATTTTCACACTCCAAAAAATCTTGCTTTAATAAAATTAAATAACTACTTTAGATTTAAATATGATTAAAATGATAAATTCTTTTATTATAGGATATTTTTTATTAAATAGTGCATGCACTAGTAAGCAAGTGTATAATACCGAAAATCAAGGAATTGAAGGCATATCTAAAGAATCCGTAAGATTAGCAATCAAAAATAATTCATCAAATATTTCAAAATGCTACGAAGATGCATTGAAGAATGACAACAGTTTAAAAGGTCAAATTACTTTTAGTTTTCAGATATCAAGTTCAGGACAAGTTATATCTATACAGGAGACTAATACAGATATTAATAATATTAGATTTAAAAGTTGTGTTTCAACTGTGATTCAAAAAATAAAATTTCCAAATGCTGAAAATGGCAATATAACAAATGCCATTTATCCCTTCAGATTTGAAAAATCACTTAAATAGTTTTAATATTTAGAATAAAAAATGTTTTTAATTTTATGAAATTAGAAATATAAACATTTATTATAATTGTTCAACTGTGCAATAATAATTTGATGATGTTTTCTTTTGAAGGTTTTCGAATGGCAACAAAAGCTGCAGTTGTTGCAATTAAAACAATAATTGCAATTGTTTGTATATAAATAAAAAATTCAGTATTTATTCGCAATGGCTTTTTAAAAGAAAATAAACCAGAATCGTATGTAATACTTGAAAAATTTATTGCACTTGAAAAGATGTAAGAAATTACTATTCCGATTACACAACCTAATAAAGCTAAAACTAAGGCTTCACAGACATAAAGCTTTCTTATAAATTTGGGATTAAATCCAAGACTTCGAAACATTCCAACTTCTTTAGTGCGTTCTTTAATTAACTTAATAAAAGTATTAAATACTGACATGCCGACTACAAAAAGTACAATTAACATTACAAAGTTTCTAAATACAGTTAATAGAGATTTTGTATTGGTATAAAACTCACCCAACGGATGATCTTCCCACTTTTGTGATAAGACATGAGATAAATTATTTTTAAAATATTCATTTAGTTGTTTATTAAACTGCGCAATTAATTCTTTAGATTTTAAAGTTACAACTATATAACTTATTTTATCTGTATCAAATAATTTTTGAGCCACTGAAAGTGGTAATGAAATAAATCTTTCATCATATTCTTTATAACCCAGATCATATGAACCTATTGCATTAATATCCAAAGCATTAACTTGAGATTTTTCAGTCATGCCTAATACTTGAAAATTCTGTTCACGACAATTTAAAGGGCGGTCGACACTTGATTGTTCCAATTGAATAAAATAATCATCAAGTAATGGCATTGGATCAGGAAGACAATTCAATTTTTGAGCAAGTCTAAGGCCAATTACCATAACTTCACTTTCTTCATCAGTTTTTGAAAGAGGTCTGCCAAAATAAGTATTTTTCTCCCATTTTTTTGTGCGTATAGCAGCTCCTTCATTAGGATCATAAGCTAGACCTCTATAGATATTAGAACTTTCATTAGTATCAATGCTTCCAGATATTCTTAAAAAACGTGCTTTGGCTTCTATTATATCATTATTGTGATTTAAAAAATCAAAAATAGTTTTTTGATCTTGAGAGTTTAAAGAATACTCCCATACATCTGCACGTCCAAGTACTGATGAAGCGCCCTCTTTTTCAATAATAAGATGACCTTTCATTCCTAATTTGGAATCAAGCTCATAATAAAATTCAAATATTTCTGAAATGTATCCAGAAAATATAACAATTGCAATAAAACCAGAAATTATAGAAATCAGAGCTGATAAACTTTGCTTCCAATTTGCAAATACATTTCTAATGCTAATCTTTAAAATAAGTTTGAACAATTGTTACCTCTATCAATCATTAATCAATAAATTTACAATATTTTTTCGCGTTTCTTTAAGAGTCAAAAAATAAGTTATTAGTAAAACAACAAAAATAATTATAAAACTTAATATTATTTCGAAACTTAAAGTTGGTTCAATTACTAATTGAAGTTCTGTAGGAGCCCCTGCTGGTTTAAATAAAATGTGAGCTCTATTTATCTGATTTCCAATTATTTTTGCCCCCAGGCTACCTAAAACCAAACTGAAACAAGAAAGTAAAAAATTTTCTATCACAAATAAGCCTGCAATGGAGCTTCTTTTGTATCCAAGTGCACGTAAGGTACCAATTTCGAATGATCTTTCAATTAAACAAATGGTCATTGAATTAATAACAGAAATTGTAATTACTGTTCCAATTACCACTAAGTAAAACAATAATATAAAACTCATAAATGATTTAATGCCAACATAAAATGGATTTACACGTGATTCGTCGTAAAATAAAACTTCTAAAGTTGGATATTTTTGTTCAAATTTCTTCTTAAAATCTTGCTTCCAAAATTTAAGATCAGAAATATTTTTTAAGAAAATATGGATAGAACTTACATTTTCAGACTGATATAATTCTTGAACTTTTTTAAGCGGGGCAACTATTCCAAGATCTTCATTGAAGGCTAAAGTTTCAAAATGCAAACCAACTACATTAGCTTCTAAAGCCCATGGATTCCCATCAAAACTTTTTACCATTAATTGAACACTAGGGTCTTCTTCAATTGATTTTTTATAATCTGGATTGTCACAATCAAGGGATACATTTTTTAAAGAATTTTCAACTCTTTCTTTATATAAAACCTTTTTATGCATCAATTGAGATAGGTTCGCTGTTAATGTAATAGGAGCAGATTCATTTTTTAAATCAATATTTATATCTTCACCTCTAAATGTTTTTGCTAAATACGGACAATGTTTTTTAAAATTTTCATTTTTATATATTTTTGTTTTTGACTCTGGATCGATGCCACGAATTAAAAATGGTTCTGATTTACATGAATTACTTATTAATCCTAACCCTCGAAATAATGGAACAATAAGATCAATTTGAGGCTCAAATTCTCTAATTTCACTTCTAATTAATTCTTGTTCAGCAGGAGATAAAGAATACTTTTTTGGTTTAGTTAATAAATTTTCGATTGCATTTTTTTTATAAAAACCAAAATGGCCTGTAAATTCACTATGAATAGTTGAATTCGTCAAATGCTCTGTTGTGCGATAAATATAACCTTCAAAAATACACAAACCCATAAAGCCGCCACCGATAGCGAGCCCTGTTACTAATGTTCGTCGAGGATTTCGCCACAAATTTAACAGGGCAAATTTCCAATGGGTTTTAGAAAATAGCACTTCTCTACTCCTATTTATTTTAAATAATTTTACCGTCTTGAATTCTGATGTGACGATCCACTCTATTCATAAGTTTTTCATCGTGGGTACTAAATAAAAAAGTAACTTTTGTTTCTTGATTAATTTTTAAAAGCAAATCAATTATATGATGTGTGGTTTCTGAATCTAAATTCGCTGTGGGTTCATCAGCTAATATTAACGAAGGTTTTGTGACCAAAGCTCTTGCTATAGCAATTCTTTGTCTTTGCCCACCTGATAATTTATTAGGTGGATGATTTTTAAAATCCTGCATTTTTACACTTTCAAGTGCTGAAAGTATTCGGTCTGTTCGTTCTTTTTGTGACACTTGCTTTTGAATCAATAAAGGCAATTCTATATTTTCAAATACAGTTAACACTGGAACTAAGTGAAATGACTGAAAGATAAATCCAATTTTTTCATTTCGAAGTACACTGAGATCATCATCATTCATTGAATTAACTTTAATATCATTAAAAAAATACTCTCCCTGGTCAACTTGCTCGATAGCACCTAAAATATGAAGCAAAGAGCTTTTACCAGAACCAGAGGGGCCAATTAGTGATGCAAATTCACCTTTATTCAAGCTTAAATCTAAGCCTCTTAATGCATGAATTTGAGTTTCACCAAGCTGATATGTTTTTTTTATATTTTTTAAATCTATAAAGGCCATATTAATATAATCGTAAGGAGTATTTAACTTGGTCGTCAACATATAATTAAAATTCAACTTTTAAATATTTTTTTAAATAGCTGTATTTTTTAATATTCTAATAACTGCGTATGATTAAGTCTGATTGCTTCGCGATTGTATGCGAGACAAAATCATGCGCCGTTATTTTCTTGTTTATTCGGGGTGATTTTTGAATCACCCCTTATTATGAAAACCCAAACTTACGTTTGTGTTTTCATAATAACAATATTTTAAATACTAAAGTTTAAAAAAAATTTATTAATTTATTAAAAACATCTTTTGGATTGATCAAATCTAAACACGGATAAAATTTGCATTTTTCTTTTTGGCACTTTGAAGGGCTGGGGCAATTAACTTTAGGAGTAATTGAGTTTGAAACTTCACTTCGAGGTGCCCAACGTGTTGAAGATTGCACTCTTAGTGGAGAATATAAACCAATACTAGGAACTTGGCATGCAGCTGCAAGATGTATTACACCAGTTGAAGGTGCGATCACACCTTGAGCATTTTGTAGTACAGTAATTAAATCTTGTCCCGTTAGCTCACCAACCAACCAGCATACATTTTTTTTATCAGAACAAAAATTAGAAATTTCTGTGAGCCATCGGGTGTCACTTTCAGTTCCTGTGATTACAACAATATAATTTTGTTCTAAAAAAATTTGTATCAGTTCAATATATTTAATTTGTGACCAGTTAAGTGCAGATCCACCCATACCAGGATGTATAACTATATAAGGTTTTTGCAGAAGTGAACTAACAGGTGCGTTAGACAAATCAAGTTTTTTGAAACGAAAAAAAGGTGTTGTTGAAGGAAATTGAAATTCAAATTCAATTGAGTTTTGTGTCTGATGTATTGATTTGTCTTCAATAATAGTAACATTTTTAATTTCAGAGTAAGTATTTTTTTTTGCACAAATTTCTTTATTAATTTTAAAAATATTAATTGCCCATTTAAAAAGTTCAAAATTATAATCAGCTTCATGTAATATTGATTTATTTCGTTTTTGACGTAAAGTTTGATTTAAAAAAATAAATTGATGCCATTGACTTTTTGGTCCAAATCTAAGAGGAATTCCAGCCTTCCAAATAGCAAAAGATACCCAAGCTGGTGCATGAAAAACAATTGCGGCATCAAATTTTTCATTTTTTAAAAATGAAGTAAGTGTATTTATATTATTTATGTTTCCAGATAATTCAAATTCAGTAAAATTTCTAGATTGTTCTGCAAGATCAACAATAAAACCTAAATTTTTTGAAATTATCCAATGAAATGTAATTGGATAATTTCCCTGATCTACAGGGAGTGTGCAAAGCAAGTCTCCCATGCGATCCATTCTGATTAATGCAATTTTTGGTTGAGCTAAAAAATAATTATCACTTTGTAATGTCATAGGATTCTATACTTGGGCAACTGCACACAACATGTTTATCTCCGAATACATTATCTACTCGTCTAACAGAAGGCCAAAATTTCTTTTTACGTAGCCAAGGTAAAGGAAATGCAGCTTCTTCTCTTGAGTATGGATGGTTCCATTCTTTTTTAAGAACCATATCCATAGTGTGAGGAGAGTTTATTAATGGATTATTTACTTTATCAATTTTATTTTCTGCCACCAACATGATCTCATGATGTATTTGTATCATAGCATCTATAAAACGATCTAACTCGGCTTTAGATTCGCTTTCAGTTGGCTCAATCATTAATGTGCCTGCGACGGGCCAAGACATTGTTGGTGCATGAAAACCATAATCCATAAGTCGTTTTGCAACATCGGTTACATCAATTCCAGAATCTTTTTTAAGTGGACGGAGATCAATAATACATTCGTGCGCAACGAATCCATTTTTGCCTTTATATAAAACTGGAAAATATTGATCCAATTTTTTTGCTATGTAGTTTGCATTTAATATAGAGACAAGTGTTGCATCTCGAAGTCCTTCAGAGCCCATTAAATGAATATACATCCAAGAAATTGGAAGCACGCTTGCTGACCCCCAAGGAGCAGAGGTCAATGCGGAAATCCCTGTTTCAGGCCCTGCATTTTTAACTAAGCTATGTGTAGGTAAAAATTCTTTGAGGTGAGAGGCAACACATACAGGACCAACACCAGGTCCTCCGCCACCATGAGGAATGCTAAATGTTTTATGTAAATTTAGGTGTGCAACGTCAGGTCCAAATTTACCAGGTAAACAAACTCCCACCATGGCATTCATATTAGCACCATCCATATAAACTTGACCTCCATGGCTATGAACGATGTTGCAAATTTCAACTATACCTTCTTCAAATACTCCATGGGTTGAAGGATAAGTAATCATAAGACATGCTAGTTGTGCAGAGTAATGTTGAGCTTTTTCTTTCAGATCATTAATATCGACATTTCCATTATCATCACATTTAACAACGACAACTTGCAGCCCTGCGAGGTTTGCACTTGCGGGGTTAGTACCATGTGCAGAACTTGGAATTATACAAATATTTCGATCAGCTTGTCCTATTGATTCAAAATATTTTCTGATGACTAATAGACCAGCATACTCACCTTGTGAACCTGCATTGGGTTGTAAACTTACTGCTGCAAAACCTGTAATATTTGCAAGCTTAATTTCAAGATCTTTTATCATAGTAATATATCCTGATGTTTGATCAGCTGGTGCAAAAGGATGAATACTTGAAATTTCAGGCCAAGAAACTGGAACTAACTCGGAAGTTGCATTCAACTTCATTGTGCAAGAACCAAGTGGAATCATTGAAAAAGTTAATGATAAATCCTTGGCAGAAAGTTGGTTAATATATCTTAAAAGTTCGGTTTCAGAATGGTAACTATTAAAAACAGTATTAGTTAAATAAGGACTTGCTCTTAAAAATTCACTAGCAAAAGAATATTTATTTTCATCAAGTTCAACTAATTTAAAATCTACTTGTTTATTTTGATTGAAGCATAAAACGACTTTATCAAGATGTTCAAATTGAGTAGTTTCATTTAAACTAATACCAATTTTTAACTCATTTTCAAAGATTCTGAAGTTAATGTGATGTTGTTGTGAAAGTAAAATAATATTTTCAAATTCAGCTTTAGTTTTGATATGAACTGTAAGAGTATCAAAAATATTTTTATCAGTAATTATATAATTAAGTTTTTCTAATGCCTTTTTCAAAATTAATGTAAAGCGATTTATTCTGGATGCAATTTTCTTTAATCCTACAGGCCCATGATAAACAGCATACATTGATGCCATATTAGCAAGTAGTACTTGTGCAGTACAAATATTGCTAGTCGCTTTTTCGCGACGAATGTGTTGCTCGCGTGTTTGTAAAGCTAGGCGCAATGCTGGTTTACTGTCAGTATCAATTGAAACTCCAATCAATCGTCCTGGAATTGATCTTTTATAAATATCTTTTGTAGCTAAAAACGCTGCATGAGGGCCACCAAAACCAAGTGGAACTCCAAATCTTTGTGAATTACCAGTTACAATATCAGCACCCCATTCACCTGGCGGTGTAAGTAGTGTTAATGAAAGTAAATCCACGTTTGCAATAACCAAAACTTGAGCAGCATGCGCTTGTTCAGCTAGAATTTTATAATTAACAATTCCACCTGTAGAGTGTGGATATTGAAGTAATATAGCAAAAACATCATCAGTTAGTTTAAATTCACTTGGGTCTTGAATTTTGATTTTAATATTTTGAGGTTTTGCTCGAGTGTGAAGGACTTCGATGACATGGGGATGATTTTGAGAAGATACTAAAATCGTGTCGGCTTTGTTTTTTTTTGTAAGATTATAAGCCATAAACATTGCTTCAGCAGCGGCACTTCCTTCATCGAGTAAAGAGCTATTAGAAATTTCCATCCCAGTTAGATCTTTGATAAGAGTTTGAAAGTTAAGAAGTGCTTCCATTCGACCTTGAGATATTTCAGCTTGATAAGGAGTGTAAGCTGTATACCATGCAGGGTTTTCTAAAATATTTCTCTGAATAACTGTAGGAGTTGCAGTATCATGAAAGCCCATTCCAATCATAGAATGAAAAATTTTATTTTTGCTAATTGTTTTTTTAAGTTCATTTAATAATAAATATTCAGATTGGGGTTCAAAAGAAAAAGTTTCTTTACTAAGTATATGTGATGGGATAGTTTTTTGAGCCAATTCATCTAGTGAATTAATATTTAAAAAAGATAACATTTCTTTTTGTTCGGCCTTATTTGGACCAATATGTCGAGATGTGAATTCATTTTTATTGATAAGTTCATTCAAGTTGTACATGTTTGTATTCTTTCCAATTTATATCCGCAACGGGTTTACCTCATTAAAATTAATAATACTATTTTAACGATTATTTTTTTATAAAACATAATAAAAAAGCCGATTTAACAATCGGCTTTTAAGAAATAAAGATTTTATTTAACAGATTTTGCAACTTTAGCAGTTTTAGTATTTATTTTTTTAACTGTAGGTGCTTTTTTTGATACCTTCCCTTTAACGGTTGTTTTAGGCTTGGAAGCTTTTGGTGTTTTAGTTGAAGTAAATTTTTTTGCTAAAGTATCTTTTTGTTTCATAGCCATTTTTTTATATTGATTCAGAGTCTTTTCAAGGTCATTCGCAGAAGATTTAAGATGAGCTAGTGTTTTTTTAAATTCTTTGTCAACTTGTAATTGAGCTTTATTAATTTTAACAACAACTTCATTATATTTTTTTTCTGCTTTTTTTAATGTTTGAGAAGCTTCTGGTTGAATTGTCGATTTTACTTTTGCAATTTCTTCATTAATTTTATGGGTTACTTCTTTTTTCAAATGGTTTATTTTTTCGTTATGAGAAACCATATTTTTAAGGTCAGAAAAAAATTTATTTATAGAATTTTGCATAATTCACCCCTTTAGTTATTTTCTAGTTTATTGGGATGACTTTCAATCATCCCATATTATGAGATTTGAACACTTATTTGTACCGCTGTATAATTAACATGTGAATGAATAAACTGCAATGTTTCACTAATATTTAGTGAATTCTTGACGTAATCGTTTGCTGCATAGGATAATTAGTTCTTAGTCAAGAAAATAACTGCTTGTGATTATGTTTGATATAATTGCGAAGCGATCAGATTTAATCATGAGCAACAAACAAGAAAATAACTGCTTGTGATTATGTTTGATATAATTGCGAAGCAATCAGACTTAATCATGAGCAGTTATTATTCTAACCAGACATCGACAGATCTGTGTGGTTCTTCTAATTTAAAAATTTTTTGAGGTGATAAAACTTCAGCCTTAGCAAGTTCAGATTGAATAGCATCAAGTGGAACCCCCTCTTGTCGAATTTTTGTGACGACATCTGTTGGAATTATGTCTATTAACCATCTAGCGCTATTAGCGGGAAGAGCGACATCAACTACACGTTCATTATTTTTATAAACAGTCACACGTAAATTATTGGCAACTCCAGAGCCTTTTGATTCTGAATTACTAAATAAACCTACAAACCAAGTGTATGGACATTTCGACATAACTATAACTTACTCTATACTTTGAGCAATGTAATCAATGCTAATCCATTTTAACTGAGAACTAGATTAAAGTTTGTATAAAACTTTATGTATATTATTTACCGTTACTCTTAAGAAATGAAAAAATGACTTTATGATATAAAGTTTAATTTTATCAATCTTTTGGAGAGTTTGAAAAAAATCAACATGATTGCGTCCATATTTGGACTCACATTGAGTCCGAAATTAAACTTTTTGTTTTGACGTATTAAAGACAAGTAGTTAAAAATTCAGCCATGGAAACTGAACTTGGAAAGTTTAAAAATCAAAAAAATATAATAGATTATTTGAAAAATGATTTTCATAAAAGACATCATAATAATTCAAAATATTCATTAAGATCATATGCAAACACATTGCAACTCAGTTCATCTTTTTTATCTAAACTTCTAAATGGAAAAAGAAGTGTAACTCCAAAAACTTTTAAAAAAATTACTTATTGTTTGAATATAAATCCAGAGGAAATTTTAAATTTTAATGTTTTCTCTGACGAGTTAAAAAACTCAAGTCAAAAAATTGAAAGTACCTTAGTTGAAGATAATCAAGTTTTTAATAAAATTACTCTTGATCAACTTCAATTAATATCGGAATGGTATCACTTTGCTATTTTAGAGTTGATTACACTTGAAAACTTTAATCCTCATCCAAATGCAATTGCGGCACATTTAGGTATAAGTTCATTTGAAGCCAAAGAAGCTTTAAATCGAATGATTCGATTAGGTTTTATTAAGGTTAAAAAAACTAATAAAGGACTAATAATATTTCAATCAAGTAGTAATACTAGTATAGGGCCAGAGGTTGCAACATCAGCAACTCTAAAGCAACAAGAGGCTTTTTTAAAGTTAGCTATTCAGGCAATGAAGGATGTGCCAATTGAGGAAAGATCTCAAACGTCAATGACAATGGCGATACCAAAATCACGATTAATAGAAGCAAAAAAACTTATTACTGATTTTAGAAAAAATATGACCAATATTATGCAACGTAAGGGAAAAAGGGATTCTGTTTATCAACTCACAATTTCTTTTTATCCATTAACTAAGAAGTTGGGCAAGATTAAAAAATGATAAAAAAGATAATTAAATATAAATGTTATAATACGGGGTGATTGAAAATCGCCCCAAACAAACAAGAAAATAACGGCGCATGATTATGTCTGATACAATTGCGGAGCAGTCAGACTTAATCATGAGCAGTTATTATAATAATTAACAAATTAACAAAGAGGATAAAATGAAATTTTTAAGAGTTTTTCAAAATGTAGGGATGGCTAAATTGTTAATAGCAGTAGGACTATTAACACCGCAAATGGCATTATCACAAAGTAGACTTGATCCTATGCCACCAATTCCACAAAGCAATTTATTGGTAGAAAGAACCACTGTTGTTGGATTTGCAATGGATGACTACAAAGGTGTCTATAAATTTCAAGTATTTAGTGATGGGCGCATTATAACAATTGATAATAAACTTAGATCTAAAACATTAGGTACATTATCTAATGAAAGTATAAATGGATTAAAAAATGAAATTGCAAAAATTGATAAATTATCTCATTTAGTAATTCCCGATGCTCCAAGGTGTGCCGATGCTCCTTCTGTACGAAGTAAAGTTTTTGATCATTCTATTAATAAAGAAATAATCGTCGGTGAAAATGTTGATTGTTTAAGTTATGAATCAACTGATTATGTGGCACAGTCACTTTCAAGATGGATTGATTCTTTATTTTCATCAATGACTCAATTTGCAAATAATGAAGCATATAGTGATTTAAATAAAATTATTGAAGGTCAAGAAGGTTTTGGTTCACCAGTCCCTTGGCCAATTGGCGAAGAAATATATTTTAAACTTTATTTAAAATGTGAAGCTCAAAATAATGTGCCAAATAAAGGTTATAATTTATATAAAAACTCCAAAGTAGATACAGAATATTTATTAGTACATGGGGCTGAAGAAATTCTATTAAATGATAATACTGATTATCAACGGATTGGTAGCCCTCAAGAGCTAATAGGCGGAGATTTTAAATTTTCTATTAATGGCACAGTAACTCCTCGTCCAGACGGCAAGAAAGTTGCTTACCTTACCAAAAAACAAGGAAATGGAAGTTCAATAACTCAAATTGAATTACTCTGCGAATATCTATAGTCCAATTTTTGGTTTAAAATATTACCGAGATGGAGGCATTAGCGCCTTCATCGGGTCCTATGTTAAATGAGCCTCCATCGGACTTTACATCCTTATAAACTCCAGTCGTAAATTTTATACTTCTTCCATCAAGATCTCTGTATAAAATAAATGAAGAACTAGCTCCTAAATTATTATTTCCAGTACAGTTGTTAATTTGAGAATTACGCCCCAATGCAAATTCAGTGTCAGAATCACAAAATTTATAAAAGGTACTTAATTCAATTTTGTGGGTTGGATTAAATTTAAGTCTTGTAGTGTGTTCTGCAGATGCTACTAAATTTGTTTCTCCATTGTGAAGAAGTTCAATTGGTGTTTCTAAAGTAATATCTATGGTGGAAGTGGTGCCACCAATAAAAGGTTTTAAACTTCCAACTATGACAGCACCTCCATCATCTTTAGCTTGAAGGCTTATAACTTCTTTATATTTTTCAAAAGTTTCTTCTACTGAAGCAGAATCATCACTATAATCTTTGGCTACATCTTTTACAGCATCCTCTGAATTTTCAGCGGCAATGAAACCTGTAAATCGTATTGCTTTGATTAAATCAGTTTGGCCTTTTAGTAGAAGAGCAGTTCTAGCTTCATCTGAATTTTGAGGATCCGCTTTTCCTAAAGCTGATAAATACTCATATAGTACTTTTTGAACATATTTATGTTCTTTGCTATCATTAGTTTTATATTTTCCGGATTGTTTTAATACTTCAAGCCATCTATCATGCGCAGTTTTCTCTTCTGGAATATCATCCTCAAAATCATCTTCAGTTTTTAGTTCATTTCTAAATTTATTTGGAGTGCCAAAAACGACAATAGAGCTTTTATTAACCAAAAGACTTGTCGTAACATTTTTTGTTGGAATAACATTTCCTTTTTCGTACATTATTTTTAAATTGGCAATACATTCAGTTGTTTTCTTGACGACCAAGGATACAAAATAATAATCTAATAAAATTTTTTCTTTCTGCTTCACAATTTTAAATTTTGGATTTTCACAAATTTCAGGTATCGAAAAAAGGACATCTACTTTTGTGGAGTCATATACTATTTGACCTTGTTTACGAGCTCTTTTTATACTCAATCTAAAATTTTCGTTTGCGCTTACATCAATTAAATAAAAAACTGAGAAAGTAAAACTAGAAAGAAGTAAAATATTTTTTATATAAGATCTTATCATACTACCTACATTTTAATAACTGCTCATGATTAAGTCTGATCGCTTCGCGATTATATCAGACATAATCATAAGCAGTTATTTTCCTGTTGTTGGGGGCGATTTTCAATCACCCCGTATTATGAAAATCCAAACTAAAGTTTGCATTTTCATAAAAACTGATATTACTTCGAAAGCAAAAAAAATAATATATAGAATAATCTAAGAATTCTCAACTGTAGATATTTAGACAGCCAAAGACAAAAATTGTCCCTAGTAAATGTGGGAGAACCTAACAAGTTCACATTATACTTAAATCATAATGTGAAAGTAAAATTATTGATTAGCATTCCGGGAACAAGCATTCCACCCAAATGTCGACTTCCGTAGGTTTCAACATTTGGTATGAGTTCTCTTTCTTCTGTAACAGCTTCTAGTTTGTTTCCAAAGGCTTCTAAAATACTTTCGTCAAACCTTAAGTGTTCAATTGGTCCTTTGATAATACCTTTTTCAACCCAAAAACAAGCAAAACGAGTCATACCTGTTACTCGAGCAGAAGTTTGTTCACTCCAATTGAGGTAATGTAAATTTGAAATATAAATTCCAGTATCAAGTTGGTTGAGGATATCTTGCTTTTTAAGATTTCCAGATAATACTTCGGGAGAACGAACAGATTCATGGGAGTTCGCATGATTGCTAGCTATTCCATATTCTTTAAAACTACGAGTGCTTGTTAATAAATTTTTAAGTATTCCATTTTCGATCAATGAAAGTTTTTTATCAGCTACTTCTCCAACAGAGTTAAATTGCGGACAAAGTCCTAGATTAAAGTTTTCTATAAGTGTAAACTTTGGTGAAAGTTCAACTTCATTTCGGACTAATTTTGCAAGTGCTGAGTCTCCTCTTTGATAAGCATCTTGACTTAATCCGCCCCAATTAAACATATTAATTAGTTCTGCAGTGGCATCAGGACTGAGATAGACTCTATACTGTCCTCGTAGAACTCTTTGAGTTGGTAAGTCCATTAATTTTAATTTTTGGAGTGAATCTTCTAATAGCTCACCCCATTTTTTGCAATTCCATTTTGATCCTGCAATAGATGATTTGATAGAGAGTATTCCATTATAAATCGAATAATCTAAAAAATGATTATTGGTTGCAAAAAAATGGTCAGCCCCGGTTGAAGTTAAACTCGCACGTATAATTGGACCCGAAGTCCACAAGCCATTAAAATCCTTTCCCTGAAAACTATCACATAGTAATTTAGCAAAGTCAGAATCAAAATCATCACCAGGAAAATACTCATAGGATTTTTCAACTGAAGTTAGAGGGCTCAAAAAAGGATCCTCATCAATAGTTAAAAAATCTATGCGACATTGTTCAATAGCATTCATTGAAGTTGTAAAATCAAAGTTAAGATCTTGAGCAAGAGTGAACTCTTTCTTAGCTGATTTTTGTCCATTTATTAATTCAAGTTTGACAATCTCTTGAAGGACATGTGTGGTTTGGCGAACTTTTCCATTATGGAATCTAATGAATAAAGATTTTTCAAAATCAAAATTCATTTTTAACTGTTCATCGGTATTAATATGTGATCGAACTTTACTAAAAAGTGTATGGATGTATTTATTAGATTGTTCAACATACTCGTTTGATGAAATTTCGTTTTTGAAATCATTTTTTAAATTATACATTAGTTATGTCCTCCAAAAACTTCAACGTTTGAAAATAAACAAATAGGTGAACGATGGCCAACATTTATAGTTTGGCTAGGCTCACCCTTTCCACAAAAGAAAGTACCAAATAAGCCCATTGTAGAGCTATCACCAACCATTTTTAAGTTATTCCAAAAAGAAATAGTTTGCCCTCTGTAGTTAGGATTTTTTAAAGTTTTTGTGATCTTTCCATTTTCGATTTTTTTTGCATATTCACAACCAAATTGAAATTTATTTCTAAAATCATCAATAGACCACGAGCGATTGGAGTGCATTAAAACACCATTTTGTACTGAAGAAATCATATCATCAAGGTTTGCTTGTCCAGGCTCTAAATTTAAATTTGCCATTCTATCAATTGGGGCACGATTCCAAGAACAAGAACGTGCATTTGCCACGCCTGGTGCGCCAGTTCGGTACTGACTTTCGAGTCCGCCAAGAGTTCGCACTAATTTACCATCCTGAATTAAAAATTCACGTTTAGCCTTACAACCATTATCATCAAATTTATAAGTTGCTAATTCACTTTCAACTGAAGGGTCAAAGGTAACGTTCATTATTGATGAACCATATTGGAGTTTGCCTATATCTTCAAGTTGAACAAAACTTGAGCCAGCAAAATTTCGTTCATCTCCAATAATTCTGTCCAACTCTAGAGGGTGACCAATGGATTCATGTATCTGTAACATCATTTGATCGGGCATTAAAATAAGATCTGCAGTTTCTTTAGGGCAATCTTCTGCGTCTAACAACTCGATTGCTTCTGCTGAAATTACTCCACAGGCATCAAAATATTTTTCTTCATCGAGAGCTGTAGATAGCGATTGTTGCTTACAATCTGCAAGACCTCCAAAGTAAGATCTGTATTGAGTTTCAGAGCCACGTTGTGAGGTTGCCATTAAATTAATTCCAGTACGTTGAAAATTTTGAATAATTTCAGAGCCTATTGAAGAAATATAAATTTGATTATAGGAAATATCAAATATTGAGGAGCTTGAACTTATAATTTCACTTTTATTATTTTTTAGTAATTGATTAGCTTTTTTGAGAAATGAATTAATTGAAGTTAATGATAATGAATCACGCTCTGATAATGTACTGTAATAACCTACATTGAGTGGTCTTATCTGACTTGAAGGAAAAAGTGTTGTTGAAACAGACTTGGTATTTCTTGCTATTGAGCGAGCTTTATAAAAAGCAGATTGAAGACCGGCTTCATGTATCAAATTAGTTGCCGCGTATCCAATACAACCACCTTCATGAACTTCAATCATTGCACCTCGAATTTGATTTTGTGAAGTTGGGCGAGGTTTTTCATTTCGGTAATTATAGTAATTACTGGCCTCTTCAACATAGCGAATGGCAACAAATTCGCACTCAGATTTAAATTGATTAACAAGTCGCTTGAAGTCTTCAGGAGTTTTTAAAATCATAATTAAATTCCTCTTCTATTTAAGATTGAAAAGTATTAGCACTAAAATAATCGTATAGACAACTATCTTATCTACACTCTGTATCAAATTCTTCAAATTCTGAATTTCAATATTGAGATAGCTTTAGGTTTTGCTCTATTTGTTTTTTAATTTAAAATATTTTTGAGTAGAAGATGAGGACCAGTTTCCGTTTTGATCTAAATCTATAGGGAAGTACCATAAATCAAACTCAAAAGGTTTAATAAAAAATCCTTCATTTTGGAAGCCTGATTTATAAAATAATGATTCAAAATTTTTATAATTAATAGAAAGTTCATCCCTTACAACAAGGTATGGTTTTCCCTTTTGAATTGCTATTGAAACCGGACTTAAATACAAAAATTGGAGTAATTTTTTGCTATATATTTTAGATTCAAAGAGTTTTTCTTTGTTTTGAGTAAAATCTGGAAGTTTAGATTTTAATACTTTTATTAATGCTAATTCATCCAGTGAACTTAATTGGATATCAAGTGCTAAATCAATATCAGACTCAAGTGTAGATCGCCCATTTGGAGTACTTCCAAAAATAAAGATTGAATTATACTTATTAGTGAGTTTTGTATTTGTAAAAAAATCTTTAATAGTACTAACCAATCTGCCAAAATAATTTATGGTTAAAAAACTATTAGATTTGTATGGATTAAATTGGTTTAAATGAGTTCGACTTTGGAAATAATTAGATAGAGCTTGTTGTATATTACCTGTTAATTTTAAATCACTTAGAAGTTTTGATTCAGGTTTGTTTTTTATTGAATCTAAATAAATTAAAAATCTAAAGGCAGTTTTTCGTTTATCAAAAGATTGAGCAAATTTAGTCGTATTTTGTAATTGGACTTCTAATTGGTCAAAAAGTGACTTAGGCATATTTTCAAATAAGTATTTTCGATAGTAAATTGGCAATTCGACAGTTCTATTTGAATTTAGAGTTTGTCTTAAAAATTCACGCCAAGTATTTGGATCATATAAATTTAATAGCAAATAATTACCATAAGTAGCATCGTAGAGTTCAAGGTGGGATTTCTTTTTTAATGAAGCAACAATAATTTTGTATTCATTGTTAAAATTTATATTTTTAATTGAATTAGATTGATTATCAGCAAACCAAGAATTTAGGTCAAGAGCTAGAGATTCTAATTCCTTATCGACAGTAATTAATATTGGATCATAGAATTGGTTTAAATAATCTGATTCTGCCGATAAAACTTTTTTATAGGTATTCTTGAAATTGGATAATGAATTATGTGAATTTTTAACCTGAAATAAATTTGAGCATTGAAGATTCTCTGCTAAAGACAATGAAAAATTTAGAATAAAAGTGACAAAAAAAGCAATCCATTTTGAATAAAACATTGTTTAATCCCTTAAAAAATAAACCATCCTGGTTTATTTAAATTTATAGCAAGTTTGAGGCCAAAATAAAATTCTAATTGTGACTTTGAATTAGAAGCTGTAGTATTTAAGTAAAGCTATAAATTTAAAAGTATTAATGAAAGTGAGCATCCATGAGTAAATTAAAAATTATTTTCAAACTCATACAAATATTTTTTACCTTATCAATGGTATTTACGATGGCCAATGCTGACGAATGTAAAAACTTTTCCACAAGTGATTTATTAAAATTAAATCAAGAAATTGTATCTGCCATTAAAATTAAAAAATATCTAAATGCAAAGAATTCTGCTGCCTTGACAATTTGTATTCTTGAAAATTTAAATAGTGACGAAAAGTTTAATTATGAAAATTACTATCATGATGCGCACCAGTTATTAGGATTAATAGCTTTTATGGATAATGACATTGAATTAGCCAGTAAAGAATTATTAAAATCCATTCGTGAAGAAAAAAAAGATTCAATATTAAGTTCCTATGGTCCAAGGGGGGAGCTTGCAAGATTACTTATTTCAAAAGGGCTAAAAAAATATGTGATCGAATATTTAAGACTGGCTATTTCAATAAGCTTTTTCAAAGAAGGTGAAAACTCTAGAGGACAAATGGAATGTTGTTTGAATTCACTAAAAAAAGATGGTAAGTGTATTATTTTGGAAAAAGACCCAGATAATTGGATTAATTTTTGTTCAAAATAGCTTTTCATAAATAAGGATCTTGGAAGATTAAATCAGATATAATATTGAGTCGTTAATTTTTATTATAAAGAATTTA
This sequence comes from Bdellovibrionales bacterium, assembly GCA_005793345.1. GTDB lineage: Bacteria > Bdellovibrionota > Bdellovibrionia > Bdellovibrionales > Bdellovibrionaceae > SXSU01. The sequence continues at coordinate 184,890 of SXSU01000092.1, forward strand.
GACTAACTAATATTTCAATTATAAAAGTATCTTTCAATATTTAAAATCTCAAATCAAAGTTGAGATATAACAATTTTTTATCATTTGATTTTATATGTTCATGTGCAATTGAAAAATTATATGTTTTAAATCTTGATCCTATTTCTATAATAGTTTTAATTTTATTAGATCCAATTAAATTCAAAGATATAAAAGGTTTCAATTTATCATTGTAATAATAAATCGCTCTTAGTAACAAATCAGGCTCAAAATAAGTCTTGGAAATATAACTAAATTGAATTGCATCAGCCAAAATTGTTGTTTCATACTTAATATAATCGTCATAATTAAATGTAAACCCATAACCAACCCCAAATTGTGATTGATAATATGTAATATCTTCAGAGTATTCAATTTTTTGAAGTGAGGCTTTGGTAATTAAATTGTGAGGTTCACTTTTGTTAATGAGAGATGCAAATTGGGTACTAAACTTTATTGTTTCAGGACCAACTCCAACTTGAACTGTAGATAATTTTTCATTTATAATGTAGTTATTCACAAAATAATGTGGGCCAAGTAATCCAGCAAAAAATAATCCCAATTGCGCAAGACCGATTGTAGTTTCAGCACATGATTTTGTAGAATGGCAGGTGAGCAAGGCTTGGTCAGTTGCAAAACTTAATTTAGGTGACAAGAGGAAAAAAATAATTGCTGGAAAAATTGCATTTTTCATTTTAAATCTCGTAATCAGGGTTACTTATATTAAATACTTTTTCAGGATTACATTCAATTAAAATACTGCTTCTAGATATTTCTGAGCAACCGCTATATTATATTAGACTGAATAAAGATCAGTTATTTTCTTGTTTATTAGGTTGTTCATTTCATTCGTCCAGTAGTGAATGTCTATGAGATATGAGTTGACCAATATAGTGACTGGATATAAGTCTCAGTTAATTTTTTTAAACTATAGTTGTATTGGAGTTATCTTGAAAATTTTATTGCGAATCTCAATAATTTATTTTTTTAATTTAAGTTTTGCCTTTTCTAAAATTGATTTAGATCAAAAGTTAAATCAGCAGTGGATAAATTATAAAAATGCTCAAAATGAACTTTTGTTCAATATTGAAAATAATTTACAAAATAAAACGCAAAATTTAATTTCTCGTAATACATGGGAAGATATTATTCGGTTAAATTCAGAATATCAAATTACAAGTGAAGATGTACTTTTACTTAAAAATCGACAGAAGATTAAAATTCGCCAAGCAAAAATCAATTCACAATTACGGTCAAAAATAGATTTTGATATTTTAAGAAAAATAGAATTTTCAGAACAAGATTTACACAAAATAAAAACATTTTGTGAAAAAATACCCAAAGGAGGAATGTTACATGTTCATCCATTTGGAACTTTCAACCGAGATACTATAAATCAACTTTTAGAGTCGCAAAACCCAGTATTATCTATTCGTTCAATTTTAAAGGATATTGAAAATGCAAATGGTAACGCCACAATTTTTCCATATGAACAAGAGGGGTTGTTATCATTAGTTGATGGATTAAATTACTTACAATATTCAAAAGAGAATCAAAAATACTTTCAGCAATTTTTATTTTTACCTTTTGGAAAACAGCCTTTTTCAAGGTTCAACTCCGTTTTTTATTTTTTGGGAACGGCAGTACATACCTGGGTTGATTATGAAAAAGCACTTTTCGATTTTTCTCGTAGGGCATTTAAACAAGGTGTGATTTATGTTGAGTTTACTAGTGGTTTTAGTAATGAATTAGCATCAATAATTGAAAAAATCCAAAGAGAAGTTGGTCTAATAATTAGAGTTAACTATTCTTTTGATCGAACACAAACACCTGAAGATCTGTTTGAACAAGCAAAGAAAATTTTAGAAATGCCAAGAAATAAATATTTAGTTGGAATAGATTTTTTGGATAATGAAGAAGAAAACCCTGCCTTTGAAAAAGGACAACTTCTTTATGGAGCTTTTTTAAAGGCAAAGATAAGTAAAACTTCAGACCTTCATTTAACTATGCATGCAGGAGAACTCGGAGATATTCGGAACCCTCGGGATGCCATTATATTGGGTTCAGAAAGACTTGGTCACGGTGTAAATTTGATGGAGGATGCAATTGCACTTGAGTATGCAAGTCAAAATAAAATTCCAGTTGAAATTAATTTAGTAAGTAATCTGCGATTGACGAAAATTAATAACTTAAAGGAGCATCCGTTTTTGAATTATCTTAGATTAGGTTTACCTGTAAGTTTAAGTACTGATGATGAAGGTATTTTTGACACTGATATTAAAAACGAATGTGTAATGGTAATAAAAGAAACAGATATTTCCTATGATGAATTTAAACAAATGTCTTACAATTCAATTGAATATTCATTTGCAACTGAATCAGACAAAAAATTATTACTCACAATATTAAATCAGCGTTTTATTGATTTTGAAAAAAGTATTCAATTTAGCAATCAATTTAATTTAATTAATTATAAATTGAAATTTTAAATAAAAATTATTGTAATGATAAATTTTTTTTAAATTGTATAAGCTGCTATAATTAATAAAATAATTATTATATTAATTATAGCATGTAGTTTGGCTTTACTCGAATAAGTTAACACCTATTAAGCAAGTGTATCAATTTGGAATACTGATCCCAGCTTCTTCGAGATATTTTTTTGAATTTGATGTTAAGTCATTGGCAGAATTCGGATCATTTAAAATATCTTTTATCATTTTAATTTTAGCAAACTCAAATGTTTTCCCAATGGTGTTGTTCTTTTTAGATGGATCAAATAATTTATGATAAAGTTTTAAACGAAAAGCCCATTCAAGATAGCTATGTTCTCTATCTCTTAAAATACTTTTTGCTTTCGTAGCGAATTCTGGTGAATGATAAAAATTCATGGCTTCATTAAATTCTTCGCGTGAACCACTATTTCTACCTAATTTAATTATCATGGCTTCAGCAGGATTTACGTAGTTCCAATTTGATTCTTGCATATTATTTTCAATTGCATTTACAAAATAAGTATTTCCATTAATCGTTTCCAGCATTGCCTCTAGCTCTCGAGTGAGTTCGTTGAGTTTACTCTTGCCGATTTGATCTTCTGGATACCAACATTTTCTACCAGGAATAGTTAGTAAAGAAGAGTTTTGATCTCGGTTTTTAAATCCCTCTTTGCCTATTTTATTTTCTGTACAAAGTTGACTATATAAATGAAGTATTGGTGTTACATCTGGATTATTAGCATCTGTTTCTGATATTTTAAACTGTGCTGCTAATGAGGACGGATTGAAATGAGTTTCTACATGACTTAATTCTATTGATTTTTCAGATATTGGAAGTGCATGAGCAAAATAAGTAATATCACTCAATTCTAGTACTTTTGAATGAAGCACATCCGATTCCAATTTAAAAAGTGCAATTTGTTTAACTTCAGATTTTAATAATGAAAATCCTGATGTTGGTTTATCAATATTGAGTTCAATACATCGAAATGGTTTAGTTGCTACTTCGACTGAACCCTGACAAAAGGGGTCCATTGACGAAATATCGGGATGATATTCAACCATTTCTCCAGTGGAACATTGAACGCTCATATCTCTTTTTGTTAATTCTCGAACATTAGAGTTATTATACACCCACGAACTGTCATTGAAAATTTCTAAATCACCAACTAACTCTTGATGTTCATTTCCATCCACGCTACCGATACTTGTCTCTTCATTTGTACTTGGATTAAAGCAAGTTAGTTTCACATCACTAAGAGCTATTTCCCAACCATTTGAAGAGATACATTGAGTAGTATCTTTAGTTGCAAAACCATTATTAAGTCCCCCAGAAGTCATACTCATTGCCTTTGCTCCAGAGGCTGTAACTCCTTTAACGTAAAAGCCTTGAGGGCATTTCATAGAAACAGATCCAGCTTCTGTTGCAAAGCAAAGCCTAGATGTTGTAATTATAGTCAAACTTCCTATCATTATAAAAAGTTTATTTATTGTAGTGCTGTTATTCATATTTCATCCTTTGTTATGTGTTTTTATGTAACCAATTTTTTATTTTGTAAGCATAGATGCTGAAAATAATATAATGTATTAAGTTTTTATTCTCCACTTACACTAACTAAGTAAACTGTCTATAACATTGACATCAGAATGTACTTCTGATGTTAAATACTGGATTTTAAAATCAATAAATATATATAAATTTCAAGACATTAACTTTGCCAAAAAGTACTTTGTAATTTTTGAAGTGGCATTCATTTTGCTTTTCTAAGGATTAAGATTTTGGAGTTATAAATGAATTTTAAAAAAGCAATACTGATTCTAGCATTACTTTTAGTTAATTTCCTTAGCGAATTATTATTTGCTAAAGAATGTTTAACTTTAAAAATAGAATCAGTGTATTCAGTTTATGATACTAAATTATTAAAGCCTATTTTAAAATCAAGATTTGGAAATGGTATTAATGTAAAAATAAATTCAGATGTTAAAAAACTAAGTGGTGTTTTAACAAATTGGCATTTAATCGGAGGAAATCCGAATCATATTTTTGTAAGTTGTGATGATTTAAAAGAAGAATTTAAAATAGAATCATTTAATTCAAATAGCGATTTAGTATTTTTAATCCCAATTCATGAGTCTAAGGAGAATAAAAATAGTGAAACAAATAGTTTTTTCTCGTTAGAGAATATTTTTGGTAATCAAAGTTCTAAAATTCTTAATAAATCAAAAGAATTTGAATTCAGTTTAATTAATAATAAAAATGAACTCACTATTTATAAACCATGGTATGAAATTAAAGATGATGATAATATTTTAAGTTATTTTTTTATTTTAAATCCTGAGTTTTCAAAATTAATTAATTTATATCAAGAGGATGAAAAATTTTATACTGAATATAAGAGCCAATCTTCAATTTATAATGAAGATAATATTAGTGATAATGGTTTACTACGAATTAATAATGGTAAATACATGAAAAATAATGATAATGGAGTGACTCCAGTTTTTATAGGAAATCAGCAGGTTTATACTTCAGAAAATGATGGACTTTATTTTGGACTTCCTGCTATTCAGAAGCCTATTCTAATTACAAATTTTGCAGCATGGTTTGGTTTGAGTGGAAGTCCGGTTTTTAAATCTAATGTTATTGCACCAGATAAAGAGGATTTTGACTGGGATTCCTTCATTGGTTTAGTTGCAAAAACTGAAATCAATGGATCAAGTTCTGTAATTGTACCTAAATATGATATCGAAGAGTTTTTAAGAAGTATTATGATACCAAATGAATCAGAAGGATATTTTTTATCTTATCATCAAGATCCAGTTGTTATTAATTCTGAAGTGATTTTTAAGAGACAGTTGATAGATGAAAATAGTAGTATTGTTTTTGAAACTATTTGTGAAAATGGCTTTCCATCTACAGGTGGTGGTGAAAAAACTGGCTCAGATTGGGGATCCAGTGGTGGTGAAAACATAGATTCTAAGGAGCAGACGCTACTTAATTCACATCAAAATTATTCGTTTAAACCTAACTTTAGTCATTCTTTAATAATTGAAAATAAAAATATTTGCGATGATGGTGTAAATTATTTTTATAATAAAGGTGTTATTAAAATTAAATCGTTAACCACAAATAAAAAAACTTATATTATTAAAAATATTGATGATTTACTTCAAGTATTTGAGTTAGAAAAAATAACGAATATAGATCAAATGGATGCGTTTTTAAAATTAGTAAAAATTAATTCTCAAGATGATTTAAAAAATATTATTTTGAGGAAGTTTAATAACAATAGTTATTTAAGCAAAACTGGAACAGTTCGTTTTTTTCAAAAATATAAGTGGGAACAAATTAAAAATAAGATTGAAGAAGGAAAGTTTGCTTTTTATTTTTCACAATTTGATGAACATGAAAAAAAATTCCAACCGTCCATCAAAAATAAATGTGATGAACAAAAATGTTTGTTAATTTACAATACTGAGCTTCCAAAACTTAATTCCCATGAAGAGAGTATTATTCAATTTGAATTAAATTTTAGCGTAAAAGATTATTTAAGTCCTGATGTTAAAGTTAGAAAAATTTTAAATTCAGCTGAAGAATGTGAATTGAGTTCTTCAGAGTTTGATTTTAAAATTGATAATAATTTAAATTTAATTTTTCATATCAGACCTAATTTGTGTTCACCGGATTCCCAGATGCATATATTCTATAAAATTTCACACGGTAGGGGAGAATAATATTTAATATGTTAATGCGAGAAAAGTATTTACATCAATTACAGCTTCTTGAAACTGGAGTTTCATCCGAGACATCAGAGTTTTTAATACATTTACGTGAGGCAGAAAACTTTGATAAAAATATTGAAGTCGAAACCTATCGAAGATTATTGGCTATACGCGGACAAATGTATTATGGTAAATCAGTTCCACAAAGCCATTTGGCCATGCTAGAGCCTAAATTAATTAATGATTCGTTTTTAAAAGCAGAATGCCACTTTGTAAGAGGCTTAAACTTCTATTATATGAGTGAATTTATAAAAGGAGCTGCGGAATTTCGATTAGCTTCAACATATTATTCTATCCAATTTATGGATAAGGTATGTCTTGCTCTTTATAATGAACTTTCAGGTTTAATTAACTCTAATTGTCTTTCTGATTTCGAAATGCAAGAAAAATTAAGTTCGCTCGAAAAGCTATGTTTCAATAATAATGTCAGTAGGGTTTTAGCTTTAGTTATTCGACAAAAAGCATTTTACTTATATTCAAGAAAAAAATACTTCGGTGCTCAAAGTTCAGCAGAAGAAGCTGTTAGATTATTTAAAGAAGGTGGTTATCGAGCTGATTTACAAATAGCAATGATCATTTTAGCGCTCATTTATTATGAACTGAATAATTTTAATGAAGCAAAAAAGTTACAAGAATCAATTTTACTTCCCATTGAAAATAGAATTTTATTTCCATATCACATCTTAGAGGTACTTCTATCTAATTCAGCTCCTAAAAATCCAGAAAATTTTTCGGTAGTGCAGTGGCATTGGTTAGAAATTTATAATCAGAAATTTAAAAATGAACAAATTGGCGAAAAAAATAATTCTGTATCATATGTTTGGAACTATGAAACTGGAATGTTATTTTCTAATAAAAACGAATTTTTAGATCATCTTAAAAGAGGTACTGTCGAGGGGAGATTAGTCGAAATGTTGGTTGAACAAAAACTTTCGTCAGTAGATCTTATTGAGCGACTTTGGCCAGAGTATGCAGCTGTGGAGCAACTTAATGGTCGTCTTCATCAAGTTTTAAAACGAGTAAAAAAGAAATTACCTATCTTAAAATTTGAATATAATTTTTATTCAATTCCTATAAATTCGATAAAAATTATTAAATAACCACTTGTGATTAAATCTGATCATTCGCAAGCTTATATCAGATATAATCAAGAGCTGTCATAATGACTACTGAGATTGACTGTCTATACTTTAAAAAATTCTAACACCAATATCTTAAAAAGAACATAAGTCTAATAAAAATTCGATACCACATTGCCTGTAGGTTAATGGTCTCTTTAGTAATGAGAACACTATTTTCTAGATCTGCACGAAAAACTTGATCAAGTAATCTTTGATTTTCTCTATGGGTAACTAGTATTTCAACTTCTTGATCGTGTAAAATACTTCGATGATTAAAATTTGTAGACCCAATTGTATATGTACTATCTGCAATTAGAACTTTTTTATGTGCAAAGTGTAGTTTGTATTCATATACTTGAATATTATGATTTAATAACTGATTTAATAGTGCGTGCATGATCCACTTAACTATAGGTTGATCATTTTTATCGGGCACTAAAACTTTAACATCCACTCCTCTTTTTGCAGCTTTATAAAGAGCTTGTAAAAGAGATCGCTCTGGAACAAAATATGGATTTTGAATCCAAATTCTTTTCTTAGCTCTTCGTAACCGTCTTTTTTGAATATAAGTAGTTCGTCTTCGTCGTACAAATGAGTCGTTAAGTAAAACAAGTGGATGATTGGGACGTGGACGCAATCTTAGCCAGCGTTTTTTATTAAAAGCTTTTTCAAATGCCAAATTTAATGACGGAAGAGCTTCGCCTTCAATTCGAGCTCCAACATCTACCCATGCATTTTTTCCGTAAACTTCTTTTAGATGTACATCAGAGACATTAAGACTTCCAACCCAAGCATATTTCTTATCAATTATTGTAACTTTACGATGAAATCCACGATTTATTTTTTTAATTCGAGACCACAATTTAAAAAAAATATTTTTTGATTCCCCTCTTGTGTGGCCAAAGCGCCATGGCAAAGGTCGGTAGAGTTTATATCGTACACCTATTCTTCTGAGCAGTGGTGCAATGTTTTGTAAAAAAAGAGGAGAGCCCCATCCATCACAAATAAGTCTTACAGAAACACCTCTTAGGGTGGCACGATGAAAAGCTTCAATTATTCTTTGACCAAGTACTCCCTCTTCAAAAGTGAAAACTTCCATTTCAATAGAATAACGAGCCAAATCAATTTCAGCAATGAGATCGCGATAATAATCATCATTATCAAAATAAAGCTTTTCAGTTTTCCAATTTGTTGAAAATCGTCTAACTATTCGAGGTTTTTTACGAAGTAATAAATTATTATTCAAAATTGATCTTACTCTTAAAAAGTGAAATTCTTGTTTATAACATAAGCTTTTAGTTGTGCCTAATAAAGGTTAGTTTTTGTTTATTAATAAGAAAAGTCTTTTAAAAAATAGACACGAATCGTCACTCTATTTTTATAAATAAATGGTTACTTTGATGAAAAATTATTTTCTTTTGTGGTATTTTATTTGCGAGATACTAAATGGTATTATACTTAAAGTATAATACCATTTAGTATAATATAAAATTAACATAGGTTTTAAAGATAATCATCGGAACATGAAGCAAATTATCAATTATCATTTTTTAAAAAAATAGGATTTAAATTATGGATTTAATTATTTCAACTACCCAATTTAGTTTAAATGCAATTTCATCTCAGGATGAATTTTGGAATCGAGTTGAAATTTGTATACTTAAATCTAAAGTGAAATCGGCAGATTGTATTTTATTTCCTGAGTATTTTAGCCTAAGTTGGTTACTTTTTAAATGTAGAATATCTGGTTATGGGAACTTAAGTTTTTTAGAGCAACTTCAAAAAGCAAATGAGTTTCATGATGAATTTATAAATAATTTTTTTGAACTTACAATGAAACATAATATTTGCATAGTTGCAGGGACATATCCGGTAATAATGACTGACTCCTCTAAAAAAATTGTTAATCGCTGTTATGTTTTTAATCCTGAAGATCTTAAACAAACGAATCAGAAATTTTCTTTTTACCAAGATAAATTAAATATGACACGTTTTGAAGATGAGGTTTGGAAAATTAAAGGTGGAAGTCCTGATATTACTCATTTCATGCTAAAGGGTTTTAAAATTGGAATAGCAATTTGTTATGATATAGAGTTTCCAAGTTACTGTGCTGAGTTTGTTAAAGATAAAGTTGAAGTAATATTAGTTCCTAGTTGTACTGAAGATATTCATGGCTATTGGAGAGTTAGGTATTGTGCCCAGGCTAGGTGTATTGAAAATCAAACATATGTAGTGATGTCTTCAATTGTTGGGGGACACAAAGACTTTCCAGAAATAAATGTACATCATGGTCAAGGAGGAATTTATACTCCATGTGATATCGGATATCCACCTGGTGGCATTTTAGAATTGGGAGAAGAAAATATTGAAGGTGTAGCTGTTGCAAAATTAGGTCGAAAGCAATTAGAACATATCAGAAAAAATGGTACAGTATTGAACTTACGTGATAACTTGGCAAATTAAATTAATTAAGTAATTTTTTAATTAATTTAAGAAAAATAAAGAGAGATTTTCAGATTAATTTTTGAACTTTAAATGTTATAAAATGAGAATGGATGGTATCAAATTTTGCAATCGAAGTGGGTAGTGGAAAATACCCAGCTCCTTTAACTTCAATAATTTTAAAATTCCAAGCTTCAAGATATTCTTTAAGTCCACGGAAATTTAATATTCGAACATGGTTCCAGGATTTTAAATTAATACTTTTATCTCGATGAAGAGCAAGTGGATTTCCAATACCTAATTTTCGATCAGAAAAATTTGTAAGTGAAAATATTTGCCATCCCATAATGCTAGCAAAAATATTACACCAAGAACTTGCGTTTTCAGTGCTAACTATAAAATAGCCTCCAGGTGCGAGTATTCTAAAAATTTCTGATAAAAACAAATCTGTATCCAGTAAATGCTCAATGACCTGATTTGAAGTAATCAAATCAAAACTAGAATCTTCAAAGGGAAATTTATGATTCAAATCAAATTCTTTAACAAAAATACCTTTTTGTTGTGAGAGCATTACTTTTTCAGGAACAATTTCGGCTCCAAAAACATTTTTTGTTCCAATTGAGTTGGCCCAGCTCATTGTTCTAACTCCGTCATCGCATCCTAAATCAAGGTATTTAGAATTGCGGTTTTTAGGTAGAAGGGATTTTATATTATCAAGATTATGTAGAACAGAATTTGAATACAAATTTTGAAGATAAGTTTTAAAATAATTCACAAGATACACTTTCTAAAGTTTTGATTAAAAGGCTTAAAATTTACGATATTCATAAAATGAACAGTAAAAATTATTATAGTTTATTAAATTTAACTTAAAAAAGGGTTTTATGTGAAATAATCGAATAAATTTTTAAACTCCACTTAAGTAGTATAACATGAGGAGTTAAATGTCTGATATAATCGCGCAGCGGATCAGACTTAATCATGAGCAGTTTAATCATGAGTAGTGTGATCGTAGATCACCAAAGACAAACAAAAGAAATAACTGCTCGTGATTATGTCTGATATAATCGCGCAGCGGATCAGACTTAATCATGAGTAGTGTGATCGCAGATCACCAAAGACAAACAAAAGAAATAACTGCTCGTGATTATGTCTGATATAATCGCGCAGCGGATCAGACTTAATCATGAGCAGTTATTTTGTAGACAAGATTTTTGTCATCTGGCTTTATCTTTTCATCGCAATTCAAGATTACAAACTAAAAAAATGAGGCTCATGTATGTCACTCAATTATAAACAAGCTGGTGTTGATGTTGAAGCAGGTGAGGCATTGGTTAAATGGATTCAAAAATCTCCTCATGGAAAAAAACATCATCAAGCCAATATTGTATCCGGAATAGGTGGCTTTGCCTCATTATTCAAAGTTGATTTTAGCACCATGAAAAACCCATGTTTAGTAACTTGTACAGATGGGGTAGGTACTAAAGTAAAATTAGGTGCGCAATTCAGACGTTGGGAATCATTAGGTCAAGATTTAGTCGCAATGTGTGTGAACGATATGATTTGTTGTGGTGGAGTGCCTCTATTGTTTTTAGATTATTATGCAACAGGTAAACTTGATCTTGAAGCTGCACAAAGCTTTTTGTTAGGAGTGCAAAAAGCATGTGATGAGTCTCTTTGTGCCCTTGTAGGTGGCGAAACGGCAGAAATGCCAAGCGTATACCATGAAGGTGATTTTGATTGCGCAGGTTTTGCTGTTGGTGTTGTTGATAAAGACAAAGCTCTTGGTGCTCATTTAGTAAAAAAAGGTAACCGATTAATTGGTGTTTCAAGTAATGGTTTTCATAGCAATGGGTATTCCTTACTGCGAAAAGTTTTTGCTCAAGATATGGATAAATGGATTGATTACTTGATGCAACCGACTCATCTTTATGTTCAACTTGCAGAAAATCTTAAAAAAGAAAATTTAACACCAAATGCTATTGCTCATATGACAGGTGAAGGAATTGAAAATTTACCGCGTGTGATTCCTGAAAATCTTGCTTGGAAGTTGAAATCTTGGCAATGGCCGGAGCCGTTTTTAGAGGTTCAGCGAAGAACCAAAATGAGTGATGGTGAAATGTTGAGGACCTTAAACTGTGGGGTTGGTTTGATATTAATAGTAGATCCACTTAAATTTGAATCTACAATTAAAGTCGTTAAAGATGCTGGCTATGATACGTTTGATGTTGGCGAAATGATAGATAGAAAATCTTCAGAAGAAGAAATTATTATTTAATTTTTAATATTTAATTTTTTATAATGCAACACAAACAAAAGTTTTAAAAATTGTTAGCTTTGTAGAGAGAAAAAATGGATTCCGAAAAAAATAAACTGAAACTTAGATCTGAACTTAAGAACTGGGCGGTGTTTATTTCGGGTAATGGAAGTAATTTACAAATTCTTTTGAATCAAAATTATACAAAGTTAAATATTGAATTGGTAGTGTCTAGTAGAAAAGATGCATATGGTTTAGAGCGAGCGCAAAAGCATAATGTTGAAAGTTATTTATTACCTTCTAAATTAAATCAACAAGACTGGAGTCAGCTATCTCTGATGCTTAAAAACAAAAAAATAGACTTTATTTTTTTGCTTGGTTTTTTTAAAATTGTTCCCTCTTATTTTGTAAAAGAATGGGATAGAAGAATTTTAAATTTACATCCAAGTTTGTTGCCTGCATTCAAAGGTTTAAAAGCAATTGAAAATGCATACGCAGCAAATGCACCTATTGGAGTTACTATTCATTGGGTAACTGAAGGTCTTGATGAGGGGCCAATTTTACTTCAAGAAAAATTGGTGCCAGAGAGCCCAAGTGAATATGTTAGTTTAGAGGATTTAACAGATAAAGTACATCAACTTGAACATAAACTTGTTTTAAAGGCTGTAGAAATATGTCAAAGTCATTTGCAAGAGTATTAATTGTTTCTGCCTATGGGCGCGAGCATTGGCTGGCGGTTCAATTGGTGCGTCTTGGTTTCGATGTTCAATTGATTGAAGTTACACATAAACTTGGTAAGTGGACGCCATCACATTACGAAGGCCCATTTGGAATATTTATTTCACCTGTTTGGACAGCTTCTTATATTGACAGACTTTTTCAAGAGAGAATTACCCATGAAGCACCTAATGGATTTTCAATTTGGCTCAAAGATGGCCCAATAGAGTTACGTTCTCCAGTTACCACATATAGACTCGAACAATTAAATCAAAAAGAAAAAATTTTAAAGTACGTGCATAATCATGATGGTTATTCAGATTCACAAAAAAAAGATACTGCAAATCGTTTAGAAAATTTATCTTTTAATGAAAAATGGTTTGCAAAACTTGCACATTATTTAATGGCTAATAAAACTATACCAACAATTGTCGAAAATGAAAATTATCTTAATCGCGAATTGATTTGTCCACTTTTGGATGCATTTTTTTTAAGAAGGCCACAAGAGAGTGCTCTTGAATCGTCCTTACAATGGTGTGAATCTCAAGGTGTTGTTGTTGTTAGAAATGGTGAAGTTCCAGATCTCGCTATTCATGGTAGTGAAGTTGAAGGATTTGAAGTGCAATCTGCAAAATCTGGTTTTGTAAGAGCACATCAATTTATTTGGGGATTATCATCCTTAGAAACTCAATATGCTTTTCCTAAAGTATTTCATAAAATATTTAAAGATACTGCTGTTCCGGATTATAGTTGGCAGAAGTTTAAAGTAAAGTTGGCTGATACTCCAGAACAAAAAGTTTTGCCAATTTCTTTTTTGATGATTGAAAATTTAGAATTTCCTTGGGTTCATGAGAATTTTGCAATTGTAAATAAAAATTTAACAGATCAAAATAGTGACGAATTTGATGTCTGGATATTGATACCTTTTAGCCAGAGATTTCAAACAAAATATTTAGAAAATACGATTCAAAAATTTTTAAATCAATTGTTTGAAAGGGCCCCACGTTTAAAACCAAAATTAATTTCCTTGCCAATTGAGGCAGCTAGCACATCTCAAGATTTGGGAGGAATTCCATTTCCTGTTTACGATGAAAATGTGTTGAGTAAAACTTTAACTAAAAATTTTTCTAACCTTCATTTTGATAATCCTGAAACTTGGCCACTGTTATCATGGCATGGTTCTTACTTTGGACAATCGCAAATTATAGATCATATTTCAAAATGGTGGTCTAATCTTACTCCACTTAGAAAAGAAAAGGAACTCGAACTATGATTGATCGTTATACAAGACCAGAAATGGGAGCTATTTGGAGCCAACACAATAGATTTAAATATCTTCTTGAAGTTGAAATCGCAGTTGCTGAAGTGCAAGCTCATCTGGGGATTATTCCTAAAAAAGCCGCTCAGGATATTAAAAAGAAATCTTCTTTTAATGTTGAAAGAATTTTAGAAATTGAAGCACAAACAAGACATGATGTCATTGCTTTTGTAAGTAATGTTGCTGAAAATGTTGGTGAATCTGGACGATATATTCACTTTGGAATGACCAGTTCTGATGTTCTAGATACAGCATTAAGTTTACAAGTTAAAAGCGCGGGTGAAGTTTTAATTAAAGGTCTCAATTTACTTGAAAGTACTTTTAAAAAAATAATTGTTAAGGAAAAAGATACATTATGTGCTGGGCGCACTCATGGTATGTTTGCAGAGCCAACCACTTTTGGTTTAAAAATGTCAGGTTTTCTTGCTGAGTTGCAAAGAAATAAAATTAGAATCTCAAGAGCACTTGAGCAGATGAAAATATGTAAAATGAGTGGTGCAGTAGGAACGTATTCGAGTCAGCCACCAGAAGTTGAATCACTGGTTGCAAAAAAATTAGGATTAACACCAGAAACAGTTGCAACTCAAGTAGTGCCAAGAGACCGTCATGCAGAATTAATGATGGCAATTGCAATGTTGGGAGCAGGACTTGAACGAATCTCTGTTGAGTTACGACACTTGCAAAGAAGTGAAGTTGGAGAAGTTGTAGAAGGATTTAAGCCAGGACAAAAGGGGTCTTCAGCAATGCCCCATAAAAAAAACCCGATCTCAGCAGAAAATATAACCGGTCTTGCGAGATTATTACGAGGTTATAGTTTTGCAGCACTAGAAAATGTAGCTCTATGGCATGAAAGAGATATAAGTCATTCGTCTGTTGAGCGAGTTGCATTTCCAGATGCTTTTATAGTAGCTGATTATGCTGTACATCGAATGAATGATTTATTAGCTGGGTTATCGGTATCAATTACTCATATGAATAAAAATATTGAATTATCACAAGGACAGTTATTTAGTTCACATGTTTTATTAGCCCTTGTCGATAAAGGTTTACTGCGAGAAGACGCATACAAAATAGTTCAAAGAATTAGTCACTCACTTAAGGAAGGCGATACATTAAAAATTGCGCTCACGAAAGATAAAGAAACTAAAGATTTGTTATCAAAGAAAGTGATTGATGAGATTTTTTCTGGCAAGAGACATACGAAACATGTCGATAAAATTATTAAGAGGGTATTAAACTAAAAATTAAAATAAGGATTAACTATGAATTTACTTTATGAAGGAAAAGCAAAAAAAATTTTTGAAACTGAAAATCCTCAAGTTGTTTTAATGGAGTTCAAAGATAGTCTTACAGCTTTTAATGCGCAAAAAAAAGGGTCCTTTACTGGTAAAGGAAAACTTAATCGTGACATTGCTAGTTTGATTTTTTTTCGCCTCAAAGAGGCAGGTGTTGAATCTCATTTTATTGAAAATGTAGGTTCCAACAGTATGAAAACTAAAAAAGTTGAAATTATTCCTCTTGAAGTTGTGGTTCGAAATATTTTAGCAGGATCTACAGCAAAAAAAATGGGTCGAGATGAAGGTGAAGTTTTACCTTTTCCGCTAGTAGAATTTTATTTTAAAAAAGATGAGCTCAACGATCCATTCATTAGCGATGATCAAGCAATTGCTTTTGAAATTGCAGATCGTAAAACCCTCGAAGAACTAAAAGTCAAAGCATTAAAAATTAATGAAGTTCTCAAAAAAATGTTTGAATTAATGAACATAAAGTTAGTTGATTTTAAAGTGGAATTTGGTCGAACAACTAAAGGAGATATTTTGTTAGCAGATGAAATCACTCCTGATTGTTGTAGATTGTGGGATATTAATACTGGTGAGAAAATGGATAAAGATAGATTTAGAAGAGATTTAGGTGATATTGATAAATTTTATCATGAAGTTTTAAATCGATTACAAAAACTGCAAATGATTAAGTCTGATCAGCTACGCTGATTATATCAGACATAATCATTAGCAGTTTTTCCTTGTTTGTTTGGGGCGATTTTCAATCACCCCGTTATAAGCTGCAAATGATTAAGTCTGATCAGCTGCGCTGATTATATCAGACATAATCATTAGCCGTTTTTTCTTGTTTGTTGGGGGTGATTTTCATCACCCTGTTATAAGCTGCAAATGACTAAGTCTGATCAGCTACGCTGATTATAGGAGACAAAATCATGAGCCGTTTTTTCTTATTTGAAGTAGTAAAAAGAGTAATTAAAATTAAAGGAGCTTTGATATGTTTAAGGTTGGAGTAAAAGTAATGCCAAGAGAAGTGATTCTTGATACTCAAGGGCGAGCAGTTGAACAAATTTTAAAACAAAAAAAAATGCATGTTGGAAGTTGCCGTGTTGGACGTTTTGTTGAATTAGATATTCAGGCAGAGACCTCTGAATCAGCTCTTCGCGAGGCAAAGATAATTGCAGATAATGTTTTATTCAATCCACTTATCGAAACTTATGAGTTAAGCATTATCAAATAATTTTTTTGACCACAACGAGTATAAAATTAAATTACGGAGCAATTAATGAGAAAAAAAATTGGGGTGGTTCGGTTTCCAGGAACCAATTGTGATAGAGATGTTTTTGAAGCCATTCAAATGGTTGGTTTAACTCCAGAGTGGCTTTGGCATTTGGATCACTTTGAAGAATCAAAGTATGGAGCATTAATCTTACCTGGTGGATTTAGTTTTGGAGATTATCTTAGAGCGGGTGCACTTGCCGCAAGATCTCCAGTGATGGATTCAGTACGTAGTGCTGCAAATAAAAATGTACCAGTACTTGGTATTTGCAACGGGTTTCAAATTTTATGTGAAACGCACTTGTTGCCTGGTGCCTTGGTAAAAAATGAATCCCTGAAATTTAATGATAATTGGGTTAAATTGATTATTCAAAATCCCAACGTCGCATTTGGTGGAGATGTTTATCATAAGAATGATGAAATTAATCTTCCTATTGCGCATGGCGAAGGGCGCTTCTACGCTTCTAAAGATGAAATAAAAAAATTATGGGATAACAATCAAGTTTGGTTAACATATAAAAATAATCCAAATGGTTCATTAGATTCAATTGCAGGTATAATGAATAAAAATAAAAATGTTGTTGGCTTAATGCCTCATCCAGAAAGAGCTCTAGCGCCATGGATGGGTTCTGAACAAGGTCGATTAATCTTTAAATCGCTGGAGGCATTTATATGAAATCTATTATTGAAAAAAAATGCAAACATTACAGACTTTCTTTAGCAGAGTATGATTACGCTTGCCAACTAGTTGGAAGACCACTGAAAGACATAGAGTGGCCATTATTTTCTGCACTTTGGAGTGAACATTGTAGTTATAAAAGTTCTAAAATCCATTTAAAGAAATTTTATAATAAAAATTCACGAGTTTTAGAAGCGGAAGGTGAAAATGCAGGTGTTGTTGATTTAGGTCTTGGAGAAAGAATAGCTTTTAAAATGGAAAGTCACAATCACCCAAGCTTTATTGAACCCTATCAAGGTGCTGCGACAGGTGTAGGTGGAATTTTAAGAGATATTTTTACAATGGGTGCTCGACCAATTGCTCTTGCTGATTATCTTTGTTTTGGTGAGACCAATGCTCCTCGAATGGAAACTTTAGTTAATGGAGTTGTTCGTGGCATTGGTGGATATGGAAACTGTGTTGGTGTGCCGACAGTTACTGGACAAACTCATTTTCATTCTAAATACAATCAAAATATTTTAGTCAATGCAATGGCAGTTGGTTTA
Organism: Bdellovibrionales bacterium; assembly: GCA_005793345.1. Lineage (GTDB taxonomy): Bacteria > Bdellovibrionota > Bdellovibrionia > Bdellovibrionales > Bdellovibrionaceae > SXSU01. Next base: position 202,823 of record SXSU01000092.1, read on the forward strand.
TTTGGTCCTAATGATAAAATTGCCCTATCAAAAGCTCAAGGTGTTGGAAATTTAGTAGTCTATGTTGGTGCTAAAACCGGAAAAGATGGAGTTCATGGAGCAAGTATGGCTTCGGAATCTTTTGACGAAGATTCTGAAAAAAAGAAACCAAACGTCCAAATTGGTGACCCCTATTTTGAAAAATTATTGATTGAGTCATGTCTTGAAGTTATTCAACTAAATTTAGTTGAATCGATACAAGATATGGGAGCTGCAGGTTTAACATCATCAAGTTTTGAAATGGCTTCTAAAGGTCAAATTGGAATGGAATTGCATTTAGATCGTGTACCTCTCAGGGATTTATCAATCACTCCTGAAGAAATTTTATTATCAGAATCTCAAGAGCGAATGCTGATGATTGTACGTCCCGAAAATTTATCTCCAATTCAAGATGTCTTTTCACATTGGGGATTGGATGCGGTACCTGTAGGACATTTAATAAGCGATAAATTGGTTAAAATTTATTGGCATGGAGAAACTCTAACAGAAATTGATCCGGATTTATTAGTTGAGAATGCTCCACGCTATGAAAGAGCTTATACAGAATGGACTTCAAAAAATAAAGTCGAGTCATTTTCTACTAAAAAAGAAAACACTAAAGATTTAAGCAAACTTGCTAGAGCTGCAACAAGTGATCAAATGTCACGATCTTTTATTTATCGACAATATGATCAAAGAGTAGGTTTGAATACTGTAAAAGATTGTGAAAATCCTGTTGCATTAATGAGATTAAAATATTCTGGAAGGGGCCTTGGAATAGCAGTTGGTTGTCGTCCAGAACTAATGAGAATGGATGCTCAGCTTGGAGCCTATGATAGTGTAGCCTATCCAGCTCTTCAATTAGCATGTGAAGGGGTAACAACAATTGCTGTAACAGATTGTTTGAATTTTGCAAATCCTGAAAAATCTGAAATTATGTCTGAGTTTGTAGCTTCTGTTGAAGCCATTAGTAAAATGTGTAAAGAATTAGATGCACCTGTTGTGAGTGGTAATGTTAGTTTTTATAATGAGACAATGGGACAGGGAATTACTTCAACACCAGCAACAGGATTAATTGGTTTAAGAGAGCATGTTGATAATGTGAAAAAAAGTTATTTCTCTTCAATTAATAAAAATGTTTTTGCTATAAATTTAAATATGGTTTTTGTTGAAAACCTTTTGGAGGATCATGCTCACTGGAAGGGACAATTTCAACCAGATCTTATGAATTCATTTATTCGTTTAATAAAAGAATTGGCACTTAGTAAAAATATTGAGTCCATCAGAGCCGTAGGGAGTGCAGGACTTACAGCTACACTTGTAAAAATGGTGAACGAAGAGATTGATTTAGCATTAAATAATAATTTTGATTCATTAATTAATTCTGAGCAAACCTTATATCAAGTTATTGTTGCTGGAGATTTAACTCAAGAATTACTTGAATCACACTTTAACGTTTTAAAAAATATTAAAATTGTTAATTTAGGAATTACGACTTCGGTATCGAATGCGACATCAGCGCATTTGTTAGATTTAAAAAAGAAAAATCAAATATCATGGGGAGTTCACTTTGAAAACTTGGCGTGAAGAATGTGCGGTTGTCGGAGTTTGGAATCAAAATGAAGCAGCTAGGCTGGCTTATCTTGGGTTGTTTGCTATGCAACATCGAGGACAAGAATCTGCCGGGGTTGTTTCACTTTATGAAAATGAACATATACATCATAAAGGATTAGGTTTGGTCGAAGATGTTTTTTCTGAAGGTGATCTTGTTCGCTTAAAAGGAAAAGCAGCAATTGGTCATGCGCGCTACTCTACAACAGGTCAAAATCTTCTCACTAATGCTCAGCCATTAACTGCGCAACTTTACAATGGCCCAGTTGCAATTGCTCATAATGGAAATATTGTTAATGCTGATGAACTAAGAACTAAATTAAAAATTGAAGGAAGTATTTTTCAAGGAACAAATGATACAGAAATTTTACTTCATTTACTTGCGAAAAATCCAAGTAGTGATTTAATTGAAGCTTTAAAAGAAAGTGTAAATCAACTTGATGGTGCTTTTAGTTTTGTAGTAATGAGCCATAATAAATTGGTTGCGATTCGTGACTCCTATGGTTTTCGACCTCTGGTATTGGGTAAAAAACTAAATGAAGAAAAAACTTATACTTATGTTCTTGCATCAGAAACTTGTGCCCTCGATTTATTAGGAGCACAGTATGTACGTGAAATTGAACCAGGTGAAATTTTTTGGTTAGATGATACTGGTGAACATTCAATTTACTTTGCTTCAACAAGATCAAGGCAAGCAAGATGTATATTCGAACATGTTTATTTTGCAAGACCAGACTCTGTAGTTTTTGGTCAGAGTGTTTATGAGTCACGTAAAAACTTTGGAAAAGTTTTAGCATTAGAAAATCAAGTTGAAGCTGATATTGTAGTCCCTGTTCCTGATAGTGGTGTTCCTGCAGCTATAGGCTATAGTTCACAAAGTGGAATTCCTTTCGAGCTTGGAATTATTAGAAACCATTATGTGGGAAGAACTTTTATTCAACCTCATCAATCAATTCGAAGTTTTGGAGTTAAAATAAAATTAAATCCACAATCCGCAATTTTAACTGGAAAGAGAGTTATTGTTATTGATGACTCATTAGTTCGAGGAACAACATCAAAAAAAATTATTGGATTAGTAAGAGCTGCAGGAGCCAAAGAAGTTCATATGAGAATTGCAGCACCACCAACAATTGGACCTTGTTTTTATGGTGTTGATACACCAATAAAATCACAATTAATTGCTTCACACCAAAGCATAGAAGAAATTAAAAAATTTATTGATGCCGATTCTCTTGCTTATCTTTCAATGGAAGGTTTAATGTACGCGATGAAGGCAACTAAGAAAAACTTTTGCGCAGCATGTTTCGATGGAGACTATCCAACCCCACTTTACAATCATAAACTCAATTAAAAAAATTAAAGATAATTTATGTCTTTGGTTGGCATTTGTCTTGCTTAGAAGTCTTTCGTTGGGAAATAAAATTAAAATAGGGGGCACAATGATACCAAAAAAACCAAGATTTTTTTTATCTCTGGGATTGTCATTCTTAATGGCGATAGGTGCAAATGCACAACCAGCAGAAAAAACTTACGAAGAGTTTAATCGAAATACTGGAAATGATACTCAGCTTGAGTATCAATTTGAATTAACTAAAAATGTATATAAACAAGAACCATATGAAGCTGAATATTCTGTTTCAATACCTTATGAGGCGCAAGAAACATATTATGTAAACGTGCCTTACCAAGTTGAAGAGCCTTACACGGATTATGAAAGATATACTGACTCCCAATGGACGTGTCATAATGTAAGAAGATATAGAAGAGAGTGTCATAAAGAATCTTATTGTGGAGCGCCATTAAGTACAAATTTTGAAATTATGACACCACCTCCAAGTGGAGGTCATCGACCACCTCCTATTCATCCACCAAGTAGTGGTGGCGGCGGCCATAGACCTCCTCCCGGCGGCGGCGGCCATCATCCACCTCCACCACCTCATCGTCCACCAGGCGGGGGTGGCGGGAACCATCATCCACCACCACCACCCCATCGACCACCATCTTGTGTAACGCGAGATGTTTGTAGAGATGTGCCTTATAACGATCAACAATGTGGTTATGAGTCAGTAGTTCGACAAAGACCAGTTACACGATACAGAACAGTTACTCGATATAGACAAGAAGAACGTACAAGAACTGTTACAAGATATAGAAATGAAGTTCGTTGTTGTGTTACGAAATATAAAGATGTTTTCGATCATCAATATGGGTTTGATGTTACAGTTCAATTACCGAGAGTATTTTTATTTGGTGCTGAAACTGAAAAATTCAGAATCGCACTTCAGGGTACAGAAGAATCTCCTCAATTTGCTGTAATTCAAGATAATGACGAAATTATTTATGGTTATAAAATTTCTAAACAAGAAATTTCAGGAAGAAAAGTAACAATTGAATTAGATGTTGATCCTAGATTTGATTTGAGCAATGCAGGGCCAAATTCAATATCAAATTTTTCAATTGTAACAAGTTCTGGAAGGTCATATTTAAATTTTTATGATGAAGTAAAAGTTCCTCATTTAAATACAAAATATATTTATGAAATTAAAGATAGAAATAATAATACACTCGTAAAAGCTGAAACATGGAACAGAGGATTTAAAGCAGTGGAGATTTTGATGCCACAACAGATTCCTGTAAATGAACAAGTTACAATATTTCTACACGTTCACCGAGAAGGTGCAATGGTTAAAAATTATGATTTAGATTTTGATGTGAATTCAAATTTAAAAGTTAAATAAGTTTAACTTCGCTTATATTATAAAAAAGTTTAAAATAGGGGTGATTAAAAATCACTTCTATTTTTTAATGAGATATAGTTATTCTGCGGTTAGCCTTGATAGTTAAAGGCATCTTTGTTTTTCTTATTAAATATGAAAAAACATAAATTGATATTCCGCTTATCCACTTTTGCTTTTATAGCTTTTGTTTCTTTTAACGGTTTTGCTCAAGTAATAAATAAAGTTGTTTTTAAAAATCCAAATCAAAATTACAAAGTAAAAGGTGAAGACTATTTAGCTTATTTTGTAAACTTTCATAAAGAAAAAAATTTGGATATTAGTATTAAAAAAATATCACCACAGTTTAATTTAACAAAAATAAATGCAAAAAATTTTATAGGTGATGAAAATTCTCCATTAGGTGTTTTAAATGGTTCAGTTTCAGTTGATTGTTTAAATTCACAACTTGATAAAAATACCAGAAACTTAAATATTAAAACTAGCGTTTTTGCAGAAACATCCAAACAATATTTTGATCAATGCAATGATGAGTTAACTAATATTCATAATACAGGTTTGGCAGGATTAATTGAATATACTCAAATTAATTATCAATTTCCGATTTTAAAACAAGTTCAGGAAATAGAGTTTCAATTTGAAGATGGTGAAAAACTTCGCGGTTATATTGCAACTCAGGATAATAAAACTCGCCCTTGGGTTATTATAAAATGTGGAATTTTTTGTACTGTTGGTGCAGAAAATGGTGATTCCATTTCAACTTATTTAATGAACTTATTTGACCAAGGTCCTTTTAATATAATTTATTTAGCTAATAGAACTGGAGTTACACATATTAAAGATAATAATAGCTTAACTATGGGTGGTTATTTAGAATCCCATGATTTGTTAGAAGTCGCAAGATGGTTAAGATTAAAATCTATATTTAAAAATAAAGTTACAGAAGTACATGCGCTTGGAGTTAGCTTAGGTTCATCTGCTGCTCTTTATGCATCAGCCTTTGATGAAGTTTATCAAAAAACAGCTGAAGCTCCAGAATATTTTTTTAACTCAGTAGCGGCGGTTTGTCCGGTGATAGATTTAGCTTCAACTATCAAGTTATTAACAGATTCAAATTCTATAATTGCCCAATCATTCAGTTATTATACTTCAAAAAAAATTCTTGAAGTTAAGCCATTTCTAGATTCAAGTGTTGGTGGTGATATATTTAATTTTTACGGAGAGCCTTCAATTGAAAACTTATATTCAATTTTAGGAGAATTATCTTCTGGTTATGGAAAATTATGGGGTAATAATCTATATTATAAACGTGATTTGCCAAAAATTGAAAATACTGATCAATTTTGGGAGTTAAATAACTTTGCAAAATCTAATCTTAAAACTAAAATTCCTACTTTAATTATTTCAAGTGACGACGATATGATTGTTGAGTCAAAAAATAACGTTAAGCAATTAGAGAAAAAAATTAATGAAATTCATAACCCTAATATAGGTATTTTAAATTTAGCAAAAGGTACACACTGCGCACTTGCCACAGCATATGGATTTTCAACTGTCTCAACATTGTTTCGGAACTTTTACTTAAATAATAGTCCAATTTTTTCGAAAAATATAAAGGCCAAAAAAGTAAAATATAATTTTGATTTTTTAAGAAATCATTTAAAATCTGGTTATCATCTAAGACAAATTTGGACTTCAAAACTTAATTTTAAATCAGTTACCCTAACTTTTGAGATTTTTGATCCAGAGTCTAATTATGAATGTCAATTTGGTGATTTAAATTCAGAGCCAACTACTTTTTGCACTAAAACTATCGAAAAAGAAATTCCTTTTGATTTAATTGGATTAAATTTAGAAGATATACCGAAAACAGAAATCGAAGCGCAAAGATTAACTCGACAATTGAATTATAAAATTAAGATTGTAAATAATGGTAAAATTATTGAGCAAACTCAACTTCTTCCAAATGAAATAGAGATTCAAGAATTGTGAAAAAAAATATTCAATACTTAAAAAAATACTTTGATGCTCTTATCTTTGATTTTGATGGCACTTTAATGAATACAATGCCAGCTCATAATCAAGCATGGATTGAAACCCTATTAAAATATAAAGTTGAAATATCTGAGAAAGAACTTCAATCATTAGCAGGTATTCCTAACTTGAAGACAGCTGAATTATTATGTACCAAATATAATATAAATTTAGATCCAGAAAGTATTTCAAATCTTAAATCAATTCGTGCTGAAGAATTATTAATTCACGCTGAACCTTACTATGAGGTTGAAGAAGTAGTACGATCTTCAGTTTCTCATTTTAAGTTAGCTATTGTATCTGGAAGTCAAAAACATTTAATATCACCCTTGCTGCAAAAATACAATTTGGAGAATTTATTTGAAGTTGTTATAACTTGCGAAGACACAATTCGAGGTAAACCTCATCCTGACCCCTTTTTATTGGGCGCTAAGAAGTTAAGTGTAGATCCAGAAAAATGTTTGGTATTTGAAGATGGACAATTAGGGATAGAAGCTGCACTGAAAGCAAAAATGAAAACTCTGTTTGTAAAAGATGGCCATATTTTATGGAATTAATTTCATCTAACTTGCTTTGTCAAAAAAAAACTGGAATTTGCATTCCACCTTCGCTCACATTTACTTTGTAGGATTTATTTGTTGCCCTTGTAATAAAACCACCAACTTCAAAGTGATTAAACTTACCATTACTCCAATCATATTGAACAAAAACGCCTAAATCCGAAATCACTTTGTGTTTTTTAGACAGAGTGCCTTCAACATTCAGAACATTAAGTTTTGTTCGCTCTTGAGCTACGTAATGAGATTCTTCATTTTTTTTAATATTTTTGAGTTGATTAAGAAGCCTATCATCAAAATAAACTTTTTCGCCACCTAAACCATCTACATGTTTTAAAACAAAATTTCTGTGATCTGTTTTTACATTATTTTTAATATTGGAAAGTAAATCAGAATGCAAAATAGCTGAATTTAAATTTGAGTCATTACCAAGTAATTTTTTTCGTAAATTTTTATCGCTAAGAAGTACCAAGATGGATTTAGAAGCCACAAGTCCAGTTAAAAATGGTGAGTATTGGGGTGTTTCGCTTCTTACTATATTTTGATACATTTGAGGTGCTCGTAAATAATCATTAAGTTCAAAACTATAACCCATTTGTAAAAAATCAGGTTTAAACTCTTCTTTTTTACCAATAATAATTTTATTTTTTTTAAATTTAATTGGTAATCGTTGCAGTAATGGGTAATCATGACTTGAAAACTCAAACCCTAAAACCTGAGGAGAAATCAGTTTTAAATCTATTCCTTTGAGTGATGATTCTTTAAGTAAAACTTGCTCTTCCCAATCGTAAGCATCGTATTGAAAACGTGCAAATTTTTTTCCTAACCGAAGAAAATTTTTTATCTCTGCGCGAGTTGCATCTAATACATATTTGTTTTTAGCAAGCTCAGGTAAAAGAGATAGCATTGTTTGTTGAATAAATGTAACTCGGGTTAATCCACCAAAACCAATTTCATTTATTTCTAGTAATTTAGGTGAGTTTCCTTTTATGGGTTCGCCAACTATTGCCATATCAAAACGGAAACTTCCAGTTATTCTATTTTTCCTATATTTTAATACTTGCAGTTCATCAATTAGAAAATCCCGAATAGGACCATTCGGAATAATTGCTTTAACTTCATTAGCAGGTAAACTGAGTAGTTTTAATACAAAGTTAGTAATATTATAAGCAGTTTTTTCAATTTCTTTGAAATAGCTATATGGTAATAATCGAGGTAAGACACCACAATCTTCTTCAGTGATTCCGATAAGACCTGAGTCAACAAATCGATTCCAAAGTTCAATTTTTTGTTCTTTGATTTGTGTGTCACTTAAGCGAAATGACGGAACAAAATTATTTTCAAGAGTCTGTTGTTGAAAATTTTTAGGCATAAAATATGATCCTTCAAGAAAATGTGATCGTAAATTAATTGGCATATTTACCTTTCAAATTAAATTTGAAAAAAAACTCACATTTTCTTGTCGGAATATTAATAATAAAATTACTATTACATTGGTCTAGTTTATCATTTATATTTCATTAATTTGAACATAAAGATTTTGGTGGGAGTGGTAATTAATCTTAATCAAGATATTCAAGATCCTTATGAAAGGTTTCTTCTAAAAAATATAAACTTATATAAGAAAGGCTAAAAACAATTAAGCCAACAAAAATCATACTCTGTTGAATCCCATATGTGGGTTTTAAATATTTAAAAAATAAAGTCATAGGTATTACTGAGCCACGAACAAAATTGGGCACACTAGTCGCCACAGTTGCTCGTAAATTTGTTCCAAATTGTTCGGCTGCAACTGTTACAAAGATCGCCCAAAATCCAGCCCCTAAGCCAATGCAAAAGCAAATAAAATAGTAAAATTGCGAGTTACGATTTGGACTCATTGTAAACAAAATTATTAAAAATAAAACTGTTGCTGTAATAAAAAGTAAAATACTTTTTATACGACTATTTAATTTTTGACTTATTAGACCACTTAAGAAATCACCAAACCCTAAACCTAGATAGCTAATACCAATGGATTTTGCAGAAGTAATTTCACCTATAACTCCTATTTCATTGGCCAGTTCAGGAGAAAAGGCCATTACTAAACCTGCAATAAACCAAATAGGAACTCCTATCATAACCGTGTTATAAAATCTGAAAAATCTTTTTTTACTTTTAAATAAACTTAAAAAATCACCCCATTGAACATTTTGATGATTTTCAAACTGTTTTTTTTGACCTTTAAAAAGATGGGATTCACTCACTTGAATTCTTAAAAATAAGAGCAAGAGGCCGAGCACCCCACCAATGATATAACAAGTAGTCCAATTAAATTTTTCTACAATAATAGCTCCAAATGTGGCACCGAAAACACCAATGGTGGCAACAAGAGTTGTTCCCATTCCTCGCTTTTCTTTGGGAAGCAATTCAGATACTAATGTGATACCAGCTCCAAGTTCACCAGCCAAGCCAATGCCAGAGATGAATCGCAGAATAGCATACCATGAAACATCTGTAACAAAAGCATTTAAAATATTTGCGGTCGAATATAATAAAATTGATGAGAACAAAACATTTAGACGACCTTTTTTATCTCCTAGTATGCCCCAGAAAATTCCGCCTATCAGCATTCCTGCCATTTGAAAATTTAGTAATAAGATTCCAGTTTCAACAATTTTGTCTTTTGGAACACCGATTGCCTCTAAGCTCTGTACCCTTAGCATATTAAAAAGTGTAAGATCAAAAATATCTACAAAATATCCAAGAGCTACAACTAATACAGCAGGAGTTAATAAAGTTGATAATGCTGAAGTCATTTATTCCTCAATTCAAAAATAACTGCTCATGATTAAATCTGATCGCTTCGCGAGTATACGAGACAAAATCCTTCGCCGTTATTTTCCTGTTTAATTGGGGTGATTTTTGAATCACCCTGTATTATGAAAACCTAAACTTACGTTTGTATTTTCATAATAATATTAATTATTTTAATCAATCAAATTAAGACTTCATATGCATTAATTTAAATTATGGAGAACCAGCAATTTCAACTATATTACCAGCAGGATCTTTAAATTGCACTCCTGCAAATCCAGAATCAAGATCTCCGTATTCATGGAAAATTTCAATATTATTTTCTTAATTTATTCAATTAAAGTTTCTGCGTATTCTGGAAGTATTGCGGGTAATCCTGCAGATTTTGATCCACTTGCTAAACCACAAGTTTGGTTTTTAGGAAATAAAGAAATTCAATGGTGTGTTGAATTTGGTGAAGAAGATCATTTATATACTTCAAAAGATGTTGCATTGAAATTGATTAATCTAAATTTTCAAACGTGGAGTGATTATTTAAAAATTAAAATATTACGTGAGGAGTGGTATAAAGATGTTCCCTTTATAAATTTAAAAAATAAGTACAATGCTACTTGCAACGGTAATGAGGATCTTACTTTTTATATAGGTAAAACAGATGAAAAAATTCAACCCTACTTATCACGATTCGTCGAGCCCCATGGATTATCAAGATTACTAAAGTATGATTCAAATATTGGGTGGGGAAAAGGTTTTATATGGATAAGGCCAATTGATCTAAACGAAATTTTAAAAAGTCCAATTTTTTATCCCCTTGAACAACAATTTGCGGCTTTGTTGAATCATGAATTTGGACATATGCTTGGAATTGGTCACATAAGCGAAACAATTATGAGAGAGAATTTAGCAGAGGTATTAAATTCTGGACATGTTAATCTATTGAAAGATGATAAGTTTCACATGACAATTGACCAAACTAAAGAACTTTTCTTTTCGTCCTCCCGAGGTGTAGGTGCATTGGCTGAAATAATTTTTAATTTAAATGAGAATGAGAAATTATTTTTTAAAACTCTATTTGGATTTGATTTTAATTTTGAAAGCTTTCATATGGGATTTATGCAAAGTGAAAATGAAACTTCTCACATGGGTATACTCTATGTGGCCTATGCTGATACAAGTGGCGAATTATTGCCTCTCCCTAAAGTGCATGTGGTTAAAAATGATCAAGGACAGTTCATTTATGCTCAACGCCATAAACTTAAAGGAAAGAAATTTTTAGTTAAATTATTTAAAGATACCATGGTTCAATTTTCCACAAGTGATAATCCTATTTTTCGAGTTGTTTATAAATATAAAGAATACAAATTAAATGTCCCAGGTTACCTCATAGAAGGTGAGTTAATAATTGATGAAAATGTGAAGTTACCAATAAAGTACATTAGAAATAAAGGTGCAGATGAATATGTCAATTTAACGGCACAACTCAATGGTAAACAAGTTCCAATTTTTAAGGGATTACTTTCATCTCAACCCTACTGGTAGTGGCAATACCTTGGGATTTCAAAATTATTATTAGATAAATTAATTAAATTTTGAATTATAGGTTGAGCTAGAAATAATTTATTGATTCTTCGATGTGCATGTGGATGGGAAGAAGTGAAGACTTCTTTTCTTTCAGCTTCTAATTGATCAAAATAAGGTTTTGTTTTTTTATTGCAATCTTTATCCAAAAGCATTTGCTGTTTCATTTGTAATTCTATTTGAGTGTCAATATCGTCACAATCAGCAACTGGAAAGTTCATTATTGCTTCTTCTGCAATTATTTTTTTACTTTCAATTGATAAATTATTTAGTTCACTAATATATATTGCAAGAGCTTCAAAACTGATCCAGTCTGCAAATACCTCTTGAAATTCGCCATCAATATTTCCATTGGCACAAATACCTTGTGTTATAGATTGAGTGGCTCCAATTGAATCAGGTGATTCAAGGCAAACCATTAGTTTTTGAAAAGGGCTTACTAAAAAATTAATTGCTGGCTCAAAAATGGTGATATTTTCTTCATCAATAAAAAAATCACTTTTTGCCCATTCTGATGGGATAGTAGTAAATGAATTGTTGAGTTCGTTTAGTTCTATTACATTATTTTTGTTAAAAAAAGGGTTTTCATTTTTAATAAAAGATAAATTAAATTGTAAAATACATGGATCAAAAGAATGTCCAATTTCATGGGAGATTATAGTAATAAGTGTGCTATCCGGAAAATCTAAAATCTCAGAACAAACATAAATAGTATGAGAAAGTGGATTGTAAGCAGCATTAAACATTCCGCACTTTTTGATGGGTTCAAGTCGAATTGAATTTATTCTTGAAATTATCGAATTTAAATTGAATAAGCCTAGTGAATTGTTATTAGAAATTAGATTTTGAATAAGAGTTAAGACTAATTCTTTACTTTTATTGAACATAGCAATCGCTCTAGCTTGGCGATTTTGTTGATCATTGATAATAGTATTTCTAAAATTGAATGTAAATTTTCTTAATTCATCGGTAGCAAGACCTTGCTGAATTTGTTCTTCTTCGTTAAAGCAACCCAAATATCTTTGGTATATTTCATATAATCTAATATTTGGTATATACTGATTTGAATTTTCTTTTTTATAAGCAATCACATCAAAATTTTCATCTATATTTTCTTTTATCTTATAACAAAGATTTTTAGAATAATTTTTTTCGTGGCTATTTTTTAAGTTTATATCTAAAAAATTTAAATTTCCGTATAATTTTAAACCTATAAAAAAGTTACAAAGCATTACAAATTTTAAAAATCCATTTTTATATTTTACCATAACGTATATTATCCTTATGGAATAATAATGATCTATTTTTAAAATATATTTTGTATTATCTTTATTATTTATGACAAATAATTGATTAGAATTACTTATAGTTAAAATAACTGCTCATGATTAAGTCTGATCGCTTCGCGATTATATGCGAGACAAAATCATGCGCCCTTATTTTCTTGTTTGGGGCGAATTTTATTCACTTCAAATGATTACTGCAGAAGATAAATTTTTCTATTTAATGTATATCATTTTATTTATAACTATCTAAAATTAAATGGCTTATCAAAAATCTTGACATTTCATGAATTTTCATGAATAATGATTAGAAATGATAGGAGAGTGTTAATGAAACCTGTTAAGTTTGCTACTCAAATTGATAAGACGGTCTTGAGTGAATTAAAAGATTATGTCAATCAAGCTGATAGAAGTATTTCAAGTGTAGTGACTGAGGCAATAAGTGAATATCTAGAGCGTATAAAGATTCGCCCTGCTTTTAGAAGTGCAATGGATGCGGTTATAGAGGAAAATACTGAGTTATTAAAGAGACTGGCCAAGTGAAAATTACTTTTTACCCATCTCTAAGTGAAGTGGTGGAGTTACACAATGTCCTCATCGAAAAATTTGGTGGCAAAAAGGGTGTACGAGATCTTGGTCTACTAGAAAGTGCTTTGTGGCGTCCTCAAACGGGTTATTATAAAACGTTATCGTTAGAAGCTGCGGCTCTTTTACAAAGTCTGACTCAAAACCATCCATTTATTGATGGAAATAAAAGAGTCGCATTTACTACAACTGCAATTTTCTTAAGAATGAATGGGTATAAGTTAACCGTTACTGCTGATGAGGGGGAACGCTTTATTATAAATGATTTAATTAATGAAAAGGCAAGTATCGAGTTCATTGCAACATGGATTGAAAAGTATATCAGCAAAACTAAGAAATAATTGGCGATTATTGGTAGACCAGTACATTTAAGACTTTTAATAAATGGCGAAAATTTAAGAAATCCAGGTATTCAAAGACTTAATTAACAATGATTTTTTCCTACAGTATTGAGCTTCAATAAACTTTGATTTAATTAACAGTGTTAATATTCAAACCAATCAATATTTAAACAAGCAACCATTTCTGATTTAGAAGGGCCGACAATTTGAATTATATTTTGAATGTAACTTGGTAATAATTTTAATATTTCATCATAGGCTTCATAAGATAATGACATTGGCCCAGTAAAAAAAAGATCATTATCTTTTTTATTATCCATTTTTTGAATTGATTTAATTCGCCAATTTTGATGATGTTTGTTTACAAAAGGGGAATCTTTATCAATATGAATGCTGGCTGGTCCAGGGCTAATATTTCCTCCTTCTTCAATACATAATCCATTTTGAATTAAAAACCGAATAATTTTGTTAATTACCTCAGGATCAGTGTTAAGGTACTTTGAAAGGGCGTTGATATTTTTAATTTCAGGCAAGGCTGATAAGTTCCTGATTCCGGTATATAACCAACTTGAATAATAAATTGCTCTTTGTTCGTCATTAAGTTCTTTATTTCTCGGAACTCTATTACCTATTTTTCTTGCTTGAGCTTGGTATTTTTTTATCCGTCTTTGAAGTTTTTCTTTATACCGATGAGAACCCGCTCGCGAAAGCTCTACCATTAAATGCAAATATTCACTTTCCATTTCCGTTAAACTTAAAAAATCTGCCAGATCTGAAGTTTGATCAGAAGTAAAAATTTTTTTGCCTTTTAAAACTTGACTAATAAAGCTAGAACTTACTCTCAATGAATTAGCTATTTGGCTCTTAATACCATAAGATTTACTCTCATGTGACTCAATCCATGAGTATAAATATTTACAATAATCAGTAAATTCATAAATAGATAACATTCAAACATTTTACTATCAGTTAAATATCTTGTTAACTTTTAACTACAAAATCCTACACCGCCTTGTGTTATTTCTGTATATTACCTTTATAAAAAACGGCTCATAACAGCCTTAACAAAGGAAGATAAAATGAAAAAAATGTTAATAGTTTCCATTGCACTAGCCGCACTAACGTCCAGCATTTCCCATGCCAAAATTATTTGTAATGTGAATTCAGCAAGTAAAAATGATACCACGTTTGATAATATTTTGTATAGCGGAGAAGTTTTAGAAGGTAATTCTAAATATATTTTAATAAGTAAAGACTCAAAATCAGCTCAAGAAATTCATAATTTAAATGAGTGGATTAAAGAAACTTTAGGAAGTGAGAAAGCAATACTGCTAGATGGTTCAAATGTCGTTATTTTCAGTGATGATGGACAACCTGGTGGTCATCAAATAATTATAGCACAACTAAACCTAGTTCAGAATGTCAATCCAGACACATCAATTGAAATGTTTACAAACTTAGCGACAGCTAGTGGGCCCATAACTGATAAAATGTTATCTTTAATAATGTTTTCGAAAAATTTAAATGCATTGTGTTTCTGAGAATTTATATATTTACGGAATTTAGTGAAGCGGGAGCATGTTTTAATTGGAAAGGGTTTTTCAATAAATGAATTTAAAAAAAGTTTTTATTGCATTATTCATTGCTTTTTTTATCAATAATTTATTGTTGCTAAATTTTTCAAAGGCACAAGAAGCAAATGGTACCACTGATACAGGTGGTGGAAATGCAATTTCTGGGCAAATGTTGGATTCTAAAATTTGGTCACCAGAAGAAACTGTTCCCTTTAAAAAATATTTGAAAGGCATATATAAGAAATTTTTAAGATACAATTCAAATAATAAATCAACTTTTATCAATTTTAAAGAGTGGTATTTTCTCTCAAATTCATTACCAAAAATTGATGATAGTATTTTGGGTGTAACTTTGAACAAACGTTCCCAACAAGTTGCTATCCAAAGATTAATTAATATCCAAGTTGATTCAGATATTTATAATTCGATGTCCTCTAAAGATCAGGCTTGGGTTATTTTGCATGAAACAGTAATGATGATTTATTTAACCCAATTTTTAACTTATGAGGAATACTTAAAAAGACAGCTTCATATTTTTGTTAAAGTAGAACTCCCACCCCTTAAATCGCTAATCATGCAGTTACTCTCAGAGCAATTGTGGCAATCTTTTCCACCTAGGCCGTTAAACAATCAAGATTATGAAAATATTCGGCATATTACAAACTGGTTATTTATAAATGGATCTAAAAAATCAAAAGATGATTTTTATAATGAGGCGATTCGTTATAATTTTCCATTCTTTAAAACAAAAATTTTATTAGATATACAGGATGCTACAAAGGAAAATAAAAGTTCTATTTCACAATCAGTGACAACAACAATAGGAAATCCAAATTTTTCATCAATAGATCAATCAATTGCATTAGAAGCAACGAGACTCAATGGTAGTTTTGAAAATCAATCATGTAGGAATCCTGAAACAAACGAAACATATCCTTGTGAAATTGATTGGATAATAAAAGATGATGAATTATCCAGCGAGATAAAAGTAGTTGATTTCAAAATAAAAAAAAGTAGAGAAAACGACCCTCCTTCTTTCATTAGTTCGGGATTTTTTAATTTAAATCCTTATGCCAAGGAAAACCATGATCATGCTTTTACTATTAATGTTAATAATAAGTTAAGCACTACTGAATTTGGCTCTCCTGTGAATAATATTGCTCGATATCCTTATAAAAAAGGCGATATTATTCAAAGTATTTTTTTAAACTTTTCTGAAAAACGAGATCAATTAATTGGATTAGGTATACTTCCGTATATTTGCACAGGTATTACTGGGGAGGGCTCGGATAAAACAGCCCACTTCACACGTCTTTTAAAATCTCAAATTCAACAACCTGTAATTTGGGCAAAAGATTCTCTAAATTTATCTATTCAATTAGTAAGTTTCTCATTTTACCCAATTTCATTAACTTTGAAACAACCTTAATAGTTATAAAAATATGACAATTAAAACGCTGCAATTCGTGTTTGTAAAATTAGGATTTTTTTTGCCCCCAGCTTTAGCCAACGGTATCCTTTACAACAAATTTAGAACTAATGGCCATTTGGATTATAGTTTTTAATTTTACCGTTTTTGGATACCACACTTTACGTTACAGAAAAGTGAGTTTTAAAAAAATAGTCATCACAAATATTCACTCAGAACCCATATAACTCAATAGACTTACAGAAATTTAAAGGTGTGAAGTGACTCGAAAACAAATAATACAGGGTGATTCAAAAATCACCCTCCCCTACCAAAAAAAACAAAAATTAACTGGGTATATTTGTTGTTGTTGCTGTTTGCGATGTCGTTGATTTTTTTTCAAAAAACATCTGGAACATTAATATACAAACTCCACATACAATAGCGCTATCAGCAATATTAAATGCGGGCCACACAAATTGTAGATAATGGAAATCTAAAAAATCTATAACATAACCAAATCTCAATCGATCAATATAATTTCCTATGGCACCACCAAAAATGCTACTTAATGCAAAAATCTGCCATTTATCTTTTTCAGAAACAGTTTTTAAAATACTTAAAATGATAATTACTGCTAAAGGAGGAATTATCATAAAAAATATTTTTCGAAATGTTGGATGGCTTTCTGCCAAAAATCCAAAAGCAGCGCCAAAGTTTCTAACGTAGGTTAAATTGAATATTGGCTCCAACACAGGAACAGATTCATGAAGTTGAAAATGGGTATGAACATAAATTTTTGTAAGTTGATCAAGTGCAATTAAAACAGAAGACCAAGCTATTAAAAAAACTATTTTGAATTTCATTATTATTTAACTCCTGATTGATTTTAAGCTAAAGCACTAACTGCGTCTACACATTTTGGGCACAACATAGGGTATTTAGTATTTGCATTTGTTGCAGTATCGTAATTCCAGCAACGAACACATTTTATACCTTCAGCTTTAATAGCTTCGATTTTTTGAGGACCTGATTTTAAAGTTACATTTGAAACAATAAAAAACTCTTTTAGAGTATCAATGTATTTATTTAAAATAGAATAAGTGTTACCTTCAGCAGAAATTATCAATTGAGCTTCTAAGCTTGAGCCTATTATTTTTTGTGTGCGAATATTTTCAAGTTCCTTAGATGCAATCTCTCTAAGTTTTAATAAAACTTCATATTCGTCTGCCAAGTCGGGTTGATTCCATTGAGAATTTTCTGTTGGAAAATTTAATAAAAATACGCTTTCTTGTTTTTTATTTTTTATATACGAATAAGTTTCTTCAGCTAAAAATGATAAAACTGGAGTCATAGTTCGAATCAATGTATCTGTGATAATAAATAAAGTTGTTTGAGCAGACTTTCTTGCGATTCCATTATGTTTCCATGTGTAAAGTCTATCTTTTAAAATATCTAAATACGTTGCAGATAAAGTGGTTGTATAAAAAGTATTTAATAAATGATAAACTTTGTAGAATTCATAATTATCAAAAGCTTTTGTAATATTAATAATTAATTGATTAGTTTCATGGAGTGCCCATTTGTCTAAAGCCATTAAGTCTTCGTACTTGACCATTTCTGTTGTTGAGTCAAAGTCATTCAATGCTCCAAGTAAAAACCTCATGGTGTTTCTAATTCTGCGATAGGTTTCAGAAACTCGAGTTAATAACTCTTGGCCGCAAGTTAAATCCTGGCCATAATCTTCATAAACAGTCCATAATCTAATAATCTCTGCACCACTCTTTGCAGCAGTTTCATTTGGATCAACAGTATTGCCTTTGCTCTTACTCATTTTTTTACCCTCAGCATCAGTAACGAAGCCATGGGTAATTAATGATTTAAAAGGAGGTATACCATTTGTAACAAGCGATGAAAGTAAAGAAGTATTAAACCAACCTCTGTGTTGATCGCTTCCTTCAAGATAAATATCAGCAGGAACTCTCATTCCTTCTCTTCTTTTTTGAACAGCAGCATGACATACACCGCTGTCAAACCAAACATCTAAAATATCTTTTCCATGCTTAAAACCTTCACTTCCAAATTTACCTTTTACAATAGTAGCCATTTTTTTATCATTAATAAAAAATTCAGGTGGATGATTATGAAAAGATTCAATACCGTTTTCTTTTTCCATAACATCGGCAATATTCATCATGACATCGTAATCAAGAAGTGGTTCACCAGTTGCTTTACAATAAAAAACAGGAATAGGTACACCCCAAGTTCTTTGACGGCTTAAACACCAGTCGGGTCTATTTTCAAGCATTGCTTTTAAACGAGCTTCACCCCATTGAGGGAAAAATTGAATTTGGCGAATTGAATTCAAAGCCAATTTACGAATATTATTTTTTTCGATATCGAGTCCAATAAACCATTGTGGAGTTGCTCTAAAAATTAAAGGTACTTTACTTCTCCAGCAATGGGGGTAAGAGTGTTCAATTTCTTTAAAATGAATCAAGTGATTTGATGCTTTTAATTTTTCAACAATCATTGGGTTGGCTTTAAAAATATTAATGCCTTCCATTTCTTTAAAGTCAGCAGTGTAACATCCTTTATCATCAACTGGTGAAAGAACAGGTAGCCCATAGGTTAAACCTGTTTTGTAGTCATCCATCCCATGTCCAGGTGCCGTGTGTACGCAACCAGTACCAGCATCTAGACTTACATAATCACCTAATACAAAAATTGAATCGCGATCAATAAATGGATGTCTTGCCTTTAAATGCAGTAAATCTTTACCTTTAATTGAAGCACCAGACTTTGTTAAAACTTTTGAAGTATCTTTTTCAAAAGATTCTTTTAGGCCATCAGCAATTAGCCATTCTTCATTCTCACATTCATATAATGAATAATTGAACTCTGGGTGAAAACAAATTCCAACGTTTGCAGGAAGAGTCCAGGGAGTTGTTGTCCAGATGGCAACAAAAGTTTTTTTATCATTTTTTCCACCTAGAGCAATTAATGTTTTTTGGTCTTTGATTTCAAACTTAACATAAATAGCAGGGCTTTTATGATTATGATATTCGACTTCAGCATCTGCAAGGGCAGTTTGAAGTGCCCAATTCCAGTATACAGGTTTTTCTCCTCTATAAAGAACTTCTGCCTTAAATGCCCGAGCAAATTCACGAACTTCTTCAGCTTCATAAACTTTATCCATTGTTAAATAGCGATTCTTCCAATCAGCAAGTATTCCAAGTCGAACAAATTGAGATTGCTGATGTGTAACCCATTTTTGGGCTTCTTCACGACAAAGTGAACGTATATCAGAATTGGTTTTTGTTTTAGCTTTATCGCCAAGATCCTTCATAACTTTGTGTTCAATAGGGAGTCCATGACAGTCCCATCCCGGGATAAAAGGAGCATGATGTCCAGTCATGTTTTTATATTTAATTACAATGTCTTTAAGAGTTTTATTCAGCGCATGTCCAATATGGATACTCCCATTTGCATAAGGGGGGCCATCTGGTAAAACAAATGATTTTTTACCTTTATTTTTTTGAATCATTTTTTGATAAATTTGATTTTGTTCCCAGAAACTAATGAGTTCAGGTTCTTTTGTCGGGAGATTTCCTTTCATAGGAAACTCAGTTTGAGGTAAGCGAATTGTATTTTTATAATCTGGAATAGTAGATTCAGACACAAAAGACTCCGTGTGTTTTAAGTTTATTAAAAAAATCTAACTCATAAAATTAAAAGACACAAATATAGAAAATACTTTATCAAGATGTCCCATGGAAAAGGTGAAAAGAATGATTTAAATAAGGGGGAGATTGAAAATCGTCCTCAACAAACAAAAAAATAAATGCTCGCGATCAGTCTTAATCATGAGCAGTTAGTTAGAACTGAGATTTAATTTTATTATATCCAATAGTGATGAGTAAACGCAGAGCTTCGGCCTCTGTACTTAAATTACAGAGATTTTTTACCTCTTGAATCATGGCCCAGCTCTTCATGTCTAGTTGAGTCTTTAGTTGGTCTTCTGCAGGAGAAGTAACTAAAGCATTTGTAAAATTATTTTGAGTTGCAGGTAATGTTGAAGAAGTTTGAGGGATAATATTTGCTGAAATTGGATTTGTTGCAATTGGATTTGTTGCAACTGGATTTGTTGCAACTGGATTTGTTGCAACTGCATTAAAAGTTTGAGAGGGAGCGCTTTGTTGTTTTGCTGGTGTTTGTGATTGTTGTTTTTGTTGATTTAATTTAGCTGCTTTTTCATCTTCAAAGTCACCCATCATATTGGCTAAGTTTTTTAACTCCGATTTGAATGTCTGCATATGATTTCGATTTAGATAATCATCACCATACATTTGGGCTTTGGTGTACAATGAAATTAGCATTTCAGTAGACTTCGCAAGTTCTTGAATCTGCGGAGGTTGATTACGTAGCCAATTGTAAGCTTGAATCAATGTTTCCTTTGAATAAGCTTGAGGTGGTAGATGATTGTAAGACATAAGGAGCCTTATTAAACTAAAGTAAGAACTCACTACAACTTAAAAAATGAGTTCTAACCCTGATGCGTAACGCGTTAGATTCTAAACAATTGAGGATGATTTCCAGACTGAGTCAAAGTCTATTGAATGGAGTAATCTTTCGCGTTAATTCCATATTTTTCAATTTTTCTTAATAAAGTTTTTTTAGGTATATTTGCATGAAGTGCTGTTTGATTAATCTTTCCTTTAAATTGCTTAAGAGCTTTTATAATAAACTCTTTCTCAAAAAGTTCTTTTTGAAGATTAAAGTCTAATGGAGCACCGTCAACAGACACAGAAGATAAAACTTCAACAGGATTGTGATCATTATTATTATTATTATCATGATCAAATAATAAATTATCTTCGTTATCTAAATCTGAAAAGTCATCTGTATCATCTAAGTCATTGTGATTAAAAATTGCAGAAGATTTATTATTTGAGCTGTGATGTTCTTCATTTACATTTAGTAAACTTATACCAAGGTTATTCAAAATAGATTCGGGTAATGATCTTAAAGTTATCAAATTAGAGTTTTCCATTATAAATGCATGTTCAATTACATTTTCAAGTTCCCGAATATTACCTGGCCAATCATATTTTTTTAATGCCTGCAAGCATTCAGGAGTAATCCCACTAATTCTTTTACAGTGAGCCTGATTAAATTTTTTGATGAATAAATGAATCATGGTTTCAATATCATCTCTACGCTCTGAAAGTTGTGGTAAAAATATTGGAATCACATTTAATCTATAAAATAAATCTTCTCTAAAGGTACCAGCTTTAATCATATCTTCTAAGGGACGATTAGTGGCCGCAATAATTCTAACATTGGTTTGAATTTCACGCAATGAACCTACAGGAGAAAATGCTTTTTCTTGAAGAACACGTAAAAGTTTTACCTGCATATGTTGTGGCAGATCGCCAACTTCATCTAAAAATAAAGTTCCACCTTCAGCATACTGAAATTTTCCGATTTTTCTTTGATCAGCACCAGTAAAGGAACCTTTTTCGTGTCCAAAAAACTCTGATTCAAATAAATTTTCAGGAATCGCAGAGCAGTTTACTGCAACAAATTTTTCTTCTTTGCGAGCAGAGTTAAAGTGAATTGCTCTTGCTACTAATTCTTTTCCAGTTCCTGAAGCTCCTCGAATTAATACTGGGGTATCAACTTTTGAAAGTCTAAAAATAATATTAAAGACTTTTTGCATTTGAGCATTGTTTCCAATTATTTTTCGACCAGAATCCATCATAACAGGTGAGGAAGCAGCAATACTAGAAATTAAACGATGAGCTTCAATGGCTTTATCAAGTAATTCAATTAATAGATCTGGTTGAATTGGTTTTGATAAATAATTATAAGCTCCCTCTTTAACCGCCAGTACAGCATGATCAATCGTAGCATAGGCGGTCAACATCATTACTATAATGCCGGGTTGATATTCTTTTATTTTTCTTAAAGTTTCAATACCATTTAGACGAGGCATATCTACATCTAAAATTACAATATCATATTCAGTAGATTTTATTTTTTCGAAAGCATCTAAGCCATCAAAAGCTTCATCAACATCAAATTTGTTTGAAGTTGAATTTATGAGTATACTCTTTATCGAGATTCTAAGTCCTGCATCGTCATCAACAACAAGTACTTTTAACATAAAACCCTCTGGTTAAGTTTTTCTGCTTTTGAATTACTCAATTGTAGCAAAAAACTCAAGTTATTACTTTTTAGTTTTAAATTAAATTTTTCTTATTTGTAATTACTTAATTACAATTATTTTCTAAGAGGCTCCATCTAGAGGTAAAATCACTCGAAAAACTGTACCCGTTTGCCCTGTACTTTCTACATCTATTGTGCCTTTATGGAGTTCAATAAAATATTTTGCGAGATATAATCCAAGGCCAGAACCTTTTATTTGTGAGGACTTAGCGTTTTTACTTCTATAAAATTTCATAAAAATACTAGAGAGTTCTTCTTCAGGTATTCCTATTCCTTGATCTGCAACTTTAACCACGACACTACCTTCAAGTTCTTCACTTGATATAGTAACTTCAGAATTTTCAGGACTATACTTAACTGCATTTTCTATTAAATTAGAAAGTACCTGGCGAATTAGCTCTGGATCAATACGAATACTAAAAAGAGGTTCAAGATTTTTTTTAAATTTTATTTTCTTTTGGTAGGTTAAAAATTCATACTTTTTTAGAACTTCTTCAATTAATGCATTTATATCTTTACTTTTAATATTGAGTTTAACTCCATGACTTTCAATTCTACTAAAATTTAAGATAGAACTAATAAAATTTAATAACTCATCACTAGATTGTTGAATTGTTTTAACAGCATCTTGTTGATCATCTGTTAATACCGACTTTTTATCTCTTGAGATAACTTCTGCCATGCCTTGAATTCGCGCTAAAGGTGTTTTTAAGTCATGTGACATCATACTAATAAAATTATTTTTTAGTTCTTCAACTTGAGTTAAAAGTTTATTTTTTTCATAAAGCTCCCAACTTCTTCGATTCTCGATTATCAATCTATAAGGTATAAAAAAGTAATAGCTGATAAAAATTGTGAGCAGGGGGTGAGCCATATCAACCCAATAATTAAAGGGATAAAATAAAATAAAACTTAAAATAGTAAAAATTCCAAAATTAATACCTAAAATAAATAAACCTTTAATGGGGCTCATAGCGAGAACCACATATATAGTAATCAGTGAGATTATAAATGAAAATAAAATATTAACAAAATTTGGAATTTGAATAGGTGAAGAATTCTTTATTAACGTATCTAGCATATTTGCGTGTGCTTCTACAGCCGTCATAGCATTAATCTCTCGAGAATAGGGAGTCATAATGTAATCTTTTGGGTTTGTCCCAAGATCGACTCCTATAAAAATGATTTTATTTTTAAATCGATTTGGTTGAAATTTCTGATCATAAATTTGAGAAAAACTCCAACGCGGATAGGATTTGCTGGGGTGAAAATCAATATAGGTTTGTAAAGTATCAAAAAAGTCAAAGCTACCCTTAATACTTTGCGGTGTGATATCTTTATTAAGTGCCAATGAAGCCAATTGTAAATGCAATAAAATTTGATCTTGATAAGTTAAGATCATACGACGAGTAACCCCATCTTTAGCCAATAAAGTTGAATCTGAAGTGAGAGGTCCCCCTACGACTTTTATTGGTTTAAGCTCATCTGTAAAGTCAATAGAGCCTTCTTCACCCTTGAGGGACATTGACTTGCTAACATGAAAAAAGTTTTTAAATTTAATTGCGGTATTAACAAATTCAATTTTTTCTTTGGAAGTTCCATCTATTTCTTTAGGATTTAAAACATAAACAACGGCGAGTGGCTCTTCAGGTAATAATTTATTTAAAAGTTGGATGTGTTGTGCGAATGTAGGTTTGGTTTTTAGTTCTTCAATAGTAGTTGAATCAATAAACACGGTCTCGATGAATTGAGAGGGATTTGACGTCGGCTTAAGGTCTACCCTCAGATCATACAAATATGACTCAATATAGTCCAATTTAAAATAATGAACAGCAAAAGAGAGTAAGATTGACAGAAAAAAAGTTATATAAAGTGTTTTAACTTTATTTTTATTTTTTATCTTAAGATTCTTATACTGAAGATTTTTATTAAATATTGAAATATCATATTTTGAATCCATGCTTCAAAATTTTAGTTATTAATAGTCTAAAGACAAGTTCATTATTTTAAGTTATGTTCAATGATCAGGAGTGTTACCGGTTGGAATACAGCTTAAGCCCGTATCTGAAGTTTTAACTAATTTTTTATTTGGCTTTTGAGGTTTTGGTTTTGCGATTTTAATGTGTGACATATTAATCCTTTCTACTAAGTTCGTAAAATAATATTGCATCTTTAATCAAGTTTTGAGTTCTAAGACAGAATTTTTTATCTAATTGCTGACGATTTTGAGAACTTTCTTGTTTTTGTCTATGTATAAACTCACATCCACCTGAACATAAATTGCGCGCCCAACAACTATGACAATCTAAAGTTAAACTTTTTTTAGATTTTGTAGAACTCATATTAACAATATTTTTGCTGGAATGTGAAATATTATTTAAATCAATTTTGTAGTTTGAATCCCCAACATACCAAGGGCAACTGTAAAAATTGTTTCGAGCATCTAGTACGGCTAAGGATTTATTAATTCCACAATAAGAGGTTACTTTAACTTGAGCGTCCAGTTTAGCGAAAAGATGATTAAAGACTCGAATCTTTAATAACTCTTTTTCCTTTCCAAGTTCCCATGCTAAAAAAGCTACTTGAGATAGTGATTCAGAATACTTTATGCTTGCTTCATCATCTGTTTCAGTGTGTGAAAAATTAAACTCATACCAGTCTAAATTAAGATTCAATGAATTAAAAAAATTATACGTTTTAAGAACATCAAAATAGTTTTTATCAAAAACTGCAGTTACCCCAACGCCAGTAATTCCAGCATTGTTGTTTTTTGCATTTGTAAGTAAACGTAATCCCTCTATGACTTTGACTGTTGTTGATTTATTATCTTTTGATGGACGACGATGATCATTAATTTCAATTGGCCCATCAAGACTTACATTGATTGATGCTTTCATGTGGTTTAGTACATAGAGTGCCTTTTCGTTTATAATAGTACCGTTAGTCGTAATAATAATTTTAAGTTCGATATTTTTAGAATAGCATTTTTCAGATGCATAATCGTAAATTGCTTTAAGGGTTAAAGGATCAAGAAGTGGTTCGCCTCCCATAAAATTAATATTAAGCGAACTGTTTTCATCAAGTTTATTAATTATAAATTCTATTTGTGGAAAAGTTTTTTCAATACTAATTTTTACAATTGGATCGCCAAAAGTTCCATCTCCGCCAGCTGCACAATAAGTGCACTTTAGATTACAGATCTGAGTATTATTAATAACAAGCTTATCAATTTTATCATTATACTTATCTAAAGAACTTTTTTTTAAAGGTAAACTTTCTAGAGTTTCGTTTAATACATAATCAGTACTCATGACTTTATCATGATTATTGATTTGATTATTCCAATCGGAAATTTCTTCAATTGAAGAGTCAATAATTGATTCTTGATACAGTGTTGAAAGATTAGTTTGGGGTGTACCCATATCGTTTAAGGCTATAAAAGCAGTTTCTGAGATTGATGCAACTTCAAGCCGATCTATATGGAAGGCAAGGTAGCCACCTAATTTTGATTTGAAACTAAAAATGTTAAGAAATCTTGATGGTGTCATTTGCGCTCCATAATTTTATGTATGCAAAAAATCGACCATCAAATTTTTTATAAAAACTTCATCAAGTTAGTCACTTTATGACTATTATTTTTTACCCAAGTTACAAGTGTTTATTCCCAACATTGCGTATGGAGGGCACCAACCAACAAGTCCAGTGGCTAATGGGATTAAGCCAAGCAAAAACCACATATTTGTAGGTCCCCAAAAAGCTAATGAGGTCAAAAATATACCAAGAACGACTCGAATGATTCTTTCTACTTTGTGAATGTTTTGTTTCATAAATGACACTCCATATTGAAAATTAAATTTGATTTGACCATGAGATCAATTTTTTATGAAGCAATGGTTCTAATTACTTCTTAAAAATGATTCCAGCATTGGAATACGAGGATGTAAATCAAAATTTAAAATATTTAATACAATTAATAAATTAACATATTGAAAAGTAACATAAAATTTTAGATTAAATGAAAAAATCATATCTCGTCTCTAGTAGTGAGTTTTGAAAAAGTATTTAAAGTAAAAAATCACATTTCATTAAATAATTCTTGCCATTTGCAATGTCCTTTTGTACTTAATGTGCTTCTTTAATTTTTAATTCATATTGGTCGCGTAGCTCAGCTGGATAGAGCAACTGCCTTCTAAGCAGTAGGTCGCACGTTCGAGTCGTGCCGCGATCACCATCCTTGCAGATAAGCAATTTTTGACCTCCAATTTCGATTTTTTAAATAGATTTCCATAAGTTCCAGATGAATGCACCTTTGCATGGTTCCCCGATTCCATAAGAAACGATCCAGAGGGACATTCATCACCATTGGCTTTCGAAAAATAATACATATCAATAACCCCAGGTCCAACTCGCATTTCCTTAATCAAGCGCCTAACAGCCCTTTTTTGTTGGATCATATTCAATTTGCCCCAACCTTTTGAAACCATTTGAACCCGTTTTTCAAGATCAGCCCTAACATCATCCAGTGAAATAACATTTGATGTCGATTCCTCCATCGCTGATATCTCAAGTTTAAGTTGAGCTTTCTTTTTTCCAAGAGATTCGATTTTTTCAAACAAAAAAAGTGAAGTTTCAGATTCAGGGTCAGCTTTGTTATGAAATTTAAAAGCTTGCTCCAGTTCCAGCTCAGTATCTTTGAGTTCCTTTACCAATCTTTGTTTTGCCAGTCCTATATTTTTTTGTGAGCTTTCATCTTGTTGAAGAATTCTAGAAGCTACTTCATTTAAATAGTTTCCATCTTTTAAAACATGTACAATATGATTCGAAACAGCTTGTTCTATCTCATCTGCCTTTATTCTTTTAACTGAGCAAGTTATTTCATCACCCTTAGAAATGGCGTGAGTATAATACCTATGTATTTGCTTTTCACCATGTGCTGATTGACCAACCATTGGCCTTCCACATTCTTTACATTTCAATAACCCGGATGCAATAAAAACTCTTTTCTCAGCCCCTTGTAATCTTCGTCTTTCGGAAGCTTTATTCTCTTCAAGTACTTTTTGTACAGCATTAAAAGTAATAGAATCTACAATTGCAGGCCATGATGCTTTAACAACTTGGTACTGTTGATGCGGTTTTAAAGTTTTTGGCTCAACATTTTTATTCGCTTTGTTAACTTCTTTCATTCCAGTATAAGCAACATTCTTAAGTAAATCACCTAATGTTTGATGAGTCCAAAGTCCACGATCGACGATTTTATTTTTTCTATTCTTTTTCGATTTAGGTCTGATGCCAAGTTGTTACCAGTTAATTTATTTAGGGTAAAATCAGCCATTTTTTTCTAATTTATTTTGGGTATAGGCTTTTTTTGTTAGACTAATTTGTGCAACTAAATTAATCAGGATCCGGTTTAAACTTTAACTTGATTCTGAAAGGTTG
>SXSU01000093.1 GCA_005793345.1 Bdellovibrionales bacterium
AGAGGAGGCAAAGAAGAGTATTTTTGAATATATCGAAGTGTTTTACAATCGACAAAGGCTACACTCGTCAATCAACTACAAAACACCTGTTGACTACGAAAAAAGTTTTGATAAATGTGCATAAATCCGAGTCCGTTTTTTCGGGTAAGATCACATAAAAACTCCTCAATAAATTGTTGAGTGGCTAAATGTTTGAGGGTATTGGTAATATCAAAGCTGGAGAACATGTTCTCAACGTGGAGAACACATAGGTGGAATTTGCTACCTGTTCTCCAACAAAAATTAGAACATTAGCAAAATTAAATGGTTAGAATTGGATTTTCAGTTAGTAGAGCGGTTCGAAGATCGTCTGCTAGGGGGCACCATCAAAAAGATGCTGTCTAAAGAAAATTCAAATTATTAAACCAGATTTTACTAGTGATGGATTATAAAATATGGAAAGCCCATCATCTTTTTTACCCCTCAAAAAAAAACAGACTAAACTTGAAACTGCAGATGCAATGTTTAAGGATGCTTTTTTAATTAAAAAAGCCAGATTTTCTAACTTACAACCTGAATTGACTGAAGCTGAGCTTATTAAAAGAACAGCTGCCTATTTTAAAAAACTCAATGAGGAAAAAAACGGATGATTGGCTTACTTGATGTTTTAAAAGTAGTTGTATCAAGGTTTGAAGACGAAGGTATTGAATATTTTATGGTGGGGTCAATGGCAACAATGTATTATGGTCAACCACGTTTTACTCGTGATTTGGATATTGTAGCCCGAATACGCCCACGTCAAGTTTTAGGTTTTGAAAATCTATTTCCACTTTCAGAATTTTATTGTCCCCCTTTAGAGGTTATACAAGATGAGGTTCAACGAAAAGGTTGTTTTAATCTTATTCACCAAGAATCTGGAATCAAAGTTGATATTGTATTAGATAAAGAAACTGAATTTTATAATTCTGAGTTTGCTCGACGAACAAAAATAAAAATAGCTGATAATTTTGAAGTGTATCTTGCTTCACCAGAGGATCTTGTTCTTAAAAAACTTGATTACTACAGAGAGGGTGAATCAGAAAAACACCTCAATGATATCCGAGATATTATAATGAATGTTAAATTGGATGAAGAGTATTTGCAGTTTTGGATATCCAAAATGGGGTTGGTAAAAGAGTGGAGCAAACTGCAATAAATTTTATTAATTATATTTTAAATTAAGAATTATCTTTAGAAATTTTAGAACGACCATTTTCGTAAATCATTAATAAAACTTTTTCACCTTTTCTAAAGGTTTCGTTTTTACCTTGAACAATTGTGCGAAGCTCACCATTTTTTAATTCTACTGTAAGTTCTAATGCATCTTGAGTTTTTAAGGCTTTTTCAGCATAGGCGCCACCAACTGCTCCAGCAATTGCTCCTCCTGCTGTCATAAGTAGTTTTCCACTACCTGATCCAAATTGACTCCCAAGCATCGCGCCACCTACACCACCAGCTAGAGTTCCTGTTTTGCTTTTTTCAAGTTGATCTGGCCCAACTTTTACTTGTCTAACTTTAACAATTTTACCTCTATAACTTTTTGCAGCCTCTCCAACATGAGTATCAGAGTAACTATTAGAATTAATATCAGTAGCGCATGCACTTATAATTAAGGAAATTGCTAAAATTGGAATAAGTAGTATTTGTGTAAAGTTTTTTGAAGTTTTCATTTTATTCACCTCATCTTTTTATAACCATTAAGTATTCTATATTTAAATTGTAAAAACTATTTATAACTACTTCGATAATACGCTATCTCGGCATACTTTTGAGATGCTATTTTTTGCACAACCCATTTTTGAAAGACTATTCTCAAGTAAATCCATTGTGAGACCTCGCACTTCTGACGGGTCCAAATACATTTTTGTAAAATCAATTGAGTCTAGATTTTTAACCATTTTATTTTGTATTTCAGAATTTGTGGAAGTAGGTATTTTGTAATTAAAGATTTTATTAAATGATTGATTTGATTCAACAGCACGAATAATATTTTCGATCCCAAGATTAACTTCCCCTTCAAATTCAAGACTAAAATTTCTGTAACTTGAATTAGTAAAACTAGACTCTAAACGATCTTGAATTGCCATAAAAGGAGCTTCAACTGTAAACATATTATGAGCCGGAACAAAATTTTGCGCTGCAAGTCCAGAAGGAGCAACGATGGGCATTGTTGAAAGTGTTTTTATATTTTTAATATCGGTATTTGTAGCAAGTGATTTCATTGCAGCACAAACAATTTCACGTTCATCACCAATGTGGCAATAACCTGAAAACAATTTTGCTGCTAACTCCGCAGGTATTGTAGAGTGAGGATTCAAGTTTGAGTTAACATAATTTTTTACTTGTTCCGCAGAATCTTCAAATGTTGAACAAGCAAGTTTTTTACTTGTCTCAGATAGGTTTAAAAAAGAAATAAATTTTGTAGCATAATCAAGACTTTCAACTTTATCACAGGCCTGACTTATGAATTCAGCTGTATCATAAAGCTTGGCTACATGACCTACAACATCGTCCCAGACATCTGGTGAATCTTGAATATCTAAACCAGTTCCAAGTTTATATGCGAGTGATCCGGTTAAAGAACAATAAGCTCCACCCTTATAGTATTGTCCATTTGGTGTGATCCAGACAAAGGTCATTCCTTTGTATAAAAATTCTGTTAGTTGTTGGGCGGCTCTTTTTGTAACTGCTTTATACCAAGTTTCATAATTGCTAGTTGAATTTAATTGGTGTAATTTTTTAAATTCATCATAGTTAATTTCCATTTCCCATTTTGAAGATACATTTGTATTACCATCAATAACAGTTGGTACAGGTTTACCATTTTTATCTAAAGTCGGTTTTATTACCTGTAGTGCTTTTCTTACTTCTGTTGAACGATCATTTTTAATGGGTGACAATAAGTTTTCAAAATCTTCTTCAGTTAAAACTTTATTAGTTTGTTTTAAGGCAAAATCTGAAAACATTTGCGGATCTATATTTGCGACCATTAAGTGAGTATGATTGGAAGCCTTATAATATTGCTCTAAACCTATGAATCTTACTCCTGCAGAATTGTAAGGTCCTTGGATATCAGTTTCAGCATCGGCAGCTGGACTAGGATAATTATCAATGACCCATGAAAAAGTTATATCTTGATTATTAATTTGAAAAGTTCTTAAGTGAGCATAACCAATATGCGAGAATCCGTCGTTCATGGTTCGGTAATAAGCTTTTTCTCTTAATTCAGTAAATTTATTTGAGTCTTTTGCATCTTCAGCTGAAACATAATTTATAGCTCCAATATACTTACCAATTAAGGAATTATTTTTAGGATTTTTTGCTAAGTGTTCTGGTGGAATTGCACCTGAAGGTATCATTGCTGCTTCAACTGAAATATTTCTCGTTAAAACGTAGGACATATCTGTGACTGGAATTTCTCTATAATCTACAATAGGAGGAAGTATTTTATCAATATCAAAATTAGTAAACAGATCTTCTGGAACTTTGAATTGTTCTGCAATTTTAGATGGATTAATTTGATCTAAAATCGTTCCGTCCACTATAGAATTAATAAAATTTTTAAAATCTTTTCTTTTTTCTTCATATATGCGTTTTGATTCAGCATACATTTCTTTTGTATCTAAACTTTCATTGGCAAGTAACCACTTATCCCCAACTATATTTTCTAGTTTAAAGTTTTTAAAGCGAGTGTCGTTAGATATTTTTAAATTTATATCATGATAAAAAGATTCTCTATCTTCGAAACTTTTATTTGCTAACTGAATAAGTGAAGCTCCAAGTAATGCTCTCCCCAACCAAAAAGTACGTCCAATTTGATGATCTAAATAAGTAAGCCTAACAATCTTTGCAATATTGGGGTAAAATAATTTTGCTAAATTTTCTGCCGAATCTTCTGAAGAAAAAGTGTTTATGGAGTTGTTTTGATTTAGCCTCATTAATGATTGTGTTAAGTAGACCAATTCTTGAGTTAACTTTTTAGAATGAAGTTCCATTACACTTCTAAGTGAATCAGTTTGTTTTGTTAACGCTTTATCTGCTTCAGTTTCAAGTTGCTTTCCTTGCGCTTCGAGTACTTCCATGCCATCTTCTGTAAATACGCCACCATTAGTAAATAATCCTTTTGTTGCGGGTTGATTCGATAAGCTCCAAGGTTTAAAACTAAACAAAGTTGAAATTAAATCATAATAATTTTTTTGATTAGATTTAGAATAAAAACATCCACCAGTTCTTTTCATAATTTGCAATACGACTTCTTTTGCTCCCTTAACTGCATCATAAGAAATGATATTTCTCATTAATTGCAATTTATTCATATTTTGCGAATCATCTTCGCCTTCGACTTTATAGTATTTATTTAATTGCAAATAATCATTAGCAATAGAAGCATGATCTTGCCATTGATTTTTATAATAACTTCCAAAACCAAGTTGAAGTAACCCTGTATTTAATAGATCAACTTCGGATTGATTTAGACTACAATTATTATTTGAAATTTGTTTTGATTTAGTTATCAGTTGAGTATTAGCATTCAGAGACCAAGCTGCAGTTGGAATAAATAAGTTTATACTTAAAAGGGTTGAAATAGATGCCTTGATTGTTTGAGATGTTGTTTTTTTCATATTTGTCGCTTCTCTAATGTAATCTAAGTTATTTTTTTACAAACTTACTAAAATCAATTAGTCCTAATAAATAAGATAATAAAAATTAGTGTTAGTTTGGACTAAATAGTAAATTACACTATTTCAACAAACTCTTCTACTGTAGAGATTTAGACAAAATGACAATTTTGAGTCAAAATTTTTGGATTAAAATGTAGACACATCAGTATCTGATATTTCAAAAGTAAGCCTTTTGATTGTTTCATTAAAATAATTTTTTAACTTATCAGAATTTTCAATATTTTGTTTAAGAAAATTTGAATCTAATTTTACATTTTCATTAAGATATAACGATGTATTACCTGTCCAATTATTTAAAATTGAGCTGGCGGCATTCAAATCGCCAGTCAGAACATAAGTTCTTGCTAATAGTAGGTTAGCAATCAATAAAGGATGCTTATCTTTATCAGTTTGGTTATATTTTTGAATGAGTGACTCTAAAGTTACTTTAGCTGATTGGAGTAAGTCTTGTTTTCGATTATCACGTCCATATTGTTTTAACTCCATACCAGCTTTTACCAAAGAAATATTTAAATCAAGATTAGAATGTTCAAAAGCAGTTTTTATAAAGGGAAAATATTGATCCATAGGAGCTTGTGATTCATACATAAACTCTGCTTTTCTCATATTAGCTTCTGCTGTAATAAAATTTTGATCAATTTTATTATTGAACTCTGATTTGATTGAGTTTAGTGGTTGTTGATTAACCTGATGACTGAGCCATTTCATTGAAAAATCTAGTGGAATTGCTTGGTATGTGCCACTTGGTGAAGATTCAAACTCATTATTAGGGACAGCAAAAAAAACTGTGTTAGTTGCAGAATCAATTACTAGTGACATCAAGTTACTTTGTTTAGCTATTGTGCCAATATGCCGTTGAGAAAGTTGATTATCGGAATGTATGTATTCATGACTTGATATAAGGTTAGTAACTTGTAGAACGCTTAAATCTGTTAAGTTTTGTGTTTTTGTTTTTAAATAATTGAATCTTTGTAAACTATCCCAACCATAATTATAATATGGAAAAAATTGTTTTTGTGAAAGCTCTTTATCAAAAACATGATTAGTAAAGAAATGTATTGGTTCATCAATTAATTTCAAAGCTTTTTTGGATGCGCTAACATCAGCAAGTAAGGTCTTATGTTCTTTGGTTGAGTGAACAATAATACGCCAAGAACTTGTTATTCCATGGGACTCTATGATTTTTTTAACTTCATCAAGATTATGGGCACGTCGCGAGATTTCATCAGTTATACCTAAAATATAAGTTCCAGATGATTTATTATCATTGACCATTAATTGATGGAGGCTAAGAAAAAGCCCTGACTCATTCCAAGTGGTATGAGAAGAATGCAATCCTAGTGAAGTGAACATCACGTATTGCTGATCTTGTGCTTCGGAGGGATGAATAAAAATTATGGCGGCATTATTTTCATAAGCTCCAAAGGAAGAAAAATCGAAATTACGTGCTATAATTTCGTTTGAGCTATCTGTAGATGATTTTGCAATTAGTGATGTACAGCCATAGGTGGGCAAATGTTGGATGAAATCAAAATATTCACTTTCGGAATCTTTACCTAATAAGTATTGGCCAATATCAGGGAATAAGGCTGCTTTAAAAACCTCATCTGCGTTTTCAAGACCAGCGCCAGCAGCAAAGGCACCATAAACTCCCTGATCTCGCCCAGGGATAGAGTTGCTAATGTATTCACTTGTTAATATCGTATCAACATATTTTGCATACAGTTGACCAGTAAAGCTAGATTCAGTGGCATTTAGAATGCTATTTTTAATAAGGTGAAAGTAATGATTTAATGAGCTTTTATTTGTTTGGATGAGTTCTTTGGCAAAAACGCCATGTTGGTAGGCAATCTCTTCACGTGTACCATAAAGATTAAGAACATTTATTTTACCAATTTTTTCATGACTGGCTTTTTTATTCCATTCAGTAAGGAAAAACTTTGGATTGGGCCAGCAGCTTATTGAGAAAATTGTTAAAAACAAACAAAACAAGATTTTTTTCATTAAATTAACCCCCCGTGCAAGAAAACAGTCATTACAATTTTTTCAACCTATCAAAAAAATTAACAGAAGAAAAGCTTCAAAATAGATTATAAAGAAAAAAAATTCAATCTGTTTAACAAAATTCAGAAAAGAAAAAATTTATAATTTAGATTCTTTTTCCAAAAATAAATTAAAATTTTTGTTATAGTTGTAAAACTTAAAAATTTGTCATTCACAAGGAGTGTTTAGAATGAAAAGAGTTAATGTTATCGGTGTGGCTTTACTTATTATGGTAGCTCAATTGAATTTAGCACATTCTGCCGACCCTAAAAAAAATTCGGAAAGTTTAGATACTCAAATTGAAAACATGATTGCAGGACCCTATATTAATCTTCCACTCAGTTTTAGATTTTCTTATATCAATAATAGAACTGAAATTTCTAATTTAAAAGTTCATATTGAGTTAAAATTAAAAGATAAAATTAAACCTGTTGAAATGGCTGCAAGTAGTCTAATTGATTCTAATGATAAGAGTAAAAAATATTCTGATGATAGTTCATCTTCGATTGTAAATTTGGATAATTATAAACTACACATAAGTGGATTATCAAATAAGGTTCTTATTGGTGATTTAAATAAAAAATATGCATCTGATGATTTAAGTGGAGAGATTGGATTTTATGAAGTTGTTGGAATCACTGAAGATGGCATACCTAAAGTCAGAGTTTCACCTGTAATTTTAGAATTTCAAAGTGAAAAATTGGATGTTAAAAGATTAGAATTAAAAAAATTAAAAATAGTAAATTTACATATACCAGGTTTAAATGTAAGTCCTAATTCAGATGATAGCAGCGGAATTGACCCAAAGGATTTATTAAAAGCACTTTTTGAATGTAAAGCAAGTACACGAATTTTAAATCTTTATTCTGGCGCTTTAGAGGATCGAGAAATGACAGCTTGTAAACTTGAACTTGATGGCGATGATTATGAAATTAATTACCAAGAGCAAGAGTCTAATGTTTACGTTGTTCCATAAAATAACAGCTTGTTTGGGGCGATTTTCAATCACCCCTTATTATGATAACCCAAACTTACGTTTGTATTTTCATAATAACTGCACATGATTAAGTCTGATCGCTTCGCGATTATATGCGAGATAAAATCATGCGCCGTTTTTTTCTTGTTTATTTATTGAATATTTATAATTAATTAAAGTTTTTTTATCACTTTTTTGAGATGGGTAAAATATGAAATTTAAGATAAATGCATTTTATATTTGTATGTTATTTTTTTGTATTTCAATTGGAGTTTCACAATATTCGATGGCGGCATGGTATGATGGAGTTTGGGAAGAAGTAAAATATTCTTTAAATACTGCAGCTAGCGAAAATCTTGATTCAGTTCTTGATTCATTTTTAAAATTAGAAAATGTTGAATACAAAAATGTTTATTATATTATAGAACCACCAGATTCGGAATCTACTTACGTTGAATCAAATATAACTTTAGGAAAGGCCTTATTAATATTAAATAAAAATGGATCTAAAGGAACTATTCATTTTGATTTGTATTCGAATGGTATTGATCAGGGTCATATTTCTATTAAATGGAAACAGAGTCGTGATTTGTATCGTTTTTTAATACGAATGGCTCAAATGTATAAAGAGCAAAAGCAATTTGCTACTTTAAGTTTCGAAAATATTTTAATTCCGTCATATGATTCAAGTGATTACAATGAGAGAACTGAAAGTTTTAAAATCAGTTGGTTTAATTGGAAAAAATCCACAATTCAAGAAGCCCCTATTATTAAAATGTTTGCAAAAAAATTAAAATTGGATGAGTTAGATGAGCAAGTACCGTTAGATATTAATATGGATTTAACTTACTATCTAGACTCTAAAGATAATAAAACTCATTTTAAAGTTAAGGGGAATATAAATCTCCAACAGAAATTTGATTGTATCTATGATATTATTTCTGACTATAATCCGTTTGTTGATTCAAATAATGAACGAAAAGGGGATGTGGCCGTGAATGCCCTAACAGCAGACTTTAATCTACTTAACTGTAAGGTGAAAATTCCATGAAAAATTTAAATATATCCTTAGTTATTTTATTTTTATTGTCTTTAGCCACCCTTAGAGTCTGGAGTTCGGAAGACGGTTGC
Source organism: Bdellovibrionales bacterium (assembly GCA_005793345.1). Taxonomy (GTDB): domain Bacteria; phylum Bdellovibrionota; class Bdellovibrionia; order Bdellovibrionales; family Bdellovibrionaceae; genus SXSU01. Next base: position 8,851 of record SXSU01000093.1, read on the forward strand.
ACTTTAAAGCGATACAATGAATATTCTGACATTTATATTTCAAATGTACTTGATCGATCTATTCGGTATTATAATAAAAAACCTCCTTTACCATTTCATTTACCTATAAAAGGTACACTTAATACAAAAAAAGATGATATAGAAAAAGGTTTTAAGGCTGAAGGATTTATTCGATTTAAATCAGATGTGCAATACTCACTTTTAAAAACTTTTTATTTTAATTATAGTAAAGCTAGAAATGTTATTTATTATTGTGCGTATAAAAGTGATATTAACCCCCAGTTAAACCATGTGACATTGGTTTTTTTGGATGCTTTTGGTATTGAAGATTTATCTGTATTTAATAGAGAAAATTATATGACCTTACCAGGTGATGCACTTTTTGGTCAGGGTGGTATTATTGATTGGTTATCGACTACTGATAAAGTTACACGAATTGAACCAGTGCGAGTTCAATTGACTCCCTTTAGAGCTATTACTAATAAACCTCAAGAGTTTTTAGATAAAATTCCGGTAATAGGTAATGTTCTAAATTTACCATTTAAAGCAATTGAATTTTCGTCTCTTTTGATTGGTGAAGTTCAAAAGAAGTTAAATATGGGAGTAGAATCAATTGAAATCAATAATACAAAAGTTAGAATCTCAAATGGTGCTTATGACATTTATGAGATTCCTATAAAACCAGAAGAATCTGTTTTTTAATTGTGCCAGAACTACCTGAAGTTGAAAATATAAAGAGAACTTTAAGTTTAGAAGTAAAAAAAGGTGATGTCTTAATTGATATTACCTTTTTGCGAAAAGATTTACGTTTTCAAATTCCAACGACGAAATTATTAAAATTAATTGACCATAAATTTTTAGAAATATCACGAAGGGGTAATTACCACTCAAAAATCAAGTCATCAATTTTGAGCGGAAGAGCAACCTATTGGTGCCCTTCATGTCAAAAGTAAACTACTCCATGTAAAAGTGTTATTACTCATCCTAAAATTTTTCAGGCATTGCACTTGTTATTATGAAAATACAAACCTTAGTTTGGATTTTCATAATACGGGGTGATTGAAAGATCACCCCCAACAAACAAGAGAATAACTGCTCGTGATTATGTCTGATATAATTGCGTAGCAATCAGACTTAATCATGAGCAGTTATTTTATACAATGCAAAATTAAAGGGTAATATTTAATTAGTACCTTGCAATACACAGTACTGTGTATTATATAAGTGCCAACTTGGAGTAATTGTATGAATCCCCAATTCAATAAAGGTGTACTAGAGATGTGTGTTTTGGCTTTAGTCTCTCAGAAAGATTACTATGGCTATGAGCTTGTAGAAGCTATTTCTAAGAATATTCAAATTTCAGAAGGTACAATTTATCCAATTTTAAGACGATTAACTCAAGAAAATTATTTTGAAACTTATTTAATAGAATCTAATGAGGGACCTCCTCGTAAATATTATCGCATGACAACTTTTGGAAATAAAAAAACTAAAGAACTATTAAAACAATGGAAAAGTTTTTTAAAAAATGTGGACTCAGTAATTCATTCAGGAGCTGATATATGAATAAACAAAATTTTCTTTCAGAATTAAAAAAGGAATTGCAACAACTTCCACAATCAGAAGTAAATGAAATTTTACGTGACCAAGAAGAATATATAATTGAAGCAATTAAATCTGGTCGCAAAGAAGAAGAAGTTATAAATTCTATTGGGCGGCCAAAAGATTTTGCACGTAGCTTAATTGCAGAAAATCTTCTCGCTGTAAATCATGAAAGTGATTCAATTTTACTGCAATTTAAAAATGTGTTACGAATATTAATTTTATTCGTTGCACTTGCTCCTTTAAATATTATTTTATTTTTAGGTCCTTTCTTTGTTGTTTGTTTAGCATTATTATTGGGGTGGATATTTTCTGGGGCTTTTTTAATTACTTCGATTGCCCTGATTATTGGTTTTTTTGTTAAGCTTAGTATGTATCAAGTTGGATTTTGGGTTCATTTATCTTCATTCTTTTTTATAATTGGATGCGTAGGATTGGGTATTTTAGCAATTTACTTTGTAATGATACTTTCAAAGTTTGTTTTAGACATTAGCTTAAATTATTTAAGATGGAACCTAAATTTAATAAAATTAAAATAACTGCTCATGATTAAGTCTGATGAGCTTGCGCTGATTATATCAGACATAATCATAAGCAGTTATTTTCAAAGTAATTAAAACAATGAATTCAAAGGAAATAAAATGAATATTCAAAAAATTATAATTCGAGTAGCGATTTTAACAGTATGTAGCTTTCTAGTTTCATATATTACAATCAGTTTAGATGGTGATAAAAAAAGCTTAGAAGTTTTTCCATTTTCTCTGGCTGAAAAGTATACAAAATCAAATGAATTTGAAAATACAGATGTAAGTGTTAACAAAAAAATTGAATCTACTGAGATTAAAAAGATACAAATTGAATCTGTAAGAACAGATATTGCCATTGAATTTGGAAATACAGATACATTATCAGTAAATCTAGTTGGATACTTTCCTCAAGAAGATAAAAAAAATCTTTTATCAGTAGATGTGACAGGAAAAGAAATAATTATTAAAATTAATGAAGAAGATAATTCAGGGTTTCACTTTTTTAATTTTATTAACTTTAGTTCAAATAGTCAAAGTGGAAAATTAATGGTTACCATTCCTTTGCAAGTTCAAAATTTAAATTTATCAACTGTATCTGGAGATATTAATATAAAAGGAAAAAATTATTTAAATTTAATTGCGAAAACAGTGAGTGGAGATTTGAATTCAGTTGATTTAAAAACTAAAGAATTTAATTTTAGTACAGTAAGTGGGGATTTAAATTTAACAGGGGCAGTTGAAAATCTAGGTTTTAAATCAGTATCTGGAGATTTAGATTTTAAATCGGAATTAAATAAAATTAATTTGGTTTCTAAGACAACTTCTGGAGATACTAAAATTTCATTTAATAAATTACCTGACTTATCTATGCATTTTTCATCCGTAAGTGGTGAAACTGTTATTGATAAAAAATATGTAACTCAAAAACCTAATACTAAATTAATTAGTGAAAGTGATGATGATTCTGATGATACAGATAATATATATAAATTGGGAACTGGTGAAGGTGAGTTAAATGTTAAATCAGTATCTGGTGATTTAATTATTAAAGATTTTTAAAAATGGGGATAAAAAAAGTCCACACATCAATGAGAAGTGTGGACTGATAAAAAAAATAAATTATTTATAGTAATTGATAAAGTGTCGGACTTGTTACAGACCATTAACCTTCAACAGGATAATCGGTATATCCTTTTTCTCCTGGAGTATACATAGTATTTTGATCTGGCTCTACTAAGGTATGATGGTTTTTTAATTTTGATACTAGTTTAGGATTTGAAATAAAAGGTCGGCCAAATGCGATGAGATCACCTTTTTTTTCTGCAAGATCAGCATCAGCTTTTCTTAAATTATATCCACCAGATAAAATTACGACTCCTTTAAATTGATCCCTAATAGCTTGTTTTACTCTTGGTTTTACTTCTGGAGATCCCATTGAACTGTGATCAACAATGTGAATATATAAAATTCCTAATTTTTGCATTTCTTGCGCCAATCTTTCATATAAATCATCTGTATGTCCACAATCAACCATTCCATTTAAAGTTCCATAAGGTGAAAGTCTAATACCTACTTTGCCTGGACCAATTTTTTTGGAAACGCTTTTTACAACTTCAACTGCAAAACGGAGTCGATTTTCAATTGATCCTCCCCATTTATCAGTTCTTTTATTACTTGCTGTATTTAAAAACTGATCGACCAAATATCCATTAGCTCCGTGAATTTCAACACCATCAAATCCTGCCTCCATAGCTAATGAAGCTGAGTGTGCAAATTCTTCGATTGTATTTATAATATCACTTTCAGTCATTTCTTCTGGGATTGGATAAGGCTGATTGCCTTCTGAATCTGTCCACATTACTCCGTCAAGTGGTATTGATGACGGTGCTAAAATTTCTACACCTGAGGGCATATTATTGGGGTGGCTAACTCGTCCACAATGCATCAGTTGAACAAATATTTTTGAACCCGCATGATGAACTGACTCAGTTACTTTTCGCCAAGCCTTAACATGCTCGCCAGTAAATAAACCAGGTATACGTGCATAACCTAAACCATTATCAGATGGCGAAACTCCTTCTGTAATAATGAGTCCAGCTTCTGAGCGTTGTGTATAATATTTTTCAACAAGTTCGTTTGGCATATTATCTATACAACGACAGCGAGTCATAGGAGCCATTACGACTCGATTGCTGAGTTTCATTGAACCCATTGTAAAGTTTGAAAATAAAAAATGATGATTATTCACTGACATTATTATCCTCCATGGATATTATTAATATTTCAAAAATTAATTTACTAATCCTAACTTAAAAGAAAAAAAAATCTATCTTTAAAGTAATTATGGGCTAAAATGAGCTTTTTTTAGAAAAGTCTCTTGCCATTACTGTTTTTCTTCCGTCTTTTCGAGCATTTTCAATTGCTTCGTCGCAATGAAGTCTAACGAAATTACTTAAAATATCAGCCACATCACCAGAAGTATTCATATCTGATTTATCTTTTATATAATTTTTAAGCTTTGAGACTACAATTAATATCTCATCTTCAGTTTGTGTAGAAGTGTGAGTAGTTGTTGTTGGGGAGGCACTTGGAATTATTCTGCGTACAGGAGCAGTAACTGTCGAAGATTTATTTTCAGATTCTTCAGTTGCTAAACTTGCAAGATGAATCTCAATGGAAGGTGACATAAAATCTAAAGCTCCTGCGTCTCGATGTCGAGCCCCTGGCAAGTGTCTTTCGAAACAATGTAGTGAGCAAAAAACATAACCCGTTCTTTGTCCAGAGCAAGTAGAAACACTGCACTTATAATATTTAGATTTAAATTGAATTGGCTTTTTACAACTACTACATAATTTCCAATATTCCATTTTATTTACTCCTTGGTCGACTCCAAATATATGATAATACAAATATTGCAAAAATCAAAAAAAACATTTTTAAGGGAATAGTAATTTTTGGTTTTAAAAATAAAATAAGTCCACTAAAAACAAAAGTAGCAGTTGCAAGAAGTTTTGATTGCACGGAGATTGATTTGTTTTTCTCCCAATCTTTGATGGGTTTGCCCAAGTATTTGTGATTGATTAACCAAGAGTGGAATTTATTAGAACCCTTTGAAAATAAAAATGCACTTAATAATAAAAAGGGTGTTGTTGGTAGTAGTGGAAGAAAAATTCCAATTATACCAATTAACAGCGATATAGCTCCTACGAGATTGAATATTATATTTTTAATTTTTTTGTTCATAACTTAAATACGTTGATAAAATTAATGCAATATTATTCATGCCACTTTTAATATTTGTTAAAAAATTATTTTTGATCTGATCTGCACAACTATCTGTTATGGTACGAATTTCAAAATAAGGTATTTTATTAAATTTACTTGCTCGGATACCTCCTGCACTTTCCCAAGTTACGGCACTAGCTGTGGTTTTAGATATCAATTCTATGGCTCTTTCATTAGAGGTAATATCTTCATCTCCGCTAGCCAGAATATCATATTTTAAATCAAAAGATTGGTTAGAATTAATTTTATTTTTAAAGTTTAATAATACCTCTTGATTTATTGTAAATTCAGGAAAATCTTTTTTAGGCTTAAAAATTAATTGTTTAAAATCATGTTCAATAATTTTTGTTGCAATAACTAAGTCTCCAATTTTTATTTTTTCTGTTAAGGCACCAGCTGATCCGCAACAAATAATTAAATTTAAGTCTTGAATGACATCAATTAGATATTGTGCGTGAATTGCGAATTGACATTTGCCATGTCCGCCGATTGCCACATAAATATTAAATTTTTTATTATATAAACATGGAATTTTAAATTTTAAATCTGAGACATCTTGAAAAGTTAGACCAAGTTTATTAAATCCATCAATCAGATTATCATATTCAATTTGGAGAGGTGTTAGAATTAATATTTTCATATTATATTATTTTAGTACTGATCATTAAAGAATAATATAAAAATTTATGCAGTTGTATGTTGACTTGCGTAGTCTAAAGTTAAAAATTTCACCGAACACTAACGAACACTTTGTTGAATCAAATGTAAGAGTTTATTTGCATAATATATAACTTCGCTATTATTTGTTTTATAAACAAAGGAGAAGTTACATGAAGAAAAATAAATCATTTTTAATTTTATTGGTTATATTGTTAGGTACGAACAGTGCTTATTCAGAAGAAGCACTGCAAAGTTCAAACATTAAAAGACCTGTTTATACCCTTACGCCAGAAATCGGTAGTACAAGTTTTCACGTCGTTGGGTTAGATAGTAAATATATAAGTGGGAGCTCTATTGGAACTTCAGTTCGATTTACAACAGCAGAACCAAGTTTGAGTTGGAGCATTGGTGCACAATATTTTCAAACAGGATTGAAAAAGACATTTGACCTTGGCATATTTAGTATTGATCTTGCAAAAGTTAAAATGGATTATCTTGGCTTACCAATTAAGGCTGAGTATTTAATAAATCACCAAACTGAAAATAAAGTTAATTATTACTTTAATGCTGGAGCAACTCCTGCATATTTATTATCTGCAAATCAACAGGCTTTGTATGGTGATGATACTAAAGAACATGGAATTCGATCAGCTATGAACGGATTTGATATGTTATTAAATGCCGGTATGGGTGGAAGATATGTAACTGACTTAGGTGTTATGGAAGCAAGTTTTGAATATAATCATGGTTTATTTAATGTTGATAAAGAAAGTAAAAACTCAACTAAAAATGAAGGATTCATTGCTAAAATAGGTTATGTTATAAGCATGTGATCAAACATGTGATCATAAGTTAAAGGACAAAATATGAAATTTTTGAAAAATATTTATCAGTATACTTTTCGATTTAATTTAATAATTGGGCGTTTATTAATTATGGGTATTGTTGGATGTCAAAGTTTGCCCTATCAACCCTACGCGAGAGATGTTAAAAAAAGACCGCAACAAAGTGGTTTAATAGCATTAAACTTAAATCACCGTCAGGAAGACAGTGCACTTGCACAGAAAATGATGGCATCAAATTGTGGTCAACTTAAAGTTAAAGTCATTGAGGAAGGTGAAGTTGTAATAGGAGAAAAAACAACTTCGAATTCAAATCAAAGGTATGAATCTGGGGAATCAGATGCAACAGTAGGACATTTTTTTGGGATGCCTGTAGTTGCTGCCGGAAAAGACCCAAGTACTAAGACAAGTGCAGAAGCCAGTCGAATGCAAATTAAAGAATGGCAAATAAATTATGAGTGTGAAAATGAAATTAAAAGCACATCAAGTTCAGAATTGCAAAATGGCAAGCAACAACTTAAAGTTAAAAAGTAACAAATGACAAGTAAAATAAGAAATAAGAAATAAGAAATAAGAAATAAGAAAAAAAGTATAGTGCAGAATTAGATAAGACCCCTCGAAGCTAATTCTGCACATTTACATATTCTAAATAATTATATTTTTTATTTTTTTAATATACTTAATATTTAAGTAATAAAAAATTTAATTCTAAAAATAAAATGGATTCATTTATGCAATAAATTTTTATATCGAAAACAAGTGGTAAGATGATCATTTACCATGCCAACAGCTTGCATATGTGCATATATAATCGTTGAGCCAACGAATTTAAAACCTTTTTTCTTTAGGTCTTTACTAAATGCATCTGACTCTTTACTTGTTGGTGGAATATTTTTAAGTGATTTTCTTTTATTGATTATTGGTTTACCGTTAACAAACTGCCAACTGTATTTTGCGAATGAACCAAACTCTTTTTGAATTTGTATAAATGCTTTTGCATTTCCAATTGTTGATTTTATTTTGGCTTTGTTTCTAATAATATTTTCATTTGTTAATAATTTTTCAACATCTTTGTCATTTAATTTTGCTACTTTTTTTACATCAAAATTACAAAATGCTTTTCTATAGCCATCTCTTCGCTTTAAGATTGTTAACCAACTTAAACCCGCTTGTGCACCCTCGAGAACAAGAAACTCAAATAGCTTTTTATCATCATGAACAGGA
>SXSU01000094.1 GCA_005793345.1 Bdellovibrionales bacterium
AACTACTCATGATTAAGTCTGATCGCTTCGCGATTATATCAGACATAATCATAAGCAGTTATTTTCCTGTTTGTTTGGGGCGATTTTCAATCACCCCGTATTATGAAAATCCAAACTAAAGTTTGTATTTTCATAATAAATTAATGAATTGGTCTATATCTAATTTTTCGGGGTGTTAAAGCTGCTTCACCAAATCTTTTCTTACGATCTTCTTCATATTCTGAATAATTTCCATTAAAGAAATAAACTTGTGAATCCCCCTCAAAGGCTATCATATGAGTACAAATACGATCTAAAAACCAGCGATCATGGCTTATAACAACTACTGATCCACCAAATTCTAAAATAGCATCTTCAAGAGCTCTCATCGTATTAACATCAAGATCATTTGTTGGCTCATCTAATAATAAGAGATTCGCTCCAGTTTTTAATATTTTTGCAAGATGAACTCGATTTCGCTCACCACCTGAAAGTACTCCTACTTTTTTCTCTTGATCAGATCCTGATAAATTAAACCATGAAACATATTGTCGTGAAGCGACTTCTCTATTCCCAAGCCTGATTGGCTCTTCACCCTCTGAAATCGACTCATGAACAGTTAAATCTGGTTTTAACGAATCACGACTTTGATCAACATAGGCCATCTTCACTGTTTCGCCCACTTTAAAAGTTCCATCATCCGGCTTTTCTTGACCGGTAATCATTCTAAATAAAGTTGATTTACCTGCACCATTTGGTCCAATCACACCAACTATTGCTCCTCGAGGAATCACAAAATCCATATTATCAAATAATAATTTATCACCATATGCTTTAGTTACACCATGGGCCTCAATTACTATTTCACCAAGACGTGGCCCTGGTGGAATATAAATTTGCAGATCTTGCATTCTCTCTTTTGATGGTTCTTTTAATAAGTTTTCATAGGCAGATAAACGAGCTTTTGATTTTGCATGTCGAGCCTTTGCTCCCATTCGAACCCATTCAAGTTCACGTTCAAGGGTTTTTGATCTTCGAGCATTTTCTTTTTCTTCATTGAGTTGTCTTTTTTCTTTTTGTTCTAACCATGAAGTATAATTACCTTTCCACGGGATTCCCTCACCTCGATCTAACTCTAATATCCATTGAGCAACGTTATCTAAAAAGTAGCGATCATGGGTGACTGCAATGACAGTTCCCGGAAATTTAGCCAAGTATTGCTCAAGCCAAGCCACGCTTTCTGCATCAAGATGATTCGTCGGCTCATCCAATAATAATATATCTGGGTTTGATAATATTAAACGACACAGGGCTACTCGACGCTTCTCTCCTCCTGATAAAGTCGTAATATTTGAATCCCCATCTGGACATCTCAAAGCATCCATTGCTAAATTGATTTTTTGATCGACTTCCCAACCATCGAGAGCTTCAATTTTTTCTTGAACTTGCCCTTGCCGCTCAATCAGTTTATCCATCTGTTCTGGGGTCATCTCTTCATTAAATTTTTCGCTGATTTGGTTAAATTCCGCAAGTAACTTAGGAAGTTCTCCCATTCCTTGTAAAATATTTTCTTTTACAGATAAATTAGGATCTAATTTAGGTTCCTGCTCTAAATAACCAACTTTAAAATCACGAGCTGGAAAGGCCTCTCCTAAATAATCTTTATCAATCCCGGCCATAATTTTTAATAAAGATGATTTTCCAGAACCGTTAAGTCCTAGAACACCAATTTTAGCTCCATAAAAATAAGAAAGATAAATATTTTTTAAAACAAAACGTTGTGGCGGATATACTTTTGACACACCCTTCATTGTATAAATGATATCTTGAGACATTTATTAACCTCTCCTCGGTATAAATTTAAACCCATTATCGAATTTGAATGGGGTATTCTGATATTTTAACTTGAAAAAACTTAAGAATAACTATTTTTGCTTTTTTATTTTAAACTTGTCAATTTTCTCTTGTCGAATGACCTCACGATTGTTTTAATATTGTCATGAGCGAAAAAGCAAAAGATAAAGCAAATAAAAAAACTTGGATTTCAACACAAACTGAAATTACGAAAGCTATTGAGTCATGGTCCACCGTTTCAGAAGAGGCCATTAAACAAGAGCCCACCAAGTTACCTCCCGATGAAAAGATGCTTAAAGATATTGAAAGCATAATTCAAGTGATTAAAAATAAACTCGAAGAGTTCGCCCCACCCCCAAGCTAAATTTAAACTTAATCATGAGCAGTTTATTATGAAAACACAAACGTAAGTTTGGGTTTTCATAATACGGGGTGATTGAAAATCGCCCCCAACAAACAAGAGAATAACAGCTCGTGATTATGTCTGATAAAATTGCGAAGCAATCAGACTTAATCATGAGCAGTTATTTTAAAATTTTTTTTAGTCTCTGAAGTTGATGTTTAGCTACAGTTAAAACACCAGTCTGATCTAAACGCTCTTCAATCTTTTTTTCTACAGTTTTTGCTTGTTTTAAACCTTGTGCCACATAATGTTGTACAAGAGGCGTATCAATTGGAAGTTCTTTGAAATCACCATCGTTCACCCAATCCGTTGCAACTTTTTCAACTAATGCTGTTGATTTTGGAAATTTCGATTTTACAAGATTAACTCCAACATAAGATCCATATGAAGCCATTGCAGCAACATCCGATACTTTAGGAATTTTGTTTTGGGCTTGTTTAGCAATTTCTAATACTAAATTAAGTTGGGAAAAAATTGATTTTTTAGAGCCTTGCTCGTTCTCTTCTTTTACTGGCTCAGATTGTATTGATTCGGATTGTATTGATTCAGATTTTACAGGTTCTTCAACATTGTGATAGGGACGTCTTCTAATTGTATCGTCACTGACTTCTTCATTGGCTTTCTTAGCTTCATCTGTAACTTCGCTCGAATCTAAAGTTTGAATTGTTACTTTTCTACTTTTCTTATGGTTTTGGTTTTGTTTTACCGATGGCATTTTCAAACCTCCTTAAAAGTCTTATCAAAATTGAATTTGGATTTAGAAAAAGATTTAATCATACTTTACTTAGAGCTGTCCAGAGGGATTTAAGCAAATAAGCCCAAGATTTCTCTAGAAACCATATCATAATCTTCTTTACCATTTCCAACTGAATCAAATATCGTTTTTTGCGGAGATATAGAATTTTTTACATCTGAAGAGGTTCTGATATATTGATCTAACATTTTATCGCCACAAATATCAAAACACTGATCTAAAAAAGACTGGCTTGCGGATTCTCTTCCATCAAATTTAGTAAATAATATTTTTTCTTGAAAATCCAAATCAAAATCTTTCTTTACTTGATCTAAATCTAAAAGGTGTTTTTGCATTCCGTAAACAGTAAATTTATCTGGGTTTACTGGTAAAATAATTTTATCAGAAGCACAGGTCACTGAGGTATTAAGCATGCTCAAACTTGGAGCTGTATCAATAACAACCAAGTCATAATCATTTAACACTGTTTCAATTTGTTTTTTAACAGCATTAGATATATTGCGATAAGAATTTAATAATACTCTCTCAATAACAGAATTATTTAAGTTTGAAGGTACTAACGACACATGGGATGATAATTTTATTATTACATCTGACAGCGTTTTCTTTTTCTCGAGGACATCCAAGAAAACTGGAATTTTTAAATCATCTACACCCAAAGCTAAACTTAAATTAGCCTGTTGATCTAAATCCATAAATAACACTCGATGACCATACATGGCTGCTCGTAGACCGATATTTAAACAAGAAGTCGTTTTAGCAACCCCGCCCTTGAGCATTTGAAAAGATATTATTTGCTTTTTATAAGTATAACCTTTGGATTTAAGGTAGGCTCTCACATCACTTGGGGCAATTAAAGCTTTGCCATAAGACAACATCACTTTAATATTTAAATTTATAAGTTCACCTTTAAGCTCATCTCCAGAAACTTTCATCATTGAAGCCAAATCACTTAATCGTAAATAAAATTGATTTTGAATTGATCGTGCCAATGGTCCTCCTCTGAACGCTCGTTCTGAATGATAAAATCATTAATTAACATTTTGATCACGTCAAAGAATATGAATTTTGCATCATTTTCGACGCATTGAAGAAGATTAGAGCCAACCTGTTCTTTTAAATTTAAAATAAAGATAGATATCTAAAGATGCCATCAAAATTAAAATCACTGGATAACTATACTCCCATTCTAACTCAGGCATATGTTTAAAGTTCATCCCATAGACTCCAGCAATCATAGTTGGAAATCCAATTAAAGCAGCCCATGCTGCTAATCGTTTATTGGTTTCACTCTCGCGGAGTGAAATTAAATTTAAATTAACTTGCATTGCTGTTACTAACATATCTCGAATATTATCCACTGTTTGCTCTAAACGAAAAACGTGGTCATAGACATCACGAAAATACTCTTGAGTTTGCGAGCACACTTTAGGCACTCTGCCGCCATATAATTTTCCAACAGATTCAATCAGTGGATTTAAAGTGTGCTTGATTCTCATAATTGTTTGTTTAAAATTATAGAGTTGCTCAATTTGATCTTTTGAAGATGATGATTGAAACATTTTTTCTTCAAGAGTTTCAAATTCTTCTTCTAATTTATCAACAATTGGAAAATACCGATCCACAATTGTATCTACTAAGGCATAAAATATAAAGCCAGAGCCTAAGGCTAATAAATGAGGTTCTTTTTCACATCTTTCTCGAATATTTATAAATCCATTATCTGTATTTTTTCGAATAGAAATTACAAATTGAGGTCCAACAAATAAATATATATCTCCAAAATGGAGATGGTCATTTTTAAACTCTGGTGTTCTTAACACCGTAAATATAACCTCTCCATACTCTTCTATTTTTATTCTCTGATATCCATGCATCACATCTTCAATAGCTAAAAAATGGAGATTAAATTCTTCACAAATTAAATCCAATTCATCCTGAGTTGGTTCTTTTAAGGCTAACCAAATTATTGTTTCATGATCTTTTAAAATATCGCTTATTGACTTCAATGAATGAGCCGGAATATCAGAAATCTTTTTTCCATTTTTATAAGAGGTGCAATTAACTATCATAATTAATAGCATCATGAGGCGAGTTATCCGTCAATTCGACTAGCCCACGTTTTTAAAAAAATTAGTTTATTAAGAAAATATATGATTAAAATCCAAACTAAAGTTTGGATTTTAATAAATAGTGAACTAATACAATTGGAGCTGCAAAGGATGATCCTTTAAATTGAAGCTGTTTTTCTTCGTCATACCAATCCGTCACAAAATCAGAATAAAATGTAAAAGGTGTAGGTTGCCAATTACCATCGATATTTTTAAAACGTAAACCAACTAAATGATAATTTGGATTTTTATGATTTATATTTGTAACTAAAAATTGGGGAAATATTTCTGCTTTAGTTAAAGTACCAAATCTTTCACCCGCGGCCAAAAAATAAACTGAGTCCGGCGGTAAAGTTAATTTAGAATTTATTAAATCTTCTTCTGTTCGAAAAGCTAAGCCAATTGATGAGATAACATAATCAAATTTTTTTAATCGTATATAATCGATCGCATTTTGCCATGTTTTTATGTCTTGTTCTCCATTAATATCCAGCATAACTATAGGGTTAATATGTAGTCTTTGTTGTGCATGCTCAACTTCATTGGTTTTAGTAAAAATATTTATTTTTGTATTTTTTGTTTTTAATAATTCATCAATAAAAACTTGCAATACTCTGTGACCATGAAATCGTGGCGATTTTTCCAATTCATTTATATTGCAGTTTAAATTATACTTTTTGACGGTTGCAAAATAATTTGGATTTACTTTTATCAATAGGTTATTTTTTATGAGCTGCGAATTAACTTTTTTCAGTTGCAAAAATTGGGGACAAATTCCAGAGTCAAGAATTGCAATGTTAATATCTTTTGCATAACCAAGTTCTAGGTTTATTAAATATAATAAACTTGACAATATTAAAATTTTTATGAATTTAAAATATAATAATTGTTTATGAATATGTCTGATATAATTTCGCCAGCGATCAGATCTAATCATAAGCAGCTACTTTAAATTTGGACTTACAGCAAATGACATTGGGTTTTCTAATTCACCCAATATTAAATATTTTCGTTCGCCATCTTGATCAAGGTATTGGTAACGAAGTTTAGCATTAATTTTTCCAGTTCTTAACTGAGCCGATGAGTTTCGACCTGCTAAATCACCATTTAAAAATTTTAATTGAAATTGAGCAGACAATTCACCATCCACATCGTGTCCACCTGGACTTCCTACTGAAAATGACTCAGAAGTTTTACTAACAAATAACTGATCGCCAGCTGGGTGATCAGTAAATAACTCAATACTAAGAGGCCCATCATCTCTTCCGTTCTTAGAGGAATATTCAACACTATTATTAAACACTTCAATATTAATGTGTCTTACCGATTGGTCTTTGAAGGTAAATAAATTTTCACTACCTTCACCACCTGGACCAATTTTGTAAGTTGATTTGAGTATATAAACTCCAACGGGATATTGAACAAAAAAAGGTCTTGTTTCATAACTTGCTAAAATATTTTTTTCTTTATCTGCATAATGAGCTACTTGAATAAAATCTCCTGTTGATGGTTGTGCCACAACAACTGAATTATGTGTAATACCCGCTTCTTCATCTTTTGATAATTTTGCATTTACAGCAATTTGAGACGCAAAAGCACCCTTAATTGTGACTTCACTTTTTTCCGGAATTGCCGGTAAAACAACTTCTGCTCCCGAAGATGAACGAACCTTAACATTATTAGCAACAGCTCCGTAATTTTTAATTACTATATTATGAAATATCGTTTCTCCAGGTTGATAGTTTTCATCAGGAGATAATATTTTTTTAACTGGTATATTAGATTTATCATAGCTAAACATTCCACCCTCAAAAGTGTTTTGACTAACATATTGAAGAACTGGATGATTTAAGTAAAGATTATCAATTTCATTTTTTCTTTTCTTAACACCCTCTTCAGTTTTTGCTACGATATTATCATTATACGTTTTATCACGAGCACTATTGAATGCAGCCACTCTGTTCTGCTCGTTTACCGAATCAAAAGAATTTGCCTCAATACGATTATAACTGTTTAAATAATCTTGATTTGTGATTGATTTTTTATCTGTGATTGATTCT
The DNA here is from genome assembly GCA_005793345.1 of Bdellovibrionales bacterium. Lineage (GTDB taxonomy): Bacteria > Bdellovibrionota > Bdellovibrionia > Bdellovibrionales > Bdellovibrionaceae > SXSU01. The sequence continues at coordinate 7,162 of SXSU01000094.1, forward strand.
ATATATTGGCTTGTCGCAGTTCTTTTATTTTTTCTATAGTGGTCACGTGTTGGAATATATTGTTCATTATATCCAACGCTTTTGCCGTTTTCAATTTGTCCATTAAAAACTTTAGTTGAAGCAGCACTTCTTGCTGAAGCGTAAGCTTCATCATATTTTTTATAATATAAAAAATCAATTTCAGCTTGATAAGTTGCTCGACGATACTCAAAATATCGTTGACTATAACCATCTCGATAGGCTTTTCTTACTATCTCGTTGTGATGAAGCGACGAACCTCCTAAACTGTGACGTCGTCCACGCTCTTCACTGTATTCAGGGCATCGACGTTCAAATAAACCACCATAAGGTCCATTGATAGTAGTTTTTTTAAGTATCGTAGAAGACTCTTTTTCTTTGTAATAAGTTGGATCAACTTTTGCTTTTCCAGAAATAATTCCTTGAGTGATTGCATTTTCAAGTCCAACTTTATTACCTTGTTCAGAACCTAAAGTTTGAGCTGCAGTTTTAAATTCAGGGGAGTTAGCTCTAAATTCTCCGGCTGCTCTTCCATAAAGTGCACCATATTCAACATATGCATCTTGTTCCCCAAGTTTTTCGCCTTCAATCATACCTTCATTTATTCCTCTTTGACGACCTTCAGCCAATCCTAAATTATAACTTGCAAGACGAGCATCGGAAAGACCGGCTTCGTTACCATCAACTTGGCCTATAATTTTTCCTTGTTCACTCACTTCAACTGCGCGATCATGACCATCTTCTTTACCATCTTGTGCACCTGCTCTTGCTCCAAGCCTATTATATTCCCAAACATCTATTAAAAGTTGATTGGAATAAGTTTCAAAATTTAGACGTGCATTTTCAGCATTTGTTTGAAAGGAGTTTAGATATTGAACTGAACTTCGTTGATTAGATTCAAGATTTATTAACCTTGCTCTTGCACCATCAATTTTTGATCGTGCTTCATTAAGACTTGATTCTTGTGCCTGCTTACTTCGCTGTAAATCTGCAACTTGCTTTTGCGAGGATTCAATTTCTGTTTGCTTTCTTGCAATTTGCATTATTAAATCATTTTTCTCAGCTTCAACAGTAGTTATAGACAACTTTTCTTTTAAAGTTTTAATTTCTAAATTGCGATTGGTTATTCGTGAATTCAAGCCTTCTATCATTAAATTCTGACTTTCGATTTCACGTGGAGAATTTTTAATAATTTGCTCAAAGGTATTGGTATCTTTTCGGACACTAGAAAGTTCTTCAGCAATTTTTGCAACAGCTGCTTTTGCATTTTCAGCATCATTTTTAGCTCGATCATAAGTAACTTTTAATTGACTATACATTTGGTCGTCTTCAATTTGGTAGCTTGGACTGCCAATATATTCTCTGTTGCCATCATGATCATGATCTCGATCTCGAAGATCACCAGGAAGATTATTTCCACCTGGAAAAGGATTGTTTCGTGGGTCATGTGAATTATTACCCGAATCCATACGACCATTATGACCATTATTTAGAGCACTGCCTGGATTAAAATTTCGATCTCCAGGAGCTGCAAAAGTTAAAGTTGGTGCAACTAACATGATATTAATAACTGTTAAAAATTTATTCATAACAACCCCAATAATGGTTTAAATAATTTTTTTTAATATACTTTTACTTAATTTTCAGCTGTCAATAATCTAACACCAATATTTGATATCGTATCCCTTAAAAATAATTGCTATTTTTGGTAAATATATTTTTTTCAATTTTATCAAGTATAATAATTTCAAATATTATACTGTAGATGTTTTTTACACATTTATTTTTTTACATTTTTAAATTCTGAAATAATATTTTTATGAATTTTAATAAGATTATTGATATAATAAACAGAATGAATCATAAGTTTAATTTTTCATTTTTTATTTTTTTGTTATTTTCGTTTTTAGCAGTTGAGCAGCTTTTTGCCTATCAACTTGTATTATGGAAACCTAGTAATTACACAAAAGATAATCCGAGTTATTTACTTGCAATTCCTGACGGAGCTAATCTAAGAGAGAGCGTCACTTTATATTTCTCAATTCTTGAAGATCAGTTAAAAGAAGATTTTTATAATCAGAATTCGATTAAGTTAGATGATTTTAAAATCATCACCAATATTAACACTAGTTTTGGTTCAGATTTAATTTTTGTTTTACTAAATGAAAATATTGATATGAAAAATGAAAATAAAAATATTTCTCGTTTTAAAAAAATTATGAATCCTATGGGATTTAACAAAATTTACTTACCAATAATGGCCACTGTTTTATTAAATAAAAAAGAACAAAATCAGTTTGCAGACTTTATTGCAAACAATGCTTCAGTTCTAATAGCAACAGGTGGAAATGATATTGACCCTAAAATTTATGGCGAAAAGAATAGAAAGTCTTATAATGTAAATCCATTACGGGACGAACTAGAAAGCCAAATAATTAGAGCTTTTATTTTAAAAGCAAATGGTTTTTTTCTTGGAATTTGTAGAGGGGCCCAACTGGCTTCGGTTCTAATGGGTCTTAAACTTTACCAAGATCTAAATACTGAGTTTGAAAATCCAAATCTTTTAAATCACCAAAACGGATTCCACGACATTATTTTGAAAGAAACTTCAAATAATATTTTGAAGAATATATATAATTTTAATTCTAATGATAATAATCTCCCAATTGTAAATGTAAATACTCTTCACCATCAATCGAAAAAATGGGATGACTTGAGTAGAGGGGGTGATCATTCACTATTGGAGTTAGCTGCAGTTGCAGAAGATGGAGTTGTTGAAGCCCTCGAATTTAAAAATGGTAAGGGATTACTCGTTCAATACCATCCAGAAATTATTTATGAAAGTTTCGAACCTGCTTTTAATTTTTTTAGAAGATTAATGAGCTATATAAAAACTGTATCTCCATCAGTACACCATAATTTCCAATGCTCCAAATTGTTTAAGTAGGTAATTTGTCAAATACTAGTAATAATGAGGGGGCGTAGATAAAATTGAATACAAAAATATTTTTGAACTTTATTTGATTAAAAAAAAACAATTGAGTGGCTATGTGAATATAGCATGAAAGCTGCAAATATTGTTAAAGCAAAACTAGCAAGTTAAGTTTTTGTGCTGACGGGTTGGGTTTCCCACACTCCAGTTTTTTCAAGCAGTGTTGAAACTGTGGAAACCCCTCAAACGATTAACAAGGTCATTGTTTAAATTTGCCACCAGATAAAGAACAAAAAATCACAAGTGAGCTTTCCTTAGTTCAAATGAAACTTGATTCTGAAAACATAAAACTCATTGAAGAATTAAAAATTGAATTTTCTCATAAGATCCCCAATGGTAATTGGAATGAGCTGATTAAAGTAATGTTAACAACAACTCTTGAGCAGGTTCGAAAAAAGAAGGGAGTTGCGACTAAACTTGAGCAAACTATGAAACAACAAAACACCACAGAAATTAAAAAAGCAGAGTTAGAAAATACTTTCAAAAAAACAACTCCATCGATGGAGTCGCAATGCGTAACCAAACGGAGTAAGGTCACTGACGTTTCCCCCAAATTTAGTACCAAAATTATAAGGAGTCTCCAGTTAAAATTGGCCCAGTTGCTTCTAATGGAGAACTGTAGTTCAATGAACTGTGTGGTCTTTCATGGTTATAGTAATTCCTCCATTTTTCAATCTC
>SXSU01000095.1 GCA_005793345.1 Bdellovibrionales bacterium
ATTGAAAATCGCCCCAAACAAATAAGAAAATAACTGCTTATGATTATGTCTGATACAATCGCGAAGCGATCAGACTTAATCATGAGCAGTTATTATGAAAATACAAACTTTAGTTTGGATTTTCATAATACGGGGTGATTAAAAAATCACCCCAACCAAACAAGAAAATAACGGCACATGATTTTGTCTTGCATACAATTGCGAAGCAATCAGACTTAATCATGAGCAGTTATAATCACATTTATTTAAAATTTGTTTTTAATCATTTGCAATTTTTAAAACTTTCGAAATTGCACTATATAAATTTTCAAACTGCCAATAGGGTGAAAAATAGCCTAAGTAACTTTTATCATAAGGTAAACCTGGAGCCTGTAGATTTACGATAATGAATCGTTCTTTCTCTTTTTTGGTAAACCAATTGATACTTCTCGATACTGTTAAACTTTTTATAAAAAAAACCAACTTTAATTTGGGTTCATTAGAAAGTTTTTCTTTTATTTTTTTCCAATCATCTGATTTTTTTAAAGTTAAAAATTCTGTATAAGTTGTTGAGTCTCTTAATAACCGAATTTCATCTTGTAATTTTTTGGGAGCTTCAATTACAAGTAACGGTTCATTTTGTAACGATATTTCATTTTTTGTTTTTTGAGAGAGTTTATTGTCAGCATGTAATATATTTTGTAATAATGAATTATTTAGCTCGTTCATGATATTACTTTTAAGTGTAATAGAATTTATACTTTCTTGTGCTGCTAATTTTCGATTATCTTTTAATAATTGTTTTTTTAAATTTAAAATTCGATTTAACTTTAACTCAATATCAACTTTAGATAATGTTTTATTTTGAATCGCCAACTCAATATCTTCGATTAACTTTTTTTGACCTTGAAATGACCAAGTCATCATAACCATATCAACTCCAGCTTTTAGTGCCTCTAGAGATGGGTTTGAATCATTTTTTATATTATTAACTCCTTCCATCATCATATCATCAGTTATAATTAATCCTTGGTAATTTATTTTTTCTCTAAGTCCAGATTTAATAATACTAGAACTTAAGGTTGCAGGTTTATTCGAGGGATCTAATTTCGGATATACAATATGAGATAACATTAATGCAGATGTACTTAATTTTGCAAAATCTCGGAAAGGTTTAAGCTCTTTATTCCATGATTTACTCCATTCGAGATCTCCTATAGGAGTTGCTAAATGAGGATCCACTCGTATTCCTCCCGCTCCTGGAAAATGTTTTCCAGTAGGAATTATACCTGATTCCAAAAGTCCTTGAGAAAAACTAAATGCTAAACTAGATACTAGGTTAGGATCCGAACCAAGTGAACGAGTACCTATAAAATCATTATCTTTACTTCTGAGATCTAGCACCGGAGCTAAGTTCATTGAGAAACCCAATTTTTTTAAAATATTCCCAATCTCTTTACCATAACTATGCATAAGATTTGGATTTTGAATTCTACCAAGAGCTGCTGCACTTGGTAGTAAAGGTTGAGTTGGAATTCGATAAACGATTCCTCCTTCTTGATCTATAGCTAAAAATGGAATTGGTAATTCATTTTTTTTAAACAAGTTTAATATATCAGAATTAAATTGTGAAATTTGTTTGAGATTTAATATATTTCTTTTAAATAAAATAACTCCACCGGGCTTAATCGTTAAAAGTTGACTCTCTAATTGGGGAGTTAGTTCTGTCCCATTTATACCTATAAATAATAATTGACCCAAATTATTTTGTTTTGGTTTTTGAGCATACAATTCAATTTTAAATAAAATAAAATTTAGAAAAATCAATATAGAGTAAATTAAATACATAAAAACATATCGGAACTATTTATTTATAAAAAAGACTAGAAAAAGCCAAACTTAAGTTTGTATTTTATATTTACCAGTTTCTCCTAGCCACTTATCTAGTTAAAAAATTAAAAACTACTTCAATTTATTTTTTTTTAAGTTAAGATTAATCATGTCAAAATTAAATTTAGCTCAAAATTTTAATACATCATCTATTCATGATAAAAGTGAACTATTAGAAATAGAAATTAATTATCTTCAAATAATAAATAGAGTTCTGATGTGTAAGGTTTCAGATGGTTTTAAACATTATATTGAACAAACACTTAATTTACTGGCTCATGACTTAAATGCAGAAATTGGACATTGGTATTGGAATACTAATTCAAGTTCAAATGAATGTATCTTCGAAAGCCAAGAGGAATGGGTTTGTCGAAATATTGATTTAAAAACTTTTGAAATTTTTAAATCTCAAACAGATAATATAACTCTAACAGATACATTACCTTTTTTTAATAAAATTCAAACATCTAACTCAAGAGTCTTAACGAATTTTTTAAATGAGAGTTTTTCAAGATTAGAAATTCCCAGTCTAACATTATTTAAAACAGCAATTTTTGTCCCCTTTAAAATAAATGGAATATTATGTGGCTTTATAGAGTTTTTCTTTTTAAATACTCCTAAGCTTGACTCTTATTTATATCAATTTGTCGATAATTTGAGTGAAACTATTTCGCAACAAATGGATGTTGTTAAGCAACTTGAAGAAGAAAAACAACAAGTTTTTCAGTTAGCTCAATCCACTCGTTTAAGTTCTTTAGGCGCAATGGCAGGTGGAATAGCCCATGAAATAAATAACCCCTTAACAATTATTATGGGAAGCTTAAAACTAGCAATAAATGAGTTATCTTCTCCAATCCTAGAACCAGAACAAAAAGAAAAAATTATTATAGCTCTTGATAAAGCTAAATCTCATACTCATAGAATTTCAAAAATAATAAAGGGAATTCGTGCAATGTCCAGAGATGGTGCTAATGATCAATTTACTCAAACAACTGTAAAAGATATAATTGAAGATGCCTATAATCTATGTGAATCAAAAATTAAAACCAATAATATTCAACTAACTATTGAAATGGAAAATGAAAATCAAACATTTGATTGCAGACAAGTACAAATTAGTCAAATCCTCCTAAATTTAATTAATAATAGTATGGATGCAATTGGTGATCTTAGTGATCCATGGATACATATTCAAACAAAACTTTGCGAAAATGATCAAATAGAGTTTACTGTAACCGATTGTGGAAAAGGGATACCTGATCAAATTGCCAATCAACTCATGCAGCCTTTTTTTACAACTAAGGGTGCTGGACGAGGAACTGGCTTAGGGCTTTCTATCTCAAAAGAAATTGTAAAGGCTCACTCTGGTACTTTCTTTTTAAATCGAAATTTTGAGTATACACAATTTATAATTCGTTTTCCTCTTGTTCAAAAATTTAACAATAATTTTTCTTAAAAAAGTAATTAAATACCAACCTCAGTTTGGAAGATAAATATATGACTAGTCAAACTTCAGTAAAAGATTTTTTAAAAGTAAAACTATGGGGCGTTCGAGGAGAACTTCCCGCATCCCCAAATCCATTTGAAGGAGTCTCAAATTTTAAAAATTTTTTTACTGATTTTTTTAACGCTGGCTTCTCATCACTTCCAGAAGTTGACTCGTTCATTGCAACACATAATAAATCCCATTGGGGAGGATATAGTGTTAACACGACTTGCGTAGAAGTTACTTCAGCCAAAGCCCAATTAATTATCGAAGGGGGTTCGGGTTTAAAAAGCCTTGGAGATTCTATGTTAAAAGGACCTGCAGGAAAAGGTCAGGGGATGGTTCATCTATTTATTTCTGATTTTGAGTGGGAAAATTTAATTGGCCTCCCTTTTTTCACACCAATTTTTATACCCAATAATGAAATTCATTTTTATTCTATATCTAAAGAGATCGAAACTAATATTAAATCTATTTTCAGTAAACCCTACTTTCCCGTTGATTTTAAACACTTAATGTCCAAAATTTCATTTCACTGCATTTCCCCAGGAGAAACTCTACTTTTTGAAGATTTAGAAATTAAACCATTATTAAGTTCAAACCAAAACGAATCTCATTGTAATTATAAAATTATAAATAAAACTACTAATAAATCTTATATTCATAACTCTTCACCCTATTCTTTAGATTTAAAAGAGTTGTTACAATTGCAAAATTGTGACTTAATGTACTCTAGCCTGAACCAAAGTGACATTGAGATTCTAATTAGCGAAGCTGAAGTACGCAATGTTCAAAAATTACTACTTGGTAAATACAAAATGGATCAAACAACTTCAGTTATTGAAAAAATTGACTCTGAATTAAAAAATAAATTTACAACAAATAATAAAAAAATTTGGAGCTTTGCCTTACAAGATCAAGAAATAGAATTATGAAAACATCTATAAATTTAGTTATTTTTTTAATATTAATTACAATCCTATTATCCATTTCTGGATTTTACTTACATTACCGAATTATAAATTTAACTCCTTGGCTCAAAAATTACACTATCTATATTAAATTTTCTATTTTATTCTTTTTAGTCTTACAACTTTTTGGTCCACTAACTTATCGACTCTGGCCGAGCCACCAAAATTTTCCATTCATACTACAATGGCTCACATATATTACATTGGGTTTTTTTTCATCGCTGTTGTTTTATTTTATTTTTGCAGAAATATTTAATTTTATATTAATGCCACTTTTTAATCCCGTAATCGTTGATGAACGAAGAGTTTTTATAGGAGTAAGCATACTTACATTTTTAAATGGGTATTGGGGATTTAAAAATGCAGTAAGTGATCCTGTCATCGAAAATATAGATATCCCTTTTCCTGATTTACCTCCTGATCTAGTAAACTTACGATGTTTACAAATATCAGATCTTCACGTAGGACCAACAATTGATAAATCTTATGTCGAACGATTAGTTCAAATTTCTAATTTACAAAATCCAGATTTAATTTTTTTAACTGGAGATTTATGTGATGGCACAGTAGATCATCTTAAAGATCAAATTGAACCACTTAAAAAATTAAAATCTAAATTTGGAATATTTTATATTACCGGAAATCATGAGTATTATTGGGATGGACAAGCTTGGATAGATTATTTTAAATCATGTAATTTTACAGTATTACTTAACTCACACCAAGTTATAAAAATTGGAAACGCCCAACTTTCAATTGGTGGTTGTACAGATTTAAAGGCCGAGACATTTATTTCCGAACATAAATGTGATGCCATAAAAACAATTTCTGCTATGCCTGAAAATTCATTTAAATTATTACTCGCCCATCAGCCTAATACATTTAAACAATTTGCAAATTCAACTTACAAAGTTGATTTACAATTATCAGGTCACACTCATGGTGGACAATTTTTTCCGTGGAGTATTGCAGTTTACGCTGCTCAAAAATACATTAAGGGTCTTTATCTAGAAGATAAAACTTACATTTATGTCAACAGAGGAACTGGATATTGGGGTCCCCCATTTCGATTCCCAGAAAAATCAGAAGTGACTTTAATAACATTTATTAAAGGAAATTACAAATAACTGCTCATGATTAAGTCTGATCGCTTCGCGATTGTATCAGACATAATCACGAGCAGTTATTCTCTTGTTTGTTGGTGGCAATTTTCAATCACCCCGTATTATGAAAATCCAAACTAAAGTTTGTATTTTCATAATTACTGCTCATGATTAAGTCTGATCGCTTCGCGATTGTATGCGAGACAAAATCATGCGCCGTTATTTTCTAGTGCTTATTTTTTTTAGTGTGAGAAACATTTGCTTTTCTCTCTACTTTACCTTCTACACTAGCAAGGCCTCGGTGTACTTTTTCAATTTTTAATTTATTATTTTTAGGATTTGAATAAAACTCCACCCATCCAGTATTTAAATGGTAAATTGCAGTTTTAATATCTAAGTCTTTTTCATTAAACTTGCTCATTAATATTTCTGATCGACCAAGTAAATCAGAAGCCACGCCAGAGGCATTTGCTTTTGATTCAGAAACAAATCCATTACTCGGCTCCTTCCCCGTAAAACTTACTATTCTTGGATGAATATCTTCGACAAGTTTATTTAATGAGGGAGAACCTGCATCTCCGCCTTCAAGGGTAGAAAACGCAGCTTTTACGGCTCCACAATATTCATGGGCCATTACAACAATTAACTTTACTCCTAAATGTTCAACAGCATACTCAATACTTGCAAGAGACGAATTATCCAGTGCTTCCCCTGCTGTTCGAACTACAAATAATTCACCCAGTTTTTGATCAAAAATAATTTCAGGAGGAACTCGAGAATCAGAACACGATAAAATAATTGAGTGGGGATGTTGGCCAGCAATTAATTTTTCGCGATCAGTTTGATTAGCTCCACCAATTTTAAAATTTCCCTGTCGATAGCGTTCATTACCACTTATTAACTTTTCAAATGCTAAAGCTGGCGATAAAGAATCAATATGATGTGTTGATTGATGTTTCTGGTGATCAACTGATATGTCTCTATGTGCAACTTCACCTTTATGATGCTCGTTGATTGAAACACTGTGGGCGCTATTTCTTTCATCATTAGAACGATGATCACTTTCATGCTCACTTTTTTTACCATTACACGAACTTATTAATAAAACTACAGCCATAAAAATAAGGAGCTTAGAAAAAACTTGATTCATAAATCCTCCAAGGAATCTTTCAATTCACTTGGACTATCGTCAGATCTTGTTCTAGACTTAAGTAATAATAAAAAATATTATATATAAAATATTATTGATTTCTTAATCAATAATTGATCTGTGTAATTAAACTGACTCAATATAAGATTGAAAATATTTATTTTAACTCCATAATGCTTCAATAAAAGGATTATTTTGAGTCACTTTTTTTTACACACTTTTTTAAAAAATGTTCATATAACAACGATATGTTTTTAGATCTTAAAATTAATACCAGACATATCCATGTTGCCCTTCTAGTTTCATATTCCCAACACATTCTTGAATATTGATAGTGGACAAATGTTTTTTAATTACATTATCGTAACATCTATATAATAATTTTTGATTTAAGCATCTACCAGATTGTGTGCAAATTGGGATATCAGAATTAACAGGAGACATATAACCAAGTATTGCTTCATTTAAATATCCAAACCCCTCACACGATGAATTGTTAGACAACATCCGATCAAGGATAATGTTACTATTTGGTTTCTTAAGAATACAACGATAAAGAGGAACTGGAACATTTCTAGAATAAAGCTTTGCCAGTGAAAAAGCATACCCATCCAACTTATATCCATTTAGAACACCTTCATTCTCACCAAATGAAAACAAAAAAGTTCCCCCATTACTTATGTTATTATTAAGTCGATAAATTTTTCTTCCATCAATATGATGCAGCCATTGATTGATCTCGAATAATATTGATTTATCATTTCTGACATTATCTCCCCATGCATAGATCGTCACTATTTGAGGTGCAAGTTTAAGAGTCGAATCTTTCAAAATATTGATAGCAGATCGAGGGTCAGTTTCAGAGATTATCCAACCATTTGACAAATTTGCATAAATTCGCTCCAAATCAAAACCACCACCAAATGCCGAAACACCTAAAGTAATACCTATGTTTTTGGCGACATTAATGGGATTCCTTTTTTGGCGGTTAGGGTCTATTTTGTCAACTACCGCTACCATATGAGTAAACATTTGGGTTTTTGGGATTCCTTCAAATTGATAAGAATTAGCAACAAAGGACAAATAATCTTGAACAATATTACCTAGCTCAGCTTGAAAATCTAAAGGAAGATTACTAGCACTAAAACCCCTTGCTTTTAAAGCTGCATAACCTAAAGGTCCCCTTATTGTACCTTGAGAATCAATTTGAGGTGTTACTTCAGTTTCCCAACCAATATCCAATCCTAAAAATAAATTATTTGCTTGGGGATCTGAATAGATCTTTTCAAGAATAAATTGACTAAGAATTTTAATATCACTTTTAACTCTTGATCGCACCAATGGGCTTTCAAAATTTGGTTTTAAACCAATTTCAGGAGGGGGCGTTCCCCAATTTACCCAAAATCTATTTATTGGAGTATTCCAATCTGAGTGTTCTGCCCAATCTGCTGTATTTCCTCCAAATGGGTTAAAATTAGGAGTTGGATTTAAAACCCATTCATGATTTGCATGAATTGTGAAATAAAAATTATTTTCTTTGGCACTTTTGACTAAAGCAATCAGCTCTGATAAAACTTTATTTCGATCATAAATCAAAAAATCTGCAGTGTAAGAAATTCCAATTCGAATTTTACCTTGAGGGCATATTGGACTACAGAAGCTGGCTTTTATTTCTCGAATCATTGCGAGTTGTCCATTTCCGTCAATTGCTACATCTGACCATTTCCCACCATCTTGTTTGTTGCTTGAAGCATTAAATATTAATACCTGTGTTTGACTTGGAAGTAGAGTATTTAGCAACCCCTTACTTTGAATATAATTAGATGAAAAAGTATTCTCAAATTGATTTTGATCTTCAAACAGTTCTTCATTCATATGACTTCTTTGACAATTTATATAAAATAAGGGAAGCATTACAATCCCACTGATAATTAATACTCTAGTAAAAAATCGCATAGAAATCTCCAAGTCTTATTTTTAAATAAAAAAATAGTCTAAAAATTTAGAATTCTAATTTTCAAGGATCATTTATTTTATTTTAAATTAAATCAGAATGAATTTGAAATAAAATTAAACTATTATAGATTTTGAGTATTGATGTAATAATTATTTTTAGTGAAAAGAAATTTACAAACAATAACAGGAGTTTAATAATGACTCTCAATTTGACACATTTGCGAGTTGATTTCAAAGGCATTAGACTTACCTCTAACAACTCTTATTGAGCTTAACAAAACTCGATCTAAATTTGCTACGTACCATACTGGCGCAGAATATTTTAAAGTTAGTCAAAAAAATACTATGTCCGAATGTTCGACCTAATCAGGCTGCAATTCCTTATGAAAGACAAGACTGCTGCCATAATCGCAACAATGCGCAGTTTAATACTTTTATCCAGAATTAAATTTTGTGTTTAATTGCAAGATTAAATTTACATCTACAACATCGAAACCCCAGGCCGTCATTGTTCGTTTGGCATCATTTTGGTTTTTTATCATATATTGATGAATATGATTATAGTCTCTTCCCCAAGTTAAAATACGAGTGAAAGGGC
>SXSU01000096.1 GCA_005793345.1 Bdellovibrionales bacterium
AGAGATATCATACTTTTGGCTAACTTTAAAATAATCAGATCCAGTATGAAACGTAGCAAACTTAGATCGAGTTTTGGTGAGTTCAATAAGAGTTGTTAGACGAAAAGCTAATACCTTTGAAATCTTACGATATTTTATGAAATCAGATCGTAAATGTGTCAAATTGAGAATCATTATTAAACTCCTGTTATTGTTTTGTAATTATCATTTCACTAAAAATAATTATTACATCAATTTCAGGAGTTTTCCTTTATTTTAAATACGTTCAGGACCGTCTCAACGACATTTGATATCAAAGCCTATAAATAATCTCACTTTTGATCTAAAGTCTAGTATCAATAATTCCGATCCAGTAGTTATGGAAGAAAAAAATATAGCACATAAAAATTTAATAAGTGAAACAATTCATTCAAAAATAGTAAACTGGATTTTAATTGAAAATAATTATTTATTGATCCCACTAATTTTAATTTATTTAATAGGTTGCGATCGTTCTAGTCTAGATAAGGACTCAACGAAAATCAACTTGCAACTCCCAACATCTGAAAAAATTTATGAATCTGTTAAATCGTTTAGTCAAACTTTACCAATTGGAAAACAAATCTGCTTCGCTGTAAATGTAACTGGACCAAATATTCCAAATTTGATATCTAGCTCAGGAAATTGTCATGGTAGTTTTGGAAGTTTTGCTGGTTTTAAAGAAGAAGGGTCTAATTTATCAATCGATGTTTTAAAAGGTTCTGATCGTAATTTTGAACTCTATATGTACTTAGCAGATGCTGGAACTCTTTGCCCATCGCTTAATGAAAATTTTTTTACTTCTAATCTAAATCATGCAAAAACTTATTTGGTTGGTAAAACAAGTGGCGTGAACATTAACCAAGATTCACAAAATGTAACTATAAATTTGCAATTTCAGGGACTTAATAATTCACTTTTGGCAAATTCTGGAAACACTAGTTGTGGTTCAAATTCAGATATAAATGCAAAGTTAAGAGGAATGCTATTCTCAGATGGTTCGGTTGAAAAAGTTGATGACTCTCTAGCAGGTGGCACGTCAACTTTACTATCAAATCCAATTATAAATTCTATATTTATAAGTGCATTGAATTTTTTTGACTTAAGTAATTTGCAAATATTCACTTCAAGTACAACCCTTGGTCAAGGAGTAACCACGAACTCACTTTTGGACTTAGATTTAAGTACTTCAAATATTCCAGAGTACTTAAGCTCATTGAGTCGAGATCCTATTACAGGAAAATTGTTTGCATTAGATAATTCGGGTTTAATATATGAAGTTGATAGTTCAACTGGTGAGCCAATATCCTTGCAAAATAATTGCCCTTTTCCAAGTTGCGAATTACCACTTTGGGTGCAATCAATTAGTGTTGGGTTATCTGGAAGTTTATTCATACTGGACCATACTGGACAAGTTTATAAAGTGGAATCTAGTGATCTTATCTTATTAACTGATGTTGTTTCGCCAGCAGTTCAACAAATTGTATATTATTAAAAAAGTTGTGTTCTGTTATTTTTACTTGTTTAATTATATTTATATTGAAAATTTTCAGGAGGAATAATGTTTAATAAAATTTCTATAATCTTAAGTTTAGGAGTAGGTGCATATGTATTTGCCACAGCTCCTCGAATTGTTAACATAAATGTTAACACCCAATACACTTCAAGTTCATCTAGCACGACAAGTTCTCCTCCTGGAATTAATTTATTCAATGGTTCAAATGTAACTGTTAATTATAAAGTAACATGCTATGATGCAAAAGGAACTCAGACCTTTCAAAAAACAAGTTTATCATTAAGTGCTAAAAATGGAAAAACCCATGGGGGACCATTAAAATGCGGAAATGGATCAAATCCATATAAAACGTATTCCAATGGAACAACATTATGCGGAGACACTCTAACTGCCACAGCATCAGTTTGTCCTGAGAATTTTCAACTATGTACATTTGATCAAGTAAAGCAGACCCCTTATCAAGATTCTTACTCCGAGGGATATTCTAATTCAGGTTGGGTTGGGAGTGGTTTTAACTTCAGCGTGAACTCAACGTGGAGCAATGGTTATACAAGTAATTCTTCAACAAGTTGGATTGACCGGAATTATGATCCCAACTATCTCCCTTTTGCTTCTGTAAATCCTTATGCATCATGCAATAGTGGTTCATTCGGAAGTGGAACAACGCAAATTAATTGTACGTATCATTATATGTATGCCCCTAATTTTTGTTGCCCACAATCCGGTGCAGAAATACCCTCCTATTCTTGCGATGTTGAAATAGATCCTTCGACTCCAACAAAAGGTTTTTTACAAAGCCATCAATTTAAAGGAAATGCTCCTTTTTAATTAAGTAATGGAAGATAAATATTGTGAAATTTAGATCACTACTTTTAAAAGTAAGATGGGCTGATTGGCTCATCTTTTTGTTTTTTTTAATAACCCCACTTGTTGCAACATCATTATTTGTCGATAGTCATATTGTTCCCAAATGGGTTTGGCTGTATTTTTCATTTAGTGTATTGATGTTTTTATTTTTTCTGATTGGATTTAAGATTGAAGTCCCTCTACTTTATTTAAAAAAAACAAATTTTTATTTAATACTAATTTTATTTTTACTTATCAAAATTAGCCAATTAATAATTCATCCAATTGCATTTGAAGCCTTTGCCTTTTTTGATTTTATTTTATTTATTTTTATAATTTTAGTAAGCTATAATATACCACAAAAAACTGAAGATTTTTTAGAAAATCTACAAATTCCTTTTTTGATAAGCAACTTTCTAGTATCAGCAAGAAGCCTTTTTCAATTTTATGAGGAACGATTTTTAAATTCTAATTTTTCACACGAGGTTTTTGCTTCTTCATTTGGAAATGTAAATTTATTAGCTGAGTTTTACTTAATAAACATACCTCTTCTAATTTATTATTTTAAAAAGAAAAACGACGATTTAAATGTAGTAATGATTCAAAATATTTTGTTTATCATAAATATTTTTTTATTATATTGGATTTCTAGTCGATCTGCCTATTTAGCTCTTGTCTTTTGTTTATTTTATAATTTTTATGCTAGCGATCTTAATCTCAAAAAAAAATTATTAAAACTCAACTTTATCACCTTTCTACTCATTATTGGTTTTCACTTTATTTGGAGTCATGGTGAACTTAATATGCTAGTTGATTCAAAGTCCGCATCAAATTTTTCAAGGAAAAATTTATTAGTCGCAAGCTTTCATCTTATCAAAAATAATCCACTTGGGATTGGAACAGAAAAATTTGAATTTGCAGTTGCCCCCTATCGTCTACTCACCGACGAACCCATAAAAGAATCTATGCTCGATAAAACTCCCCATAATGAGTTTTTTAGATGGACGATTGAACTTGGTTGGGCCCCACTATTCCTTATATTTTTTACTTTATTTAAAATATTGAAGCTTATTAATACATTAAAACAAAATAAAGCCCACAACTATACACTTTATATTTCTTTATTTGGAATTTTTATTTTTCAGGCGCTATTTCAATTTCCACTCATGAATGCATATACATTCTTTAGTTTTTCATTTTGGCTTGGTCTAGTTTTTAAAGATAATGTTGAGATGTTTAATTCAAATTTAACATTTAATTTACTGAAAAAAAGTAACTTAAATAACACATTAAATTTTAATTTATATTTAGGACGTAAAATTTTATTTTTTATTTTTGTTATAAGTTTTATATTCACATTTGCATATTCAACAAGCGAATATTATAAAATAAATTCTGACTCAGATATTTCTAAAATTAGCTTGAGTTGCAAGTTAATGCCAAGTAACTGGCGATCATGTGTTCATGAGGCTGAAATATATTTTAATGAAAAAAAATTTGAGAAATCTATAGATTTACTAAAAACTGAACTACAAAATCATCCAGATAATTTTATTGCACTTAAATTTTTAACATTAAACTACATCGCTCTGAAAAATAATGAAGCCGCTTGTAAAGCGGCTCTTCATTATGAACATTTGCTTGGAGGTAAAGGGCAATTTATACCATTTACAAATTTAATTTGCAAATCTAATTACCAACCAAGGATATAAGCAAACATCAATGGTGCAACAATGGATGCATCAGATTCAATAATAAATTTAGGGGTTGATCCGCGCAATTTACCCCAAGTGATTTTCTCATTTGGAACAGCCCCTGAATAGGAACCATAACTTGTAGTTGAATCACTAATTTGACAGAAATAATCCCAAACTTTAACATCTTCATGGAGTAAATCTTGACTTAACATTGGCACAACACAAATAGGAAAATCTCCTGCGATTCCTCCACCAATTTGAAAAAATCCAATTGTTGAAGTTTTTGTTGCAGACATATAAAACTCTGCAAAACTCATCATGTATTGAATTCCTGTTTTTACAGTATGAACATTTTTGATATCACCTTTAATAACATGACCAGAGAATATATTACCAAGAGTAGAATCTTCCCATCCTGGAACTACCATTGGTAAGTTTTTTTCAGCGGCTGCTAACAACCAAGAATCTTTTGGATCAATTTGATAATATTTTTTTAACTTACCAGAAAGCAAAATTTTATACATAAACTCATGTGGGAAAAAACTTTGACCACTTTTGTCTGCATTTTGCCATTCTTCAAGAACTACAGCTTCGATTCTTCGAATTGCCTCTTCTTCGGGAATACAGGTATCGGTAACACGATTTAAGTGTTGAGCTAATAGTTTTTCTTCGTCTTCAGGAGTTAAATCGCGATAATTTGGAAGTCTTTTATAGTGATCATGGGCAACTAAGTTAAACACATCTTCTTCTAAATTTGCTCCAGTACAACTAATGGCATGGACCTTACCCTGGCGAATCATCTCTGCTAATGATAAACCAATCTCAGCGGTACTCATTGCACCAGCAAGAGTCACTAACATTTTTCCACCCTTATCAAGGTGATTTTTATAACCTTGAGCCGCATCTTTCAAAGCTGCTGCATTAAAATGTCTATAATGATGGTCGATAAATTTTGAAATCATATGTCCTCCAATTTAGCAAAGTTATGGGTGACAGTAATTCACCGCTAACAAAGAGGACTAGGGATAAAATAAAAATTTTAGTATGGCAACATGAAAAGTTAGATCACTTGCTCTAGTGATGCAATTAATTCTTCTACTCGAAATGGTTTATGTATCACTACCTTCACACCTAAACTATAAATTTCTTCAGGTGTAGTTTCTGAAAAACCAGTCATTAAAACAAAAACACAGAGGGGAATTTCATGACTTAAAACATTTTTAACAAACTGAACACCACTTCCTTTGGGCATTCTGACATCCGATATAACAATATCATATTTATTTTTTCTATATAAACCAAAAGCTTCCTCTCCATTTGGAGCGAGGTCGCAAGTTGCACCAAGATAATTTAGCTCATTAGAAATCAAATCTCTGATTCCTTCTTCATCATCAACAACCAAAATTTTTTTGCCAGTCACAATAGAAGACATTGCATCACTCCAATTCAACCAAAAGTAAAGATTGTCTTTTTTATTGTATTTGAAAAAATTAATTTTTCTTATATAAAAGTGATTTTGCGAGAAATCCTTGATCTTGGCCCAGTTCCTGAAACCCATTATGTGAAAGTGACCCTTCAACACTATTTCTAAAATAAGAGTCAAAGTTAGGGTTACTCACTTCTTCATTAAAATGATGTAATGCCCATGCAAATTCTTTTTTATCTTCCACTTGTATAAAATCAACAACTCCAAAAACTCCATTTGGAACTAATACACGATTACATTCACTGATGACCCGACGTCTGGAATCTAAATTTAAAGTAGATAAAAAGAAACTCGAAACAACCACATCAAATTGGTGATCTCTAAAAGAAAGATCTTGAGCATCCCCGTTCAAAAAATTCAGCCCTTTAGTACGCCCAAGGTGACTTTGCGCTTGAGCTAACAAATCATCATCACTTTCAATAACAATAACTTTTGCCTTTGGAAACGCAATTTTTAAAAAATAGGTAAACCTTCCACTTCCACACCCTAACTCTAAAATATTTAAACCTTCCCCTTCAGAATATCGGAATTGCTTTTTTAATGGCGCTAACAACATTCTTCTCATGGCA
>SXSU01000097.1 GCA_005793345.1 Bdellovibrionales bacterium
ATTAAGTCTGATCGCTTCGCGATTATATCAGACATAATCATAAGCAGTTATTCTCTTTCTTATTGGCGCAGATCTGCGATCTGCTACTGCTATTGATTAAGTCTGATCGCTTCGCGATTATAGGAGACATAATCACTTGATGAACCTCAATGTTTGATTTTCACTTAAAATATTTTAGTGATGCTTTATGGCAAATCACACTATTGACCCCTTTTAAAAATACTGGAACTTTCATAGCTTAACTTCCAGTTACATTAAAAAATAAGGGGTTACATGAATATAAAGAATTCACGTAAAAAATCAAATTCTGACTTTCAGTCTAAAATCGACTGTCGTGTTGGAATTTTTGGTGGAGGTCAGCTAGCACAAATGATGTCTCTCAAAGCCCATGAACTTGGATTAAAACCAATCATATTATCTTCTGAAAATGATGATCCTGCAGCGTTAACTACTGCTTTTCATTTTAAAGCAAATACTGAGGATCCTAAGGCTATTAAAAATTTTCTGCAAGAATGTGATGTTTGTACTTTTGAAAGTGAATTTTTAGATGGAGATTTATTAGATCAGTTATCACGTGAAACTGGTACCCCAATTTATCCCCACCCCCAAATAATGAAACAGCTGCAAGACCGAAGCAGTCAAAAAAGTCTTTTAGAAAGTAATAAAATTCCTACGGCGAAACATATTGATATATACTCATTAAATGATTTAAAAAAAGCTGTAATTTTATTTGGCCCAGATTTGGTCATAAAAAAAAGAAGGTTTGGTTATGACGGAAATGGTACCTTTTTCCTTAATGTTAAAAATTCAAGTGATAGCAATTTTTGGGAAAAACTTATTAAAAATAATCCAACAGGTTTTATTGCTGAGAAAAAAATAAATTTTAAAAATGAAAAAGCAATAATTCTAATTAGAGATCAACACCGTCAAATTCTAACTTTTCCTTTGGTCGAATCAAAGCAAACACACGCTCGATGTGATTGGGTTATGGGGCCTGTGAAACACAAAAAGCTATCCCCGCTTTTAAAAAAATTACATCTTTTTTTAAAAAAAATAAATTATGTTGGGGCCATTGCTTTTGAATTATTTGATACAGGTAATGAGCTACTTGTAAATGAAATTGCACCACGTGTTCACAACTCTGGTCATTATTCCCAAAATGCTCTCGAGTTTGATCAATTTCAACTTCACATTATGGCTATTAGCGGTTGGAAATTACCAAAATTAAATAAATTATTGTCTCCAGGTTTTGCTATGGTTAACCTTATTGGTGAAACAATAAATGAATTTAAAATTTCATCTCCAATAAACAACCATTTTCATTGGTATCACAAAAAACAAAACCGACCTGGACGAAAAATGGGACATATCAATGCCCTCGCATCTACTCCTAAACTTGCACTTTCAAATGCTCTTAGAGATAGAAAGAAAATTCAAAAATGAAACAATTAAAAACTAAACTTAAAAAAAATAAAGTCAATTCGAAAAAAAATTTTAAGATTGCAATTATTATGGGAAGTGAGAACGATCTTGAAGTGATGAATGGAGCTGCTCATATACTTGAAGACTTTAATGTGCCTTTCGAAATCATGGTTGTTTCTGCACACCGCACCCCCCAATGGATGTATGATTTTGCAAAAGAAGCCGAGTCAAAAAAAATAGAAATTATTATAGCTGGCGCAGGTGGTGCTGCACACCTTCCTGGTATGGTAGCTGCAATGACGCCACTTCCCGTAATAGGAGTACCCGTTCGAAGTAAGGCTATGAATGGGCTTGACTCATTATTATCTATTGCTCAGATGCCAAAGGGAGTTCCTGTTGCGACTGTAGCTGTTGATAATAGCGCAAATGGAGCTTTATTAGCTATTCGAATACTAAGTTTACATGATTCAGAATTAAAGAAAAAACTAAATCATTATCATGATAAACAAACAAAAAAAGCCTTAAAGTCGAATAAAACTTTAAAAATGAAAAAAAATATATTAGATAATCTATGAGTTAGTTTAACAAAGACATCAACGAGTAAAATTAAATCAGATTCGGAGATATTCATGAGAGATTTAAAAAACATATTATTTTTTGCGGGTCTAATTTTTATTTCTCGCTTTATTCCCCACTGGCCTAACTTTACAGCGCTTGGAGCATCTATAGTGGGAATGTCTTTTTTCACAGATGATTCAATTTCTAAACTTAATAATACTTTAAGAATAATTTTAATCCCACTTGCAGGAATGCTCTTTTCTGATTTAATCTTAGAATTCCATGATCAAATACTGTGGGTTTATGGTTCAATAATTTTATCGGGAATTACTCTTTCACTTTTTAAAACGAACAATCCTAACAAATTAAAAATTGCACCACTTCAAGTTTTAAATCGTTCACTTATTAATTCTGGTTTGTTTTATCTAATTACGAACTTTGGTGTTTGGAGCCAATCCAACGGATTTTATTCAAAAGACTTTAAAGGCTTAGTTCAATGTTATTTTGCAGGAATCCCATTTGCTCTTAATGACTTGATCTCAACCCTTTTATATTCAAGCCTTGCACTTATTATTTACCAACTGGTAATACAAAAAAATAAAAAAATTTTGGCTTAAACAGAATGAAAATATTAGTTTGGTTTGCTTTTGAAACTTTTGCTTTTTTTAAATTGTGTGACCATTTCGGTTTTCTAAATGTTGCCTTTTGGTATTTCATCCCAAGTGTCATTGGAATTTACTTTCTGCAAGTAAATGGTTTTAATATTTCTCAACAAGCACAACAAATTTTAAGACAAGAAGAGAACCCTAATAAAAATATAATTCATAATTTATTAAAAATGTTTGGCTCAATTCTTTTAATAATACCCTCAATAATTACTCGTTTTTTTGCAATCCTTTTTTTAACACCAGGCCTTAGACATTTGATCGTTTTATTTTTATTACATACGGGGTTAAAAAAATTTACTAAATGGACGACATCTAAAAATTTTGGCTCCTTTTACTTTTATTCTAATATTAGAACAGCAAATCCTATAGATAGTGTGCAACTTTTACCTGAAGATGATGAAGATTTAGTTAGCCCTGCTATTCTTAAAGATGTAACCCCTCCACCTAAAAAATAAATTTACTAGGTCCTTCGTAGGTATTTGATTCACAACATTGTATTTTTAAAGTCTAGTTTTATCTAATTAGTGAAAACTTTTATTTTTAATGTAAGACCTATTTACTAGAATAACTCATGAACACTTGGAAAATTTAAAGCTTTTGAACAAATCTTGTGAGATTAAAATGGAGTTAAAGTTTTATGGGAAATTTTGGTAGTGAAGATGATAAAGGTATAGAGCAAAGAAAAAGTAAATTTGGATTTGTTTTGCCTCGCTTGCAAATTAAATTTCTAATTTTATTATTTTTAACGTCTGTTGGATTAATCACCATCACCTATTTTTTATTAGACTATATGTATTATCATCAACTCCAAGATTTTATTGAAAATACAACTCTTTCTCAGGACGAACTAAAAAAAATCACAGATTCACTTAACTTATTTGTTGGATATTGGGCCCTTATTTGCGCTCTATTTTCTGTTATGATGTTAAGTTTTGGATTATTCTTCACTCGTCGCATTGCAGGCCCCCTTTATCATATTTCTAAAGCTTTACATGAATATTTTGAGGGAAACACAGATAGAAGAATTCGACTTAGAAAAGGTGATGAACTGATTCATTTTGAATCCCTGATCAATCGTTTAATTGACTCCATTGAAAAAAATAATTTGACTAAACACATAGAAGATAAAAAAAAATCTTCCTAATTTTTTCTTTTTACTTGAATAGATTCATACTTTCAGTCAAATGTGCACTATTATGCAATCTATTGAGAAATACAAAAAAGCCAATAAAATTTTAAGTTTTTTAAAATATTACAATTCGACATCTATCTTCGTGATAGGAATTGTTACAATTATGTTAAATAATTTAGGATGTGGAAAATATGGTGACCATATGCCATTGAGTGAATCAAAAGCCACTACTCTCGATAATTCACCACAAAAGAATGAAAATATAAAAGATTGCCTACCTAAATTAACTTTTGAAGTTGGATATCGTGAGAATATATTACCCATATTTAAAAATTACTGTAAAGAATGCCATTCTCAAGCACCATTTAATTGGATGGATTATAGTGTCGTAAAAACAAAAAAAGATAAGTTTTACTTTCGTCTATTTGATTTAAAAAATATGCCACCAGCTATTCGCCCACAACCAACCAATCAAGAATTTGATCTTATAAAAAAATGGTTGTCTCTTGATTTACCAGAGTCTCAATATCAGGCTCCTGATAGTTGCACACCAATTGAAACTCCACCACCTCAGAACACACCGACTCCATTTCCATTGCCATTGCCATTGCCAACATTTGAGCCATCAGAATCCCCTATGCCTTTGCCCACAGCTACTGTCCTTCCAACTGAAACACCGATTCCTACTTTTAAACCAGAGCCCTCACCATCGACGCCGCTCCCAATCCCAACCCCATCCATAACACCAATATTAACTCCAGACCCAACTCCTGTAACTCCAGAAATAACATTTAATTATACAATCAAACCATTAGTAAAAAAATATTGTTTTGCTTGTCATAATTGGGGTGATTTAAATTGGATTGAATATCCAAAAATAAAAATAAGAGTTGATAATGGAAAATTATTTGAACGATTAATTCTAAAACGAGATATGCCTATGGAGGGATTCCCTAAACCCACGGAAGTAGAAATTCAAGTTTTTCAAAAATGGATTGAAAATGGAGGTCCAGAGTGAAAAAATTATTTTCATTAATTTCACTATTTTTTTTAAATTTACTTATTTTGTTAGCTTCAAATAATTCATTTGCAAGACCTGAGTTCGCGCTCAAATTTCAAATTCACCAATGCTCCATGTGCCATAACTCACCCTACGGGGGAGGAGCTAGAAATATTTTTGGAAAATCAATTGGCAATCATGGATTTATTTCTCAATCCCCTTTTGCAGCGAATGATTTAATATATGGTGATTTCAGAATGATCAACTCAGCTGCAAGAAACTCTAAAGTTAGTAGTGGTGGAATTAGTTTAATGAGTGTATCTGCAACTTTTAACATTCCACTTTATCAAATTACGAAGCAACAAAAAAAAGAAATTTTTACTGATACTGAAGCAGATACTGAAACTGATAAAGATACAGTTAAAGTTACTGATCCTGAAAATGAAAATGGAAATGATATTGAAAATAAAGATTTAGATAAAGAGGTAAATGTAAATTCAAATACCATATCAAACACTGAATTTGAAAATATCCCTTCCACAGAAATAAAATTAATAACTCAATTTATTTCTCCAGAACTTCAACAAGGTGGTGGAATAAGTTATCTTCAATTTAAAGATTTAGAATCTGCAAATTATTTTTTTGTTGGAAAATTTTATCGTTCCTTTGGAATTCCATCTGATGAACATCGGACTTTTACAAAAATGATTAATAATAGTAGCATTAGAGATTTTATCTATGGATTCGGAGGTTCTTCTTTTTTCAATGATTGGCAAATAGATTTCTCTTTTGGTAATGATGTCCAATATGCAACATTAATAAAAGATCCAGCATGGATTTACTCGACAAATGTTAGAAAATTTTTAACACCTATTCCTCTTTTCATAAATTTAGCCTATGAAAAGATTCAAAATCCAAGTAATAAACACTCTCAAGCATTAGCAATGGGCGCCAGTTTTTACTCTGAAGATTTGAGTACAACTATCACTTCTGAAGTAGTTCGCACTCAAAATTATAACCCTCTCATGAAGCAAAGTTCATTTTTCTATGGATCAAATTCTATTGATTTATTGTTCCAAAATACAATCTCTAATCGTGAAGCTCAAGCAGTATCAACCATTGTTAGTTATGAATACTCAGATAAACTTACCTATCTTTTAAAGCATGATGAATTTGCCTTTGATTTTAATTACCCTGCCGATGCTTTTATTAAAAATAATTTTGGATTAAGATATTATTGGGGGCCAAATTTATTTATTCAATCTGAAATTGAACTTCACACTGTTGGCAGAAAAGATTTAGACCCATCTACTCGATCCAATTCAAATGGCATTTATGCTTTGATCCGCGCTTCACTTTAATAACTGCTCATGATTAAGTCTGATCGCTTGCGCGATTATATCAGACATAATCAAAAGCAGTTATTTTCTTGTTTGTTGGGGCTGATCTTCGATCTTCCCTTTCTCTGCTCATGATTAAGTCTGATCGCTTGCGCGATTATATCAGACTCAATTTAAAAATATTCATTTGCTGCAAAATCAGATTGAACAATAAATAATTTTTTAAAAAGTGATAAATTATTTATTTCATAAAATAATAAAAGCGCAATTTTATATTCTGTGACATCAACACTTCGAAATGATAATGGAAATGATTTATAGGCAAGAAGAATAGCATTACTTAATATACGGGCTGTTCTCTTATTCCCATCTTCGAAAGGTTGAATATAGTTTACCAAAACTAATACTAAAAACGCCTTAGCAAATGGATATTCAATTGCATTAATCAGTTCGCATAATTTCTCCAAGGCTTCACGAATTTGAAATTCATTATCAATTGGAAAATAATTTGTTCCTGTAATTCGAACTGATCTTTTACGAATATTTCTCGATATCCCTAATTCATCGCTAAGAATAGAGTGTAAGTATTCTATTTTAGCAACCGATATTTCTTTAAACTCAGAACTTTCTTTTCGAATAAAATCAATGGCTTTTTTATGATTTAGAAGCATAACTGCCTCTTCTTTTGATTTTCCTAATGCAAATATCCCATCTTTTAACAATGTTTCTGTTTCAAGTAAAGAGTATGTATTCCCCTCAATGACAGATGACTTCCAACTCAGATCAATAGTTACCCTTTCAAATTCTCTTTTAAATAAGGCAGGAGAAAGTTCAGATATTTTTTTTTGATATTTTTTTAATAATCTACCGAACATTAATTTTTCTGATCTCGAAAATATTTCAACTTTCCTTAATTCTTGAAAAACTTCAAAATTGAAAATTATTTTTGTTCCTCGTTCATCTTGAGGAGCAGAAATATATTCAACACCATTTATTGGTGTTAAAAATTTTGAACTTTTTTTTATACGATACTTTGTCGCCCGCCCAAACCCATTTTTTTCTATCAAACCTAAGTCTAATAAATATCTTAAATCTCTTTTAAATGTCGCATCCGATATTTTAAATAAACTATTATTTAAAACCTCACTTGAACTTTTCCAAGTATCAAAACTTAAATGAGCTAATATTTTTGAATGCCTATCTAAAATATCCATATATTTCCAATAGTTAAAAAAATGAAGCTCAAAAATTTATGATTATCAAATCATTTGAGCTATTAAACTTCTATTTTTGAGCTAAAACATTATAACTCACTATAAATATTATACTATTTTATATTCAATTCAACAGATTTATAATACAAATCTTGTTAAGCTGTATTTACAAATAAACGGTTCACCCGCGTTCACTGGATTATACTTTTTTACTTTCTATATTAATAAGAAATTAATATGTAGTGTAAATAAAGGTGAATAACAATTTATGTCACTAAAAAAATAAAAAAACTCCAAAACAATTATACAAACCCAACACTGTAATTAATTTTTACATTCAAAGTTTGAAGACTGTCTAAATCTTTACAGTTTCTAAAACTTTAAATTTCCTATATATTAATTTCCTAAGAAAGAGGTCTTCATGAAAAAAATTATTATTTCACTCTCTTCTTTATTTAGTATTAATACCTTTGCCGAAAATAATGTTATTCTTGATTCTACATCTAAATCTCAAAATTCAAGTTGTAAAATAGAAGTTATTTTTGATGCAAACTCAAGTACAACAAGAAATTTTGATGGAAATGATTTAAAAAAAGAACTCAATATAAAGTTCAAAAATAATGATTATAAGATTTGTTCAGTATCTAAATATGCGACTAATGATAACTCTGAAAATAATTGTAAAAATAGACCAGAGCTTATTCCTTTATCTGATAGTGATTGTGAAGCAGATTTTAAATTACATGTAACTTTAACAAAGGATCATTATGACAATTCCCAAAATTTTTATAGTTTTCATAACGATGCAAGTCTTGCTAAAGTGAATAATTATTTCTCAGCTGTTGGATTTGAGGGTAGCCAAATTGGGTTGGTTTATAACGAAGGATTCTTATTTGACTCAGATAGGTCAAATTATGAATTTGAACAATTAAGGTCTGTTCTTCCAAGCTGTAGTACTCTCCAAAAAAATGCAAGTAACCCTACATATACACCAGACTTAAAATCTATGGATAAACTAATAATTTTAGATTCAGCAATAACCCATTAAGATTACTGATGATGAAATTATAAATGATATAAGCTGCACTTTAAATAAGTACGGTTGGTAGAAAAAAAGATCTACAGCACAAGACGAAAATAATTAGTCCACAAAATATAGCCTGCTCCATTGTATAAACGCGAGTTCGACAAAAAACCGCAGATAATTTTTATTATCAAACTCACGTTATAAGAGCAGCTTTCCATTATTCGAAGTTCAAGGATATTGTTAGTTATTGCGCGAATAAGATTTGGCTAATTGGGGTAGGTAAACTTCAATCTGTTTATAGAAAGCCCTATTCTCTTCAAAAATAAATTGACTTCGCTACTTATTAATCATCCCGAATTTTCACACTAACTGCGACAAATTTAAATAAATATTTTTTGCTGGATTTTAGGTCTCTTTCCAGATTTTGAAGTTAATATTTCAGTCGGCGTGTAAAAGTTCAAGATCTTTCTTGGTCTCCCATTTAAGATCTTTTCTATTTTTCTTATTTCACTTTTTTTTATTTTATTTAAATTAGTTTTTTTTGGCAAAAATTGTCTAATTAGTCCAATAGTATTTTCAACTGTTCCTCGTTGCCAGGGAGACCCAGGGTCAGTAAAATATACTTCTAACCCCAATTTCTTTTTTGCATTTACAAATCTCGAAAAAATAAACTCATACCCATTATCATTGGTAATAGTTTTTATTTTCTTCTTAAGCAATTTTCTATTTTTAATTTCAAGAGTGGAACATTGGATACTTTCACCATTTCTTTTAACACTCCCTAAAGCTGTATACCTTGATTTTCTGTCAACCAAAACATTTATGGCAACGCCACCCCTCTTACCTTCCATTAGATCTCTTTCAATATGCCCAATCTCGGTTCGATTCTCAGCAGCCATAGGTCTCTCTCTTACGCTTAGACGTGGAGACTTAATACCTTTCGGTTCTGGACGTGTGCACCTTTTTCTACTACGCTTTCGCACAAATCGCCTAAGTTTTCTATATAAGCCAAGTCCCTCCCACCAATCCCCTGAATCTCGCCAAATATGACGATATATAGAAGAGGAGCTTGTTTTACACATCCCAGATTCTAATTTAAGTCGACCTGCAATTTGTTCAGGACTAAAATGCAAATCTAATCCTAAAATAATTTTTTTTAATAACTCTCCTTTTATCTTCCGTCTACTTGTACCAGATTCTCTCCTCCGAGCCTCTGTCTGTCCCTCTGCTGAAAGTGCTTCATAACTTATATCACCCCAATGATCCTTCAAACTATTGCGCTTGATTTCTCGATAAACTGAGGATCGATGCATTCCAATTTTATTTGCAATTTCTGTAATAGAAATTTTAAGTGCTAAATAATTTTCAATCTGATATCTTTGTTTTTGAGTGAGCTGGTGATATTTCATTTTTTCCTCTGACTGTGGTAAGAAAGAGGTTATCGAAATTCATCAGCTTACTCATCTATTTTTTGTCGCACTTCAAATGAAAATTCGGGTTCAAATAGGAATTATAAATATGTCGAAAGAAATAATGACTTTTGGCGGAACGCGCTTAAAAAGTAATCCAAAAACAAAAAGGCCTCTTTGTACAAAAAGAGCCATCCATATAGTTTTAAAATCCAAATGGGCAACTGGAACTTATTCGATGTTACAACATTATAATTGTAAAAAAATTGATACTTTGATTAGAGAACATGCAAAGGCATGTTCTATTCGAATCTATAATATTGTGAATGTGGGAAATCACATCCACATTGTTATAAAATTAGATGATAAAAATTCCTACTCTAAGTTTATAAGGGTTATTAGTGGTGTAATCGCTAGACATGTTTTACGAAGAGAGCGCGGAAAGGCTCAAAAAGATGGACAACAACATAAAAGAAAATTAAAAAAAATAAAATTTTGGTTAGCTCGCCCTTTCACTCG
>SXSU01000098.1 GCA_005793345.1 Bdellovibrionales bacterium
TGCTCACTATGCAGATGGAATTATTAAAAGTAGCGATGAAATTTCTGTCTCAACTATTTTCTCTTGTTCTGATTTACAAAACATTTCGCAAATTGATTTTAGAGGTTCAGGATCTGATATTGATCCTTATATTATTTGCTCTGGAAATCAGTTAAGTAAACTATCAGAATTAGAATCAATCTCTTTTCTTAGTAAATCTTTTAAACTCGGTGGGGATATTGATCTTAGCGCTAGCACAAACTTCTTTCCTATTGGTTCTTCAAGTCATCCCTTTACAGGACATTTTGATGGAGACTCAAAAAAAATTAAGAATTGGACATTTAATAATAATTCAGCATCAAATAACATTGGAATTTTTGGCTATACAAGTAAAGCACAAATACATCACTTCAATTTAGAAAATTTAATTATAAATACAAATGGAGCAAGTGATATTGGTACGCTTGCGGGTCATGTAGAAAATAATACAAAAATTGAGGATATTACAGTTCAACAAGTCACAATTTCTGGTTCTGGAAATAATATTGGAGGGTTGGTTGGTTTTTTTCAAGGGGGATTGACAAATATCACAATAGGATCAGGAGTCCACATTGTCACAACAGGTTCAGCTGTTGGTGGAGTTGTTGGAAAAATGGAAACAAAAATATTTACCCCCAATGAATATTGTCAAAGCTATGCAATAAACATAAATTCTTCAGCTCAAATAACTGGAAGTAATAGTGTTGGCGGAACTGCAGGCTATGCTGCAAACTCTGCTGTAGGACATCCTTGCCTTGTAGTTTTTTATAAAAATAATTTTGATGGTATAATCAACAGCACTGGCACATTAAATGTAAATGCAAACTTTGGAGGAATAATTGGAAAAAGTAGTAAATATAATATTTCATACTCAACTTTTTCTGGCGTCATAAATGGTAATGATCAAACTGGCGGTATTATTGGTAGTGTATTTAATATGGCCGACAATATTATGACAAAAGTGATCTCAAAAGGGAATATCTCAGGACGAGACCGTGTAGGTGGACTAATTGGCACTTCGGTTAGTGATAATATTAGTGAGACTGTTTCTGTTGGAACTATAAATTCAACAGGGATGCAAACCGGAGGATTTTTAGGTTTTAGTTTTAGCAGCCGAATTATGTACTCAATATTTAAAGGAAGCCTAATTGGAAGTGGAACAAATATCGGAGGCTTTGTTGGCTTAGGTGGGCTTAATTATTTTTTAAATTCGTATTCACGTGGAACAGTCAGTGGATCTGCTACAAACAAAGGAGCGATCATTGGTTTTAATGACATAAATGGAAATGTAATTCAAAAAATTTACTGGGATAGGGGTCCCTTAGGCAGTAGTGGACTTGCAAACTACTGTGGAGATTTCTCATTAGTAAATCCAGAGGATTGCACAATTGCAGCTTTTAATAATTTAGGAATAACTACGGGTAGCTTACAATCGCCATCATTTTTATATTCAGGATCAGATCCTGGTTGGTCTTTTTTTGGAGTCAATGATGCCCCAAATGATATTTGGATGATTGATCCAGACTCAGGATACCCTGAATTATTTTGGACTCAATATGATCCAGTATCAGATAGCCCGTTTCCAGGGGGAAGTGGTACTGAACTAGATCCTTACCTTTTAAATCATCCTGATCAGTTTAATATTATTTCACAAAATACAGAACTTTTAACCAAACATTATCAAATTACTGAAGACATTAATTTTTCATTGATAACTTCTACATTTATACCTTGGGGTGATTTTTCAGGGGTTTTAGATGGAACTTTAAATCTGAATCAACTCATGAGTTTATCTATTAATACACCTGCAAGTTCAAATGTTGGTTTAATAAAAGGGTTTCCAATGACAACAAACAATATTTACTACAACGTTGCACCTATTGAAACTTTATCAGGACAAATTTATTTTGCAGGCAAATTTAAAAATTTAGCTGTCTTAGGATTTAATCTTGAAGGCACCGACTATGTGGCACCGTTGGTAGCAAGTGGGAATTCAAATTATATTTTTGAAAATATTAATTCATCTGCAAACTCTGTAATTGCCACTGGAAATTATATTGGAGGTATTGCATCTCGATGTTATTTATCAAAAAATACTAAAGCGTTATCAAGTTTAATCATTGGAAAAGATTACGTTGGAGCACATTGTGGGCAAGGACACTTTTTTGAAAATGTATTCACTTTTTCAAATTTAATAGGAGTAAATTATGTTGGTGGAGTGTTTGGTATTGTTGACGTAGCAGAAGTAAGTGTTATTAGTTCATACTCAGTAGATTTGAAATCTCACATAAATAGTTTTGCAACAACTGGTGGTGGATCTCTTAGCTCCCCAACAGGAACTTTTGTTGGTGGATTAATTGGTTTTGCTTCATCAGGGATATACATGAATAATTCATCTATGTATAATTTACTTCAAGGCAAAACGTCTGTCGGATGTTTATTTGGAAAACTAGTCAACTCAGTACTTGAAGATTCCTATTGTGGAGTTCCCTCCCTGAGTTTAAATATTAATATTCATAGTAACGATGGAGGTGGGCTAGTTGGAACTGCAGATAACATAAATATCAAAAATTCATTTGTATCCAGTGGTGTGGATGTTCAAGGTCCATCTCCTAAAATCGTTGGTGGGCTTATTGGAAATATTATTTCATCATCAACAATATCAAATTCATATTTTCTAGGTTCATTAAAAACCACAAGTGGAACTAATATAGGTGGACTTATTGGCCGAATCTCAACGGTTGGAACATTACAAAATCAAAGTTATATTTCGAATTCTTATTCTATGGCAAATATTTCAGGAAGTGGAAATATAGTTGGAGGTGTTTTTGGAGAAATAGATAATCTATCATCTCCAAAATTTGAAAATACTTATTTTGCAGGAGCCAATCAATGTAGTGGGAGTATTGTTGGTGCATTTGGAGGAAGGGATAATTCTATTAGTACAACTTATTTTTCAAATTTTTGGGATAACACTATAAATTCACTTCTTTTTGATTTTGATTCAGGTTCAATAAATGATTCAAATAAGATTTCGGGAGTTTCATCTTCAAACATGAAACAACAATCAACTTTTCAAAATGCAAATTGGGATTTTAATTCTGTTTGGATAATTTCTGGTACCATTAATGGTGGATACCCTTCATTAAAGTAAATTTTTAAAAAAATATTATATTTATAATAATATCATAAATGAGTGATGGAAAGTTTATGTGGAAGTTTGTAAGACATTTGGAATTTAATTTATTCTCTTCCATTATTATTGGCCTCAATCTTGCTTTTTATATTTTACAATAATTTTTAACAGGATATATCTGATAAATAAAACTTAAAAATTGTAAGAACAAAACAATTTGAGGCTTTTGTAAAAAGATTCAACATTTTTGGATTGTAAATTTTAACCGTCTCAAAATTTATTGGAGGAAAAATGTCCAATGTATGTCAAACTTTAATTTTAATTACAAAAAATGTCGTATTGCTATTTGCATTTTTAATTTCATCTAATGCCAAATCTTCACTTTCTATTAAGCCAGCTAAATGTAATTTTTTATTCACCTCTTCTCACGATAAAAATAATGAGCATAAAGCAATTCTTGATTTATCAATTGAGTTAGTTTCGATTCAAGAAAAAATAGTTGATTTGAATTATAAAAAAAGAAATAATCTTAATTTATTGCAAAAAATAACAGAGAATGAGAATGACAATGATAAAATTAATCAGTTAGACATGGAATTTAATCAATTATCAAGTCAATTTAAACTTACTCAAGAAAGCTATAATGATAAATTAGAGGAATTAGCATCAAAACTTACGTTAGAAAAGTTTGGAGATTTAAATTCAAATCAAGACTTTTTAAATACTAAAGATAAAATTAAAAAAAACATTATTAAATTAGATCTTTTAAAAGAAATTTTAAGCCAATTACCATCTGATCAATTTAATATCAGATTTCCTGGAAAAATATATGATCAAATTGATTTAATAATTAAGGAGACACAAACCGACAGCGATGTAAATGAGAAAATACAAAATTCTAGAGATGAAATTTTGAATATAGTACTAACTAAAATGTTAAAAAATGATGTTTCATTAGAACAACAAGAATTTGAAAATTTTTTAAATGAAACTTCTCAAACCTTTCATGATGATGGTTTTAAAAGTTATTTGCTCAATCCAAAAACAAGTTTAATTTTGACATCATATATGATTCAAGAAGGATATATTGAATTACTTAAGAGTAAGTTATCTTCGACAATTGATTTTATTTCAAATTCAAATTCAAATTCATATATTATAGAGTCTTTAATCATAAATTTTCAAATTTTACTCCAAAAGAATTTAATTCAGAGTTTAGAGAGTAATAAATTAGATAGCGAAAAGATGATAAATTTATTTCAAGATTTCTATTCAAAAAGTTTAGAGTTAGAAAATTCAAATAAAGAACTTTCTAACTCTATACTGTTTATTGAGGATTTTGCTTTAAATAGGTTCGGTGGAAATATCTTAATAGGTGCGTTAAATAGATATTCATCTTCGGCTAGTAAAAGTCAAGGCTATCAGACTACTTCGAATTACACATTAAAAATAATCAAATATCTACTCAATCACAAAAAGAACTGGGCTTCAGATTACTTATTTATTCAAGGTAAAGTGCAAAATTCAATTTTTAAATACTTGCTTAATTTTTTTACTCAAGTCATTTCTGACCATAAAAATAATAATATAAGTGAAAGGGATTTTAAAATATACTTAGCTTTTTATAAGTCGAGTAAAATTGCTGATTTTAAAGATTACGAAATTAATGATCACAAGCGGAAGGAAATTGAAGAACAATTAGATAAAGTCTTAACGTATTTTTACAGACTGTGAAGTAGAATGTCATTTTCATGGTCTTGAGAATACTGATTTTAAAGAAAAACTCATGTTTCTCGTGTAATAATATTTTTTTGCACAAAATTTTTTTACCGTAAAAACAGGAGTTTAAGTTGAATCTTAATTTGAAACAATTACGTCAAGAATATAAACAAAATCGATTAATTTCAAAGGTTTTCTGTCTTTTAGAAATTAACTGATAAGCGTTTTGCCTAAATATTTTCAATCTTATTTTGAGTCAGAATGAACGTTTCATAAGGAATCGCTGAAATTGGCTTAACTGTATTCAGTAATTATTAACTATTACCGATAGAGCACCTATGATTTCTAACTCTAAAAATTATTTTAGATTTTTAATAATAATTTATTTATTCTTAATCTCTGGTTGCAGTGGTTGTACTTACTTTTATCTTAATTTTGAAGATATCGATAAA
>SXSU01000013.1 GCA_005793345.1 Bdellovibrionales bacterium
AGTATTAAAGCTCAGAGCTAGAAGAAGCAACCCTAATCAAAAACCTAGAAATTTTAGTGGAGAAACAAAAGTGGCCTAAAACCCTCTACTGCAGGCGAGTTCAGACAAAAAAGCGAAGCTTTTTTGGGAAGAGCCTGTTAATTGTATTAACATTAACTTCTAACATTTCAGCAAGTTCTTCTTGTGTAATTTTCTTCATGTGTCTTGCTTCTTGTATCAATTTTCCAAGGGTCATTAAGAAATTCTTAACCAATTTTTGTTCTTTGGCACTAAGTGTACCTAGTCTTTTAGATTGCATTTATAAATTTTAATTGAACGATTACTTAGAGTAACAGACACTAGGAGTAATCTTTTTTATCAAGGAGGATAAAATGTATAAATTAATATTAGGTTTTGTTATGTCTAGTTTAATTGCTTGTAATAACTCTGGAGGAGGAGGAGGTGGAAGTTCACCGACAAAGACTCAAGAATGGAATAGTTTTGTAGTTGCAGCTGAGGGAGATTTACCAACTTGTAGTGGAGATATAATAGGGAGACTATATTATTTAGAAACTACAAATAGTTTTAAAGTTTGTAAATCTACTGGATGGACCGCAATTGATGTAAAGGGTGATGCTGGCGCAAACGGTACTAATGGAACAAACGGGACTAATGGTTTTTCTATAACAAGTATTAAAGACATCTCATATTCAAGTACAAATTTTTGTACACAATTTAGTTCTACTGATACTTGTAAATTTGGAGGAGGGCAGATTGTTATTCTATCTGATGGTTCATTTATCATTAACTTTAAATGGACTTATTTCTCTGCTCCAAGTTATACAGACATTGATGTCACTAATGTGACAGAAGTTTATCCTAGTTCATATAATACTGGAGTTAGTATAGCAATTCACCCTTTCGTTGCAAGAGGCGCTGGTTATAATGTTGCATATATAAATGTTGGAACTTCACCTACACCATTCGTACATCTTTGGTTAGATAAAAACGGAAATGGTAGTTTTGATGCTGGTACGGATGAAATATTTTATACACCAACTTTATCAGATTTCTAATTTAAAGATAAATTTAACTATAGAGTAAAAAAGTAAAGGCGCTATTTCCAGCGCCTAGGTCCCATGGATATTAATCTTCTGGGAGATTCAATATATATGTTTAAACTAATAAACTTGTAGGTTTAAACGAATGTTTAAAGCATTAAACTAAGTTTAAGCTGCCGGAAAGAAAGCCGCTGGGTATATTTTAAATTTTTTTGCAAGAGCCTCTATTTGATTATCTTTCAAAGATTGGGTTCCGTTTAATATTTTACTAACTGTTGATTGACTACCTAATTCTTTTTGAAAGTCTTCTTGAGTTAAATTATTCTGTTCCATTAAAAATTTTAATACATCTACTGGGCTAAAATTTGGCTTCAACTTAATAAGTGATTTTTCAAAATTTTGTATTAATATTACTAGTGTTGCTGAATATTCTTTAATTGCTTTTAATTCTTCTTCAGAAACCGATTCAGATATATCCATTATCTTTTCTAAAAATTTTATAGCTTGAGTATGATGGTGTTTTGATTCTATTGGAATTAAGTTAAATTGTTCAACTAAATATAAATAATAATTATTTCTTAAATTTTTAACAGCATTCATTTTTCTTACTCCATTTCTCATAATCACTATGAAGAAACACATATTTTATACTTACTACATTTAAAACATAATTAACTTTTGCAATAACTCTATACTTATTTCCACCAACATCAAAAATTGTACATCTTCTAACAAAATCAACCGAACTAAAAGTCTTTTTTAGTTCATTTGTATTATTACATTGTGTATTCTTTAGAATGTTTACAAAAATATCTAAAGCATTCCTTGAATTACTGTGTTTTAGTTTAAAATTGTCTACTATATCCAAATTAACAATATTCATTCTCTCTTTTAGAATATTCTATTTTTGAATATTTGTCAAGTACATTATATATGTTTAAATTAATAAAGTTATAATTTAAACGAATGTTTAAACCTTTATTCCTCAGTATTCTCATATATTGAATATGCCTCTGAGAACTGCTTTTCGGTCATGTTTAATATTTCTAGTATTTCAAGAAACTTGGTCCTGCGGAAATGTTCAAATGAATGATAAACATAAGAAAATTTATCAGCGCATGTATGTAGAGCAATTGCTGCTTCAAATAGTGCTTTTTTATACATTTTTTTAATAATCTCTTTATCACAAAACTTAGGTAGTACTGAATTGTTACTTTCTTCTTTAACCCATTCTAAAGCAATAAATAATGCTTCATTTAGATTTTCTTCGGCTTCTGTTGTGTGCAACGAAATTCCTTCCTCTTTTTTGATAATCAAGTATAAGTGAAAAGATTGCCTCACAAGCTTGGTTAAGTGATCTTGGGCTCCGATAAAGGTGGTAGAAAAACCATTAGGCCTTTCATAAATTACAATCATTTTATTATAGATTGGGAAGTTATACCAAAAACATGTAGCGTAAATTTTTGAATATATGAATAATTTATGAATTATTGTGCTGGTATGTAATGTTTAAACATTTCCATAATGACATGACATATTTAGAAAATATTCTAGAATAGAATTTTTCGAGAGTTTTTTTATTTTTATAAAGTATCGATATCAAATCAGTGATGACATCACACATCTCACTCTATTTAATAAATTTAAAAGTTGCTGCTTCAACAAAGAATTTGCACGTGAGAGTGATTGGAGCTTTCTTTAACTTTATTGAAAATATAAAATATATTTTCGAAAATCCCGTAAAGCCACTTAAGCAATTATTTCATTATTAAAAATTTATATTTTGTATTTCTAACGCTTAATAATATTGATGACGGTAATGTGATTCCAATGGGTCCCACCAGACCTTGTTTAGAAACCGCGACGTTCAAGTTCACGGGCAATAGCACTTGCAGAGAAATCTCCATGTTTCTACGTAGGTTATCAGATTCTAAAATTCGTCTCATTTTAAAACATTTTTTAAACGTTACTTGGATTAAAATTAATATATTAAAGTTAAGTTTTTTTCTTATAATTTTTTGTTTTAAATGAACAGCTATTGAAAAAAAATGCTATAATAAAATAATAAATAATTACTCAAGTTTAAGTCTGATGGCTTCGCAATTATATCAGTCAAACTCATGAGTAGTTGGTGATTGAAAATCGCCCCTAACAAACATGAAAATAAATTTAACTTAGGACAATATGGTTGACGTATTCTGTAGATTTAAAAAGTTAATTAGCAATAAATTGAATTTTGTATTAATTTTCTTTTTAATAATTTAGGTTCAGGATTTAACTTTTCAAATATGAATTCTTTTAATTTGTTGTTTAATATT
Source organism: Bdellovibrionales bacterium (assembly GCA_005793345.1). Taxonomy (GTDB): domain Bacteria; phylum Bdellovibrionota; class Bdellovibrionia; order Bdellovibrionales; family Bdellovibrionaceae; genus SXSU01. Next base: position 3,359 of record SXSU01000013.1, read on the forward strand.
GAATCGATCAATAATCAAGGTCTACAAAGTTATTCAAATTCTATAACTTTTATGGGGCTAGCTAATTTTTTGACACGATTTAAAATTAATGGTGGAAATGCTCAGTTAGATATTGTATCAGTGGGCGCATATATTCAAGATGGTCTAATTACAAATACGAGTCCTGCATTTGGTGAAATGGTTATTTTAAATAATGAATCTTTTATCTCCCATATAAGTTATATAAATAATGATTCAATTCTTCAATTTTCATTAAGCAATACGTTGTTACACAATATTTTAATTTCTAATAATAATAAAGGCATAAAATTATCTGGAAATAATAATATAAAAATTAATGATTTATATAGTTTTGATAACGGTAGTTATGAACTTAGTTTTGCTAATGGTGCTGATGATTTTAATTGGACTGGAGATTTATTTACAGGAGGAGCAGCAACGACTTGCACTTATGGAACTGGATTAGGTGATATTGGATTACAAAATGCTACATGTGATCTAACTGGTAGTCCAAATGTAACTCGAGTGGGATCATTTAACAGTGCAAATATTTTTAACGGTTTTTCTAAAGATTTTTTAAATACACATGGTGCTAGTGGTGATACTGGTTTTAGTTTTTTATCAATCACAGATTGGTTTAATTTTGATAAAAGGTTAAAAGGTTGGAGCCCATATGATACTGGAGGTCTTCCCAATGTAGTTATTCAAGGGAACTGTGATTCTGGTATGTGCGGTATTTTTGATTATAGTTTAAAGCAAAACAACACTATAAATTCTTTATTTAATAGAAATGGAGAATTTGTAGCAGATGCACTATGTCCTGAATCAATTAGAGGTTCAAATTTTTTAGAGAGTCCATCAAACCTTGGTTTAAGTTTACATCATCTTCCTCATACAGTGGAATACCCTTTAGATGGAATTGGAAATGACAATGGAATTTGTGAATCTGGTGAATATTGTTATTATATACCTGGTGCAGGAGCAAGCTCTGGAGATCCTTTTTCATACACTTTAACTTGTATTTATGATTCGAATGGTTCTGATATTGTTGATGTAAAAATTTTTGGACCATAACAATCAAACAATTAGGGTATATTCCATTGATTAATTTATTATTTTAACCGAGATACTACAAAAAAAAGTCAATTGATAAATTCCTTTTTTTAATTTGATTTCTTTGTATAAGGACTATCGACCATCAATTCCTTTTCCTTTTAGAATTTGAGGAATTAATTTTTCAATTCGAGAATTTCTAGTCTCTGATTGTTTAGCACTTGTAAAAAAAAGTATATAAGCTCTTTGCCGACCTGGAGTTAAAGAATGAAATGCGTTTTTGAGGGCTTGATTTTTTTTAAAGTAGTTTTTTAGTTCCTCAGGTGTAGAATGAGTTTTTTTAAAAGTTACTTTTTCACCTGACTCTTCTATGTTAATCGCTTCTTTTATATATTTTTTTATAATATCTTTTTGATCCTCAATTTCCTCTACGGAGTGAAACTCAAGCCTTTTGGCAGCTTGCGAATTCGGTCCATTATTTACTAAAATTTTATTTGAATCTTTTAGAAGTGATCCTTTAAAAAACATCAATCCTAAACAAGACTTGAAGGGTTGAATTATGACTATATTACTTTCCTTAAAACTATAACATGGCTTTTGCCATTTAAGAGATTCATCCAATTGTAAACTTAATAATAAATTACGGATTTTTAAAATTTCATTTTTCCAAGCTTTTGCATTTTTAATAAAAGTTTCTACTTCTTTATTTTGTGTTATCAAAAAAACCTCCGAATATAACTATTTTTAAGTTTAATCAGATATGAGATTAGATGTGATATTTATAAAGGTCCAGCTTCAGATCGATTGATTTGACGAAATGTGCAATAAATATTCTAAGAGATGTTTTCATTCTAATCACACAATATCTTGAATACATTGCAAGCCTTGATAAAATCTGTAATAATTAAAATAATAATTATAATTATTTAATGTAGTTTGGAGATCTTTATGCGCATAGGTTTAATTACAGGTGGAGGAGATGCTCCTGGTTTAAATGGTATTATAGAATCTTGTAGTAAAACACTTATTAAAGCTGGTCATACTGTTGTTGGAATATGCGATGGATTTGAAGGAGTTTTTAATGAAAATTATAAAGAACTCACACTTAAAGAAATTGAAGGAGCCCATGCTCAAGCAGGTACAATATTAGGAACTTCAAATAAATCAGGTACAAAAGGAAGAGAAAAAGAATTTTTAGAAAAATATAAAAAAATGAATATCGAAGGAATAATTGCTTGTGGCGGAGATGGTACCTTTGCTGGATTAAAAGCTGTAAGCTCTGAAATTAAATTACTGGGAGTCCCTAAAACAATTGATAATGATTTGCCAGGAACTGATTTAACTTTTGGATTTGATACTGCATGCACAGTTGTTGCTGAGGCCGCTACATCATTAAAAGCAACGGCTCATGCTCATCGCCGTGCTTTGTTTGTCGAAACTATGGGACGTACTGCTGGATGGATTGCATTAGGAGGTGGCGTTGCCTCTTATGCAGATGCGATTTTAATTCCTGAGCGCCCTTTTGATAAATCTGAATTTATTAAATTTATTATCGAAAGAAAAAAACAGCAACGAGGTTTTATTTGTATTATTTCTGAAGGGGCTTTTTCAATAGGAGAAAACCCCCAAGTCGCATTTACTGTTCCAGGGAGTCCCCAGGCAGAAAGATTTGGTGGAATTTCAAATACCATTTCTCATTGGGTTGAACGAGAAACAGGATGGGAATCCAGGCACGTCGTCCTTGGTCATCTTCAAAGGTCAAGACATCCCACAACCACAGATTGTTTATTGACAGCAGCGATGGGTGTAGAAGTGGCACAACTTGCACTGAGTGGAAATTGGGGGATGGGTGTTGTGTATCGTGATGGTCACGTAAAACATGCACCAATAAGTGAATTCATGGGACCAGCTCGGCTTGTACCAAAGGATCATAAGTGGATTGAACTAGCAAAATCTCTTGGAGCCTTTATATAGTTTAATTTTTAATTAATGGAATAAAAAAGTCATTAATACTTTTTTCAATTTGAGATGGAATGATTCTGCCTTTTGGAACTAAGACTGAGATTTTTGTATTCGCTTTCCAATCTTTAAAATTTAATGATTTTAATCCTAAATAGGGAATTAAGATTTCTGGTATTAGCCCCCATGCATTTGTGGATTTTAAAAAAGTAGCTGCAACATCATAAGAATCATATATAAAATGAGTTTCACTTTTTATCTTATGCTTTTTAATTTCTGGATGATTATCGCAAACTTCGATGCCGCCAAATGCTTTAGGTGTTGCACTTGGATAGGTGTTAAGTTTTGCAACAGATACAGTAGTTTTTAAAAGTGGATGTGATGGGGTTACCGCAATTTTTAAAGAAACTTTTTGGGACAATAGCTCGACAAATTCAGGATGTGGGGTTGGACCAAAGCATATTCCTACATCAATAGTTTTTGCTAAAATATGTTCAACAACTTGAGATGAACGTAAACTGTAGACCTCAAAAACTATTCCTGGATTTTTATTATAAAGTTCACCAATTAATGGCCCTATTAGAAGATTTGCAAGTCCATGTGTTGTACCAATTCGTATAGTGCCTTCGAGTGGTAAGGTATTAGATCGAAATTGTGATTTAATTTTTTCTGAGTGTTCAAGAAGTTCACGAGCTTGCTTTGTGAAAGCTTTTCCAAGTTCAGTTAAATATATTCTTTTACCTATATTATCGAATAGCTTATTTCCAAGTTCGTCCTCTAGTTTTTTTATACTATGGCTTATTGTACTCTGACTGACATGAAGAATTTTAGCGGCCTTAGCAGTATGTAAGGTTTCTGAAGTTATAACAAAGTATTTTAAATGATCTAAGTTCATAATTGATTAATTTTATCAATTAATTTTAATGAAAACAAGTCATTTTACTAATTAATTGATTTCGCATATTAACAAACAAGTAAATAACTTCTCGCGGTTCAATATAGTATTCTTAAGAGAAAGGTAGTGAATCATGAGACCTAAACAAACCCAAAAAAAGAGGTAAAAGTATGAGCACGTTTTTAAAAATATTAATGACACTATCAATTTCATTATTTGGAACTTTAGCATTGTCTGCAATTGATGCTCCTTCGGGAGACCATAGTCATCATAATGTTAAACACAATTTTATCATGTATGGTGAAAATCCAATATATGCGTCACACTTAATTTATAAAGCACCCCATAATTTTCAAGTGATACTACAACTCAATTTAAGTTCACAGCTTGTAACTAGCATTTCGGAATTAAGAATTCAAAACCCTAACGCAGTTTTTTATTTTGAAGCTCTAAACTTAGATTTTAGTGAGTTTTCAAATGTGAATGAACTTACAGGTGCAATTTTTTATGAAGATGAAGCTGGTCGTCGACATACAGTAATTGAAAGCAATAGTATTACAAAAGATAACTTTAAAGTTATATACTTTTATCAATTGCCCTTAGATTTAAGTAAAAAATAATTATTACAGTTAAATATATTTGTTCAAAATAGAAAATTATACATTTTATCTGTGTAAAAATAGATAAGTCCACCCCCCAACCTGCAAGTGCTCCATGGCTGGAGCACTATGTTTCAAAAAGAATTGCCAATAGTTAAATGGCTTGCTAATTCTTTTTTTATGGCTACAGGCTCAATAAAAAATAATAAAGAATATCAGCATTCGCAACATACTTCAGAAAAAGACTTAGCCGTTTTGATTTTGATACGTAAGTTTGAAGAAGCAAAACTTAGAAATCCAATGTTAAGTTTAAGAGGCTTTTCTCAAAAAATAGGAATCAGTTCTGGTGCCTTTTCTGAACTCATAAAGGGAAGAAGGCCATTAACTTTATCTATTAAAAATCGAATAGCTCCCAAATTATTTCTTTCTCCCCAAGAATCTATTGAATTTTTTAAATCCCATCTTCCTTCAAATATGGGAATTGATATCGATGATCGATTAGTATTATCACAAGATCATTTTCATCTTATTTCTGAATGGTGGTATTTTGGTTTATTAAATCTGATTAAAACAAAAGGATTTAAAAATCAGGTGCAATGGATGGCCTTACGTCTTGGTGTTGGTGTTCATATTATAAATGAAGCCTGGGGTCGTTTGAAGCGCTTGGGTTATATTGAAGAAAATGAAAATAAAGTTATTAGGAAACACCCACATCTTAAAACAACGGATAACCTTGTGGATTTATCCATTCGGCAATCCCATCTTAAAGATTTAAGTTTAATTGAGAAATCATTAGCTGAGGTTGATCTTCACCATAGAGATAATACCTCATGTACTTTTGTTATTGATAAAAAAGACATTCCTAAAGCAAAAGAAATGCTTCGTATCTTTCAGGCTCAATTCTTAAAAGAAATTGGCAAAGAATGCGGTGAAGAAGTTTATAAGTTTTCTATGGCGCTTTACCCGTTGACTCAACTTAAAGAATTCAAGAGAACTAAAAGGGATACAATGTATGATAAATAATTGTGATCGGAAAATAAAATTAAATTTATTTAAATTAAATATAATTAAATTACATATAATTAAATTAAAATTAATATTAATATTAATATCAACTTTAGACAAAAGTTATCACATGATTTTTGGAATAGTTTTAGTCCTGTTTGTCAACTTTATCAGTTTAATTATTTTACCATTTAATACCATAGCGAACGCTTATGTTGGTGGAGATTCTATTGGAAACGGTGGAGTTTTGTGGGTTTGTCGAAGCTTAACAGGAGGCAAAGAAATTCATTCAGGGATTTTAGCTGATTTGTTTGAAGCTAATTTGCAATATGAATTAGAGATTATTTCTCAAGATGAGTTTTTACACAAAGATCCTTTTGACATATATAATGAACGAAAAAAATGGTTTCAACAGGAACTCCCTGAGTTTTTTAATTTAATACAACCTAGATTTGAATATGTAGAAACACATCTTCAATTTATAAATGCTGAATTACTTTCTACAAATGATTTTTCGATGGCAATTAAACCTGAAGCTTCAAGCTGTTCACAGGGACAATGGGAAACTTTAAATATTGCTAATTTTAGAGAAGATGATCAAAAGATTTTGATCAGCAGTAGTTTATGGAATAATTCCAAAATTGGTAATTTAGATAAGGCTGCTTTATTGTTTCATGAAGCAATTTATTATTGGATGCGTTCGTATTATGGAGCAACCACATCTGATAAATCAAGGCGATTGACAGGAATTTTATTTTCCAAATTAAATACTGAACAAATGAAAAATGAAATTCGTAAAGTTTTAGGAGAGTATCCAGATCAACCTGAGGGATCAATTTTATGTGTTATGAAAAATACGAAAAAAAATCAGGTCTTTGTTGCTTACGAGCAAACTCTTTTTGAAGCTCAGTTTCAAGTTAGAAACCGGTGTCAAAGCGAGAGTGATCCTCAGTGGTGTGAACGATCATCAGTGGAATGTGACGAGATAATTAATCAATCCAGTAAAAAGCATCATTGTATTTCTGAAAACTCAGTATCAAGAAAAATATTTCGTGGTTTAGGACGAAATATATTAGAAGCGCAATTTAATGCACACATGTCTTGTTTTATGTCTCATTTAAATGATAGTAAAGCTCTTCATGAATGTCCTGATTTTGCTTTTATGGAATGTTATTAAAAATTTATTAAATTAAGAACAAATATTTAATATGAAATTAAATTATAAATTATAGGGTATAGGGGGAACTGTGATTAAAAAAATATTAACAACTTTAATATTAATGAATGCCATGATAGGATGTACAAATGGATCAAGTGGTGGCTCGGGTGATAATAATAATAAGCAAAAACCAAAAAGTAATATTAATTCAAAAATTTCGAAGTCAGGATCTGATGCACTAACTGGCCAATCTGCACTTTTAGAAGTGGGTAATTCAATTACAAAATCAAAGCAAAATTCAGCTAATAGTAGTGTTCATACAAATTATTTTGATAGTCGTAATTCAAGTTTTTCAATTAATCCGAGTTTAATTCTCAATAGTTATATAAATAAAGTATTGAATAAAAGTTCAAATCAAAATCAAAATCAAATTTCAAAAGAAAAAGATGAAGTAAAATCTAAAGCTAATTTGTTATCTCAATCTCTTGAATCACAAAATTGTAAAACTGAGTTTATGGATTTAAGTCAAAACGCAAATCAACATTCTGGTTCAAATAACAGTTCAAGTGCTTCAGCACAATTTATGCCTGCAATCTTAAAAATTTCAGGTTCTGGTTGTCCGATGGAAATGACTTTTAAGATATCAATGGAAGGTATTGGGACAAATGTTTGTAATCAATCAGAACAAAATCAAGAACAATGTAAATTCAAAGCATTAATTAAATTAGCTTATAGAGTCCTTGATGAAAAAATGGCCGAAGATATTGGATTAAGAAGTGGTCATTTAAATATGTCATTTGAGATAGATCAAAGTTTTAGTATGCCAACTTCTGGCGTAAAAAACGGTGCTGGTGTTGGAGGATTACCACCAGGTTCATCGGAACTTCCCCCTGAATTTGGTGGCGGTGGAATGCCACCTGGTGGAGGAGTTGGGATGCCAATGCAAATGGATATGGCCATTATTTCAAAAATACAATTTGATTTAAAAGTTACTGATTTGGACGGAAATCCACATCTTGTTTCTGGGAGCGAAGATGTAAATATGAAAATGGCAGGTATGGACCAGACGGGGTATTTTAAAGAAGACTTAAAATATCTTTCAGAAGCAAATAATGTATCATCAGTTTTAACTGCAAATGTAAAAGCTAATGGAACAAAATCAGATGAAAAGTTTTATGTGGACGGCGAAAGTGTAACATTTAAAGTTTATGAATCAGAACGAAGTAAATTTGCAAATTCTTTTATGCCTCTATTTGGACAAATAAATGAAGATGAAAATGAAAATAGTAATTCAAATGAAACATCAGATGATGAATATAATAATGGTTATAATCAAGGGAATTATAAAGGTGGAGCAAACCCTATCCCTACTCCCACTTTTGCTCCAGTACCATTACCAATCATTGATGATAGTATAAAAAATGATTTTTCACTTTGGATGTGTGTGACAGAAAATATTAGAACTCAAGAGTTATTTGTAGGATATGGAAAAGGCGAATTTATTGCTAAATCAGAATCATTTATTCAATGCCAAAAGGGCGAACAAAACACGGCTAACTGTAACTCGACTGTAAAGCTATGTGAATTATTAAAATCAAATACTTCAAATTGGTTTTGTATAAATAAAAATTCTAAAACCAATAAATTGTATTCAAGTTATGGGCGATCAGAAAATGAAGCTAGTTTGCTTGCAACAAAATCCTGTTATACAGACAGTGAATCTGGTGCAAGAGCATATTGCCAATCACATTTTCAATTAGAGTGTTCGCAAATAAAGTAATCTTTCCTAGGCTGGGGAACCTCTTAATTGATTTGAGACTAAGGGACAAAGGATGTAGTTTCGTTTTCATAAATTGAACAGCTATCAATTAGATCTATTTGTATGAGTGATTCTTTTTCTGGAATGATAAAGCCTGACTCTACTACTTTTTTAGTGAATTGAAGTCGTGATTCATATTTTTCCTGCGGTTCAATACATATTTGTTTATCAAAAATAACTTCAGTTAATTGGTTTTCTTTGAAATTAAATTGATTTTTAAGAAATAAACGATTTTTAATCTGCTTTATTGGAGAAGGAGGCACGATAACTAAGGTCCCATCATCTGTTAAACCATGATTTGTCAAATCAGTTATTAACAATCCTTTTCCTGCAAGCGCTAATACTGAGTGAAAATTAAAAAACATGTTGCCATGGTCAGTTTTAAATTCATATGTCCAACTTTAATTAAATTTATAAATTATTTGTATTATTTTTTTAAAATTATATCAACTGCAATGATTTTGACATTTCTGAACTATTTTCAAATTGCTTTGACCATGAATCAAATTATAAAGACACTAAAGTTGAATTTTATTTTACTGGTAATCAGATATTAAGAACATAAATATTTTTTGTAAAGAAAAACGCAATTTTATTTATAGGCTTTCTAATATATAGTCTTGAACTGGTATCATTGTTCGTTATTCTTTATTGATTCAATCTTTGCTGGTGCTTCTATGGAAACAAAAAAATGAGTCATCAGATTGGGATCACTTTCGATCTGGTATTGGATCTTTGTGTTTTCAACTTTCGAAGGACAACTTTTATGACTCCCTGGCAAGTGGCCAATCAAATAAATATATCGAACACTTACTTTTTTACCTGTGTCTGGATTATCAAGCTTTGTTATTGAGTCTCGTCTTTCAATATTTAAAAGGCGGCTTTCTAAAGCACAGTGTGGAAAATTAAATTCAAACTTTGTTTTAAATTTAGGTAAAGTTTCGCCATTGTAAAAAATAGAATTTGTACCATAGCTTATTCTTGGTGGATTTTTAGATGCAAACCCAATTGCAGAAGCACTCAATGTAATAAATAATAAAAGTAATTTCATGATATGATACCTACCGTAATAAAGTTAAAGCTATCAGTGAATAGAGTACACACAATTGCAGCTTCATTTGCAACATCATTATTTTACAGAATATGATAAAATGAAAGATCCGTTGGATTATTAAATGAATTATAATTTTGAAAGTATCTTACTGAGATCATCATTAGAAACTGACCTAACATTTATATGTCGATTAGAAGGAGATATTGAAAATTCACGCTTTATTTCTGCTTGGTCGGCTGAAAAACATAAAGCTACATTTTATAACGATGACTTTTGTCATTTAGTTGTTGAGTCCGACGGCATTGCAGTCGGTTTCGTAATTCTTGCAGGTCTCAAAAATCCAAACAAATCCATTGAGTTCATGAGAGACGTAATTAATGAAAAGGGTAATGGACTCGGTCATAGAACTTTACAAGCAGTGAAGGCACTTAGTTTCACGAAATTAAATGTACATTAAGAGAATGTCTCTTGTCCGATAATAATTATGAGTCCCTAATTATTATGTCTATTCTCAAACACGAATACGAATCAGACAAAAATCACTAATTAGATTATTTTTGTTTGGAAATTCTTTTCAAATTAATGTTCAAAAAAAAATATTTATCTGTTAAAATTTTTTTTATTCTACAGCGCCATGATCAACAAGTAGCTTAATAGTTTCTGTACTTAAACCAAATTGTATTGCAAATCCTAAGGCTGTTTTACCTAATTTATTTCTTAGATTTAGATTTGCGCCCCTATTGACTATAAGTTTCGTTATTTCATTATAATCATTTCTACCAAATTTAAAAATTAACATTAGAGCTGTATTTCCATCACTATTTTGCAAATTCAAATCTATTCCAGCAGCTATAACTTTTATAATAGTATCAATTTCTGCCTGTTTTTTTACAACATTTGTATTTAAAACTGACAATAAAGCATTCTCTCCATTCTTATTAATTATATTCAAATTAAGTCTTTGGGACTTAAGAAGTTCCGCTAACAAAACATTTTCATCATTATAGATCCAGATTGCATAGTGTAAAATTGAATATCCATTCTTTGTTTGAATTGTGTTCAGATCAACATTTTGCTGGATAAGCCAAATGGCAAATTGAACTGCTTTGGAATCCTTGGCTAACTTGAAACCATAAATTTTATTGACGAGAGATGCAAGATGGCTAACGCCCTCATTATCAATAGAATTCTTATCAGCACCTAAAGAAAAAAAATTATGAGCTAAATCAAAATTTTCAGCATGCCAAACATTTTCTAACGCTACTCTTACTGGAGTATATCCTTTATTATTTTTGGCATCTATTTTTGCTCCCTGTTGGATTATCCAAGCAAGTTTATCTGCAAATTCACCGTTGGAACTAATTGAATGTAAGAAAGTATTACCCTCATTATCTTTTTCATTGATATCTGCACCAAATTGTAAAAGCAATTTTAATGAATCTATATCTCTTGCAATTTGTATAGGAGTTCTTCCTGTTTTATCCGCGATTTTTACTGAAGCACCATTTTGTAAAAATAAATTCATAAAATTTAATAAGCCCTGATGAGTTGCTTTGTAAAGTGCAGTTTCATTGTAATCATCGACTGCGTTAACATTTAAGCCGTGCTTCATTAATATATCTGCAACTAGTAAGTAATTTTCCTCTTTCGCGTAACTAGATAACGAAGAATCTACACATAAACTTAGTATCGGTGTTTGATCTGGTAAAAATGTATTAGCCCCAACATCTAATAACATTTTAACAAGAGTAGGATTACCATTTTTTACTGCATGAACAATTACAGGTGTGGTACCCGGCAAATTAACCTGTGCTTTTGCTTGAAGTAGTAAGGCAACAATAGGTTCGTTGTTATGTGCCACTGCAAATGTTAAAGCGGTTTGTCCATAAGCATTTATTGCATTAACTTGAGAATTAAACTGTAATAAAGTTTGAACAATTTCCTGATATCCAAAACAAGATGCTATCATCAAAGCATTATAGCTATTATCTACGCAAGGTTTGTAATTACCACTTTGGATTATTAAATTCTGATCGGCTCCTTTTTGAAGCAACGAGCGTATTACAAATAAAATATTTTTATCATTTTTAACTACATATTGATTTGTTAACAGTTCAGTTAAGGCCGTAACTCCTTCCGCATTTTTAATATTTAAATCCAAATTTTGGGTTAGAATATAATTAAATAGTTCCATATCAATGGAGACAACATCTTCTGCAAGCATTTCGATTAAGACACTATTTCCTTTACGATTTAACAAGTTCACATCAGCATGATTATGAATAAGCTTATGAATAACTTGTGAATAACCTGTTCTTGCAGCAAGTATCAAAGTGGTATCGCCATAAATATCTTGATTATTTATATCAGCACCTTTTGAGATCAAAAGATCAAGAATTTTAAGATTATCTTCTCTTGTTGGAAACGACCACCAAGTGGTTGCCATAATCGGAGAACGTCCATAACAAGAACGCTCGTTTACGTTAGAGCCAGACGCAAGCAGCTGAGTTACTTTAGCTAAGTCTGTTTGATCAACAGCAGTGTATAGCTCGGTGTCCTTGCAATCGGCAGCAATCACCACTGCTGGAAAAATAAAAGTTAAAAAAACTACTATTAGAGTATTACTAAAATTCATAATTTGCCTATTTCAATTCAAGATCTAAAAATCGTATTGTTCCACTGTAAGCATGTCAAATTGATTTAGCTTCTTGAAATCATAATCGATGTCGCGTTATTTTACACGAAAACATTAGATCGATTGGAGTCGTATCAAAAGCCAATCCTAAATCTATTAATTACTATCCAAAAGAATTGAGGTTAAAAATGCGAACGAAAATTTTCATCTATATTATAACTATTATTGGAATGAATGCAATTGCAGAACAAGAAATAAAAATTGTACCATTCGGAAGAAGTGTTGTATTTTGTGAATCGAGTTTGACCCAATTAAATTTAGATCTTTTAAAAGAAAAAATTCTAGTAACTGATACAAAAATTGGTATGGACGATGATAGATTTAAAATAGTTTTCGAAGTTAATTTTCCATTTGAAGTTTCTGCACCAATGGTTTCTTCAGATCAAAAAAATCAAAAGTATTGTGTAACAGTTACAAAATTGTAGTACAAACCTGATAAACAATTCCTGTTTTTTTATCCTATAATTGGATTAATTATTTAATATAGGAGCAGCTTTATTCAAATTAGTCTGCTCTTGTTAGGTTTAATTATTCTTATTGAAATATATAAAAATCTGTGTGTAAAAAAAATTCTTTAATGACCGATATACTATATTTAATTGAGATTTAAAAATAATTATTATTCTTGAACCCAAGCGCAAAGTTTGCCAAAAGCATCTGGAGAACCTGCCGGATTTTTATTAAGAGAATTGTTATATGCTTTTAAGTAACAATTCAATACAGCGTTAATATCTGTTTCAGATTTAACATGGGAACAAAGCTCTGCAGCGACAGAATAAAATCCTATTTCCCTTTTCTGTATTGCAGTTCTATAACAAGATAAAACGTAATCAGTCTGTGTCATAGCATAAGTTTGTGCTGATGTTAAAAATATAAAAATTGTTAAAGATTTTTTCATAAATAATGTAGTTCCTTATAAGAAAATATTGAAGTATTCTTGCTCGTTCGTAAAAACGCTTTATTAATATATTTAAAATATTTTTAAGTATTTTAATAGATGTAATGATTCTGACAGATTTGAAGAATTTATAAATTTCTTAGTGATAATAAAATAAATGTCATAATTTTTAATAAGAAAAATATAAATCAAGTAAAAATAAAGTTGTAAGGAACTCAATTATTTCAGAATAATTAATTAGTGGATAGAACTAATTTTATAATGGTATCCACTTCAAAAAATATTCAAACTTCGTCATTTTTTAATTCCATTTTTTTATAAAACATCTAGTTCGGGATAGTTTCGACTAAATACGGAATAAGACTCGATCATTCAATGGTGCTAGAAATTTGTATTGTGGAATCTTTTAATCCAATTTAAAATGGCATAGAATTAGGTGATTAAACTTGTTTGGGTGGTACTCAAGTTACTGATGAAATCGCTTGTTATTCCAATGTTAAATATATTTCTATCTTAATATCATTAACTGGAATTCAGATTGAATTTGTTGAATTTCCAATTGTTTGGAATCGTAAATTAAGTATTAATAATAAATTACCACATACTATATCCAGCAAAAATTGAAATGACTTTTATAAATTCTACAAGTGCTCCAAAATTGGTGCAATTAAATCTTTAAAATCTAAAATTGTATTGTCTAACGATTTAAATCTTAATAGTTTTTAATGTATCAATTATGAAAAATATAGGAGTTTTTTGTGCCAATTAAAAAAATAATGTTACTGACCGCTACTTTTTTGATTTTAATATCATGCCAAAATAAATCAAGTAGTAAGGGCGGTGGAAATGATAATGGTGGTAATGCTGTCACCGAGCAAAAGGTTCAAGATGAATTAGGTTATAATCCTAATGAGCGCTGGAAAGATAAAGGGGATTATTCCTATAATTTTTCATTCACATATAATGGAGTTAAATGTGAGACCAATAAAAGATATAACGGCAAAGCTAAATATTGTTTGGGGCTTCAAAACGAAGAACTTAATAATGATTGCGCTTTTGAGTCTCGAAAAACTCTTTACACCACAGCGTGTGGAAATGACTTCCACGCAATGAAAGTAAAAGCAGATGCTCAATACATTGGTTTTGATACTCGTTTGCAAAAGACTTGTGAAGCTGCAGCCCCAGAAATAAAAAGATTTTTATTTGTGAAAGACTATTGTAAATTTTTAGCTAATGAAGATTTACATCGCGAATGCCATTGGGATCGACGAAAAGCAAAATTTAAGGAGTTAGATTGCAAAGGCTATTTTTCTGCTGAACCCCCAAAACACGCAGTAACTCAACCACCCCAAATTCCTCAACCAACACTCACTCCAATTGTTAATCCAGAAGATAGTCGATTAAGCAATATTCCCATTATTCAAGAGTTAAAAGCCGCTGGTATCACAGTAGCTGTGAACTGGAATTATCTTTATTCAATTGATGAAGATCGTCGATATTTCGAAGGTGAGGAAGACGATAAAAAACCTCTTAGATTAGATGAACAATTAAAAATTGTGTGGGATGAATTATCATCAGTTAAATCTAAACTTATTGATCGAAAATTATTAATACGTAAAATTACAATCAACGGATATTCAAAGTATAATGAATTAGATGGCGAATTGGATTTGCAATTTAATTTAGTAAAAGGTGATGCTGATTTATTTATTCAAAAATTGGATCGATTAATAGAGTACCAAGCTTATTATGGACTAGAGTTCAGTGACACCATCGGTTCTTTCTATGAAAAAGATCGTTTTCAATTATTTGAGCGAATCTTAGCTATGTTTGAAAAATATGAAAAAGAATTTTTAGATTTAAAAGGAGTTATAAAAATAATATCTTTAGATTCTTACTCTCATTATTCATTTTATAATCAAGAATTACAGTTAGATCAGGATAATGGTTTTGAACTTGAATTGGTAAAGTATTTTAAATTATTAGATCCAATTAAATTATTAATGAAATCTGTAAGTAAGATCAACTATAACCGTAGTTTAAATAATAAAGAAGAAATTAAATTAGAATTTGATTTCAAATTGGAAGAAGATCAGGCAATAATTAAAAAATATTTTGAAGAGTCCATAAACCCCGAAATTGAAACTTTAGAATATTATTTTAAAAATGCAATGATTAATGAACTTTCCATTGAAAAGAATAGTTCAGATATTCGTTACTTTGAAGCACTAAAAAAATTAGAGATTCCATTAAAAAATTCAAATCCAAATATTAATCTTCATGGAGTTTTGGAAAGTTTAAAACGCCATTTTGATTTTACTCAAAAGTATTTAATTGATTTTGATTTTAACAACTATAAAATTGATGAAGATACTATTAAAGGTTTCTCAAATTTTGAGAAATTAGAGTCGCTTATTATAACTAAAGTTAAAAGTATTAAAGAAATTAAATTTTCAAATTATTATACTACTTTTTATGAATCATCTAAGGTATTAGTTTTAGGATTACAAACTGATATTAATGAAACTAAAAAAATTATTGAAAATATAAAAACCAATTAAGTTAATAACTCATAATAAATTTCAAAATCAAACTTAAACTTAAAACCACACTCAATTAAAAAGGGGCTAATTAGCCCCTTTTTAAGCCTGCTCTTGTCGCAATTTAGAAGCTTATGTATATCTAGGTTCTTCATTATTTGTAAGTACTCAAAAAAATTAGGACTTTAATATGGATCAAATTCAAAATCAGACACAGAGCCAAAATATTGAAGCTCTCATACAAAAAGTAGTACACGCTCAACATGAGTATAGTCATTTCACCCAAGAGCAAGTTGATGTTATTTTTGCTAAAGCATCTTTTGCCGCGGCATCAGCACGGATAGAACTTGCAAAAATGGCTGTTGAAGAAACTGGAATAGGAATTGTTGAAGATAAGGTTATTAAAAATCACTTTGCTTCTGAGTACATTTACAATCAATATCGCGATGTCAAAACATGTGGATTAATCGAAGAAGATTTAACATGGGGTATTTGTAAATATGCTGAACCAATCGGTGTAATTGCTGGTATAGTTCCAACTACCAATCCAACTTCAACTGCAATATTTAAAGCCTTAATCGCATTAAAAACTCGTAATGGAATTATTTTTTCTCCTCACCCAAGAGCTAAAAAGTCGACTGTAGCTACTGCAAAAATAATTTTAGAAGCGGCAGTATCTGCTGGTGCACCACCAGATATTATTGGTTGGATAGAAGAGCCTTCAGTTGAAGCCTCAAAACAACTTATGCATCATCCAAATATTAATTTAATTTTAGCCACAGGTGGACCATATATGGTGAAAGAAGCTTACTCTTCAGGTAAGCCTGCCATTGGTGTGGGAGCAGGTAATACTCCTGCTGTTATCGATGAAACTTGTCATATTAAAATGGCGGTGAACTCTATACTCATGAGTAAAACATTTGATAATGGTGTCATCTGTGCCTCTGAACAATCGGTTATTGTTGTAGCCTCTAAGTATGATGAAGTTAAAAGTGAATTTCAGTATAGAGGGGCTTATTTTCTTACAAACGATGAAAGAACAAAAGTTGCAAATTTAATTATTCAAGATGGTAAACTAAACGCAAATATTGTTGGCCAATCGGCTCATAAAATTGCAGCACTGGCAAATGTGAATGTGCCAGAAAACGCAAAAGTATTAATTGCAGAAGTCGAAGTTATAGGGGAGTCAGAACCCTTCTCCTATGAAAAATTATCACCTGTTTTGGGAATGTATAAAGCAAGTGATTTTCAAGAGGCCGTTGAAAAAGCCACACGCCTTGTTGAGTTTGGCGGTTTAGGACACACAGGTACGTTGTACACTGATGCGCGAAATAAAAATCGTGTCGACTATTACAGTGAACGCATGAAAGCGGGTCGTATCTTAGTAAACATGCCGGCCTCCCAAGGTGCTATTGGTGATATTTATAATTTTAAACTAGAGCCTTCGTTAACATTAGGCTGTGGATCTTGGGGTGGTAATTCTGTCAGTGAAAATGTTGGTGTTAAACATTTGTTAAATATTAAAACAAATGCTGAGAGACGCGAAAATATGTTGTGGTTTAAAGTTCCCCCTAAAATTTATTTCAAATACGGATGTCTGCCCCTTGCTCTAGGAGATTTGAAAGGACGTAAACGTGCTGTGATTGTCACAGATAAGCCACTTGATGCTATGGGTTTTACGTTAAAAGTTAAAAGACCTTTGCAGCAACTTGGTATCGATTTTAGAGTGTTTTCTGAAGTGGAGCCAGACCCCACACTTGCAACTGTAAAAAAGGGAGTTGATTTATTAAAATCATTTCAACCTGATGTGATAATTGCAATTGGTGGAGGTTCTCCAATGGATACTGCAAAAATCATGTGGTTAATGTATGAGGAGCCTGATACTGAGTTTGAAAGTCTTGCATTAAGATTTATGGATATTCGAAAACGCATTTATCATTTTCCAATGCTGGGTAAAAAAGCCATAATGGTTGCGATTCCTACGACATCAGGAACAGGTTCAGAAGTGACACCCTTTGCTGTTGTTACAGATGAGCGCACAGGTCGAAAATATCCAATTGCGGATTATGAGTTAACTCCTAATATTGCAATTGTTGATCCAGAACTTGTTATGAAAATTCCTAAAAAATTAACTTCATATGGTGGCTTCGATGCCATTGTTCACGGTATTGAAAGTTTTGTTTCAGTTTTTGCAAGTGATTTTACAAATCCCTATAGTTTAGAAGCCATTCGAATTTTATTTAAATATTTACCAACAGCATATCATGAAGGCGAAAATAATCAAAAAGCACGAGAGAAAGTTCACTACGCTGCAACTTTAGCTGGAATGGGTTTTGCCAATGGATTTTTAGGAATTTGTCACTCCTTAGCTCATACTTTAGGTGCTGAATTTCACGTACCACATGGTCTTGCAAATGCATTGATGATAACTGAGGTCATTAAATTTAATGCGACCGATTCACCTCGAAAACAGGCGACTTTTCCGCAGTATAAATATCCGTTAGCAATGGATCGATATGCTCGAATTGCAGATCATTTGGGTTTAGTTGGAGATACGCCACGAGAAAAAGTTGATGCATTAATTGTTGCAATTGAAAATCTAAAAAAAGAAATTGATATTCCATTAACAATTAAAGATGCAGGAATTGTTGAAAGTGAGTTTCTGAAAAAAATAGACCTGATGTCAGAAGAAGCTTTTGATGATCAATGCACAGGAGCGAATCCTCGTTACCCATCAATGAAGGAATTAAAAGAACTTTATTTGAAATCTTACTACGGTTAAAGTTAAAGTTAGTGTTTGAGTTAGAGTAATAGTAATGGATTTAGTTCAATTATATTTAAAGTGATCGTGATTACTTTTTTGTATTTATAATTCACTTTTGCTAGCAATATCCATTGATTCAAAGAGTAAATCAGGAGCCCATCTATCGGTGTGATAAATTCCGTAGTTATTACCAACAGAAACTATTTTATTTATTAGTGATAATATATTTCCCGAAATAATAAATTGATCTACTGGATATAATGATTTGCCATTTACGTATAAAAATCCTTGGCAGGGGATTGAAAAGTCCCCTGTAGAAGATTTAAATGTGCTATGGAGAGGACCTATAAATTTTGTAATGTAAATAAATTTAGGATAATGATTAATTAAATCATTCAATGGATAATGACCTGCTTGAATGTATAAATTTGTTGGAGAAATAAATGAATCACCGTGTTTATTTGTTCCATGTCCTGTATTAGGGATATTTAATTTTTCTGAATACTCTAAATTGGATAAATAATTTTTTAATATTCCATTTTCAATTAAAATGGTTTTTTGCGATGTTGTTCCTTCGCTGTCAAAAGGGCGATAAGCTGTTCCATCCATGGTGTGAGGATCGTCAATAATAGTAAGCAAGTTTGAAGCAACTTGTTCATTTATTTTATATTGAAATAAAGAAGTGTTTTCGTCTACAGCTTGAGCCGAAAAATAAGATTCTAGCATTTTTAAAATACGTGGTGAGGCTTCACGATCAATTAATATGGGATAACTTCCAGATTGGATGCTTTGTGGATTTAATTGTTGAACTGTGTTTTGAACTTCGGTTATGGCAAACTTTTCAACGTTCAATTTGTAAAAATCAAAATTGGACTGAGTTAATCTTCCACGCTTAATTTGTTTATCATTTTTAATAATAGGTCTTAGATCCATCGAATAAACTTTTTTTTCGAATGAGCGATCAAGTCCAAGGCTATTTAGAACTCTTTCGGAAGTATATATTTCAATATAGGCCGTCAAATTACTAGAATGTACTAAGGGGTTTGCATTGATGGTTTGAGTTTCTAATTCCAATAAGAGATTCACTTTATCAGTAAAACTAATTTCGTTACATTTTGAAATATTAGTAGTAGTTGAAGTTTCAATATTTTTTGAATCAGGATTTTGAAGTTTTGTAAATTTATTAGGAATTTTATTTTTTTTTAAAAAATTTAAATTTTCAAAAGTTAAACGATAGTATTTTTCGATAGACTTAGGTTCTAAATTTTCAAATGTCGTAGATGCGTGGATTCCTTCTGATATTAATTTTAAGGTACCTCTGGTCCAAGTTGAAGTTTCAAATTTAGCCAAGTTTTGATTTTGAACTTCTAAAAATAAAAAGTTACCATTCTCTAGATAAAGTTGAAATTCAATATTGTTTTTTAAACTTAAATTTTTTAACTCATAAAATAAATTTGTAAAGAGTTCAGAATCTAATTTCATTTTTAAATTTAAACCCTTCCGCCGACTATTAATTTTGAAACTAAAATTTGAGGTTGCCCAACCGTAGTAGGAATTTGTCCACTAATAGAGCCACAGGTACCAATTTCTAATTTTAAATTTTTAGAAACTTTTGTAATATTAGCAAGAGTATCGAATCCTCGTCCTATGAGACAAGCTCCTTTGACCAATTCTTCGATCCGTCCTTGACGGATAATATATCCTTGTCGAACTTGAAAATTAAATTCCCCAGTGACTGGATTAACAGAACCTCCACCCATTTTATGTGCGAATAATCCATAATCAATATCTTTTACCATATCTTCAAAGGAGTCCATACCCGCAGCGATATAGGTGTTACGCATTCGAGATGCTGGTGCAAATTTATAAGATTCTCGACGCCCACTTCCAGTTCGAGGAAATCCTGTTTCTAAGGACCCAACATAATCTACAATGTAAGATTTAAGAATGCCATTTTCGATCAAAGTAGTTTTTTGTGTTGGCATTCCTTCGTCATCAATATTTAAAGATCCCCAATGACTTATCAATGTGCCATCATCAATTGCAGTCACACAAGTATTAGCAATTTTGGTGTTTAATTTATTACTAAATACCGATGCTCCTTTTGCAATGACAGTGGTTTCTAACCCATGTCCGCAGGCTTCATGAAAAATAACACCACCAAAACCATTATCTATGATAACTGGCATTTCCCCTGCAGGGGCATAGGAAGCTTTTGTTAATGCCAAAGCTTGTTGTGTCAATTGATGAGTAAATTTATCTAAATTTATTTGTTCTAACCACTCGGAGGTTCCTAATACTCCATCTCGTTCTGATGCACTTTCGATGACTCCATTTTGTTCAACATAAACATCATTAAAAATCCGAGTATAATTTCTTTCATCTGCGATGAGGAGTCCTTGTGAATTTGCAATTTGTATTTTTTGATTTGTTTGTATGATTCCTGGCTTGACTTGTGTGACGTAACTACTTGTTTCACGGGATTTTTGATCTATACTTTTTAAAAAATTTAATTTTTTATTTATATCGGTTTCCCAAGATTTTAAACCATATTTGTGTTTTGAAATTAAATTTTGATTGTGAAGTTCTATTTTGTGTTGAGATTTAGTGGTATTTAATTTTTTACTTTTTAAATAAATTTGTGAAACATCAGCTACAGCCTTTATTAAATTATTCTCTGATAAATCACTTGTGGTTGTATAAACCACATCGTGACCAAAAATAAGTCTAATTCCAGCACCATAAGTTTCATTAAATTTAAATTGGTTAAGTTCATTATTTTTAATATTAAGATTGGAGGAGATTGTTTCTTCAATAAAAATATCTACAAAACTTGCACCTGTATTTAACCCTGCTTCAATTACATTTTTTAAGACAGACTCCGTAAGATGCATGAAACCTCATAATTAAAATTGTGATCTCAAATTATATTTTTATAAAAAAAATTGTGAGTAAATATACTCTTAAATAAGTTTATCTCTAGTCACTAAAAATAATCAATAAATATTAATTAATTAATTAATTATTTATCTCTGTACTTTTTAATTTATTAGTTGATATCAAAGCAATTAAACAATTATCATTACACTATTCGAAATTAATTTTTGGAGATTAAAAATGAGTAAAAAAAATATTGCAATTCTACTTGGGGCTACGGGTTTGACGGGGTCGGCATTATTAAATGAACTCTTATCTTCTAATTATTATGATGAAATTAAAGTTATAGCTCGTAAAAATTTAAATATTTTAGATTCGAGAATAGAATTAATTCAAATTAAATCTTTAAATGAATTATCAAATTTAGATTTAAATTTTCAGAATGCGACTTACTTTTGTTGTCTAGGTACAACATTAAAAACTGCAGGAACAAAAGAAAATTTTAAAGCAGTGGATTTAAAAGCAGTTGTTGATTTTGCGTTACTTGCAAAAAAATTTAATGCATTTAAATTTATTCTCATTTCAGCGATGGGGGCAAATCCAAATTCTACTATTTTTTATAATCAGGTGAAGGGGCAAGCAGAACAAGAAATCCTTAAACTTCAAATTCCAGGTACTGTAATTTTTCGCCCTTCGCTTTTGTTAGGAGAAAGATCCGAAAAAAGAAAGTTGGAATCTTTTTTTATTAAAGTTGCGGGGGCTATTTCTAAAATTCTCTCTCCTAAGATCGAAAAACTTATTGGAACTAAAATTTCTGTTTTAGTTAAAAGAATGGTTGAAGTGGCTATGGAACAAAATCAGAACTCAATAGTTTTTAATTCGTCAGAGATTTAGTAATTTCGAATCACCCCGTATTATGCTAAAACAATGCAGAAACAAATAAACCTAAAAATGAAGGTTCTCCTTCTTTGTTGGCTTTAAATAAATGAAGATATCTGGCAGAGATATTAAGTTGTTTTGTCGAGGTTCGAAACATTCCATACCCCAATTGGGTGCCTAAAGTAAGTCCAGATTGGGATTCGAGTCCATTACAAAGAGCTCCTCCATAACCGACATCAAATGAAAAGTAGGGAGCGTATTGAGAGTTTTTAAAGTAGTGTCCATAGCCGAGTCCAGCATTCCACATCGTTGCCCAAGGAGAAGTTTGTCTCCAAGTTAACTCGCCTAATAAATGGATAAAACTTTGTTCAGTGACATCAAATTGATAGCCAGTACCTAAATATATATTAGGTGAACTTTTTGTGGGTGTTCGTAAATTGGTGAATTGAGTTATTCCAAAAGCAAAAGTTCTAAAATCAAAACTTTCAGTTCGCTTTGATATTTTATTTTGTTCTTCATTTGTAATTTCACCAACTCTTATTTCTTGGTTTGGATCTTTTTCTAAAACAATAGATCTTGATAATCGATTAATTGCTTTATCTAGTTCTTCGATGGATGCCACTTTCATTTTTTTACTTAATAGAACAGATCCTTCTTTGCTTTTTTGAATGGTAACTATATAGGAGTTACCTAATTTAATAATTTGTGTATCAATAACAAATGTTGCAGCATCTTGCTTTTTTGCAAGCTCTAGGTTTTGTTCTTTAAAATTTGAAACTAAAAGTTCAAAAGAAGAGATTTTTACAGTTTCATCAATACTTACTCCTGAAACTGGATTAATATAAAAATTTTCTGCAAATAAAAATGTAGATGATAATAAAATAGAAGTGAATATTAAGATTTTTTTAAACAAGCAAAGTCTACCTTTCGCAATATAATGAAACATAACATTTGACTTAGTTAAAATTAAACACTTTTATAAATAAAAAAACAAGAATTTTAAAAGGTGATTTATGAGTTTATTAGAATTAAAGATTACAGATACTCAATTGGGCTCAGGTTTAGAAATTTCTAAAGGGGCCTTGATTCAATGTCATTATGAAGGGTTTTTAGAAGACGGAACTAAGTTTGATTCTTCTCTTGATCGAGGGCAACCTTTACAATTTGTCATTGGAGCTGGTCGGGTAATTAAGGGTTGGGACGTTGGATTAATGGGAATGAAGGTTGGCGGTAAAAGAACTTTGTTTATTCCATCACATATGGCCTATGGTGATAGACAAGTCGGCCCAATTATAAAACCAAACTCAAATCTAATTTTTCATGTTGAGTTAGTAGAGGTTCGTCCGAGAGAATAATATATTTAAGTTATGGAGATTTGAAATGAAGTGACATCTGAACACAATCTTGACTTGATTTTATCCTAAATTTTGAAAATAACAGTGATGGATTTTGTCTCGTATAATCGTAAAACGATCAGACTTAATCATAAGCAGTTATTATGAAAATTCAAAATTTAGTTTGGATTTTCATAATAGGGGGTGATTCAAAATCACCCCCAACAAACAAGAAAATAACTGCTAATGATTATGTCTGATAAAATTGCGAAGCAATCAGACTTAATCATTAGCAGTTATTTTATATCGCAACTATACAATATAACAATTAGGATTTTTATGCCGAGTACAAATTTAATTTTTCCAAGACTTGCATTTTTGGATCGTTATTTAACTTTATGGATTTTTAGTGCAATGATTCTGGGAGTTTTAATAGGTAAATTTATGCCAGTTATTCCTCAAATATTAGAGCAAATGTCAATAGGATCCACCTCCATTCCCATTGCCCTAGGTTTAATTTTAATGATGTACCCTCCTCTTGCAAAAGTTAATTATGAAGAATTGCCCAAAGTTTTTTTAAATAAAAAAGTTTTGCTTTTATCATTGACTCAAAATTGGCTATTAGGTCCAGTACTAATGTTTATTTTGGCAGTTTTATTTTTGCATGATTACCCAGAGTATATGACAGGTTTAATTTTAATTGGTCTTGCAAGATGTATAGCCATGGTGATTGTATGGAATGATCTTGCAGGTGGAAGCCGAGAGTATTGTGCTGGATTAGTTGCATTAAATTCAATATTTCAAATATTAACATTTCCAATTTTAGCTTATATCTTTTTAACTTTTTTACCAAATTTTTTTGGATTAACAACATCCGTAGAAATCTCAATTTCAATTATAGATGTTGCAATGGCGGTTTTAATTTATTTAGGTATTCCATTTTTAGCAGGTTATTTATCTCGTAAAATTATGATTCATCGAAAAGGAAAAGTGTGGTATGAGTCTCAATTTGTTCCAACGATATCTCCATTAACTTTGATTTTTTTATTATTTACAATTGTAGTGATGTTTTCACTTAAGGGTGACAAAATATTTGAACTTCCATTTGATGTTTTAAGAATTGCCATTCCATTAGTTATTTATTTTGGGTTAATGTTTATTTTTTCATTTTTTATGAGTTATAAAATGGGTGCTGATTATGAAAAAGCTGCGACTTTATCCTTTACGGCAGCTTCAAATAATTTTGAATTGGCTATTGCTGTAGCTGTTGCAACTTTTGGAATTCATCATGGTGCTGCATTTGCTGCAGTTATTGGACCGCTTGTTGAAGTTCCTGTTTTAATCGGACTAGTCTCTGTTTCATTGTGGATTAAAGAAACTGCTTATAGAAAGAGTTAATTGATTTAATTTATTTTTTTTTATTTAATTTTTTATTTAGTTATGGAGTGTGTATATGGCAAAGCAAATTCATATTTTATTTTTGTGTGTTGCAAATTCAGCTCGAAGTCAACTGGCAGAGGGGTTGGCTAAAAATATATTTGGAGAAAATGCAATTATTGAGAGTGCGGGCTCTGTTCCTTCGGGTGTAGTTCAACCATGGGCCATCGAGAGTTTAAAAGAAATTGGAATTGATATTAAAAACAATTGGTCTAAATCAACAGATCAATTGCCTTTG
This sequence comes from Bdellovibrionales bacterium, assembly GCA_005793345.1. Classification (GTDB taxonomy): domain Bacteria; phylum Bdellovibrionota; class Bdellovibrionia; order Bdellovibrionales; family Bdellovibrionaceae; genus SXSU01. The sequence continues at coordinate 28,564 of SXSU01000013.1, forward strand.
AGTTTTTTAGCAAATCTAGATTATGTAATCACGCTCTGTGCTGAAGAAGTTTGCCCGGTATTACCATCAAAGAGTGCAAAACGAATTCATTGGCCTATTCAAGACCCAGCATCAGCAAATGAGAATCAAAAACAGCAGGCATTTCAAGAAGCACGGGAGCAAATTCGTAGCCGATTAATTCAATTTAAAAAAGAATTATGAAATATGAATTATGAACTTCAATAATACTTTTACATTTCTCCCAAAAATATTTTATGAAAATGTTGAGCCAACTCCTTTAAAGGAAGCTACATTATTTGCATTGAACCAAAAATTAAAAGCCAATCTTGAATTAAACATTGCTGATAATGATTTGTTAAATTGGTTCAACGGCACTGTGCGATTACCAAATGATCAAAGAATTTCTACACGATATGCAGGTCATCAGTTTGGAGTATGGGCTGGACAGCTTGGCGATGGACGAGCAATATCAATTGGCGAATTATGTTTAGATGACAATTTTAAAAGCCGCTATGAGATTCAAACAAAGGGTTCTGGTCAAACTCCATTTTCTCGCTTTGGTGACGGCAGGGCAGTGTTAAGATCAAGTGTGAGGGAGTATCTTTGCTCTGAACATATGAATGCGCTTGGGGTACCAACTACACGTGCTTTGGCTTTAATATTAGGTACCGACCAGGTACATCGAGAAACCATAGAAAGATCTGCACTTGTCGTTAGAGTATTTCCAACGAATATTCGCTTCGGACATTTTGAATACGCATTCCATGAAAATCTATCTCACGAACTTCAGCAATTGATTGAGTACTGTCGAACATATTTTTATCCTGAATGTTTAACAATCGAAGATATGATTTTGCAGATCACTTTAAATACAGCACAGATGGTGGCCCATTGGATGTCTATTGGTTTTTGCCATGGTGTTATGAATTCCGATAATATGTCAATATTAGGAATTACAATTGATTATGGGCCCTATGGGTTTATGGAAGATTATAATCCAAACTGGATTTGTAATCATTCTGATGAGAGAGGTCGTTATTCATATATTAATCAACCTCAAGTTGCTCTTTGGAATATTGATCGTCTTTTATGGTGTTTTTCAGATTTAATCGAGAAACCGAAATTACAATTTGTTTTTGATAGTTTTTATCCTGAATTTTTAAAAACAAAACTTCAACTCTTTAAGGTAAAATTTGGTTTTGCTTTTAATTTACCTAATGATGAAGATTTAATAAATGAGTTTTTACGCATATTAGAAACTCAAAAATTAGATTTTACATACTCCTTTAGGCAGCTAGGAAATTTAGTAACCGAGCCTTACGATTCCTTGGTAACAACGGATTATTTTAAAAAACCATACTGGAATGATTGGATAGTTAAATATAAAAATAGATTACAAGTTGAATCCTGTACAAATGAGGAGCTTAAAAATCGAATTTTGAAAAATAATCCAAAGTATATTTTAAGGAACTATATCGCGCAGGAAATTATAGAGGCAGTTGAGAAAAATAACACAGAGTTGTTTGATAAATGGTATAATGTACTTATAACACCTTATGAGGAGCATATAGAGTTTGATAAGTATTCCCAACCAACTCCTGAGCCATTTAAAAATATTATTTTATCTTGTTCATCGTGATTTTAAAATTAAAATGGACACTCAATAAATACAAACATCCATTAGTTTTTATGTTCTAATGGTTTCTTTTTTAATTTTTTAAGTTCACGTTTTTCTATCATTAATTTACGTGCATCATCACCAAAGTGGGCTTCTCCACGGAGTTCTGCTAATTCAAACTGTTTTTGTCTTTGGGCAAAACTAATTTTTTTTTCTTCGCTTACCAAATCAAAGCATTGTGGACAGCTGACTCCCTTTTGGTATTTTTCATTTTTTTTATCTTCTTCTGATAAGGGATTTCTGCAAGCATTGCAAAGTTCAAATGTCCCTTTTTCTAGCTGGTGAGTGACAGTCACTCTGTCATCAAAAACAAAACATTCGCCGTTCCAGATAGAGTTTTCTTTTGGCATTTCTTCTAAATATTTTAAAATTCCACCTTTAAGATGGAACACATCTTTGAATCCTAATTTTTTTAAATAGGCCGTTGATTTCTCGCAGCGAATTCCTCCTGTGCAAAACATCGCAACTTTTTTATTTTTTTCTGGGGATAAATGTTTTTTAACGTAGTTCGGAAATTCACGAAATGATTTTGTATTTGGATTGATAGCATTTTTAAAAGTACCAATTTTAAATTCATAATCATTGCGTGTATCAATGACTGTGACTTCGGGGTCAGCAAGGAGTTCATTCCATTCGTTAGGATTTAAATAGGTACCAACAATTTGATTGGGATCTATATCTTCTACACCTAGGGTAACAATTTCTTTTTTAAGTTTTACTTTCGTGCGATAGAAAGGCATCTTGTTGGTGAAAGACTCTTTGCTTTCGATCCCTTTAAAATATGGAGTTTGATTAAACCACTCTTTTAGCGAATCAATTGAATCTTGAGAGCCTGCAACAGTGCCATTTATACCTTCGTGGGCAAGGATCAAAGTTCCTCTAATTTGTTTGGATTCCATAAATTTAAACAGATCTTCGCGAAGTTCTTTGTAATTTTCTAATTTAACAAATTTATATAAAGCACTGATTACTACTGTAGACATAAAAATCCTATAAAATAACTACTAATGATTAAGACTAATTGCTGGCGCAATTATTTTCTTATTTAATAGAGATGGTTCTAATTTAATTATTTTGAAAATACAAACATTTGTTTTATTTCAAAAACGTGTTTCTAGCTTCTTATCAGCTCGATCATTGATACGAAATTCACGTGGTGAAATTCCTACAATTCTTTTAAAAACTTTTGAAAAAGTAAAAGCATCATTAAATCCTACAGATTCGGCAATAGAATCAATTTTATCATCTGTATTTATTAAATGCTGAATAGCTTTTTGAATTCGTATTGAACTTAAATAATGTAAAGGAGTGTCCCCAAGTGATTTTTTGAATTTTAAAGCAAATCCAGCTCTCGACATACCAACTTTTTTCGCAAGATCGTCGAGTGACCAATTTTGCTTGAGATCTCCATGAAGCAGTTCAATGGATTTTTTTATTTGAAAATCATTTACGGCATAACTCCAAGATTTTTGCTGAGTACTTTTTTGGGAAATAATTTTTCGCATAATCAATGAAAAAAGAATATCTAACATATTTTGTATAATCAAATCTGAGCCCACCTCTGGATTTGTAAATTCTTTAGATAATAAATTAATTGATAAATTAAGTTGATTAAAATTTTCAAGTTCACTTGAGCGCAATAGCCAAATTTTTGGGACATCTTTAAAAAATGGATGCATGGGAGTATTCCAAAATTGATAAGCGCCACTAATTAAAGTTAATTTTAGATGCTCTAAATTAACATTTTTATTGGTGAGGTTACCAGTATCAGAATCAGAGTTTTTTATTAATCGAGCTGAAATTCTTTTTTCGGTACTTATAATGTGATCATATCCTCGAGCAATTAGAGCGATATCACCTTTGTGTAAAATAATGGGTTCAGATTGGGTCGGAGTATGTAAAAAAGCTTCACCCGAAATTACAAAATGAAATCCCATACTTTTAGAGCAAGGAAACTGAACTGCAATGGGTTCAAAAAAAGATTTTTGAATCAAAATTCGTTTTTTAAGACCGGCCTGTTGTAAAATATCGGTTAATAAATCCATACAATATGACTTTAACATAATATTGTCTATAAGTCCATATAATTAGACTAATTGACATGTAAATTAGATTTATATCCATTATAAATCTAATAATTGCCTGCTATATTTAATTTATGAAGTAGCTTAAAAAATAAGTTTATTCAGTGATGTAACGAGAAAAACAATTAAAAACGATACAATTAAAACAGGAGACACAAAATGGACAACATATTAGTAGTAGGGGCGAGCGGAACAGTAGGTTTAGAATTAGTTAGAATTCTTAAATCAAAGGGACACAATGTTATACATGCAACAAGTAAAGTTGAGGACTTAAAACCAAATCAGGTTCACTTGAATGTTGTAACAAAAGTAGGTTTAAAAAATGCTTTTGAAGGAGTTGATAAGGCGTTTTTTCTATCGCCTCCAGGATATGCTAATCAACATGAGCTTTTAATTCCATTAATTGAACAGGCTAAAATTAATAAACTCAAAAAAGTAGTATTAATGACAGCAATGGGTGCCAATGCAGTTGATAGCGCTCCAATGAGAATGGCCGAAGTTTATCTCGAAAAGTCAGGACTTCAATATAATATCATTAGACCAAATTGGTTTATGCAAAATTTTAATACCTTTTGGTTACAAGGAATATTATCTCAAAACAAAATCTTTTTGCCCGTAGGAAAAGCAAAAGGAAGTTTTATTGATGCTAGAGATATTTCTGCAGTGGCAGCAAACTTACTAGAAAATGACAAATTCAATAATCAAGATTTTGATTTAACAGGTAATGATGTTTTAGATCATGACCAAGTGGCACAAGTGTTATCAGAAGTCACAGGTTCAAAAATTTCCTTTCAAGATATCACTTCAAACGAAATGTTGAGTGGACTCTTGGGAGCAGGATTACCAAAACCTTACGCCGAATTTTTAATAATGATTTTAGGTTTTTTCAAGTTAGGGTACGCAGAGCGTGTCACTGAAAATGTAGAAAAAATCCTAGGTCGTAAACCAATTGCATTTAAACAATATGCAAAAGATTATAAATCAAGTTGGGTAAAATAACTGCTCATGATTAAGTCTGATCGCTTGCGCGATTATATCAGACATAATCACAAGCAGTTATTTTCCTGTTTGTTAGGGGTGATTTTCAATCACCCCGTATTATGAAAATCCAAACTAAAGTTTGTATTTTCATAATAAGTATTAATCAAAAGGATTAAAACTTAAAAAGGCGATAATGTACTACTTGACCTTAAGAATGTGCCACGGGTAAGGGGACTTTGTCCCCATAGGAAGATTATTTATAATATCAAGAGATTGTTTAAATAGATATGTCCAAAAAAATAAACAGGGTTTATTTCTTGATTACATAAGTAAATTTATGAACAATAAATTTATCAATTGAATCTTCGATTTAATTATTTCACAATGAGATTTTTTATCATAATTATAGAAAATATTTGAGTGGTATAATCATAGATCTATGATTTACAATGGCGGGTTGTGATTTATCTGTAAATGGAACAAAAATAATACTTGAATTGGAGTACTCTTTATAAAAAGAAGTTGCAGTTGCTAATTCGCTACGATTTGGAATTTCTTCTTCGATAACTATAAAGCCCAAGGTTCTTTCTGCACTATCAATAACAATTGGAACTCTTGCTCCACCACGGGTTTGATATTGAAAAAGATTGAAATTAAACCCAAGATGATACATAAACTGACATCTTAAGTGTCGGTAAAGAAGCCCCTCTAATTCAATAATATTATTTTTTTCTTTTTTTAGCTCAAGAGATCTTAAATAAAAACTTTCCGCTTGATCTTCTAATCGAATTGTAAAATTCTTTTTACCACCTTTGAGCGGTATTATTCGAATCAAAAACACGGCTTCTAGGGCATATAAAATTTTTTTTTGGGTAACATCAGAAATTTTAACTTTTTTTTCTAGATGAGAATATTGCAAGGGATGGCCTTCTAAAAGCGCAAGTTCTTTTAAATATTCAAATATTTGTGAAAATGAAAGAGTTGTTGGGTAAATAAGTCGAATATCGCGATCAATAATAGTATTTAATTGATCAAGCAATTTTCTTTCTTGAATTTGCTTATCTCTCACAAAACAAAGACTTGGAAGCCCACCAGATATCGTTTTGACAAGGGGGCTTAAATTACATTAAAATGTTGTTTGGTCACCAGATGATTCAAGTAAAGAAAAAGAACTTAAACTTGATAATTGAGAAAAATAAGGTGAAGTGATTTTATCATTCCCATTTTCCCTTCCAGTTTATCCATTCACCGTGTTGATGACACTCAGCCAGCACTTCTGTTCTTTTTAGTTTTCCATTTGAATAATGACATAATATCAACTCCGGCGTTGCAGTACCTATCCATTCAATACCTATTCGCCAAATTTCTCTAACCAATGATGATTTAATTAATTGCTCTTCAAAAATAGTTTTCTCTTCTTGTGAATATTGATTCAAAGTAAAACTATGCATTATACAAACGGTATTTCCTTGAGGTATGATAAATCAGTCCTATTCATATTAAACGTTCCTTTATGGTAACATTTCACTTTCCGTGTAGGGATCAAAATCACTTTCAAATTTATTCGTCCAATGCATTGTTGAACAATAATTAGGTGAGAATACAACTTCAATTTTTATGCGATCTGGATCTTCAAAAAAAAGAGCATAATAAGTATTATCACCAGATGGTTTATTTTCATATAAGCATTGAATATTATTTTTTGAAAGAACTTCGTGCTGAAAGTTATCAACAAATTCTTTTGATGGTGCATAAAAAGCAATATGATTCAGTCCAATTCGTTTGCGATGAAAGCCATTAGTAATAAATTTATTTTCAGTTGGAGAAATTACAAGTTTGAGGTTGCCATCTGAAAATGTTGTAAAAGAGTTTTGACAAACTAGTCGTTGCCACCCTAATGGAGTTAGAATCGTATCATAAAACCGAATACTGCGGGCATAATCGGATACATTTATTTCTAAATGAGAAAGTAGACTATTCGTTTTTTTACTCTCTAAACTTTTTATCATAAGTAAGCAAGGATTATACTCTCCCCACAAAGTCTTGAATTCTTCAACAGGTACAAAACCACTTTTTACATAAAAATTTCTTGTTTTGGCATAACTTTCATTTTCACGGGATTCAGAAAGAGTTTTAACTTGGAGAAATTTGAATCCACCTTTAATCAAATATGTCTCTGCACATTCAATCAATTTACTACCTAAGTTTTTTCGATGGTAATTTTCAAGAATACCAATAACATGAATTTCTGCAGTGAAGAGATTGTGTTTATTTATAGAAATAAATCCGATTGTTTCATTATTTTCAAGTGCGACCCAGGTATCCATTACTTTAACATCGTTAACATAATCTACAATTGCTGATTCAATACCAAACCATAGTGGTAATGATCTTAAAATTTTATTACAGACTTCACTTTTATCATGTGGTGATGTGAGTTGCTTAATTATCATTTTTCCTCGCATTTATTTTAAATAGAGAGTCGCCAAGCCTTACAGATATAGAGTTCTTTGCCAACTCGAGATCTTGCCAATAAAAATGGAAATTTAAAAAAGAGTCCTCTCCATGTCCACTCACTTGATGGGTCCACTTTTCAGAAACAGAATTCGAATCCAATTCGCAATGATAGACATGTCGTTTATAGTACTTTTGATTTAAATCTGAAAAAAATAAATATTCATCAATTTTACTTAATAAAAGATTTTCAGCATTTATACCTGATTCTTCTTCTATCTCTCTTAGAGCTGCATCGTGTTCAGATTCATTTGCATCAATCGATCCTGCAATCACTTGAGTACCAGCATCTTTAAATTTCTCATCATGATCAAATACAAGAAGTTGAATATTATCAGAAATACGTCTCGTTAAATAAATAACTACTTTCTGATTTATTTTAAAATTATTTGATAAAGATTTTTGAACATCGACCCAATATCTTCTGACATATTCATTTTTAATTGAGTCATAAATACGATTTTCTAAATGTGAAGCAAATTTTTCGATAATTTTCCAAGAAGGGATATTTTGATCTGCGCAAGTCACTAAAATATTTTTGAGTCCAAGTTTATTGCAATAAATTAGACCTTGTTTAAAAATTTCAGTGGCGTAACCATTGCCTCTCAGCCTGGGGCTCACGGAGTAACCAATATGACCACCTCGTTCTAATAACGAGTTATTAAGTTCATGTCTAATGCTAAGCCTACCGACGATTTCATCATTTACAAATGCATAGAGCATAGTTGAAGGGACTCGGTTCTCAGCTAATTTTGATTTATCCTTACAGTCAACTAGTTGTTTGAGGTGTTCCTTATAATCAGAACCAGGTTTCCAAATAAACGAATACCATGTAATGTCTTCGTTTTTCCAGTCTTCATAGCCGTTTATAAACGCAGATTCATCTTCAATTGTAAGTTCTCTTAATTCTAATTTTGACATTTAAAAACCTTTATTTTTTCCTCAATCGTATAGACTTACCACTTACTGGATTTATTCCAAATTTTAAAGATTTACTTTTATGTTTTTGATTTTCAGTTATAACTTTTAAAAAACACTCAGATTCATCTATTGAGACTGCCTTTAATAAAAGACCCTTTTGAGTTGGAATAAGAACTGGGATACTCATATATTTCAGTCTCTCCTTTTAAAGAATAAATATTTTGATTGCTTAACTAACTTAACTTATTTTTAAAAAAACAAAAATTTTTTATGATTCAGATTGTATAATAATAGTTCTTAATTTAGTTTTAAATTGTACTTGAAATTGATATCCAGTCAAGTATCTCAACCTGGAAGAAGTATTCACCATTACCACTACGCTAATATAATGGAGCCTCACAAGACTGTTAAAGTTTTTTACATCTTAGTTAATTTTACTTTTCTATTCTGTTTTTATTTTTTTTATGCATATTTAAGTTTATGAATAAATGCTATTGAATTATTATTTATATCTCGTAATTGAATTTATCAATTTAAAGAAAAACCTATATTGAATGGGATTAATTGTGAAAACTATTGTTCTTAAAAATATTTTGATGATTTTTATCTTATCCTCTTTAGCCCTACATAGTTATGCCAAAGGAACCTCCTCTGGAAAAAGTAAATCGTCAAGTTCTCGCTCTGGTGGTACTGCAAAGAAGAGTGGTGGTTCTGCCGTCCGCAATGTTTCAGCAGGAGGCTCTTTAAGAAAATCTGATAGAAGAAGTTCAACAATTTCAAAGCCACTTAGTAAAGACGCCAACGGCAAAGTTGTATCTTTTAATAGAAGCTCAACAGGCGCATACGGTAAATATGGCTTTTCATCACGCCATACATTTTCGCAAAAATTACAAGATCGGATGCTAAAACACACTGTTTATAAAAGTAGATTTTTTTCAAATCCTAATAAGTTTAAAACTGATCTTCATAATCCCCATTCCGATTTGATTAATAATTCGACCGTTAGTTTTATATTAGGTTTAAATGAAATTCCATTGAATATCAGTAGTCCGTATTATTGGATGGGAGTTGCAGTAAATCATGATCAAAACAATTACAAAGAACAACTCTCCCATAAAAATTTCATGATTAATGATGATTTAATTACAGAAATGGTTTTAGTAGATGAATGTCTTGCAAATGCTTCAAAGTTTAATATCAATCAAAAATATTGTCGCGATGCCAGTTATGACTTTGAACTCGCAATAAAGGGAGTCACTGATCCAAATCTAATTGATGTAAATGTTGGATTTGAAATCTATATTGGAAATGCAACTTTACCATCGAGCAACTCACCAACAACTTATTTAAAAAATTCAGATTCTTCAAGTTCACCTATTCTCTTACACTCAGTGGGGATACGTGAAATTATTGCTGACCTCGATGGCTCAAATCAATTGGTTATTCAGTTGAATAAAGATTTAAAACAAACTTTAAATATTTCAACACTACTCACTCTTGCAGAAAATTTAAAATCCATTGATGAATTAACTTTTCAAAATCGATTAGTAATGAATATTTCTGTTAAAAAAAGAATTATTGATGATGAAGTTAATATGAACCTAACCCAACCTTTGGGATTAGATCTTGAAGATGTAAGAGACTGTGCAAGATTTTTAGATAAATTAGGAGTATCAACAAAACTGTGCTTAAAGCAGATTGCTGTCAAAACATTACTTATTGGTAATGAAGATAAAACAGCAAGCTATTCTTATAGAATTCAGTTTGATAAAGACCTTAAAGAAAATCTTTTTTATAATGCAGGGAAACTGTTTTATGGAGATCAGTTTATAGATTCCCTGGGATATTTAAAATTAACAAATTTAGCAGATTATTTTGCTTCACTTTATGAAATTTTTTATGCGACAAATACAAGTGATCAATTTGGCAAAGATTTGGTGTTAAGCCAAGAAGCAAATTTTTTTATCACTGACCGTGCTTTTTGCAATATTGATTTAAATACCATAGAAAGTGAAGCTATCGACTCTCAAGTGTGCGAAGGAACTCACGGAGCAAAATTTGAGTTTGGATTTATAAGACAATCTAAAAATATCCTTTTAACTCAATTCTCAAATTTGATTAAGGGAGCTTATAATGGATTAGCCGATCAAGCTGATATTGATGAGTATTTTGAAAAGTTTAATATAAAAAACATTTATCAAATTGAAGCACTTCAAATTTTGCTTGAGAATGATGTCTATCTTACAAGTGAAAAAATGCTCATTGTCAAAGATGTAACTAATGGTGAAGCTTTATTAGCAATAGAAAAGGAATTTGAAAACAGTCAAATTGAAAGACCACTCCAATCTGAAAGGGAAGAGTAGTCCAAATTAATTATTAAAATATTCTTTTTTAAAAATTAATTCTTTGCATTCAAAATATTCTTAAAAAACAGAGATTCTTTTTCTAGTGAATCAATTAAGTTTTCTTTTTTTCGGAAGCCATGGTCTTCACCAGGATATTCATAGTATTCGTGATGAATCCCTTTTTTCTTTAAAATTTCAGCCATCTCCCTAGAATTTTCAGGTGGCACCACTTTATCATCTGAACCTTGAAAAATAATCATTGGGCTTTTCAGTTTATCTAAATGATTAATTGGAGATCGCCCTTCATATTCTTTTTTATTATTACTAAGTGTTCCACCAATTAATTGTTCAAGATAGTGTGACTCAAATTTATGTGTCAATTGTTGTAAGGTAACTAAATTTCCAATTCCATAATGACTTGCACCTGCTGAAAATAAATCTGGATAAAAAGTTAAAAGTCTTTGAACAGAATATCCACCAGCACTTCCCCCAGAAACAACAGCTTGACCACTAATGTATCCTTTATTTTTTAAATAAGTTAATCCATCTTTCACATCTTGAATTTCTACCAATCCCCACTTCTTTAATAAAGCATCACGATACGCGCGACCAAAGCCGATAGAACCACGGTAATTGACATCAAAAATAGCGTATCCTTGAGAGGTCCAAAACATTATTTGTTTAGAAAAACCTGGCGCTGTCATTCCGGTGGGGCCACCATGGATCAATACTCTAACAGGAGGTAATTCACCTCTAGGTGCTGTATATTTACTATTTGTGGGGGGATAAAAATAACCATAACTCTTTTGACCATCTTCGGTTGGGTACGATATGGGAATGGCTTTACTTACATTTTTTGGGTCTATTGCTTGTTCCGAAGACTTTTTAATTGTTTTAGATTTTCCAGTTTGTGTAATTTCCAAAATTTGAGATGGAACATTTTCAAACATTCCAACTAAGTAAATATTTTGTCCAGATGGGATAGGTACTGAAAAATGAATGGGTTCTATTTCAAGATTTTTTAAATTTTTACTTTTTAAATCAAATACAAATAATTTTGCCTTACCATTTTCAAAAGCTAAGGAATAAATTGAATCATTTTGACATCTAAATTGAAAAAAATCTAATTGAGATTGTGTGAGATGAGTAATATGACCCTTCTGATATTTATAGAGGTTGTAAAAGTTTTTTGGAGAAGACTCATCTTGATTTGCAAAGTCAGCGCCAAAAACTAGATCCCCAGATGACGTATAACAATACTGAGAAATTGAAGAGGTCTTAGAACCTGCAACATGATTTTTATTATTTAAATTCAAATTCCCTTCTGAAAATGGAGCTTCATACAAAAGCGTGGAGTCCCAAGGCATATAAGGATGATTCCACTCTATCCATGCTATCTTTGAACCATCTGGTGAAAACTGCGGTGATTTGTAAAAATCTGCACCTGAGACAATTATCTTAGCTTCCTGCAATTTATTTTCTTTAAGATCTATTAGGCCTATTTCATTTATCGCTTCACCTTGTTTGTTATCTTTTTCATAGGCGAATAGTAACCATCGACCATCAGGTGAAACACTCAAATCTGCATATTTTCCTAGGGTGCCATCCATGTTTTTCTCAACTGTAATAGGTTCCGGTATAGATTTTGTCTGAGATAAACTGATTTTATAAATTCTTTGATCTTTAAAATTAACGAAGTAGACCCAATCTTTTGCCACTGTATATGAGTAACTTCCATATTCAAACACTCTGGATCTTGTAGAAAAGGGAGTAGGAATGACATCTTTTAGAATTCCATTTTTATCTTTCATGACTAAAACAGAACGACCGGATTCTTCAGGTCTATTTTCAACCCAAAATAGGTTATTTTGAGTATCAGTTGATAAATATGAAAAACCTACTGTTTGCTCAAAAACTTCTTCTGCCTTAATTGCAGGTTTCCAATCTAGATAAGACAGTTGTTTTTGTTTTATTTCCATACTTGAGCAACCTCCAACAAATATTGTTATCATAATATATTTTATTTTAAATTGTTTTTTTAATTTATTTAAATCCAAAATTACAAGTCTCCAGTTTTTTTTCAAGTTCATAATTAAGACCAATCCTTCAAAAAATTATTTATTGATATAATTTACAAAACCCTTTTTTTTATCTGAACAATATCCATTTTTCTCAAAAAATGAATGAGCAGTGGTTCTATTAGAACTACTCAATAACATTATTTTAGTACATAAATTTGATTTGCAAAAATCCTTTATAAATTTCATTAACTGACTGCCGATTCCATATTTTCTGTATTCTGAATCAACAACTATATTTTCAACAAGAGCAAAGGGTTGATTTGAATACATCACATCAAGACAAATAACTACAAATGCTGTAGCAACAACTTTATCTGTTATTTTTCCAACAAATAAAAAATTAGTTTTGTCATTACTAATTAAATTAAGAGATTCCTCTGTTACATTAATTTTGGAATCATCTACAAGTTGTTTATAAAGACGTTGAATTTCAGCTGCATCTGATTTGGTGGCTCTATTAAGTTCAACTATCATTTTATCGTATCCCCATTAAATTGGTTTTTGACTTTAGATTCAATTTTAGAAATTACAGTTGTCGCAGTTAAACCCTCTTTCGCAACTCCTTCTGGCAAATTTTCGAATACCAATGGAATTGTTTTTCTATTTGGCGATTCATAAAGTTGATTTTTAGAAGCATAAATTCCAAAGTGAAGTTGTGGTTGGCAAATCCACCCATTTTTAGCTGTGGATGCAATAACCTGTTCTTTAGTGACAACAGTTCCTTCTTTGAGATCTGTTTGAATGTGTACATACTGTGCAATTGTACCATCTGAATGTTCTATCTTTATGTTATGAGCTGAGTTACTAAACTTCGATTCGCAACCACCATTAACATCAGGTTGCCACACACTGAAAACTTTTCCAGCTTCAACTGCTGCGACGGGAGTTCCAAATGGGACATCAAAATCCCATGAGTATTCATTTCCAATTTCGTGATGTGATTTTGATCCGAAAGCACCCTGTGAAATTTTAAATTGTGTTCCTGGTAAAAACGGAAGAATTACCTTTTTAAAAGACTGCATTTCCTGTTTTGAGGCGTTGTCATAAATATTTTTTTTCATTGTCTGGCAACTAGAAATTAAAATCATAGCCATGCAAATAGATAACTTCATATAAAACACCTTTTTAAAATCTTTGCGATCCAATTTATATTAGAAAATAGAATCATATTTTTCAAATGAAGACTATTTTTGAACCAACACAGTTTAAAGTAATTGCCAAATAATTCAGATTTTTTCAAAGCAATACCTTCAGTTCAGGATTTCTTTCAAGAATAGATTTAGCTTCAAGCCACTGCTTTGTTAGGAATGGTGACTCTTCTCCTATTTGGCTTACCGTTGTTAACAGAGGGAATAGCGTCGCTGGTTGACGTAGTATCCATTCGCCAGATTGAGTTTGTAGAATTGTACCAACACCCTCATAAGATTTTCTTTCAATAATTATTTTATCATTTGGAAATCTCTGATTCAAATGTTTTACAACTTCGCGAATAGAACTAACTGGTACAAAATCACCAGTTTTTTCTGAATATTTTAGCAAGGCAGTTAAGCCACGTAAAACATCATATAAATAAAATCGCGGAAAACAAAGTTTCATCCATAATTCAGCACTTTTTCTTTCAGCTGCATTATGTTTGGTATTTGAACCATACATGAGTTGTCGTCCTATAAGAAATTCTGCACCTTTTTTTAAAAATTGTTTTTCTTCAGTAGTAAAATCTCTATTTGTATAAAGTAATATAGCTTCGAAGACTGCTATTGTACCAACCATAGAACTTGGCACTTCATCTTTTACTAAATAAGCTTCGTTATCACAACTTAGTCCGCCATCTGCCATTTGGTAACGAAGAAACCAAGGGCGAAGCCAAGGTAAAACACTGTCAACATCAACCCCACAAGCAGATAAAACTTGATAAACATTTCCTAATTGACAATGACAAGGGCTTTCACGATAAGGGTCAACTCCAATAGGCATATCTTCAGGATTTATTGGAAATATTTTAAGAGGTGTTTTACTTAAAGCTGCAACATAACTTTCAACAACATTTAATGGAATTTGCTTTGCTTCACCCATTTCAAAAAGGAGTAGCATATGCCACCATGTGGAATTCCATTTTGGCCAATATGGGTCCGCTTCAATGCTTTTTATTGCCTCAGGCGAATTTAAATATTCAATGGACATTTTCAAAGATTCTGAAAATTTAAAGTCAAAAAGTAAAATTGGTAATTGTCGTGATGAATCTACTTCTGAATTGCGCTCACCAATACGAATAGCTCCCATCTTTGAATAAAATGATTTTTCCGCAAATGGGTCAGAGATAATTATAAAGGACTCTTTCCCAAGAGCTTTTACAAACTCAAGTGCATTATTCCAAAGAATTATACCAATACCTTTACCAATGAATTCAGGATCAACAAAGAGATGGGTCATTTCGAATTCTTCGGGTTCATCTGAAAAACCAAAGAATCCAATTATTTTTTCATTACTCTTTATTAATTTAAAGCGACCGCCTGATATTCTTTTAGGACTTATGGTAAGTGCATCAATACATTTTGAAAGAAATTCTTCGGAATATCCCCAGTGTGCTTTAGACTTCAAAGCTAAAGCAGAAAGGAATGAAGCATCAGAGGGCTCTGCAAGCTCTATTGATAAATTTTTTAAGTTAAATTTGTAATCGTTATTACTCATTTATATAACTCCGATGCATCAATTGATTTTACTTAGAGACTAATAATTAATTTTTCATTATCAGATATAAATATCTAGTCCTGGACCTCGTTTTTCCATAGCGCGTGTACACGTACCTTCTTTTATTGGCTCCATTAAAAGAAGCCTACTCATGTCTAATGGTTCTCCAAGATATATCTCAAGTATTCCTTCTCCTTCTCATTTTTCAGCAAGACCAATTTTAAACCCAAATGGTTTTAGATACTCAGACGCTTTTAGAGTATTTGGAACATGAAGTGCGACATGATTTAAAACTGATTTTCTATTATTAGATTGGTAAAATTCGAAGGAGTTAGATTTCGTCATATTTTCTACTTTTTGGTTGTATTAAAAGCAATAATATTATCGTCAGGATCTTTAACTAAAAACCATCGACTTCCCCAATGGGTATTTTGCGGTGAAGAGATGACATGAGTTCCTTTGGGTAATTTTTCAAAAAGTTCATCAACATTTTCAACTTCTAGATGAAGTGTTGGGCGGTGTCCATTAAACCCTTGAGTCCATGAGTTATCATTTGTACTATGTTCTTCAGCGATAACCACAGTCACACCACCTCGGCTTTTTAAATATGCACCACGTGGTTCCTTACCTTTCTCACCCCAGGAAGAACCAAGCTCCCATCCAAGTAATTTATGATAAAAATCAAAAGTTTTATCCCAATCTATTGGTGCTATGAATAAATGATCAAATTTCGCCATTTTTAAAATCCCTTCACTTTGAGTTCTTACGTTTTTTAATTAGATTTAAATTTTGTATAAAATAATCACCTTAGTTTTAATACCATTTGCACGTCATCAATACTTTCATTATCGACCCGCAAAGCATCTTCAATAATGTGAGTTTCAACAAATCCAAATTTCTTGTACATTGAACGAGCTGCAATATTTTTTGAAAATGTACTTAAATCAATCCAAGAAACTGCATCTTGTGTTTTTGCCCATTCAATCGCTGTTTTTAAAAGTGCAGAACCTAAACCTTGAGATCGAAATTCTTTTTCTAATCCCATTCCTAATTTCATACGATGAACCAGGGCATGAATTCCTCCACAACGAAGATTTAGGTGTCCAACAAATTTATTATTTACAATGGCTACCCAAGCAATCTCCCAATTAGGGGTAAACGGCTCAGTAGACCATTTTTTTGAAAGGTTTGAAACAAACTCGTTAAAATTAGGCTTATGGAGAGATGAATATGGGTGCACGTAAATATCCCCGATGCCTTTTTCAGTAAGATGATAAATTGCATGTTGTGAATAGGATTCAAGATCATCTAAATTACATTTTCGAATTTCAAAATTTTTCACAATTCACCCAAGGATTTACTTTCAATCAGACCACTGAAAATGAGACCTATTTGAACTTCAACTTGAGTTTTTATTGAGAGCTGCTTTAATCGAAGTTTAGTTTCAAAGATTTGAAAATGTTTATCAAACTTTTCTTGGTATTTAGCTATTGAATCTTTTGCGACAGACACACCCTCAAGACTCTTTATGGCATATTTAAGAACTTTACATTGATTTTCAATGCTTTGAAAATCAAGTTCTTTAACCTCTAGTACTTGAGCAAATCCCTCATAGGAACCCAATTGAGTCTCTTCATCTTGAATCATTGAAGTTCCTCTTTTTAGAGCCATTTGAAATGCTTTAAACCATTGATTATCAGGATTGGGGTTAAATTTTATAATTTCACCTTCAATTTCTTTTAACAATTTTAAATACTCTTTATTATTAGTGAGCGAAATTTGTTTAAATTCATTCATTGTCATTGATGAATCTGAATAATCATCCATACCTTGCATGATCCAAATTGGAAGTTCAGAAATAAAAGATGATTTGGCACCACAATAAGTTTGCGCATATTCATAAGTTGTCATTTTTATTTGTTTAAGTATTTCAGGTTGATTCTTATATTTTGAAAGCATAGAGGACACATTAGGTGCGCCAATAAAACCTGGCCCTAAATATGTCATAGATTCATCACTACGAGATTTGAAATCCATCAGAGGTAAATCGTATGAGTGACATAGATCTACAATGTTCTGTCGGATTTTAAGATCTGAGTGATCTCTATCAAATACAAAACATGTTCCCGGTAAAATATGAGAAGAGTGGAGGGTCACATAATATTCAAATTGACCTTTAAATAAATCGAAATTCTTTTTTACAAACAATAATTCTGGTCGAGCGGTTTGGCCCTCTTGAAAAGGTATGCCATGTTCACAATCTTCTGCCGGACTATTGTTTCTGAAATTATTCAACCAGTAATTTTTAAAATTAAGAGGATTTGTGAACCAGATTTTATTGAGTTCATAACCATCAGGGTCAACCATAGGATGACAAAGAAAAGTGTATTCGTTCAATAGTTCGTTAAATCGATTATCATTTACAAGAGTTTTTATAAAATAATATTGTGTTAATACTCCAATAGGTTCATCAGCATGAGCACCAGAAGTGACTCCAATAACTTTACTTCCTTTACCAATTGCAAAGGCAATAAGGTGTTTTCCCGCTCTAGACTTGCCATCTTTATAAATTGTAACCCGAGAATCATTTGAAATTTCATTGGCCAATTTGTGGAAATCACCAAGCTCAGGAAAGGTCACATTTTCTTTTATTTCAAAACATTTTAATAAAGTTTTCATTTTATTTTACACCGGTTATTAATCTTTTTGTCCAATTTTCGACATCAATATCATTATTAATATCACCAATAAAAAATAATTTGGTACGCTTATATTTTTGTAGAGTCAAATTTAAACTTTATTGTAAGCCGATTAGAGAGTTGACCTTCTAAAATGAGCAAATACTTTGAGGAATTAACCTCTATTGTCTCTTTTTTATTCGATTCTACTGTTGGTATTGATAGCATAATTTGTTCCTTTATTAATTTGGATTTTCTTTTTTTCTTTTCAGCATGAAGCCATTCAAAATTAGAGTTTGACATATATTTAGCAAATTTGCTAAATGAACTCATGTCAAAGAGTAAGGCTGAAATAGAATTAGACGAATTTGAATTGGTTTTTGCAGCATTAGCTCATGAAGCTAGAAGAAGAATTCTAGTCGTTCTTTTAGGAAGAAAGGGCGAAATGACTGCTGGTGATATTGTAAAACGATTTCAATGTAGCTGGCCCACGATGACTCGCCATCTTTCAGTTTTAGAAGATGCTGGACTTATTCGTGTAGAAAAAATTGGAAGAGAACGACACTATTTTTTAAATAGAAAAAAAATGATAACCGTTATTGAAAATTGGCTTATCTGGTTTAAAGAGGAGACATAAAAAATGAGTACCCCATTCGATATTCAAGGCAATTATAATGGCAATGGAATCAACCATGAAGGCCAAAAATTTGAGGCTCATTTTTCATTGAAATCAATTTTAGATGGCAAAGGTTGCTCTTTAAATTTTTCTGCAATAGGTAGTAATGGCGAAAACTTTCATACAGAACACTCACTTATTGGAAGTGATTTTCAAGGGAATATTTGCTTATTTGTTTTAAGCAATAATCACACAGGTATGACTCCTCATATTTTAAAAAATGTTGAAGAAACTCCTATGGGTTCAAAGAAATTTATTTTTGGTTTCGGTAATATTCAAGAAATAAACTCATTTCGTGAAGAAATTGTATTAGAAGTATTAAATGATAATAAGATCGACTATAGATATTTCTGGGGAATGCCAGGAGGCAGCTTTGCTGAGCGCTCTGGAGCAATTATGAATTTAATTAGTGAGTAATTAGTTACTGGATGTGTAGTTATGCTAAAAGAATCCTTAAAAACAATCTGTAATGAATTAGCTGCAAAGTCCTGCAATTATGGAATCATTGGTGGGCTTGCTATTCAATCCTATAAGATATTTCGAGAGACTCATGATATTGATCTTTTAATTGAAGAAAATCAAATTAGCTTTATTAAATTAATAATGAATAATTTAGGATATAATCTTGATTTTGAAAATCATGAAGTATTGCGATTTAAAAAAACAGTGCGAGTGGACTTTTTGATAGCGGTAGAGCCCTGGATGGTAGTAGCAATTAAAAATTCAACAATCAACAAAGACTCAATCATGGTTGTTAATCCACTAGATTTAATTGCAATAAAATTCAGAGCTATGCAAAATGATCCAGATCGATATGAATCTGATTTAAAAGATGTTTGTTCAGTGATTGATTATTTTCCTGAAATTAACATAAAACAAATAAAACATTTTGCAAAAATATATCATATAAATGAATTTTTATCTTAATTTTTTTTGCTTTTAAATAAATTAGACTTAAATTGTTCTACCACTTCCACTTTGGAATTTCTGTTAATACTTCTTACACAATGTTAATTGCGTTTCATTTAATAATAATTGTATTATACATTTTGTTGAAGAGAAAAAGATCGACGTTAATTAGAAAAAGCAATAATATGCCCATCAGGATCAGAAAAATATCCAACTTTAGAACCCCAGTTTCTTTCTTGAAAAGGGGAAAGTAATTTTCCACCTGCTTCAATTGCAATATTAAAAGATTTCTCTGGATCAGAGACCCTTAAATATAATTCTGCTCTAGGAATTCCGGCAGCATCCTCAGGATGTTTTATAGAATCACCAAGTAGTTTTTTTATTGCGTTTGATGGCATTAAGCCTAATATACAATTTTCAGCCAGTTTAAATTCAGTCATTCCTGGGACATTTAAGATCGGAACTTGCGATAACGTTTTGGTGTAAAAATCGGTACTCTGGGCTTGATCCGAAACGTATAAAATAAAATGACAAATCATAAATTTTCCTAGTTGTTAGATTTTAATTTTAATAATATTATTAATATTCCTTATTGTTCTAATGTAAGAGTTAGTTTTCTTTCAATTTTATGAAATATTGGTTTGGAGCAA
The DNA here is from genome assembly GCA_005793345.1 of Bdellovibrionales bacterium. Classification (GTDB taxonomy): domain Bacteria; phylum Bdellovibrionota; class Bdellovibrionia; order Bdellovibrionales; family Bdellovibrionaceae; genus SXSU01. The sequence continues at coordinate 48,769 of SXSU01000013.1, forward strand.
CTTAATAACTTTTCAAATATTTCAGTAGTCTATAAACCCATCTTTATATTCGAAGATCATTTCAAAACTCTTTTCATGTATTCAGCTAAATACTTACCATTTTCACCAGCAATACTTTGGAGATTATATATAACCGAATTTCTATCTTGCAAATCTTGTTTTTGACTCAACTTAAATTTTGCTTCTACATGTTCCATACTGATTTCAAAAACAGTGATTCCACGAGCTAGATCATTTTTGAGGGTTTCATTGGGCTCAGAAGGCAAACTCCAACCTGTCTCGTAAAGACTTTCATAATGCTGCACTAGTTTATTCATAGATATCCATGCTTCGTGTGAGTCTTCAATAATGCGGGCTACACCTTTAACATGAACGGCAATATAGTTCCATGTAGGTACATTATCAGGATCTGGTTTATACCATGCTGGAGAAATATAAGCATGGGGTCCGTTGAAAATCACAGTCACAGGATTTCCATCCTTAAAATATTTCCAATGAGGATTTGCTCTTGCACAATGGCTCAATAAAGTATTTTTTGAATTATCAAGTAGTACCGGTAAATGACTAATAATCGGATCATCTGATATAATACTGATTAAGGTGGCAAAATTATTATTTCGAATCACTTCAAAAATTAAATCTTCTCGATCTTCATGGTAGTGTTTAGGTGTGTAGATCATAAAAATTCCTTTGAGGTATCAACTTTTAAATCATTATTACTTGAATTATTAATGGCATATCACATGATCAACCCTGGCTCTATTATTTTTAAAATAAAATTCTGGGCGAGTATTGCCAATTAGCAAACTTTTACTCAAAACAGGTACTACGATTTCATTTGCAACTTGAATAAGTGCAGGTATATCGACGGCTGATGTGATTTGATACTTTTATTTTTATTAGTGTTTGTGTTTTAGTTGTTGTTCATTACAATCTTTGATGGCTTCTTTTGACATCATATATTGTAAGTAGTTTGCAACATTTATTGGTAGGGGTAAGTTAATGTTGATTTCCATTTCTGGATCAAGATAAGCTTGTGAATTTGGTATTGATGGATCTGGTTTGAAAAGAGCATCTAATAAAAGTGAATTCCCAGTAGGTGTAGCTCCGTTTACTTGATAATATCTAGCAAAAAATTGTGGAGCGCAGGGTCCAATTATTTTTACTTTTTTATTTTCTGTTAAGTTTAGTTCTGCTGAGCAAGTTAATTCAATTTCTTTAGTAAAGTAAACCTGAAGATTTGTTAAGCGAATAATTTTTTTCCAATCTTTAACTTGTTTTTTTAAAAAATTATTTCTATTAAAATTTTGATTAGAAAAAATTAATTTTTCCCAACTGCAATTTTGGATTGTGACAGATTCTGCTTCATAAATAATTTTTTCAGTTTTTACACATGAATATTTTTTATAATCTTGCTTAGTCGTTGGTAGGTATGAGAATTTATTTGGAGATGAAATAAAACTAGCACTACAAAATTCTGATGCTGAAAGATCAAGAAGTTTTTTATAGGAAACTTGCGAAGTTCTTTTTACTAATGAAATCTGAACAACTGGTGTTCCATTGTTAGCAAGACAAAAAATGGATTTGTTTATATTTAAAGTTATTAAAATAAATAGGGGTAAAACTATTTTTGTGAATTTCATTTATTCCCCGGGGCTTTTAAACTTGAAAAGTTAAAGCTTTCAGTTGGAACAAATGAAGTACTACTTAATTTTGAATTAGATAAATCATCATCTTCACAATTATCATATTTTCGACAACTTGCATTTAATCGAGTGACAATATCATGATATTTTCCGTACCCATTATTACAAGCGTCAACATCTCTAGCATAAGGGTATTTACGTCTTTCACCTTTTTCATTTTCATTATTATTTCCATTATAATTCACTGCTAATTCGTAGGGTGTGTCTCCATTTCCCTCAAGAACTTGTGTGCAAAGATGTGTCGCAGCAAGTCCAATAGCATAATCTCTGTCAAAGGCATCCGAGCGATCAATTTTTTCATTTTTTAAATTAATATTTCGATCTAGCGATTCAAATAAATTAGTGAAGTAATCATCTAAGTTATAATTTTTGAATCCACGATATACAGTATTAATACCACCTTTACGACCCCAAGTCATTTGACTTAAACCCGCTCCCAAACCATTATCAGCATTAGTTGCAAAATCACTATTTTCTTGCTTAAATATACACATTAAAAAACGCGACGTGATTAATTTTTTACACTTAGGTTCATTTAAAGATTCGATTGCTTTATCTGTTGCCCACTTAATACAGGAAACACTATTTTTTATAGCCTTTGAGTAATTAGGATTAATCATACTACACATTTCAGATATTACATTTTTATCAAAACTTTTTGAAATGAGTTCTTCAGTCTTGTCTGGTTCTTTTTGTCCAATGGCTTCTTTTAAGTAACTCGTTGGAGTATCGTCAATAACAGGCACTTCATCTTTTACAATGTGTTCGGTAAAAAAAGCAGATGTTATATTATTAATAGGTTTACGGTTTGGAACTGTTTCGGGTTCTTCATAAAGATTTACAAATGGATTCTTGATATTATAATAGACCCAAACCTTCTTACCTTTATTTGGCCCTTCAGAAGTGATTTCAACATATATACCACCATTTCCTGATTCCTGTCTTGATGTTTCAATAATTTTTCCTTGAGTTCCAGGCTCTAAAATTGCGGTCACATTTTTATCAATTTGCGTACAATATTTACCAGTTGATCGGCAGTAGGCATCACTACTTCGTCCGTTTACTGAGCCACCAGCTACCTCTATATATTGAGTTGCTTGGCTTGTTGCAAAACAAAAGGTAATTATGATCTGAATGGTTTTAAATAATTTTGGTTTCATACCTTTTGAGTAGAGCAAATAAGATGCCACTAATTAAATTCAAATATAATGGTCTTAATCGTTCACAGAAGTTTTGGAATTAAAATATTTATATTAATTTTTTTGAATATCGGAAACTTGCTAACCATGTGTAAAACTACTAATCACAAACTTAAATTCAACTAATTTTTTATAAATAAATAGATAAAATGTTTTAATTTTTTATCGTCTCACTTTGATACAATACTCTTAAAGTTCATTTGTTATTTTCCTGTTTGTTTAATTAATTTATTCAGTCATTATTTACTATACTTTATATAAAAAATTAGAGTAATTTTTTGTTCTTATTTAAATGATCTAATTTGATTCGGCCTAAATTTTGCTTCTTATTTTTAATATATAAACTTTAGTTTATGTATTTATAAGTATTGGAGATTAAATTTATGTATTCAAAGCCAAATTTTAAATCAATCATTGTATTTTTATTTGTTTTATTTATTGCGAGCTTATCATTTTTTAACGTGGGCAGAGCATCTACTCCTCAACCTATTGAGCCAGAATTATCTATTGATCAATGGAATAATAGACTTAATCAAGTTTCAACTGAGTTAAGACAACAATCAGATTCAGAGCAATTATCTACTATATTTAAAAATTTTCATGTTGAAGTTGAGCGAGCAATTCAAACTGCAACAGGTATTGGGGATACAAATTTGCTTGAAAAAAGAATGATCATTTACTCAAAAATGAATCTATTATCTTTAAATCAATTTTCCCAAAAAAATTGCAAAATTAACCAAAACAATTATCTAAAAGCTTTCAATGGCAATAGAAATCCCGCATTCGAAGATCAAAAATTATGTGAATGGATTCAGACAAGTTGCAATTTAACTTCAGACTATTGTGTTAAAGCTTTTCAAACTGGCAAGTAAAGTGTCTTAAATATTTTGGTTGTTTTGTAATTTTATAACCTTTAAGTGAACTCAAGTGCGGAGCTAAGTGTCCCATCATTTCTATCATATAGTCCACATGACTTTGAGTGTAAGCTCGACGTGGCATTGCTAGACGTACCAATTCTTGAGGAGCCGGTGATTCAGTGCCTTCGTCTAAATTATAATGACCTAACATCACTGATCCAACTTCTACCCCACGAATACCAATATGTTCATAAAGAGCCGCTGCAATAGCTTGTCCTGGATAATGCAATGATGGAATTTGTGGGAGTGTTGCTCCCGCATTTATATATACAGCATGACCACCCCAAGGTTTTACAGTGGGGATTCCGCATGACTCTATGCCTTTACCAAAATATTCTACCGATTTAATTCGGTATGAGAGATAATTTTCATCAACCACTTCTTGCAACCCAACAGCAAGGGCTTCCATATCACGACCTGCTAAGCCACCATAAGTTGGAAACCCTTCTGTGATTACCATGAGACGACGAACTTCTTCAGCTAGAGCATTATCATTGATAGCAAGAAATCCTCCAATATTACCAAAGGCATCCTTTTTAGCACTCATTAAAGCACCATCACCATATGAAAAAACTTCCTTAGCTATTTGAGCAACAGTTCTATTTTTTTGACCTGCTTCTCTTTGTTGAATAAAATATGCATTCTCTGCAAATCGAGCACAATCAATAAAAAATGGGATTTGATGAGTTTTGCAAATAGCCTTGGCCTCTTTAATATTTTGCAATGAGACGGGTTGACCGCCAACAGAGTTGTTAGTGATTGTCATGATGACAAGTGCAACTTGATTTGGGTGGTCTGTAATAAAACTTTTTAATTGCTCTAGGTGGATGTTACCTTTAAAATTGTCCATTGAATTTGGTTTATGAGTTTCTTCGCAGGGAAGATCAATTGCTTTTGCACCAGTTGATTCGATATTTGCACGAGTTGTATCAAAATGGGTATTACCTAATACATACATATTTGGTTTATTAAGAAGGGCTTTCATTAATAAATATTCTGCGGAGCGACCTTGGTGGGTAGGGATAATATGAGTTAAACCCGTTAAATCTTGTACTGCTTTTTCAAAACGATAATAACTTCTTGCGCCAGCATATGATTCATCCCCTCTCATCATTGCAGACCATTGTTCGGCAGACATGGCACTAGTACCACTGTCGGTGAGTAAGTCAAATGTGACTTTATCGGCTGGTAATCCAAATAAATTGTGATGGGCCTTAGTAAGTGCGGCAGATCTTTCAGTGGCAGAAAGCATGGCCAAGGGTTCGATCACTTTAATTCTAAATGGCTCAATAATAGTTTTTGCAGCAGGTAGTTGAAGCGACATAATTCATCCTTTTGAGTTAAAATCTTAATTTATGACTTTATAAAATGTATTTGCAACAAAGATTTAACCTTATGATGAGAATCATATTATTTTTAAAGAAAGCTATTAATATTTGACTCAAAAATAAAAGTCCCATTAACTTAGATACTGTCCAAATATTACGGGGTGATTGAAAATCGCCCCAGATAACAAGAAAATAACGGCGCATGATTAAGTCTGATACAATTGCGTAGCAATCAGACTAAATCATGAGTTGTTATTAGAAAAAGGAGATAATTATGAATAAAGTTGTTTGTTTTATTTTTTTAACAATTTCACAAATGAGTTTGGCTGCGACCTCTCCAGCAGAAATTGCTGCAGGAAAAAAACTTTTTGAAGCTAATGGATGTGTTGCATGTCATGGGGCTGATGGTAAAGCCGATACTCCAACTGGTAAGGCTGTGAATGCTAGAAATTTTGTTGGAGATGCTCCTGAAAAATACAAACAAGGTTATTCTGAAAAAGCAATAGCAACTACAATTGAAAAGGGTGTAAAAGGTGGATCAACTGGAATGCAACCATATGGTAGTGTCATCAAAGATCCAAAAGATCGTCTTTTACTTGCAAAATTTATTATGTCTTTAAAAGAATCTAAAAAATAAAAATTATAAGATTTATAGTTGGGGTGAGCTTAGTTCTCACCCTAAATTGAATTTGAAACTAATTAATTCTGCGTGGTCTTGCCTGGGGTGTTTGTTTGTTTTTCAATATTATATTTTTAGCAGGACTAGACTGAATCTTATTATAAAGCTCTATGACTTCTTCATTCAGGTCGGCTTCTAAAATATCGCAGGCCTTTGCTGGAATATGTCCCACATTCATTAAATAAAATAAGTAGTCTGCAACAACGTTATGAGTAAACTCATCAATATTATTGTTGTGGGAGTTTTTCTTTAAATGATTATAAAATATTTCTATTAATTTATCTTGTGCTTTCATAAATAACCTATCGGAGAAGATAAAAAAAAATGAATGAGTCTTGAGTCTAAAAAAAATATTTTCCACATAAACTAGATATAAGTTTTTACGCTGGACATATTATATAAAGTGGGTACACTTTTTAAACTATGGTCTCATTAAAATTTGGACAATTAAGCAAACTTTGCGTCGAAATTGAATCTGCTTTAAGGGGCGCGCAACTTCAAGATATTGTACTCACCAAAAACCATCTTATTTTGCAACACTATATGAAGGGATCAGTTCTGTTGGGATTGCATCTTAATTCTCAAGTTCCAACTTTAGGTTTACTTTATGAAGAATTAAAAAAAAATAAAAATTTAATCAAGCCCATAGTCTTATTTTTAAAAGCCCATGCTAAAAATAAAAAGTTAGATTCTATTTCTTTGAATCAAGAAGAGGGGCGTATTGTCTATCTTAATTATATTGGTAAAGGTGAATCAGGAGAAGAAACTTGCCAAATTAAATTTGTTTTAATTCCAAGGGCATTAAATGTCATAATTAAAAGTGGAAGTAAGTCCATATCAATGTTTCCGCAAAAGACATTTCCACCATCGATAATGAGTGAAAACCCTGATGATGTTTTGCAATTTAATGTGCAAGACTACTTAACTGAGTGGACAAGTGTTTTTCATAATCCAATCAAAAGTGTTATGGAGAGCGAAGAAATATTACTTCAGCGAAAATTAAAAGTGATTGATAAAAAAAAATCTGCTCTAAAATATTTAATTGAAGATCTTGAAAAAGCAAATGTGCCATGGCTTAATATAGGTGAGTATTTAAAAGAAAAGCAAACAATAGATGTTCCTGACGATTGGAAAATTTATATTGATGAGACTAAGTCTTTTTCAGATAATTTACAAAATTGTTTTGAAAAACATAAAGAGCAAGATCGTCGAATAAATCATTTGCGAGAAAAAATAAAACATTTAAAAGAAGAGCTTTTAAATTTAGAAGATGAAGAAATCTTAAAATTTTCAAAAATAAAATCACATCAAGAAGCAAGTCGACCTTCAGATTTATCCGTAGCTGCACAATTTATGCAAAAGGCAGGCGCCCATGGACGAAAGTTTTCATTGAATAGTAAGGTCGAAGCCGTCATTGGAAAATCTGCAGCAGATAACTTATCATTATTGCGAAAGGCCCAAGCCTGGGATATTTGGGTCCATCTTAAAGATTACCCAAGTGCCCATGCAATTATAAGGCGCCCAAGAGGAATAGCTATATCTCATTCCGATATTTTAAAAGTTGCTGAATGGGTATTGAGACAAACATTAAAAGATAAGAATATTAATGAGGGTGATCGGTATCAAATAGTAAGTACAGAGTGTCGTCACGTGAAGCCAATAAAAGGTGATAAAATAGGCCGTGTTATTTATCACAACGAAGAAAACTTAGTTCTCAAAGTTACAATTTAGATAAATACTTTTAATGAGTTTCATCAGAAATAAGGTCAATAGAGCCAGACTTAAAATTAATTTTTTAAGGTTTAATTCTTGGAGCATATTACATGTTTGATTTTTTACCAAAGCTTATTAGTAATGAAGCTCCTCGAGGCCATATATTTGCTAAAAGTTTATCGAAAAATTTTATTTTGTGAGGGAGGGGTTCAAAGCATGCCCCTTCTATTTTTATATCTTTAAAATTATAAAGTGAAAGTAAATCAATGAGTGCCTCTGGGTGAAAAATACGAAGGTGACCTACAGGTTTTTTATCAAATTTAATTTTTTTTAAAATACCATAGCCAACTGAACTATCATTTGTTGAATATTCGATAAACAATGGCGAAACTCCGAAAAACATTAGAACTCTATTGTACCAAGAGAATAGGTTTGGAGTCGTTACTACAAAAACTCCATTAGGTTTTAAAAGTCGATAACATTCTTGTACGCATTTGTCAGGATCAACTAAATGCTCGATAACTTCACCAAGCATTATGAAATCAAAAGTTTGATCTTCAAATGGGAGTCGGTCAGCCACTTCAAAAAATTGAAATTTAACTTTTTCATTTGTTAGTTTTCGATTTTCGGCTTTTTTTAATTGAGATTTAGAGCCATCAATTCCAGTCAAACTCCAATTTGGAAATTGATTATGAAAATAATTTAAAAAAAAACCATCTCCGCAGCCAATATCTAAAGCTGTACCAACTGAAGTATTTAATCTTTTTTGAATATAATTAATAATTTTTTTTTCACGTTGTTCTGCGAAGGATCGTGTAGGTTCAGAGCCCCATTGATTTTCTGAATAGAAATTATTTGTCATTTATCTTTGTGGCTCCATACATAAAATACGACTCATGATTAAGTCTGATCGCTTACGCCATTATATCAGACATAATCATGAACCGTATTTTTTTTGTTTGTCTGGGGTGATTTTTGAATCACACCAGATTATGAAAACATAATATAAAAATTTTGATTTTCATATTTTACAAGCTAATTAAAATTAATTAATTATAATTTAACCACTTGACAGAATTTAAAGTCAATTTCAAACTTTTAAACTGAGGACAGACTTCAGAATAACTGTTCATGATTATGTTTGGTATAATCGTGAAATGATCAGACATAATCACGAGCAGTTATTCTGAAGTCTGTCCTAAGAGTGTAACTATAATTTTAAAACTAACATACAAGATTATAACGGCGAATGATTTTGTCTCGCATATAATTGCGAAGCAATCAGACATAATCATGAGCAGTTATATTGGGAGTATACAAATGATTGAGGTTCGCAATCTTACAAAAGATTATGGTCAGCGGAGAGCCATTGAGTCCCTAAATTTTAAAGTTGAAAAAGGGGAAGTTGTTGGTTTTTTGGGACCTAACGGAGCAGGAAAATCAACGACCATGAAAATCATAACAGGATTCATGGCACCAACAAGCGGTGAAGCATTGGTTTGTGGATATGATGTATTTGAAAATCCAATGGAAGTAAAAAAACGCATTGGATATCTTCCAGAAACACCTCCGGTTTATGGTGATATGTATGTCAAAGATTATTTAGAATTTGTGGCTCAATTGAAATTGGTTGAAAAACATAAAATTTCCCAGTTTGTTAAAAATGCAATTGAGAAAACTAATCTAGGTCCTGTACAAAATCGTTTAATTCAAAATTTATCAAAAGGATTTAGACAAAGAGTAGGTATTGCGCAAGCTTTAGTATCTGATCCAGAGGTTTTAATTTTAGATGAACCTACAGTTGGATTAGATCCAAAGCAAGTAGCAGAGATTCGTGATTTGATAAAAGAGCTTCGTGGTCAACATACAATTATTTTATCAACTCATATTCTTCCTGAAGTCGAGGCAACATGTGAGCGAATTATAATTATAAATCAAGGTAAAATAGTTGCCCAAGAAAGTTTAAGTAATATTGCCAACGCAACTAAAAATACAACACGTCAAGTTTCTTTTAAAGTGCGACGAAACCATAACGAATTAATTCAAAAACTATTATCAGTTACAGGTGTTGTTAGAGCAGTAGCAGGATCGGCACCTGGTTCAGTTTTAGTTGAGCTCAATGGTTCTGATGATGCTGTGGAAATGTTAGCTTCTACCGTTGTTCAATCAGGAGCTGGTTTAATTGAAATGCAATCCATGGCCCAACTTGAAGATGTATTCTTAAAGTTAACATATGGTGCCGCAGAAACATAAATTTAAATATATTAAGAAGGAGTAAAAAATCATGAGAGGATTTCTTGCTATAACAAAAAAAGATTTTAGATCTTTCTTTTTTAGTCCCACATTTTATGTGGTGGCATTTTTTTGTACCTTAGTTTTAAGTTGGGTGTTCCCAATTCAACTTGCACAATTTAATGAGATGACCCATAACTTTATGTACCAACAACAAGGTGCTAATAACCCTCAGATGAATATTCATTATGGAGTTTTTTTAAGGCAACTTTCATACTTAAATTTAATGTTGATCTTAATTGTTCCTGCTTTCACTATGCGTTTAATTTCTGAAGAGAAAAAAATGCGAACATTTGATTTGTTGCTTACAAGTCCAATTTCAAGTGTGCAAATTGTTCTTGGAAAATTTATTGCAGCAATGGGCGCAATATTTGGTATTGTATTTTTGGCCTATTTATATTGTGCATGGGCAGGTTTTTTTGCTAAATTTTCGTGGTCATTATTAACAGTTGCCTTCGTTGGAATATTCTTAATCGGAGGAGTGTATGTTGCAATGGATTTGTTTTGCTCAGCACTGACCGAAAGTGCATTGGCGTCTTTCGTTATGGCTGTCATACTAAATGTATCAATTTGGTTTGTTGGAATTGGAGCAGAGGTATCTGATAGTCAAGGCTTGCGTGAATTTTTTGAACATATTTCTATTAATAGTCATTTATCTTCGTTTGTTGAAGGAACTGTTAGATCAAGTGCTTTGATTTTTTTATTTAGTGTGATGGGTCTATTTGTCTTTTTGGCTGAAAGAGTTGTTGAAGCCAATCGTTGGAGGTAATTTATATGAGTCGCTTAGGTAAAATTTTATATTTATTATCTGGTTTATGTATTATTGCATTTTTGGTTACTCGTTTTTTAATTGGTGGATTTGTTCCTGCACTTTGGGCTCCCATCGGCTTATGTATTGCGGGTTTTATAGGAGCTTTATGGGTTGATCGAGCTCTTTATATTGAGTTTCTAAGTATGAAAACAACAAAACATGGGATGAATATGGGAATGATGATTCTCATGGTTGTTGTCATGCTTGGAGCCATTAACTTTGTTTCGGTTCGTCACTATAAAACTTTTGATTTTTCGTTGGCAAAAGTAAATACACTTTCAGATCAATCTATTCAGTTATTAAAAAATTTAGATTCTGATTTAAAAGTGACTTTCTTTTATAAAGAAAGTGATGAGAACCAGCAAAATGGAAATCGACGTTTTTTTCAAACGTTAATAAAAAAATATCAAGATCAATCATCTCGAGTTCAATTAGATTTTGTTGATGTGAACAAACGACCAGATTTAGCAGAGCAATATGGGGTCAACAAAGGTACAGGTACCGTATTTATTGAATATAAAGGTAAACGAAACAGAGTTGATAAAATTGATGAACAAGAACTAACTGGTGCTATTGTTAAAGTTACTCGTGATAAAGAAAAAACAGTATACGTGGTGACTGGTCATGGTGAAGGGAGTTTAGATGATACAAAAGACCCAATGGGACTTGGTGCTTTTAAAAATTTGTTAGAAGGTAATCGCTTTTTAACAAAACCATTGCCTTTATTTTCTAATCCTGAAGTTCCAAAAGATGCTGATGTAGTCGTAATACCTGGTCCTCACCAAGCTTTTACCGCTGTTGAAATAACAGCTTTAGAGAATTATTTAAAAAATGGTGGTAGTGTATTACTTGCCGTAGATTCTAATGTGAATGTGGGGATAGAGCCATTACTTTCTAAAGTTGGACTCAGTTTTAAAAACAATTATATTTTAACAGTAGTCAACACAGCCTATGGCCGAGTAGCTGACCCTTCTGCGACACCTATAAATGAGTTTTCGCTTTCAAGTCCAATAACAAAAGTTTTTGGTAAGAATGAATTTGTATTATTTAGATTACCACAGGCTATTGTTAAAGGAATTGTTCCAGCAGGAATTGTTTATGAAGAAATCTTAAAGAGTGGTGATAACTCTTTTGGATTTAATGATACTAAATTTGACAAAGAGGGAGAAAAAGGTCCGTTCTCTGTTATGACATCATTAAAAGGAAAATGGCCTGACACAAACGGTGATAAAGAATTTAATTTGTTAGTTGTGGGAGATAGTAAGTTTTTTGGTAACCAATTATATTATCGAAATTTAAATCGTGATTTAATTTTAAATTCAATAATGACTTTGGCAAAAGAAGAGAATTCAGTTACTATTACACCAAAAGAAGTTACTGCAACTGAAATGACTTTAACAGATAATAAATTTTATATTTTTATTTTTGCATTTGTAATTCCATTGCCTTTATTAATGCTCTTGAGCAGCGGTTTCTTATGGTTTAAAAGGAGACACGCATGAAGTTAAAGACAAGCACCATTTTTTATATTTTTGTTATTTTACTTGTTGGAGGAGTTTATTATTTTGACTATCACCAGGGAGAGCAAAAGCAAAAAGCAAAGGATGAAGCTTCTGTCTTACTCCCTTTTGCAAAAGACATTGTAAAAAAAGTTGAGCTGACACAGTCTTCGGGTGAAGTTATTGAACTGATTAAAGATGAAAAAGGATGGCAAATAACAAAGCCCATTTCTGATAAAGTTGATCCCAACACTATGAGTGATTGGTTAAATTCAATTACAACAGAAAAGTCATCTGAAACAATTGGTAATAGTGAATCTGATACTGAATCTGGAAGTGTGAATTGGACGACTTATGGTTTAGATAAACCTAAAGCTAAAATTAAAATTTTTAATTATCAAGATCAATCCACTTCAATGGATTTAGGAACACGAAAAAACATTGATGGAAATCCATTTGTTCGTAAAAATCAGGATGCTGTTGTTATGGTTGGTTCAACGTCTTGGTCCTCTCATCTAGATAAAACAGTGCGTGATTTTCGTGATAAGCGAATCAATCGTGATGGATTTTCATCAATGACTAATTTTAAAATAAAGAAAGATAAGTTTGTATTGAATCTGAAAACAAAAGAAGGATTATGGTACTCTCCCGAAAATGAGAAAATAAAATTGGCACAAAATAATGTCAGAGAAGTAGTCAACGCAATAAACGATATGAGAGCTAGTGAGTTTACTTTAGAAGTTGATCCTTCTGTTTCAGATAAAAATAAATTTGGTCTCAGTAAGCCTTCTATGAGTGTTGAAGTAGAGACAGAGGGTAAGCCTCTTTGGACTGTAGATTTTGGCCAGGATAAAGATAAAAATTGGTATGTCTGGGTAAAAGATCTTCACCGAGTTTATAAAGTTGATACAACTCAAGTGGATAAACTTTTTAAGGCTAAACTTGAAGATTTAAAAGAAAAGGAGCCCACACCAACTCCATCTCCATCACCATCTCCATCTGCGATTCCAACATTACTTCCCAAATAGGTATGAGATATGAAAATTCAAATTCAATCACCGACGAGAGTTGATTTAGCTGGGGGCACATTAGATATGTGGCCCCTTTATTCTTTTATAGGTGGAGCAACGACAATAAATGTGGCAATTGATATTTATACCACTGTTGAGTTAGAAATCACACCTAATGATTCAAAAATTGAAATCGAATCATTAGATTTAGGATTTAAAAAAGTATTTGTATCCTATGACCAAGCTATCAAAGAAATGGATCAAGGATTATCTTTATACAAAATGCAATTGCAATATTGGAAACCAAATTTTGGTTTTAAGTTGAAAACAAAATCCGACAGTCCAATTGGTGGAGGATTAGGTGGAAGTTCCAGTTTATTAATATCATTATTAAAAGCCTTTTCAAAAGCCACTATTAAACCATTTACTTCAGTTCATTCTATGGTTGAATTAGCCCATAACCTAGAAGCAGAACAATTACTAACTCCTACAGGAACGCAAGATTATTATCCAGCAATATCTGGAGGAATAAATATTTTAGAATATCGTGCAACTGGAATAGCTCAAGAAGTATTTAATGAACCTGATGATTTTATTAATTCTGAATTTTCAAAAAGATTTTTATTAGTGTATACGGGACGCTCTCATCATAGTGGTATGAATAACTTTGAAGTTTTAAAAAATGCGGTGGCAAAAAAAACTGAAACAATAAAAGCTTTAATTGCCTTAAAATATATTGCACAGGAAATGGCTGCAAAAGTAAAAGCTGGATTATGGTCAGAGTTAACTCCGCTCTTTCATCGAGAATATGAAGCCAGGGTCCAATTAGCCTCTGCTATTTTGAGTCCAGAGATTGAAAAACTAAAAGAAATTGCACTATCAAACGGAGCAGAAGCCATTAAAATATGTGGAGCAGGGGGCGGCGGATGTGTTATGGTGTGGTGTCCAATATCTAAAAAAGATCAAATTGCAAAAGCCTGTGCAGTCAGTGGTTTTCAGATTATAAATGCAAAACCTGTTGGCTCACTTACTAACTTGCAATAGCTAACTTAAATGATTCTTTTTTATATGGGACTCGAATCCAAAGTTCTGTTCCCTTAGTTACCTCTGTTTTAACAAAGGCTGTACCACCTAAGTTATATGCAGCATGAAGTATTGCATTCATTCCAATCCCACGTCCTGAGACAATATTAACTTCATCTTTTGTAGAAAATTGACTATCAAAAATATGTTGAATGATATCTTCATCGGACTCATCTGAAAAATTATTATTTTTTAAGTCCATATTTTTGCGACGTAAAATTTCTCTGATTTTATTTGGATCAATTCCAGCCCCATCATCAGTAATTTTAATTATTAAAAATTCATTTGGGTCAGTTTTTTGAATATGAATATCAATAGAAATTAGACCATCTTCGTCTTTATGATTAAACTTTCTGATGTCTGGATTTTCTATGCCGTGGTCAATCGCATTATTAAATTGGTGTATTAAGGTAGAAAATAATTCTGAATACAGTTCACGGTGAACCATAGTATCGCCACCAATTATAAGTAGTGGCTTTAATTTTTTTCCAAGTCTTTCTGATAAAGTAATAATTGTATCATTATAACCATCCAGAAAATAATTAGCAGGAACATAAAAAATTTCTTGTTCAAATTTTAGAATAAGTTCTTTGACATCTTGAAAGCGATTTAATTTTTTAAGAAAATTATTTAATGTAGGAACTGGTACTTCAATTGTTCTAATACCATGAACAATTGCTGATCCTAAAAATATTTCATTTGATTTTAAAAAATTTTGAAATTGATATCGAATATTAGAGAAATGATCATTCATAATTGAAAGTGTATCCTTACATAAACCTTCATTATTTATATTTATTAAAACTTGTTCAGCGTCGTGAGTTGCTTGTGAAAGATCTTGAATTGCAAAGGAAGCAGCACCACCCTTTAAAGTATGTAAAAGTCTGAATACAACTTGAATATTAAATCCAAATTGATCACTTAAAGTTTTTCTTAATTCATCAATTATTTTTTGAGCATCAAAAACAAATTGAGTCATTTCTTTGCGTCGCTTTAATATATTAACCATCATCATTGCATAGTTTCGCTCTTTTTCTGCGGATTCTTTTGCAATATCAATTTCGGTTGTATCAGTTGCCATTACAACTACAGCTTTAAGCTCATCACTTTGTTCATCCTTTAGTGGAAAATACTTAAGCTCTATATGGAGATTATTTTCACTAATAAATTTATCAGGACCAAGAACTGCTAAATCCTCAAATGGTAACATATTTTGAAATAATGCTTTAATCCAATTTTTAGATTTTTCATGTCGATCTTGAGAAATTTTTAAGACATCCCAAAAGCGTTTTCCCACAGGTCGGCATTCAATAAGTTTTTCACAAGATTTTGAAAATACAGGAAGGCAGATTCCATCTTTATCAAACATAAAAAATGCTGGGTCTAAAGAATCTAAAAGAGCTGCCATCATTGTATTAATATTTTTTAACTCTGCAGTTCTTTCATCCACTAATCTTTTTAAATTTTTTGAATAATGCTCTAGTTCACGATGCGCAACTTCCAATTCTCGAATGTAATTTTCTTTTTCTTGTGTTTCATTTTTGTACTTATCTTGCAATCTTTGTTCTAAAGTCATATCACGTAAGAAAAAAAGCCAAATTGATTCATTATTTAAATCTATAGGTTGAAATGTATAAATTACTTTACTTAATCTTCCATCTAAAGTTTCAAAATTAAATTCTTTATAAGGAGTTATTTCAGTAATGGCTGATAAATTATTAAACTCTTCGATGGATTCAGTAGATTTTACTAGTTGAGAGAAATTTTTAATTTTTAATATTCTACGCTCAGAAACTTCTAAAAAAATCGAAGCAACATTATTACAATATATAATTTCTGCCTTTGCATTGAAAGCAAATAATGGCTCTAATAAATTATCAAAAAATGTTAAACTACTAATTTTAGCTTTTTCCATTATAGGACTTATCGACACAAATTATAGAAAATTGAGTCATGGTTTTACACTGGACTTTTGGGTTAATCGCCTAGACTAAGGTATAAGTATATTCTTTGAAAATTCTTTGAATTGAACTAGCACTAACACTCAAATAAAATTAAAGGAGTTTAATTAATCACAGGGAGTTTCAGTTGAAAATTATCAAGGTTCTTATCGTAGATGATGAAGTTGATATAAGAGAGCTACTTGTGTTTTATTTATCCGAAAAGTTTACAATTCAACATAGTGAAGCCGGAAATGTAAATGATGCAATTAAATTAATTGATAAGGCTATTCTTGAAAATGCACCTTTTGATGTTTGTATTTCTGATTTTAATATGCCAGGAGGCAAAGGGACTAAGATATTTGAACATATAATAAATAATAATATTAAATTACCATTTGTATATGCAACAAGTGTGGATGATAAAGAACTAAAGTTTTCTGATAAATTTAAAGTGACTAGAGTAAATAAACCTTTTCAAGAAGATGATATATATAATGCAGTAGCTAGCTTACTATTAGAATCTAATTCTGAAATTTTAAATCTTAATCAAGATAAGAATGAGAAAAAGATTTCAAATTATAGTCCTATTTCAATTGATTCTCTAATATTTTTAAAACTCATTAATTATTCTCTTTATGTTAAAATTAATGAAGAATCTTATGTCAAAGTTTCTTATCCAAAAACTGTTTTTAGTAATGAAAATTATAATCATTATGTAGAGAAAAATATTAAACAACTTTATTTGTTGAGTTCTGATTATAAAGAATTGGTAAATAGTTTTGCACAAAAAGTAAATTCATCTTTATTTTTAAAAATTGAAGATGAAGAAGAATTTCAACAATTTAAATTAAGCGAGCAAATTCAAAAATTTATTACTGATATCTTTGATCAATTTGGTTGGAGTAAAGAACTAGAAGAGATTGCTGTTGCAAATTTAAAAAATATTATTTATTTAGCACAAAAAAATAAGAATTTAAAAAAATTGTTAAATAGTATAAATTTTGAAAAAATGAACAAAGCTTCGGCACATTGTGTTCTTAATTCCATAACATCAATTGTATTAATGAAAGAATTTAATTTTCCTGTTGAGGATTATAAATTTATAGGTTTTGCAGCTTTTTTTCATGACAATTCTTTGTCGGATTACATTATTGAAAACGAATTTAAATTTTATCAGACATTAATACAAAAAAGACCAAATTATAAAGATGAACTTAAAATGTTGATCAGTCATCCTAATGATTCTGTCTCTGCTTTAACAAGAGCAGGTTTTACTCCAGAATTAGTAAAAACTATTATTTTGCAACATCATGAAAAACCTGATGGCAGTGGATTCCCAAATGGAATTAAAGAAAATCTTATTAATGAATATTCTGCAGTATTTATAATTGCAGAACATCTTACTTTTGCATTTCTTGAACATGTGAACTGGAGTGATTTAAAATCTGAATGGGAAAAATATCAATATCTAAATGTTGGAAAGTTTTCTAAATATTATAATAGCATTAAAAATTTGTTAGTGAGTGAGTAATGATATGTCACATGTACAAAATAAAATCTTAATTGTAGAAGATGAGCCTGATTTATTAGAGATTGTTGCATTATTTTTTACTGAGAATTATACTTTAGAAGTTTTAAAAACGTCAAATCCAGCAGAAGGTCTGTCTTTAATCGAAAAGTATAAAGATGAATTACAGGCGATTATCTGTGATTTTAATATGCCAAAAATAAATGGTGATAAGATATTTACTCGATGGAAAGAATTAAAACCTGAATCCTGGTTTATTTTAATGACAAGTGACTCTCCTCAAGATAGGCAATCGATTTTAAGTCATAAGTTTTCGGTACATTTAAAAAAACCATTTTCTGAAAAAGAATTTGTTAACCTTTTAAAAAATATAATCAGCGATCAGAATCAATTGCAAGAGCAATCTCATCTTCCTATTAGTATTGAGACATTGCTTAGAATAGGAAAAGTGAGTCACCCTTTATTTGTAAAAATTGGAGATGATAAATATATAAAAATGATTAATTCTGGAAGTGTATTTGATCAGCAAGAATATGATAGGTATAAGAGTAAAAATATTAATCATTTACAAGTTGAAAAGAATTACTTTAAAAACTATGTCGAGCAATTTCAAAAAGATATCCAAGGACAATTAGAAGCTAGATTTGGAAATAATGAACAATCTAAAACTAAGATTTCAGCAGAGGTTTTAGATTTTACCAATCAAACATTAAAAACATTTGGCTGGTCCAATGAGACCAATCAGCTTTTAAAACAAAATATTGAGCTAGTTCAAAAAGTAGCTCAAAATACAAAGGAAATTAGTCAGTTTTTTAAATTAGGTGATAAAAGTATTGAATCTGATTACCTCAATCAGCATGCAATATTGATTTCATGTCTTTGTACTGCATTTAGTAAGGAGTATAATTTTAAGTTTAAAAATGCTAGTGAGTTGTTAACGTTAGCAGCTTTTTTTCATGATATTAGTCTCTCGGAGCATCTTGTTAAAAATGAAAAAATATTTATTAAAGCCATCCAGCATAATTCAAAAGTAAATAAAGAGGAACTTGAAATAGTAAAAAATCATGTTCTAGATTCACTTGCTATTCTATCAAAATGGAAAGAGTGCCCGGTGGAAGTTTTAAATATTATAAAAAAGCACCATAAGTCACTTGATGGAAAAGGGTTTCCAGTTGAATATAAAGGTAATGACTTTAATGAACTTGAGTCTTGCTTTATTCTTGCTGAAGATTTAGTTGAGGTCTACTTGCAAAAAAAATCTAAAGCACTTGTAATTAAGCATTTACAAGAGAAAGAAAAACTTTACAGTCAGCCCCCATTTCAAGATTTTTATAAAATATCATTAAAATGGTTTAGTGATGCTAATACTTAGGTTTTTTAGAAAATCTTGTCAGGATTTATAATTTGTTCGGGATCAAAAATTTTCTTTATATTTTTCATCAGTAAAATTTCATTTTGGCTTCGACAAAAATGTAAAAATGGTTTTTTAGTCAAGCCAACACCATGTTCGGCAGATATGCTTCCATCAAATTCTTTGATCTTTTGAAAAATAACTTCATCGACCTTTTGACATTCTTCTACAAAATTTTCTTTGGTCATTTGTTCCGGTCTTAAGATATTAATATGAAGATTTCCATCTCCTACATGCCCAAACCATACAACTTTCCAGGTTGGATATTTTTCACTAAGAATTTGATCTAACGATTTTAAAAATTCAGGAACCCTAGATATTCGAACAGATAAATCATTCTTATAGGGAGAGTATGGTGATAAACTTTCACTAATTTGTTCTCTATAACGCCAAAAGTTTTTTGCTTGCACTTCTGATTGAGCCATATGTCCATCAATGATCCACTCATTTTCAAAACATTTTTCTAAAAGTTGCATTAAATTATCTTCATCTTTTTCATAAGGGCATTCTACTTCAAGCACAATATAGTAATCTGATTTGTTTGAAAATGGATGCTGAGCACCTGTATTTTTTAAAACATATTCGAGAGCTTTTTCAGAAAACATTTCAAATGCACATAGTAATGAATGATCTTGAAAGTATTTAAAAATATCCATAATCTTTGATAAACTCTCAGGAGCAAGTAAAAGTGTTTTTAAGTTATGTGGAGCAGTAGTGAGCAGCATGTTTGCTTCAACGATAAAACCTAATGTTCCTTCACTTCCAACGAATAAATTTTTAAAATCATATCCTGAAGCATTTTTAATGAGTCCATTATTAAGTTTTAAAATATCACCAGTTCCAGTTACAACTGTTAAACCTTGGACCCATTGCCGAGTCATACCATAACGAACGACTTTGATTCCTCCTGCATTTGTAGCTATTGAACCACCAAGTTGAGCAGAACCTCTTGCTGCAAAATCGATTGGATAAAAAAGATTTTTATTTTTAGCAAAATTTTGTAGTTCTTCGATTATAACACCAGCTTGACAATGAACCAATCGATCTACAGGATTCCAATCTAAAATTTTATTAAGTCGATCCATGGACACAATCACTTCGCCATTTCGGGCAACAGCTCCGCCACTGAGACCTGTTCTCCCCCCAGACGGAATTAATTTTATATTTTTACTTTTTGCCCAAATCACTATTTTTTGCACATCTTCAACGGATTCTGGAAAAAGAACACCACTGCATTTTATGTTAAAATATGAAGTCCAATCTTTTCCATAAGTTGATATTGTTTCGTCATCTATTTTTATTTGATCTTGTTTTAAAAATGTAATTTCAGTGAGATTCATAGAAGTAAGCCTTTGATTTTAAATGAACTGTTTGTAAAGAGGATCTGTATGGACATCATAACTTTCATTGTTAAAATGTGAGTTAATAATTTTCTCAAAAAGAGTACATGATTTACTTGCGTAATCAAGAGCTTCTGGAGATTTATTTTTTAAAAGGAGATCAATACGGGTAGAGATTAAAGTGATATTATTAAATCCATATGTTTTACCACTCCCTTTTAATTTATGAAATTCTTGTTGGAGTCCAGATAAATTTTTAAGTGCAATATGTGATTTTATAATTTCAATTTTCTCACTCAGAGAGTTTAAATATTTATCTTTAAGCAAATCAAGTGCTTTTTGGGTTTTGTCATCCATAGTTTTATCGCAATTCTTTAATAGTATTTATTTTAAAAATTCCGTAAAAAAAACAAAGACCCCATCCACTTGTTATTAATAAGTAGATTCCAATATAGCCCCAATTTGGACCTCCAGCTATTGACCACGTCGTTAAACCAATCCCAAGAATAAATCTGATAATTCTGTCAATTACAGAGACGTTACATTTCATATTTGCACCTTTTGGTTTGTATAACCGAATCGCGTGTAACAATTTTTGTTGGATAGAATGAATAAATTTTAAAGAAGATTTTAAACTGGGTCAAATTTAAATCTATAAGTAGAAGTGCCAAAAATTGCATTGTTGTCTTGAATTATTTATCTGAATTTTTATTTTTATATGAATTGGACTGAATAAGAATTATACACATTGCATTATTTATCAAGGTGTTCAATTCATTTCATGAAGGATTATGTTATGGTTTGTTTTTTTAAAAGATTCTTTTCGTTAACAACTGTTTTATTATTTGCAGTAATATTAACTTCGCAATTTTCCCACTCAAAAGTAAAATTAAATTCAATGTGTTATGCTTCATTTGAAGATAATGTCGATTCTTTAGAATCATTAAATATAAAAGGATCGGATCGCTTAAATGAAAAATTTGAATTGGCTTCAATTTCAAAAGTGGTAACAGCATATTGGGCTTTATCAGTTTTTGGTCCCCAGCATCGATTTGAAACTAAAGTTATTGTATATAATCGTCATGGAGTAAAAGCCAATCTTCATATTATAGGTGCTGCTGATCCTCTTTTTGGTCGAGAAATGTTTTATTTTTTAACCTCTGAGTTAAATAAAATTGGTATTACTGAGGTAGAAAAATTAACTTTTGATGAAAATTTTAGATTAAATTGGAAAGTCCTTGAGCTTGAGAGTGGGGTTGCAAGTCATAGATCAATTATTTTTCACCCACTTTCTGTAGAGCGAACTTTGAAAAATATGGTTAACGAGCCTTTTGATGAAGAACGTTATACAAAACTAAGAACTAAAACAAAAAAATTATTTGGAATAGATATGTTGATAAAATCACAAATCAAATACCAAGAAGTAAAGTATCTTAATAGTAAGGATTTCTCAATAAATTCAATTGATAATGATTGGCAGGTTTATTCAATCAAATCGGTACCATTATATCAAATCATCAAGCAAATGAATTTAGTTTCACATAATTCAATAGCAGATCATTTATGGATAGCTGCTGGTAAAATTGATCTATCGGAAAAAGGAAATGTTTTTGAAGATCCTGGTATAAAAGTTGATTGGGAGGATGTAAACTCAAAGTACACTTTTCGTTTAAAAGCAAATGCAAGTCGTGAATTTGCAAAATTTATGTTTACCAAGTTAAACTTAGCAGTTGATGAGATAGAATTTATTAATGGTTCTGGTGATTCAGAATATGGTGCAAAATCTAAAATATATAATAAAGCAAGCTGTTCAGCGATGATTAAAATTATAACAACTCTAAAGATATTAATGAAAAATAATAATTTAGATTTGAAAAATATTATGGCTGTTGCTGGGGTTGAAAAAAGCACACTTGGCTCAAGTCGTTATGCCGCCTTTTCAGAAAGTATTATTGCTAAAACAGGTTCAGTGGATCCAGCTATAACTTTGGCTGGTGAAATTAACACAAAGTCTGGAGTTGTTATTTTTACTGCTTTGCAACACACTGATAGTGATGCTGATTGGACCGAAGCCAGAGATTTAATTCGAGAAGAAATTGCGAAAATTTATATTAAGTTTAAAAATATGAAGCCAATTGATTATACGCCAATGCAGTTAGTTTCGCTTGATAGTCAATCGACTTTAGTAAAATTAGAACAAAGAGATTTTGAACAAAGTAATTTAGAAAATAACTTACCGTGAGGTATATTTTATGAAATTTTTTTTAAAGCCTTTTGTGATTATTATTTTAAGTAGTTTAAGTTTAAATGCCCAAACTACCAATATAAGTACTCCTTCAAATATTGATATAGCAAAAGTTCTAAATATGGTTAAGCAGGGCGCTGTAGCTCAATTAGTAGAGGCTGAAAAAAAAGGTCTAGATCTAAATTCACTAGATGCTTTTGGTAGTTCCTTATTAATGAATGCAATTTTACATCAGCAAACTAAAGTAGTGGATTATTTAATATCTAAAAATGTAAAATTAGATGTTAAAAGTCAAAATCAACAAACAGCACTTTCTTTAGCTGTATCTAACGATCAACCTGAACTGGCTAAAAAGCTAATTGAGTTGGGTGTTCCATTAGAAGGAAAGTGTGGACGAAAAGAATTATTTGTGTGTGCCATAACAATGAATGATTTAAATACTGCAAAATTACTTTTCGAGAAAAATAAAGAGCTGATACTACAAAAAAATGAAAAAAATGAGAGTGTACTTATAGAAGCAGTTAAATATGGAACAACTGAAGTTGTAAAATGGCTGATCTCACAAAATAAATTAGAATTGAATGATAAAAGTGAAGATGGTAAAACTGCATTGCAAATTGCACAAGAGATGGAGCGCGATGAAATAATTGTGCTATTAAAAAAGTAATATTTTATACAAACTTGCTTTAAAATTAGTAATCGAGTATAACCGAGTGATGACCATGAATTTATTCTTTGCACCAGCCTCTCAAGAGCATCAAAAAATAGAAAAAGCTAAAGCACGTGAATTGCGCCAATCTCAATGGTGGAAAAATCAATTGGGTAAATCTTTGTGTTATCACTGCGAAAAGCGTTTTCATCCGAGTGAGCTTACAATGGATCATTTAATTCCTATAGCTAAAGGTGGAAAGTCATCTAAAAATAATGTTGTTACATCTTGTAAAGAGTGCAACACAAAAAAAGGATATAAGACGAGAGCTGAAATAGCACTTGAGTCGTTAGCTAACAACGATAGCTAACGATGATCTTTAGAATTTTAAATTATAAATTTTAAATTATAAATAGACCGAAATTCCTATAGATAATGCAGTGGAATTATATTTGTAATTTTCAATATTTTTATTCAACCAGTACCATTCTTCATATGATGTAACTCCAGTATTAAATGTGTATTTATTGTCTATTGGAAAATCAAAACTTAAATCTAACGAATTCATTCCTTTAATATTATGACTATAAATATAATTAGTGTTTATTATAGCTGGCCGATAATTAGTAATAGTTATTCCTAAAGTAGATTTATCAAAAAGATAGTTACCATAAATAGAAGAGGTAAGCCACTTGCCTGGATCAGAGTATTTTAGATTACCATCATTTAGTTTTTTTTGCATAGTTGTAGACTGATAGTTTAATTTACCACCAGCTTCAAAAAAATCAAAATTCTTATTGTAACTTACCGAAGAAGAGATGTAGCTGTAGCCTCGATGAGCTGTAGTTGTAGTGTGTTCGCTATCTTTGTTTTTAATGACTCGCGGATGTTCTGATGGCGAATAGGCAATACTTAATTTTAAACTTTGTTTATTTTCTAATTTAAAATTTTCAGCCAGGCTGATGCTTGGTTCTGTAAAACCAGAAAAGTGGTCAAAGGTATTTGTTTCAGATTTCGCTTCCAATTTATTATAGGTTGAGTGTTGATCAGAGTATGAGGTTGATAATCCTAAGGTGGTATTTTGAAGAAGTTTATAGCTTAATGAAAAGTATAAAAAGTGACTCAAGTAATTATACTTACTTTTTGATAATGTTTGATCAGAATTTATAGATTGTGATTTATAATTTCCCGAGAATTGTGAGTAACTTGAATAAAAATTAAATTTTTCAAAAAAAGTATTTGCTGGTTGTGAAATAGATTGAGTGACTTGATCGTTTGCAAAACAAGAATTTTGAACGATGAATGTATTAAAAGAAACAGTAAAGGTAAAAGTAAAAAATAATTTTAAATTTATGGTTTTAAACATATTGTACTCACATTTTTTATAAAAAAATAATATTCAAAATGTAAGATACAATATGTATGCCAATTAAAGTTTATTGTTGTTTCCCTATATTAAAACTCTCATAAACAAAACTACAATCAGTATCAAGGATAATGGAGAATCGTAATCTATAAAATGTATTCCCTTTGAGGGGTTGAGAAGTTGAGTCTGTAATGTCTATTTTTTTTACGATAACTCCATTTTCGCCAAGTTCTAGGAGTTCTAATTTTTTATTTGTTTCACAATTTGAAGACCCAGAGAAAACATTTCGATAAATTTTTAAACCCTTAGAATATGTAAATTTGAAGTCTTTGTAATAGTATCCTTTAGTTGGTATTCTTAACTCGATATCTCCACCATAGGTGTCAAGTTGTTCCTCTGCAATAAATCCTGGCTCAGGTTTAGGTGAAACATCAATTTTAGAAATTGGATTTGGAGTAGGACTGGGGCTAGGATTTGGATACAAAATGGGAGTTTGAGTAGGGAAAGGTGAAGGGAAAATCAGATCATCTTTTTGAATTTTGAATTTAGTTGTAAAAGTCAAAGAATAATATTCACAAGTAGATGGTTCAATATTGTATTTTAATATATATTTTTTATCTTTTTGAATACGGAGTGTATGGGGTAACTCAATTTCAATATCATTAAGTTCACTGTCAACCTCATTCCAGTGCAAATGGTTTTTTACATCATCAATATTGCAGTTTATACCTATTGCCATTGGTGAAGAAAATTCAAGATTGCCACTTTTATCTGGAGAAAAGTAAAAATATATTTCATGGGATTTTGTGAATTCACTTTCAATTTTAATTTCGTTTTTTTCTTCAAGTTCAGAGTTAAAATCAACATTTAACTTTTGTTCATTCTTAATTAAATTTGGAGTATTATTTGTATTTTCAGATATTTGTTTTTTAGTGGAACAGGCCCCAAGGTAACCAGAGAGTGTAAATATAGAGATTAGTTTTAACGAATACTTTAAGTTCATATGCATATCATCCTTTCATGTTTTTAAAATGTAAATACATGCATATATAAGTGTAGTCAATCTTTAAATAAGTGTAATACATTTATTTATAGATGCTTAAGTTCTTTCTTAGGGGGCAACAACTTCAGGCATACAATTTGTAATTAAAAAGTAATGGCTGAGGAGATAATGATTAAATATCAGAATTTATTACTTATTATATTTTATAGCAGTTTGACTTTGTCGAATCCTTCGACAAATGGATTCCAATTTTCGAGCAATTCTAAGATTACAAGTGGTTTAAGTTCCACCAGGGCATCAAAATGTGAAGGTATATTTAAATTATCAATTCAAGATCACATTAGAACTAATAATAACCAATATTTAAAAATAGTTTTAGAATCTTGGAGAGCTAGAGGTGATTACACCCCCGAATCCTTTAATTATTTATGGAATATTGAACAAAAATTGAATCCGCATCGTATTACATGGCTTAATTATGAAGGTCAAAATAATACCCATGCTATAATGCGCGTATTTGATGGAACAAATTATGATAAAAATGATAAAGAAATAAATAATAAAGATATAATGAATAATTTATTACCGGTTGAAGTCAAATCAGAAGGTATTTTAGTCAGGGAATTCGAATTTCAACCGATTGTAGAATTAGGTTTAGTCGATGTGAGTTTTGAAATTCAGTATGGATTAGATTCTCTACTACATAGAGCAACTGCTTTACTTAAAGAGCGATATTATTTAAAAATGTTGACTAATGGTGTGTACGATCGACAATTTGATCCAAAAATTTTAGTTACAGGTCGAAGTGCAAATGCAGTGTTATTTTCAAGTAAAAAATATGGATTTACACCACTAGAAAAAGATGGAGTCATTGTAAAAACAAAGGATGGCATGACGGTATTAGAAACGAACTTATCTTTTTTGATTAATAATTTTTATGGCAAACGACTTTATCCTAAAAATAGATACGAAGAAGATTATTGGAAAAGTTATTGGTTGTTTTATAAATCACAATTACAAGATTTTAAGAAGAATCTTTATTTATTAATAAACCAGTTGAATGAGCTCCAATATGGAATAGGTGGTTATATACTATTATCAAGCTCAAATAAATTATTACATTCAGTAAATACAAATACCCTCAGAGATTCAGTTTTATTTTATTTGAGACAAGCAGAAGAAGCACTAAATAATGAAAATTTAGTAGACTATAGCAAATTAA